>CAYGOT010000105.1:0-16102 GCA_964351595.1 uncultured Roseivirgaceae bacterium | reverse complement strand
AATATGTCTCTCGCTGAATGACCGGTGGCCAGAATCACAGCATGTGCCTTGACCTGATCTCCGCTCTCCAGGGTCACACCTTCCAGCTTACCTGATCTGATGATCAGGTCTGTCACCTTCGACTCAAAATGAACTTCACCGCCTGCGCTGATTATCTGATCGCGCAATGCCTGGACGATTTGCGGTAGCTTATTTGTCCCAATATGCGGATGTGCGTCGATAAGTATCTCTTCGGTCGCACCATGCGCTACCAGAATGTCCAGCACCCTGCGAATGTCTCCGCGCTTCTTCGATCGCGTGTAGAGTTTGCCATCGGAGTAAGTACCGGCCCCACCTTCACCAAAGCAATAGTTAGACTCTGGATTGACAATATGATCTTTGTTGATGGCAGCAATATCGCGTCTTCTCTGACGGACGTCCTTGCCTCTCTCGAGCACGATCGGTTTGACACCTAGTTCGATGAGTCGAAGCGCCGCAAAAAGTCCTGCAGGACCACTACCAACGATGATAACGGAAGGTGCGTTTGCTACCGATTGATATTGGAGGGTAGTCTGTCTTAAAGGTGGTGGGTCTCCAATGTAGGTTTCGACAGTAATATTGACTTTCACCGAGTTGCCACGAGCATCTATAGATCGTCGCTTGACCTGAAATGGGGCCTTGGATTTGGTCTTTTTGACCACAGCCTCCTCTAGCAAATGCTCCTGAAACGCTACCTCAGGGGGTAGCTTGAAATTGTATTCTCTATTCATTGTGGTAAGGTATCTATCCTCAAAGAGCGCAAAGCTAGGTTAAAATCCTATGCTTCGACTCTTGGGTCCAACGATACCTATCTGTATCCCAAAAAGGATGGGGAAAAAGTTCTTGTCCCGATCTACGTCACTGAAAATCTGATTGTACTCTGGAGTATTGGTGAAGTTGTCATCAAACCATCGCCAGCCAATGCCCACACCGATGTAGGCGTCAATGGTAATGCCGGCATCCGCGGCATTTCTCATCCAGCGATTACCAATGAATACACCGTATTGAAACCGCTCCTCGGCGAGCTCCAAGCCGATGCTTCTGGGAAAGGTGAACGCCGAATCCAGCACTGTAGCCCTGTGATTGATCTGGCTGTACCCAACCTCATGCCCAAAGTAAAACATGCCAAAAGCACCATCATCGCTGTAGAGTTTTTGCCGAAACTTACCTTGCCAACCTTGTGCAGCAGAAACGTTAAAACCAAGATCTCCATGATTCTCAAAAAACGGATCACGGATCATATACGCCTGAACTTCATAGCCGAGTCGCTCCTGAAAATAGTACTCGATACCCATACCCAGCTTTCCTACCGGAATCGTGGAAGCGTCGAGGCTAAAGATGATACCTCTGTATTCATTAATCCTGCTGCGGAAATACTTCAGGCTTTTATTCTTGAAGCGATAAGCAGGCTTATCATAAGTCACTTTGCTAAGACTGTTGATAGTAGCCTCGGTGTAGAAAATGGGGTCTTCCTCCTCATAAATGGGCTTATAAGTCCCTGCATAAGCTCCATCAGGGTTGTATAGCTGCCAATCACCGATTCGCTTGTCATTGGCTATGGTGCCCGTCATCTTTGTGCTGCCGCCCGGGTAATAGCCGGTGTACTCGCCGACATCATTTGTAAAATTGGCCTGTCCCTCCAACTTGCCATTTTCTGTAAAGTACTCCCAAAGACCCTGTTTACCTTTTTGATTGAGTTGTCCCTTCTGTTTCAGTCGTCCATTCTCATAATACTCTTCATAGGTGCCCTCTCCGTCCGTATACTCTATCTGCCCCTTTACCTTGCCCGACTCATAAAAAAGCTTCCAAAAGCCATCTTTAATGTCTTCTTTCAGATCCCCCTGACTACTGACCACACCATCTTCATGATAATAAGTCCAGCGACCGCTCTTCTTACCCTCCACGTAGTATCCTACTCCCTGGGTGTTACCATTCTTATGATAGTATTTCCATAGTCCGGTTTTCAGGCCATCTTCAAACAGCCCCTCAGCTTCTAATTCTCCAGTCTCATAGTAAAAGCTCCAGGCTCCAACACTTCTCCCCTGCACATTTTGTCCTTCCATCTTGAGGCTACCCGAACTGTAAAATTCCTTGTATACTCCCTGTCCATCTTCATAAAGTGCCTGAGCCTTTAGCTTCCCATCTTCATAGAAGAAATTCCAGATCCCGTCGCGTTGGTTATCAATGAAGTGACCTCTGCTTTTCAGGTTGCCGTTTTCAAAATAGAAACTCCACTCCCCCTGACGAACATCCGTGATCAACTCACCTTTCATGTTTAGCTGCCCACTCTCAAAATAGTACTCCCAAATGCCCGTGCTCTCACCCCGATCAAATGCTCCGAGCATTTTTGGATTGCCATTTTCATAATAATATGAAGCCTTCCCCTGGGGCAGATTATTCTGATAATCCAGGGCTGTAGCCAAGCCCCCATCATAAAAATATTGCCGATAGGGGCCGTCAATAATTCCCGAGGTAGAGTCGGTTAGAAAGTACTCCTCCATTACCCGGGTCTTCTCCTGGTCAAAATACTTCCTTATTCTAATGTTGCTGTTGTCCGAGGAATTGGCCGACTGCCCGAATGCGAGCAAAGGCAACAACAGTTGCGATATGACCCAGAGATAGCGCAAGCCTAAGCATAATTTTGAGCCAATGTGTCCAAGACCCAACCTTTACCCCACTCTTCCTTCTCTTTGTCTGTCCATAGCTCAGGGTAGAAAGAGACCTTCTGAAATCTTGGTGGGAGATATTTCTGCCAATTGGTTCCTCCTGTGGCAGAGATAATGATCGGATCTTGATTGAGGTATCTAACCGCCGATTTGTAATGGGCAAGGGGCCAATTGACATTGGCCAGGCTATCAAACTCTCTGAGAGCTGAGCGGATATCATCATCCTCATCGAAGTGATCTCGATAGAGCCTGTAGAGATTGACATGCTTCATCTCCTCTCCTAGCTTGATCAATCGTTCGCTGTACTTCGCTTCAAACTGGCGTAGGGTCAGGGTCTTCTTACCAGAAGCCAATTCAGTGGCTCCCATACGCCAATAAATATCCTCGAAAAGTTCTGGGATAGTCCCACCTGACTCCTTTCGTGTCTTAGTCAGGTATCTAAAATCGGTCGACATGATCTCGATTTCCCGATACTGAACGGATTGGAATCCACTAGCTGGCAAGAGGGACATGCGAAAGGCCAGAAACTGCTCCTGATCCATACCGTCTACCATAATATCAAATGAGTCCACCAGGTGATTGAAATATCGATTGACCCGTCTGATACGCTTCAAAAACCAAGCTTTCTCCTGATCAGCCTTATCCTGAATTTGCTTTATTTCGTGGATGATGAGGTTGAAATAGAGTTCAGTGATCTGATGATACATGATAAATATTTTCTCATCAGGAAATCCTGTTCTGGGATTTTGAAGGCTCAATAATGTATCCAAATGGATATAGTCCCAATAAGTAAGATAATCACTGTAAAGCAGTCCATCCAGGTAAGAAGATAAATCTTGCCCCATAGAATCAAACTTTTTTTCAAGCTTGCCCAACAACTCTAATACTCGGGGTTCGATTTTCGATTTATCCATAGGCGACCACTGAAATTCATTGTAAATTTGACCCAATTAAACGACTAAAACAACCCACTCCATGTCCACTGACACATTGACCCAAAGTGCTAAGGCAAAGGCATCTACGAAGACGGATCTATTCGAATCCCCCGACTTCTACCTACTGGATGACCTGCTTACCGAGGAGCATAAACTGATCAGAAGTTCCATCAGGGATTTTGTGAAAAAGGAGATTTCACCCTTCATAGAGGATTGGGCGGAGCACAATCATTTTCCTTATGAAATGGTAAGGAAATTTGGCGAAATCGGTGCGTTCGGACCTACTGTGGCTGAGCAATACGGTGGCGGTGGATTGGACTATATCTCTTATGGGCTGATCATGCAAGAGATCGAGCGTGGGGATAGTGGCATGCGGTCCACAGCATCCGTTCAGGGATCGCTCGTGATGTATCCTATTTACACCTTTGGAAGTGAGGAGCAGAAGCAAAAATACTTGCCCAAGCTAGCTTCAGGTGAGTTTTTAGGTTGTTTTGGACTCACCGAGCCTGACCATGGCAGCAACCCTAGCGGAATGGTCACGCACTATTCCGATGAAGGTGATCATTACCTCCTCAATGGTGCAAAGATGTGGATCTCAAATTCACCTAAAGCAGACATTGCGGTAGTGTGGGCAAAGAACGAAGAAGGCAGAATCCACGGTCTGATCGTTGAGCGTGGCATGGAAGGCTTCAGCACGCCTGAGACCAAGGGAAAATGGTCGCTAAGAGCGAGCTGCACAGGTGAATTAGTCTTTGACAATGTCAAAGTGCCAAAGGAAAATATCTTACCAGGAAAGAGTGGGCTGGGAGCTCCCATGAAATGCCTCGATAGCGCCAGGTACGGTATTGCCTGGGGAGCCATTGGAGCAGCTATGGACTGCTATGATAGCGCACGACGGTATGCTCTGGAGAGAATCCAGTTTGACAAGCCTATTGGATCATTCCAATTGATCCAGAAGAAGCTCTCTGAGATGCTCAGTGAGATCACCAAAGCACAGCTGCTCAACTGGCGGCTGGGCACCCTGATGGATCAGGGTAAAGCTACGACAGCACAAATATCCCTTGCTAAGCGCAACAGCGTGGCTACAGCCCTCGATATCGCTCGAGAAGCCCGCCAAATTCACGGTGGCATGGGCATCACTGGCGAATACCCGATGATGAGGCATATGATGAACCTTGAATCAGTGGTGACCTATGAAGGTACGCATGATATTCATTTATTGATCCTTGGTCACGAGATCACAGGTATCCCGGCGTTTAAGTAGTCCTAAAATAACGTTGCAGAATTACTACGCACCAAGCTTGGGTACTCTTGGGCTGTTAACTATTTGAGCTTAATCCCTTCGAAAAGGTTTCTATTAGTAGATGTTTTCTTGAACCCTCCGCGACCAAGTAGTTTATTGACTTCTTTGGTGTTCATCAAAAAAGACGTAATCACAATAGGTTTTTGGGATCTGAAGTTGAGCTGAGTATATGATAAATGTCTCGTAGGGGTTCTTGTACCGAATCTCGGATTACTAAAAATCACTTCCGTCAGATCGCTTAGATGAAGTGTCTGTTTAATCCGGTTATGGTTAATATAAAGTAGCTTCTCTGATGGATCAAATTCAACTGTCCGGCCAAACTCTACCATAAGGAAACTGGTTAAAATCCATATTTCATAAACGTTCCAAGTGAAAATAACCGCAGCACAGGCTGATATAGAATATCCCAGAAAGTCATATGCAAACCGTTTTTCCAAATTAAACCCATGATAAAACAGCCATAACCAAAACAGCGTTAGGCACACGTCAAATATGAAGAGTAGAATCCATCCAAAATAATCTGGTGTCCATTTCTTGCGATCTTTCATATCATCAGTGTCTGATTATCCAATTCGACATAGTTCCTAATTTAAATATATTCCTGTATCATAATATCACTGCTGTATCTTATCGTTACCTCCACATTCAGATAGCAATTACACGCATTACAAGTAGTACCTTTCTTTGGAAATCGTTTGCTTAAAACATTTCGGACGAAAGGGACTTTATTTTTGCCTTTTTCACAATTGTCCTCTTCTTAAGCTGCTCAAAAAAGCCTATTTTACTTTTTCGAACTACTATTATTGAGAAAGTCTCAATGCTCTGCTCTTTCTACCTAAAAGTGCCGGGCAGTTAAACTCAAATTTTGAAGAAGTATGAATCTGAATGCGAAAGCAAAGCAGCAGAACACTTATGATGCTATTGTGGTGGGCACAGGCATTAGTGGTGGTTGGGCTGCTAAGGAGCTGACCGAAAAAGGGCTCAAAACGCTGGTACTGGAGCGAGGTAGAAATGTGGAGCACATCAAGGACTACCCTACTACCAACCTCAATCCATGGGAGCTCCCCAACGGGGATCGCCTATCGGCAGAAGAGTTGAAAGACTATCCCGTGCAGAACCGGACAGGCTACACCATGAAGCCATCGACCAAGCACTGGTGGGTAAAGGATACAGAGCACCCCTATGAAGAGGAAAAGCGCTTTGACTGGATACGAGGCTACCATGTCGGTGGCAGGTCACTGTTATGGGGACGTCAGAGCTATCGCCTCAGTGAGATGGATTTCGCTGCTAACGCGAAAGAAGGCATTGCGGTAGACTGGCCCATCCGATACAAAGATCTGGAGCCGTGGTATGACTATGTAGAGACGCACATTGGCGTAAGTGGACAAAACGAGGGTTTGGCTCAGCTGCCAGATGGCAAGCTGCTTCCTCCTATGGACTACACCTGTCTTGAAAAGCATGTAAAGGATAGCATCGCTGCTAACTTTGACGATAGAATCATGACCATCGGCCGTACGGCTAATCTATCGCAAAATCATAATGGTCGCTCAAAATGTCAGTACCGCAACCTTTGTATTAGAGGTTGTCCTTTTGGCGCATACTTCAGCAGTCAGAGCTCGACACTTCCCGCTGCTGTGGCGACTGGTAACATGACATTGCGTCCAAACAGCATAGTCACCGAAGTGCTTTATGATAAGGAATCTAAGAAAGCTACAGGCGTACGTGTGATGGATGCAGAGACGGGCGAATACACAGAATACTTCTCGAAGATCGTCTTCCTTAATGCCTCCGCCTTAGGATCGACCTGGATCTTGATGAACTCCAAGAGTGAGGTACATCCCGAAGGAATGGGCAATGCGTCAGGGGAGCTTGGTCACAACCTGATGGATCATCACTTCCGCGTAGGTGCATCTGGTGAGTACGATGGTTTCCAGGATCAGTACTTCCACGGTAGACGACCTAACGGAATCTATATACCAAGATTCCGAAACATTACCGACCAGAGAGAGGACTATTTGAGAGGATTCGGATATCAAGGCGGTGGTAGTCGTAATGGTTGGAAAAGTGCTGTCGCCGAACTCGGTGTGGGTAAACAGCTCAAAGAAGACATTGTGACTCCCGGCAATTGGCAAATGGGCTTAACGGGGTTTGGCGAATGCCTACCCTACCACGAAAACAAGGTGACACTGACGAGCGATAAGCTCGATAAGCATGGACTGCCTACTTTCAAAATTGATTGTGAGTTTAAGGAAAACGAGCTCGCCATGCGTAAGGATATGGCCGACTCAGCAGCAGAAATGTTGGAAGTGGCGGGTCTGAAAAACGTCAAGAAATACGACGATATCGGAGCTCCCGGCTTAGGCATACATGAAATGGGTACAGCAAGAATGGGTAGAGATCCAAAGACTTCTGTCCTCAATAAGTGGAATCAGGTACACGAAGTACAAAATGTATTTGTCACAGATGGAGCTGCGATGACCTCAGCAGGTTGTCAAAATCCATCGTTGACCTATATGGCATTGACCGCTCGGGCGGCTGATTTCGCAGTTTCTGAACTCAAAAAAGGCAACCTTTAATTCTAACGATCATGTCAATAGATAGAAGAGAAGCAATTAAAAAGACCGCCCTCATGATGGGTGGAGCACTTAGCGCACCCACTATACTTGGGGTGCTCAACGGTTGTACACCAAGTATGGAGCCCAACTGGGTGCCCAGATTCTTTACCAAAGAGCAGGCTGTGACGGTCATGGAATTGGCTGAAACGATTATACCCAAGACGGACACTCCGGGCGCCAAGGACGTTGGGGTACCCCAATTCATAGAGGAGATGGTAAGCACAATTTATTCGTTGGAAGATCGAACGAAGTTCATGAAAGGACTACAGGCTTTTGAGACAGAATGCGACGACAAGATGGGAGATCCGTTTGGCTATCTTGAACCTAACAAGAAGCTGTCTTTTACCATGCAGAAGGACAGGGATATCAAGCAATATAAGGGTGTCGACTTTGACGAAGAAGGTATCGAAAAACCATTCTTCTGGACTTTCAAGGAATTGACTTTGCTGGGGTACTTCACATCTGAAGTAGGGGCTACTAAAGTGCTGCAGCATAAGTTTGTTCCCACAAAATGGGAGGGCTGTATTCCTCTAGCCGAAGCTGGTGAAGGGAAGACCTGGTCGATGTAGTGATCAATTGATAATTGACAATACGGAAATTGATAATAGATTTTTCGTTCTATTGTCGGTTGTTGCAATATACAGTAGGCCTCATTCTCTAGAGAGTGAGGCCTTTTCATTGCGGCACCATTTCCAACCGAAACTCAACCTACTGTGTCTATGTTTTCAAAGCTTATCGATGAAAACCATCCTTGCCATTCTATTCTTCAGCCTTCTTTTTTCTGCCTGCGGTGAAAATGAAGGGGCTTGCGATAAAAGTGACGATTTTCTGAGTGAAGTGGATCAGGCTCAGGGAAGTCTTCATTACGATGACCAGTATGAGACCTACTACATCAGGTATTTTGTAGCCGGCACTATTGACTCTAGCTACAAAGGCTATATCTGCGCTGAGGTATTTCCTGATTTTTTATTTACAGAGGGCATGACCATCGACTTTGGTGGCCGGTTCTATGAAACGGATGCATTTGATGATGCACTCATTGCTATCGGAGGAGAGCGCATTGCCGTACTGGAGATTGACTTCCTCGCAGTGCCGTAATGTTGAGAATATAGCTAGGCTAAATACCCAACTTTAGTAACTTCCTCCTGAAGAAATCCTTTTAAGCTCAAATCTTCATCAAGTTCAGGCCAATGTATACCCACACCATTACTTATGAGTTTATAATTATTCAGGCTCTCCAAAGAAGCCTTCTTGAGTCGCTGGGATGAGGAAATGGGGCGATTAATTACCTTTTTATTGTTTAGGACAATCAGCATAAGGTCAAGTTCCATTTGAAAATAAAGCGAAACTATCCTAAGGCCATTTTCAAAAATCACTCGTTCTAGCGAGTCAAAATTATTTTCCGAAATACTCATCCCACTTTTCTATTAAGCTTTCAATATTCGCTTCAACTAATTTCAAGATTTCTCTTTTCTCCTGATCCTTAAACCTATAGAAGTATTTAGGGATCAAAGGCTCTAGCCAAATCTTACCTGTTCCTTCTCCCTTTTCTACGTGAACATGCTTTGGTTCGTTCCCATCACCTGCATAGAAGTAAAACCTGTATCCATTCACAAAAAGGATCGTCGGCATTTATCTATAGCTCTCTCACCCAGATGTTTCTGAATTTCACAGGGTTACCATGATCCTGCAGTTTCAAAGAGGCATTGCCATGCTCAACATATACTGGCAGACCCTTATACTCCGTAGGCCCCCATATGCTGGTATTGTCCTGCACTAGTACTCCGTTGAGAAATGCAGTGATGCGAGCAGGTACAAGCAACTTGCCTTCCTCATTAAAAACCGGCGCACGATATACGATATCGTAAGCCTGCCATGTAAGCGGCGGCCTGTTAGCATTCACTAGAGGTGGGTTCTGCTTATAGATTGCACCTGCCTGACCATTGGCATAGGTCTCGGTAGAATAGCTATCCAGCACTTGTATTTCATAGCGCTCCTGTAGGAATATCCCGCTGTTGCCCTGATCCTGGCCCGTGCCTTCCACATCAGTAGGTGCCATCCACTCTATGTGAAGCTGAATATCTCCAAAGGTCTCTCTGGTCTTGATATCACCAGTCCCCTTCTTTACCATAAATGCCCCGTCAGCGACATCCCATTTTGCCTCTGATCCATCGAGGTGTATCCAGGCGTCAAGCGAACTACCGTCAAATAATACAACAGCATCTGAAGGTGCATTACCGATAGTCTCAGCAGGTGTTACCTTGTCCACCAGCTTCCAGACTTCAGTCACCTCCGGATCCAGACTTTCACGATCTCGACCCTGACTATAAACTACCGAAATGCCACAAAAGCTTAACAATATCAGGATAGCTGTATTCTTCATCATAGAATTGTTTTATCTGTTTGGAATATGAATATAAGGAATATTCAATTCTTCCAGCATATCCTCGATGGCCTTCAGATCCTCCTCGATCAATTCGTCATAATCAGACTTCACAGCCGCCCATTCCTTTTTCAAATCCTCCAGCCTGTCATAAATAGCATCATTGGGTCTTCCCTCCTGAGAGTGAGCTACCGAAAATAGGTATCCGACATGCGTGTCCAGCCGAACAGGATAGTTGATCGGGTCTTGATGACTCTCCGTTTTTGTCTGTATCAACTGTTCCTCTACACCTGTAATGGCTTCCTGAAATGCTTTAACATTCGCCACAGCCTCCTGATTGTCGCCCAAATCTATACCCTCCAGTTGGTCTCGAATACTCCTGATATCGGCTATGGTAGAGTGGATGTCTGTCACCATGTCTCTAACTTCTATTTGCAGGGCCAGTTGCGCCTCAAAGCCCGCCTGATCGACTTCCCATCTGGGATCAGCCTTGACAGTCAGGGTCTGCGTAGAAGTAGTCTGCCCAGACGTCAGCGTCACCTTGTAGTCTCCAGGCACCACCCTTGGCCCACCGGAGTAGCTCAGATAGATGAAAGTGCCCGGCACCAATTCAGCTTTTGGATAGGTGAGATTCCATTCCCACCGATTAAGTCCCTTTTTCCCTGCTATTTCTTTGTACTCATTGACGGGGTTGTCATCCATATCAGTGATCGTGATCGATACGGTATCATTTTCCGGTAGGTAATAGTGTAACAACGCTCCCCTCGGCGCTGGATCGGGCGTAAGGTCACCACGCTGGACACCTATCTGAGTGCGGTAAGCCACCCTCGGTGAGAGCAGTGTGGCCTGCTGCGCTACCGCAATACTATGAAGCGGGCTCACATCATCGAGTATCCAGAAGGCACGGCCCTGTGTCGACACTACCAGGTCTTTTTCTTTAATCACCATATCCGTTATAGGCGTAATCGGCAGGTTATTCTGGAAGGGTTGCCAACTGGCACCATTGTCAAAAGAGATGTACATGCCAAACTCTGTGCCCGCATAGAGCAAGCCCTCCCGATCAGGATCCTCTCTAACCACCCGCACAAAATGATCTGATGGGATACCATTGCGACCATTGGTCAGGAGTTGCCAACTCTGGCCATAATCGTTGGTCTGGAAAATATAGGGCTTAAAGTCATTGTCGCGATATCGATATACGGCCATGGTCGCTCTACCCTTCCTGGAGTTCGACAGGTCTATCATGTTCACCGTGCCTTCTTTGGGCATATTCGCGGGAGTGATGTTCTGCCAGCTTGCGCCATTGTCTTTGGAGATATGCACCAGTCCATCATCACTTCCGGCCCACAGCACGCCCTTCTCAATCGGTGATTCCTCAAACGCAAAAATGGTACAGTAGAGCTCCACAGAAGTGTTGTCGTTCTGGATGGGCTCGCCTGGAATATCGAGATACTTATCGATATTCTGCGTCAAGTCAGGACTGATTACCTCCCAGGTTTGTCCTTCATTGGTAGACCTATGGACGTAATTGGACGTGATGTACAAAGTCTTAGGGTCATGTGGTGAGAAACGAATCGGCGCATTCCACTGGAAGCGATACTTCAGGTCACGGCCTTCCACACCATCGTAGAGCTCAGGATAGGCCCCTACCCTCTTTGATCGATCCTTGGAGCGATCAATACGGGAGATAATGCCGATGTAGGTACCCGCATAGACCACATCGGGATTGCGCGGATCCACGGCAATATGACCACTCTCTCCACCGCCCACGGCATACACGTCCGCAGCATGGTGCAGTCCGCCTCCTCTACTAGGGAGCGACAGTGTGGTGTTGTCTTGCTGTGCACCATAGACTCTGTATGGCCATTGGTTATCGGTCGTCACCCGATAGATCTCAGCAGTGGGTTGATTCCAATTCGTGGACCAGGTAGCACCACCGTTGAAGCTGACATTCGCGCCTCCGTCGTTGGTCTCAATCATGTATTCAGGGTATTTTGGGTTGATCCAGACAAAGTGATCATCGCCGTGTGGCGTATTGATCCGCTCCAATGTCTTGCCCCCATCCGGTGACTCATAAAATCGCGTGTTGACGATGTAGATCGTTTGCTCCTTAGTAGGATGTGCAAACACGCGCGAATAGTACCAGGCACGCTGGCGGATCAGGTGATCCCGGCTGCTTCTCTCCCAGCTTTTGCCACCATCCGTCGACATATAGAGGCCGCCTTTGGTCTCGTCTATATGCTCATGGAGTACCCATATCCTATCGGAATTGACTGGAGACACGGCTATGCCAACTTTTCCTATGATACCATCAGGTAATCCACCCTTACCAGAAAGCCTCTTCCAGGTATCTCCCCCATCGGTAGACTTGTATACTCCACTGCCACGACCGCCATCAATCATTGTCCAGGGCTTGCGCTCTGCCTGCCAAAAGCCAGCATAAAGCACCCTCGGGTTGTTCGGGTCCATGATCAGTTCGCTGGCACCTGTGCTGTCATTGACGAAGAGCACTTTTTCCCAATCCTGACCACCATTTTTGCTACGATAAATGCCACGATCCGGAGTTGGCCCAAAAATATTGCCTTGTACCGCAGCATAGACCAAATCAGGGTTTTTGGGATGAATCTGCATTCTTCCGATTTGGCCCGCCTTCTCCAGGCCGCTGAAAGACCATGTAGCCCCGGCATCCGTACTTTTATACACCCCCTTACCCGTAGAGACATTGCCCCTGGGGTCAGCAGAGCCCGTACCCACATAGATCACATTGGGGTCTGATAATGAGACTTCCACAGCACCAATCGACCCTACCGGAATGTAGCCGTCGGAGATATTATTCCATGTAGTACCTCCATCAGTAGTCTTCCAGACACCCCCACCGGTGGTACCCATGTAGTAGGTAAAGATTTCATCCGGTACGCCAGCTGCAGCTGTGCTTCTGCCACCCCTAAAGGGCCCAATAAAGCGGTATTTCATAGCAGACAACTCACTGGAAGGTATCGACTGTCCGTGGGCTTGATATTGCGGTAGCTGAAAAAGTGAACAAAGTGTCAGTGAAAGAAAAATAGTGAATGCTTTCATAGGAGTCAGATTTGCAATGAAGCTAGGAAAATGATTGGCCTCAAGCCATCAATAATCAATGAGAAGTCCGTTTCCGTGGTGTGCGGTTAATTGATAGCTTTTAGTGCTTTGAGTATCTTCCTACCCCTTGACACAAAGCCTGCCGACCCATAGGGCATTTGCTCTTCTATCATATACTCCAACTCGGATTTCAGCTCAGGCACGCGCTTCACAATATTGAAAAGTACGGTCATAGAAAAGACCTTGATAGCGATGGGTTCTTTGGCCGATTGTAACAGCCCAAAACAGATATCGGCCGCCTCGCCTAGCAAGTCTTCAGGTATGTCATGAAACTGCAGCAGCCTTACGGTATTGCGGGTAACTGCATCATGCACGTCATTGCGCAGGTTGAGAATGATCTTTTCATAGTATGGCGCGAGAAAGTCGGGTCGTTGCTCGCACACTTCGTTGACTACTGCTGCTGCCCTTTGCGGTAGCCGATAACCCTCTCCGGCATCATCCAGGAAATAAGACATCAGTAAGGGAAACTGCGAAGGGTCTGCAATAATCGCAGCAGACATCTCAAGCGTATGCTTCTTTGAGTATTCAGATAGCAGTTCTGCCCTTAGGTCCATCGCTATTCCAGTCGTTCCTTTCGATTAGCCAGCATCTGCTTTGTGCGCGTGATATGCTCCAAGGTCATTTCTCGCAATGCCATGCTTTGCTCAAGCATGTTTTTACACATTACGATTGCGTTGATATAAGACTTATTCCTGAGTAGTGTCGCACTGATTTTGTCACTCTCGATCCTTATGCCGTCTATCGTATATGGCTTGACATAGTTATCAATGTGATCACTGATATATCCGTCCCATTTACCTATTCCACCATAGAGTTGATTATACAAAAAGACGATGGAATTCTGAACCTCATAGGCAGAGATGACTTCAAGCTTACCAGAATTAACAATGGTCTGGTAGGTCACGGTCTTTGGAGTGAAAGGTACATAGTAAACCAAATCGAGAAATACCCCGTCGAACTCCATCCTCGTACCATTCGCGGAATGATCGAGGATGTCTTTCATCTTCTCCATATTTATGGAGTCCACCATCAGCAGCGTGTCCAGCATCGCCTCGTCATAGGCCAGGTCAACCGATAGATCATTCAAATACTTGATCTCCAGCTTAAGGTTTTGTCTATCCTCTCGCCAGCCCTCCAAATAAAATGCAATGGAAATACCAAGTATAACAACCACCAGATTTACTAAGTGGTCTTTCCAATTAATCGAATTCATAAGAGCAATTTACTTCAAATCTGACCCATTTGACCAGATAAAAACAATCCAAATTGGTGAGTATAAATCAATTGTCCGGCTCAATCGTTATATTAATGTATGTTCAGACTCGTACTGGTTCTTTTCGCCTTCATTACGATCCACACTTCGGCGCAGGATGTCAATGAACGCAAGATCATACAGACGAGCATTTTCTTTGGAGGGGGCAGTTGGTACGTAGATGAAGAGCAATCGATGGAGCTCATCCAGCTCCTTGATTCCATTCCCGATATTGATCAATACCAAATCAGCCTTTACAGCCACACGGATAACATTGGCGGTAGGCGCTTCAACGAATGGCTATCACAAATGCGGAGCTACTCGGTACTTGAAAAACTTGTAGATCAACAAATCCCACCTGAGTACATACAAATTAAGGATTTTGGTCAGGCCAACCCATGGTTTAGCAACAATGACTGGGAAGGAAGGGTACTCAACAGAAGAGTAGACATTGTACTCTCCCCTATCATCTTTTAAGCCAAGCCATACTTACTCACGTGTAGAACAGAAATACCGCCAGCTATAAACAGGGTTCCCATCATCACGTATCTCAAGTCATCAGGAATACCACTACCATGCTCCTCTGATTCGTGATCTGTAGTCGGCATTGCTATTTCTACGGAAGCTGTCTCTATTTTATTCTGATCTCGGAAACTCTGCTCGTTGACGGCCAGGGTAGCAAGGAAACCTAACCCTACCAGAACCATACCCCCTACAAAGGCGGCAGTACTCATCGTACTGGGTTCAGTCGACAGACCAAACCGACTCACCTGGATGATCGTAAATGCGCCACTGACTATCAATGTAGCGTACATTGATAGACTTAACCATTGGGGTACCGGATGACTGTCGTGATCCGCATCTGCCATCTCCGCCACTTCGGCTATTACGTTGTGTGATGATTCAAATTGGTTTTCATTCTTGATCAAGATACCTGTGATGGCCATCACTATCAAAAGTACACCCCCGACAAAGGCTACTGTTCCTGTAAGTTTCGACATGCTGGTATTGGTGGTTTGTGTAAAGACCAAGATAGAACGAAAAGTCCTAAATTCATTTCCCTCCAAACACTTTATGCCTGATTTTCATCAATTACTCTTTGGAATCAGCAGTGCAAAATAATGCCATCACCATTTTAGATTGAAATTGAAATATTCTTATCTTGACAAGAAAAACAGTCATGGCTGAAGATAAAAAAGGACAAGTCGAGAATATATTGAAAGAGCTCGGTCGTAAAATAGATGTGCTCATCGCAGATGCTAAGGAGGCAAAGGACGAGATCAGGGATGACGTAGAAGTGAAGATATCTGAACTGAAGAAGAGAAAGGAGACGCTAGAGGGCGAGTTCGAGGAATTTAAGCACAACAATGAAGGCAAATGGGGTGAAATTAAGTCCCACCTGAAGGTAGCTGCTGACGAAATCAAAAAGGCCGCTGAGGCTGCATTCAAGAAGGATTAAACCCTTAATACCTAACCTAAAACCGAGAAAAGGGACGCATATGTGTCCCTTTTTTTCATGGCTTTTGTGGTAGCTTCGTGGCATGAATTATTTATCGGTGGAGAACCTCTCCAAGGGGTTCGACGAGCGGCAGTTATTTGATGACCTTACTTTTGGTATTTCCAAGGGACAGAAGGTGGCGCTTGTTGGGGTGAATGGGTGCGGAAAGAGCACCTTGATGAAGATTATCGCAGGTCTGGAAACACCAGACAGAGGCACAAAGACCTTTCGGGATGGTATCAAGGTAGCCATGCTACCGCAAATTCCGGAGTTCAACGAGGAGGATGAGCGTAT
>CAYGOT010000104.1:0-16283 GCA_964351595.1 uncultured Roseivirgaceae bacterium | reverse complement strand
GAATGACTGTGTAGATCCCGCCGACCTGATTGACCGTTTCCCAGGCGATTTCCACCAACAAGCTGCCAGAGATTTCCTTTTTTGTGATCTTTTTATTCTTAGTGGAGGATTTGGAAGCAGCGGTCATAGTCAGCAGGTTAAATGGAACTTCTGGTAATAAGTTTATTCATTAAAGCTAAGAACCCAAGCCTTGGGTCAATATTTTTTGATTCTCAAAGCAAACTCTCTGGTTTCTAAGAAGCCTGCGATCCAAACAGTTTCCTGTGCAAGACTTTTGGTGAAATCTGGCTAATCTCACCACTTAGCAGCGGAAAGAGCGACAGGTCTTCTATCCCCACGCGAACGAGTCGCAATACGGGGTGGCCAACACCAGCAAACATGCGCCTTACTTGTCTGTTTTTGCCCTCATGGAGTTCTATTTGCCACCAACTGGTCACAGGGTGCTTAGCGTAGTTAACGGGTGGATCGCGTTCTACTATTCCGGTAGGCTCCACTACCGACACACGGGCGGGCAGGGTCGTGTGCTTCTTACCCTTTAAGTTGATCTCAACGCCCGACCTCAGCTTGTCTAGCGCCTCTGCGTTTGGCTCGCCTTCGACCTGTACCCAGTACTTTCGCCAATGGCTAAACTTAGGATCAAGCAGTTTATGATTGAGCTTGCGATCATTGGTCAACAGCAGCAGCCCTTCACTATCCAGATCAAGGCGCCCTACCGGGTAAATGTCCCTGGGCAGATCAAAAATAGAGCCCAGTCCAGGGTTGCCATCTTCGTCAGTGAACTGACTAAGTACGCGATAGGGCTTGTGAATAATGAAGTAGAGAAGTTTTTGCGCCATCGGGGCAAATCAACATGGATTCCAGGGCGTAATCAACTGATCAGCAAGAAAATAGTCGCTGCAAGGGAGAGTACACCGAGCAAATTGCTACAGAGTGCATGGACAATCAGTTGCCTATCGTAGCGAAACCATATGATCGCCAGCAGGCAGTACATTAAGAAAAGAAACGACTCAACCGACTCATCCTCACCACCACCTAGTTCGTCTTTCGTGACAAACAGCCTTTTGTTTGTACCATGAAGTTGATTGTAAATATGGGCATTAAGTCCTATCCTTAGGAAACTTCCCAAGAAAAGGAAAGTGCCCAGCAAGATATTCGTCCCATCCATAGTCTCCTAAGATGACAACATTTGATAATTTGACAAAACGAAATGTCCTGCTATATTCATGTTTTAAAGTTATATGCCATGAAGAATCAATTTTTGGCCTTAATTGCTATGATTACGCTGGCGGGCTGTCAAAACGATAAGCAACAAGCGACCTCTTTATCAGTTAAACTTCCTGACTTTAAGCCACATGGAAAGGCATATGTCCATTTTATAAATGAAGCACAAGATTCAGTAGAAATAGAACGGCTATACCCGGCCTTGTACGGCACAACTAGCCGAATACCAGATATAGAATCAGTTAAACTAAAAGCTACAAAAGACACCTTATTAATCTACGATATACCCATTCCACAGGTATACACAATTGCCATCCAGCGAGACAATCAGGAGTTATATCTCTACTATGATGATACGCTGACAGTTCGAATTAAAAAGATCCACAAGTCTCTCAAACATGAAAAAATAAAACACTACGGTAGTGAGAACTCAACTACTACGCTAGAGTTCGAAGGAAAATATGCCCTTGAGAATTACTACATCAGTCAAAAGTCCAGGCGTTTCAATCCTATGGTCTTCGCAAGAATAGCTAACAACTCATCTGTTAGTCTTGAAAAATTTGCGGCGAGTACAGATTCCTTAATGCATTTAGAATTCCGGTTCCTTGATTCAATGAATCAAGTGGCGCAACTGAGCGAATTATTCTATCAAACAGAAAAGGCCACCATCAGCTATAAGGCATTGGAGAGTAAAATCAAGCAACCAGGGTTTAGAGAGTTTCAAATTGGAAGTGAAGTCAAGACTTCTGATGATTACTATGATTTCATGAAAGAGATGGAGATGGGCAACCCGTATGGCCGATATACCTTCTACTATCCCTTTTTTCTTTCAAATGTTGCCTACCACAACTATGTGCGGTCCTGGAACATGAAAATTCCAGGCTTTATTGACCTAATTCGAGCTAAGCAAGATTCAGCAATGTTTTCTTTCATAACCGACTCCCTGAATATAACTGAATCCGCACATCGGGATAGTTTATTCTCGATCGCTAAGAGACAAACATGGTTTAATGAAATTGATAAGCTCAAACCACTTGTAGGTCAGGTGAACTTCAATTTATTTCTGATTTCACAGGCACTGATCGAAATAGGGTATTCAGATTATCAGGAAGCACGAATAGCACTTCTACATTACAAATCTGAATTTTCTGATAATCCCTATCTAGCTGTATTGGATAACGAATTTGAGCCAAAAGAAAACCTTAAGGATGGAGTTCAAGCCCCATACTTCTATCTGGAGACTCCAGAGGAAAAATTTCTATCAATCCAAGATTATCAAGGCAAACTGCTATTGCTAAACTTTTGGGCGCCATGGTGCAAGCCATGTCTAGCCCAACTACCTGATGAAAAGAAATTAGCAACTAAATATGGCTCAGAACCCTTTGAGATCATTAACATTTGTATTCAGTGCAAAAAGACAAATTGGCTAAAAACTATTGAAGAGAAGTCCATGCCAGGACAGCATCTCTTCGCAGCAGATGAGTGGCCAAAGAAGCTTAACAATTCATACAAGATCAATGGGATACCACATTACACACTAGTCAGCGCAAATGGCAGAATTATCTCCAATAATACCTTTAGGCCAAGCGACCCAAGGCTTGATAGATTAATTGGCTCTAACCTTCAACCTCTATCAGACTCTTCATTAAAATAAACTCCCCAACTCTCCTCTCCTGGAGGCTTGGTCACTAGACTTACCACTACGTAAAGCGTGATGCTCACCATAAAGCCTGGAAGTACTGGATAGATCAACGGATCTCCGAATGCCTTCCAGAGCCCGGTGACCACCACCCCGCCGATCATGGAGGAGATCGCACCGGCTTTGGTGGCACGCTTCCATAGAATTCCTCCCACAACTGGGGTGAAGAATCCAGCAGCCATGATGGCCGTAAACAGCACCACGATGAATTGGATCAATTCACCCTCTCCCACACCAGTCAGGACAAGGAATAGTGGAATAATGCCCACAGTGAAAATGCCAATTCGAGCGACTTGCAGTCTTCTTTTCTCCGAAGCTTTGCTATGTACCAGGTTCTGATAGATATCTTCCGATAGGGCAGATCCAGCCACTAGAAGCAACGAATCAACCGTAGACATCATCGCAGAGGTCAAGGCAGCCAACATGATCGTACCAATGAATGTTGGCAGGACAGCCCGTGCTATCACAGGCATGGACAAATCACCCGTAGGTAGCAGAGGGAACAATGCCATAGCCGCCAGACCAAGGAAAAATACGAGTAGATTGATCCCTGTCACCAGGATAATGGTCATAAGAATGCCCTTGCGTATCGTCTTCATGTCCTTCATCGCATAGAGACGCACCACTTTTTCCGGTGTGGCCACTGATCCAAGAAAGAAGGCTAAACTCATGGTGATCAAAAGGCTAGTTGGGAATCCTCCCCATTGAAAAGTCAAGGGCTTTACAGCCTCCACGGCATTGAGCATATTGTCCAGTCCGCCGAAGTGATGGATGGCAATCGGGACGGAAACCACCGTACCAAATACCATAATCACCATCTGCAAGAAGTCTGTATAGGCCACCGCCAGCATCCCACCAATGACAGTGTAGACCAGCAGGATGATCGTAAAAATCACCATTCCCTGGGTCGTAGGTATACCAAAAACGATATTGGCAACCAAACCTCCTGCTACTATCTGGGCCTGAATGTAGACCACCGTCGCAATGAGGATGATCACAGCCCCAACACCTCTTGCCATCTTACTGTTGTATCTTCTTTGTAAGAATGCCGGAAGGGTCAGTTCTTTCACTTTAGTAAAGCGAGGCGCCAATACAGCCACCATAAACCAATAAGACAAAGGAATGGAAATCAGCACCCACGTGAAGGACCAGCCCACTTCGTAGATCACTCCGATGGTGCCAATAAAGGTGCCTGCACTGGTATGGGTTGCGGCCATGGTAGCCCCACCGACACCCCAGCCCAGCTTGCCGCCAGCAATCCAATAGTCCGACTCATTTGCGGTAGCGCGCATACTGTACCAGCCAATGGCGAAAACCACGGCGAAATAGAGAAAGAATATGAGCAGTTGAACCGTCATGGGTTACGCTTTTCCGTTAGGTACATCCATATCATGTAGCCCACAACGATGGACCCAAGCACTACAAACAAGCCCCAGAATATTACACCCATCAGATCAGCATTTTTCGTCTTTGCCAGCCGAATACGCCAAGGCCGGCCAGTAAGAACACAATGAAAAAGTCGACGACCGTCGTACCCGAAATATAGAAGCCATCATCCTGGCGCAAATCAAACTTCACCAATGATGTCACCACCGGCAAGTCAAACGAGTAAACTCCCTCTGGATCTTGACTGAATTCCACATCCGGAAAATGATTGCCGATGAACAGGTTTTGCGGTAGCGATATCCGCACCACCATCTTACCCTCCTCGGTATCCTGTGCCTTCCATGGCACATACAGGATCGGAATGACCACCTCATCACCCTCCCATTGCACCTCATATTCCAGATTGACAGACCTACCGGAAAAATCGTATTGCTCAATCTTCCAGAGGTGGTTGTAATCAATTATTTCAGCAGCTCGACCATCGACCTTGGCAGCCGTGATGGAGGCATTCTCATATTTGATGGCTTGCAGTGGCAGCATCGACACTCCACTATCCGGCGCTACCGCAATAGTGGTCGTAACGATAGCTGAGTGCTCATCTAGCAGCTTGATATTGGCATCAAACCTCTCAGTGATCCCCTGTCCGAGGACTCCACTAGAAATGCAACAACCAAATACCAACAACCAAATACTTCTTGTCAAGCCCATACCTCTTTGAGGACTCGAAGTGTATTGGTACCCATCACCTTCGCCATGTCCTGATCGCTGTAGCCATGTTTAATCAACCAACGGACGATGTTGTATGAGCCCTCCGTTGGATTCTCCAGTCCATCAACAAACTCCACAGGCGTATATTCCATTCCCGGGATGTCTTTGCCTTTGGACTCCTTGAGAGAAAGTGCTGCGGTGTAAGCTGTATGGAGTCCTACATGGTCACCATAGAGCGTATCCGGACCAAATGACACATGGTCGATACCCACCATATCCTTGATGTACTCGAAGTGCTCCATCACCGCATCCAGATTGTGTACGCGCTTAGAAGGTGTCAATGTAGTATGAGGAGCAGCTTCCATGCCGATGACCCCTCCTTTATCAGCACATGCCTTGAGCACATCGTCTGGGGCCATACGGTTGGTATTCCAAAGTGCCTTTGCCCCGATGTGACTGAGCACGATTGGCTTGCTGCTATGTGCTATGGTATCCAGTGCGGTTTGGTCTCCTGTGTGAGAGCAGTCGATGAGCATGCCTACTTTATTCATTCGCTCCACAGCCCTCTTTCCAAATTTGGTCAGGCCTCCGTCATTATCTTCTTTCAATCCAGAGCCCAGGGCGTTAGACTCGCTGTAGGTGATGCCAAGCAGGCGAACGCCAAATCCATACAGCAGGTCAATTCTATCCAGCTCATTCTCGATCATCATGGCACCTTCCATGCTTGCCACCCAGGCCATCTTGTTTTCTTTGTGCGCTTTGAGGATGTCATCAACAGTGCGTGCATGAATCACAAAATCCTGATGTGCAATATCGCAAAGGCGCATGCCCAGATCGTGGGTCACCTCACTCCATTTCCAGCCACCCTTTGAGTGGATTTGGCATACACCATCCATCAGGTTGTCAAAGACACAGTCCCAGTGCGAAGCGGCAAGTCCTTCAAAACCTGTGGCCATGCGACCTTCCTTGACATAAGCTGGCGTCTGCATGATATCATCCGGAAAAACACCAAGATGCTCATGCATGGAGATAAGTATGTTGTTTTCGATAAAGGCTTTTGCACGGGCCTCTTCAGCGTCTGATAGGGGCACCTTAGTCGAATTAACTCTTTCGACCTCTTTGGCCAGAGGGAAATATTTATAGTCGACATCTTTTTCCAGGTATTGGAATGACTGATATCCTTTGTAGTCTTTTGTTAAGCTCATCCTTTGGGGTTTTTAGAATTTGACTCTCGGAAGATAGTAAAAGTCACACCTACCGGAATCAACCATTCCGTGAGTGGGGAGATTTCAATGCAGATTGGTCGCGAATGCTACTTTTGGCTAAGTAAATTGATCAAATCCCATAGGTTAATGACTTCTACTTTTGAGTGCACTGGGAAATGATCACTACTGGGTGTTACCACGAAATTCCTTGCTGTGTCTATGGTGAAGCTTGTCTTTATACTGAACTCTACCAATCATACCCGTAAATCAAAAGTGTGATTTTCATATATCAGGGATAGGTATATCGTTTTACCCTGAAAATTGAAACTAGCACTTTCAATTTTCAGGGTAAAATGATTGCGGTAGGTCATCCTGGATCAAGCATTTTCATTGGTTAATATCTCAACGAATGATATCTTCGGCAGCTAATCTAAAAGGCAGCTACTGCGCATGAATGGAGTAATCAACTTTACCAATATCGTCGAGCAAGCATGGCTTGATTATGACAGCTCTCGACCTATCAAATACATCGAGGATATCAGTGCCAAGGTCTCCACCAACCATGTCTATCGCATATGGTTCGAAGACGAAGGAACTATCATCGGTAAGCTCTCCTACTTTGGGAAGTACGAGCATTTCGTTCAGGATCATGCCATCATCAACGCGCTAGCTACTAATCTCAGTGACCCTTTTGAAAATTTTCTAGCCAAGTCGCTCACCAAACATGGCCAGCTCTACACATACAAATATGACCATGGTCTGCTTAAGGCCTGGGTAGTATTTTACAATCCTATCAGGGTTGGGAAAAAGCCCCGGAAAGTACAGAGTAAAAAGAAAATTGAAACGCTCGGCCAACAGCTGGCCAGGTTTCACAAGGCCTGTCACAAGGTACGCAATACGCTACCTTCCAACTCCAAGTCAATCGCACATGACATCAACCACTTACTCGAAATCCTGGAAACCGAGGAAGGCCGATATGAACATAGGGGTCATATAGACAGTATCAAATTTCAGTGCAATACCCTCCTGGAAAACATTGATAAGCTCGGTATGGAGAGGTTTGACGCTATTCCGGTATTTGTGGACTGGAACATCGGCAACTTTTCCGTTGATGATGACTTTAACTTCTTTTCGCGATGGGACTATGACTGGTTCCGCATGAGCAGTCGAGTTATGGACTTTTACTTTTTCGCGCGAGTTTGCTCTGCCGCCGGTGACCAGACCATGTTTAGCTACACCATTGATCAGCTCATGGAGGACAGGTTCGGTATATTTCTAAAGGCCTATCATGCGGTGTACCCACTGACCCCATCGGAAATTTCCTTTATGAAGGAAGCCTATCGCTTTTTTATTCTCAACTATGTTGTCAAAGACGGACGCTATTTCTTCAACGAAATCTATGCCTCCAGACTACAAAAGGAAGCCCACGAGATTTATTTCCCTAATTTAGATCGCTCATTCGATGAAGAGTCCCTCATCAGATTACTCAATCTTTGACCATGCAAATCACCGATTTCAAAGCCATTGCTCACAAGTACGAAACGATCTTTTTTGATGCATTCGGGGTACTCAAAAACCATCAAGGCCTCCTACCGGGAATAGAGAATACTTTTGGCTATCTCAAGGATAATGGCATCAACTATTACATCCTAACCAATGATGCCAGCAAAGGCCCTCAGGAACTTGCTCAGGGATATCAGGATGCAGGGTTATTAGACATCACCAAAAGTAAGATTATCTCTTCGGGGATGCTGGCCCGGGAATACCTCAAAATGAAAGTGAAATCGGGAACAGTAGCCTACCTGGGAACAAAAGAATCTGCTCATTACATAGAAACAGTTGGTCTCAAGACAGTCTCCATTGCCGATCTGGATATGGAGCAGGCCAAAGACGTGAGTGTATTGGTCTTTCTTGATGATGAAGGTTTTGACTGGAATCACCATATCAACAAGACGGTCAACCTACTGCGGATGCGCAATATCCCTACCATCGTATCCAATACGGATAAGTATTATCCAGTCAACCGCAAAGAGGTGGCAGTTGCCATTGGCGGTATTGCCAATATGGTAGAAAACATAGTGAAGAAAAACTTCATTCGATTTGGCAAGCCTGACGCGCAAATGTTCATCTACGCCTATCAGCATTCGATCAAACTTGGTGGCACCACCGACAAAAACAAGATATTGATGGTCGGTGACACCCTTTCAACAGATATCATTGGAGGCAACAAGTTTGGCCTGGATACAGTATTGGTCCTCACCGGCAATACACTCGCAGATCAGGCAGAGAGCAAAATCAAATCGGCAGGCATCATACCCAACTTTGTGTGTGAGTCGGCAATCATTGATTGATCCATATATCTGTATCACCACACTTTTCCCATCTTTTGGATAAATTGATGTCTTCCAATGAAGCGCAACATATCCATCACCGGAGACACGAGCTTTTCTAAGCTCCAAGTCACTCCACCTTCCGACTATGCCGCTGGCCTACCGGGAATCAAAGTGGCACTTGAGCATGTCAATAAGGAAAGCGGCTTATTCAAGTCGCTTCAGACATTGTCAAATATGAATCAGAAGGATGGTTTTGACTGTCCCGGATGCGCCTGGCCAGACGCGGATGAGCGATCCAGGCTAGGTGAGTACTGTGAAAACGGAGCTAAAGCATTGGCTGAAGAAGCGACTGACAGCCGTGTAGATGAGGCCTTTTTCAAGAATCACTCGGTCGAGGAGCTATCGCAATGGACGGATTATGAGATTGGCAAGAGTGGTCGCATTACCAGGCCTTTTGTCCTGCGCCCAGATAGCGTTCACTATGAGCCTATTTCGTGGCAAGGTGCATTTGAGTTGATTGCTGACCAGCTGCATTCACTGGACTCCCCGGATGAGGCCGTCTTCTACACTTCCGGTAGGTCTAGCAATGAAGCAGCCTTTCTCTATGGTCTTTTTGCGAGGCAGTTCGGCACCAACAATATGCCCGACTGCTCCAACATGTGCCATGAATCTAGCGGAGTAGCGCTGAAAGAGACATTAGGTATCGGCAAAGGATCGGTGACATTAGACGACCTGCCAGAGGCAGAGGTAATACTGATCATAGGTCAAAACCCAGGCACGAATCACCCTCGTATGCTGACCTCCTTAGAGAAGTGTAAGAATAATGGTGGCAAGATTATCACTATAAATCCGCTGGAAGAAGCGGGTCTGAAACGATTCAAAAACCCTCAAAGTGTAGCGGGTTGGATGGGGAGTGGTACGCTGTTGACCGATATCCACCTACCGGTAAAAATCAATCAGGATGTCTCGCTGATTAAGCTCATACTAAAAAAACTGGTAAAGCTGCAGAATCAAGGGCAGCAGGTTTTTGATCTTGATTTTATTGAAGAAAAGACAGCCGGTTATGATGAGTTGATTCAAGACCTATTCCACCATGATGAAGAGGCACTGCTCACAAATTGCGGGGTTGAAGAAACCCTCATAGATCAGGCAGTCGAGTTGATTGCCACTAATTCTCGCATTATTATTTGCTGGGCGATGGGTTTGACCCAGCACAAAAATGCGGTTGATAATATTCGCGAATGCGTCAATCTGCTGTTGCTCAAAGGCAGCATCGGCAAAGCGGGTGCTGGCACCTGCCCCGTCCGTGGACACAGCAATGTGCAAGGGGATCGCACCGTGGGTATCATGCACTATGTGTCGAAGCAGCTCAACCAATCTTTGGAAGAAGTTTTTGGTTTCAAGCCACCGACGCATGTTGGGCTGGATACTGTGGGATCGATACAAGCCATGCATGAAGGTAAAGCCAAAGTCTTCATCGCCCTTGGCGGCAATTTCCTGTCCGCTGCTTCTGATACAACCTATACGGCTCATGCGCTGCAAAACTGCGACCTCACAGTCTCGGTGACCACAAAGCTGAACCGTACTCACCTCGTTACTGGTAAGACTGCCTTAATCCTCCCAACCCTGGGAAGGTCCGAAACAGATGTCTCAAATGGGCAAAAACGCTACGTTACAGTCGAAAATAGTATGGGCAAGGTCCACCGATCGCAGGGCGTCAGACAACCCCCCTCAGAACAATTGGTTAGCGAACCTGAGATAGTGGCCAGAATAGCTCATGCATACTTCAAGGATGACACGACCATCAATTGGCTGGAGTTGGGTCAGAACTATGAGCTCATCAGGGAAAAAATTAGTCAGGTGATTTCCGGCTTTGAAAACTATTCGACCAAGTCATCAGGCACAGGCTTTTACCTTCCTAACAATGCCAGGGCCGGGGACTTCTCCGTGGTGCCGGGAGGTAAAGCCAGGTTTAGCATTTGCCATTTGCCGAAGCACGATCTGGCCCAACATGAGTTTATGTTGATGACCATCAGGTCGCACGACCAGTTCAATACGACTATCTATGGACTGGATGATCGCTACCGCGGAATAACTAATGAACGGCGGGTACTCTTCATGAACACTGAGGATATGGAGGGTCACGGTCTTAAAAAAGAGCAGATAGTCCATCTGGAAAGCCAGTATGATGGGCAAGTCCGAAGAGCAGAGAACTTCAAGGTCATTCCATATCAAATTCCCAGGCAGAATCTGGCAGCCTACTTTCCTGAGACTAACATGCTAGTACCCATTAACCATTTCGCCGATGGTAGCCGCACACCAATTAGCAAATCGATAGTTGTGAAGATTATCAGTTAAATTTATCATTGATGTCCAAGATCATTTTTGCTACCAAAGAGGAAAACAACTCGCGCAGAGAAAAAGAGTTTCTCGCACTCTCGCCCAGTCAGAGAGTCATGTGTTTTCTTAATATGGTTGGTCAATTCAATAAGTTCGAAACAAGAACCAAAGACAGGTCGAAGGGTAATTTTGTGATTGAAAAGAGAAAACCGTGATATTCGACGATCTTGTAATTGGGTTTATATCAGGTGCTCATGAGCAGGGCGTAGAAATGATCATGGTTGGTGGTGGGGCTGTGAATTTTCATGGTTATCAGCGTCATTCGGCTGATGTAGATTTTTGGATCAAAACCTCATCAGATAATATGTCGAAGCTCCTGAAAGTCTTAAACAACATGAGTTACGAAATAGATGAATTCCCCAAAGAAGTTGTAGAAGGAAATCAAAATATAAGTGTCAAAATCAGCCCTTATCAGGAATTGGAATTGATCACCAACTTTAACCCTGGCAAAACTTTTGATGAAGCGTTTAAAGATGCAGAAACTGCCGAAATTGAAGGTTACAGATTAGCCGTATACAAAGTGCTGTCTTTAGACGACTTAATCATGAGCAAAGCTAAATCCAAGCGCAACAAAGACTTGCTAGATATCATGGAACTTCAGCGTATCAACAAAATGATCTGACTATTCAAGCAACCACTCCTTCAAATCCCCAAAATCAGCTTTCATAGGGATGGCCTTCTTCTCTCTGTCGACGAGAGCCGCCAGGCGTTCTGGTATGGCCAAAGGTTTGTGCGTTGATTGCTCGACCGTATCTGCAAACTTTGCCGGGTGTGCTGTAGCCAAAAATACTCCGGCTGTTTTCTCAGCATGAGCCTCCTGATACTCCTTTAGTGCCTGATAACCTATAGCACTGTGAGGACAAAGCGTGTAGTTGTACTGATCATAGACTGCCTTGATGGTGGCTTTGATGTGTTCATCTGTATGGTGAGCGCCATCGACCCATTCTACGATTTTTGCATGCTCTCCTCCAAAAAGATCCAGCAGCCTCGGGAAGTTGCTAGGATTGCCCACATCCATGGCGTTGGCAAGTGTCTGAACTGACGGCTTAGGATTAAACTGTCCTGACCTTAGATATTCGGGTACGATCGCATTAACATTGGTAGCCGCAACAAACCGATGCACGGGTAGCCCCATTCGAAAGGCAATCAGGCCACCACAGAGGTTCCCAAAATTTCCGCTAGGGGTGCAAAATACAACTGGCAAATCCGTGGACTTCCTCACCTGTCCATAGGCATAGAAATAATAAAATGACTGTGGTATCAGCCTCGCAATGTTGATCGAATTGGCTGAGGAGAGATTCATCTTCTTTTTCAGATCTGCATCCAAAAAAGCCGCTTTCACCATGCGCTGACAATCATCGAATGTACCATCAATCTCTATGGCCGTGATATTGCCACCGTTGGTGGTGAGCTGCTGCTCCTGTACGAGCGACACCTTGCCCTTTGGATAGAGGATGGTCACCTTGATGCCCGGTACGTTAAAAAAGCCCTGTGCTACTGCGCTACCAGTGTCACCGGATGTGGCGACCAGGATGTTGATTTCACGATTCTCCTGCTGAAGAAAATGTGCCATCACACGCGACATAAAGCGGGCTCCAAAGTCCTTAAAAGCCAACGTGGGGCCTTGAAATAACTCCAGTGCATAAAGTCGATCGTAAAGGTTGATGACGGGCACAGGAAAATTCATAGCGTCCTCGATCAAATCCTGCAGTGACGCCTCAGGTATTTCATCACCAATCAATGTTTTGCTCACCTCAAAACCGATTTCCGGTAGGGTCAACTCAGGAAGTTTGTCGAAGAAACCAGGAGTTAGCTGCGGTATTTCGCTTGGCATATAGAGGCCATTATCTTCAGGCAGCCCTTTGAATACTGCTTCCTGAAAGCTCACTTCCTTTGCTTGTCCATTTGTGCTGTACAATATCATACGCTCAATATTTTTGGTCCGGCTTCATTGACTCTCGAATGGTATATGGTGAAGCCTATACCTTTATTTTTCATTACCGTGCTCATGGCATTACCTATGGCTTGTGCAAGATGCTCATTGTAGGTGAGTGCAAAGCAGGTAGGCCCGCTACCGGAAATACTGAACCCCAAAGCACCACTTTCCATAGCCGCCTTTCTCATTTCATCAAAGCCGGGAATCAACTTTGAACGATACGGTTCGACGATCACATCCGTCAGCGAACGCCCAATCAGCTCAAAATCATTTTGCATCATGCCTGCTACCAAACCAGCTACATTTCCCCATTGGGTGATTGCCTTTTTCAGGGGGATATCCGTTGGGATTATGCTTCGAGCTTCACTGGTATTGATCTCTACATGGGGGTAAATCAGCACTACTCTCAACTCTGTCGCAGCAGGTATTTTTACGATATCAAATGGCTCTTCACCTCGTGCAAGTACAAATCCTCCCATCAGGGAAGGAGCAACATTGTCGGCATGTGCACTCTTTGATGCGTACTTCTCTCCGGCAAGTGCATGGATGATCAACTCATTTTTAGTTAGAGGTAGTCCAAACAATTCGTTGGCCGCAAAGGCCCCAGCCACAGCACTTGCCGCACTTGAGCCCAGACCACTGCCGAAGGGCATTTTCTTGTGAAGATCGAAGGTCACTCCTCTTTCTTCACCAATAGCTTCGAGGAAGCTTTGAATGGCTATACCAGCGGTGTTTTCGGCTGCATTTCGCGATAGCTTGCCCTCATCACCAGTGATCTCATTGATGCGAACACCCGGCTCATCGGTGATCCAGGCCTCAAGTTCATCGCCGGGAGCTTCGAGACAAAGGCCCAGTACGTCAAAGCCACAACCCACATTGCCTATGCTTGCAGGAGCGAATACTTTGACCCTACCTGACATGCGCCGCACCAAATTTATAATTGTCCTGAATGAAGTGGTTGCTGATCGAGATGATCTCAGCAAACACACCTGCAGAGGTCACTTCCGCCCCGGCACCTGGTCCTTTCACTACCAATGGTCGCTCATAGTAGCGCTTGGTAGTGAATGAGACGACATTGTCACTGCCTGACAGGCTGTAAAAAGGATGGTCAGGCCCTACCTGCTCAAGTTTGATCTGCGCTTGTCCTCGCTCCATGGAAGCGATAAGCCGAAGCACTTTTCCGTCAGCAGCAGCTTTATCTCTTAGTTGGGACAATTGATCATCCACCTTCTCGAGCTCAGCAAAAAACTCATCGACCGAGTTCACTTTAAAGCATGATTCCGGTAGGATCGGGTCTAGCTTTACATCCTCCGGCTCCAGCTGCAAACCCGCCTCACGGGACAGGATAAGTATCTTTCGCGCTACGTCCATGCCATTGAGGTCATCTCGAGGATCCGGCTCAGTCAAGCCTTTTTCTTTGGCTTCTTTGACCACATCACTGAACTTGGTGTCGCCAACAAAAGAGTTGAAGATGTAAGAGATCGTACCCGAAAGGATACCCTCAATTTTGCGGATTTTGTCGCCGCTGATCCTGAGATCATTCATGGTGCTGATGATCGGCAAACCCGCTCCTACGTTAGTCTCGTAGAGAAATTTACAGCCATGATCAGCCGCTGCTTTGCGCAGCTTGGTATAGTTAGCAAACTTGCCGGAGTTGGCGAGTTTGTTAGGCGTCACAATCGAGATGGAGGACTTCAGTATTTCTTCATAATGCTTAATCACTGATTGGTTAGACGTACAGTCGACGAATACGCTATTGGATAGGTTCATCTCTCGCATCTTGGCAATGAACTCATCAATGTGTGAGTTCTTACCAGGAAAATCGATCAGCTTCTTCCAGTCCTTTAGGTCAATTCCCGCCTCATCAAAGGCCATATTACGGCTGTTGGCCACCCCGACGACATTGATTTTTAACGCTCGCTCGTTGAGCAGGTAATCATGCTGCTCAGAAATCTGTCGGAGTAATGTGCCCCCAATCAATCCTGATCCTAGCAAAAATATATTGAGCGACTTTTGATCGGATAAGAAAAAGGACTCATGCAGCGCGTTGAGCGCCTTAGACAGGTTGGGACGGTTGATCACTACCGAAATGTTGAGCTCTGAAGATCCCTGGGCAATGGCAGCCACGTTAATACCGTTTTTGCCAAAGGCATTGAACAATCGTCCTGCAATACCGGGCGTATGCTTCATGTTCTCACCAATGATCGCGACGATGCTTAGGTTTTCTTCTATCGAGATCGTCTCAATTTCTTTGTTTCGAAGCTCCGGAGAGAACTCTTCCTTCAGCGTCTTCTGAGCATGGACAGTATCCACCGGACTTACAGCGAATGTGATCGAATGCTCTGAAGAGGCCTGTGTGATGAGAATTACGTTGATCTGATTTCGCGCTAGCGCACCGAATAAACGTGAAGCCACACCCGGCACACCCACCATTCCACTACCGATAAGACTCACAAGTGAGACCTGCTCGATAGAGGAAACGCCCTTTACAGGAAACTTCAACTCACTACTTTTCTTGCTTATAAACGTGCCTTCAAAATCCGGATTGAAGGTGTTCCTTATTCTCAGGGGAATCTTCTTATTGATAGCAGGCTGTAGGGTGGGTGGGTAGATCACCTTGGCACCAAAATGTGACATCTCCATCGCTTCCACATAGCTGAGGTGTGGCATGGAGTAGGCCTCCTTTACTTTGCGTGGGTCGGCGGTCATCACACCATCTACATCCGTCCAAATCTCAACCTCCTCTGCTTCTAATGCCGCGGCTATAATGGAGGCCGTATAGTCCGACCCTCCTCGACCCAATGTGGTTGTGACATTGGCCTCATTGCTGGCTATGAACCCAGTGACGATATGAAGACCTGGATGATCTTCAAAATGAGATTGGATATTGGCATTTGTTTTCTTGAAGTCAACTTTGGCATTGCCAAAATGGCTATCGGTCTTAATCAACTGGCGAGTATCCAAAAAATCGCAATGGACAGATTGAGCGTTGAGGTAGTGCACGATGATATTTGCCGATAGGCGCTCCCCAAAGCTCAGGATAATATCAAGTGAACGGAGGGATAGCTCCTTGAGAAGAAATATCCCATGCAATAGATCTTTCAGCTCGTGAATAAGACTATCTATGGTCTTCTTACCCTGCTCATGGGTTTTGCCACCATTGAGGCTTTTGAGCGTGGACAAGTGAAGCTGTCTCAACTCCTCCAGCCTCACCAGATAATTTTCATCGCCATCAAGTGCAAGGTTAGCTGTCTGAATAAGCTTATTCGTCACTCCACCCATGGCGGAAACAACTACCCATATGGACTTCTTGCTAGCTTGATAGTTCGCTATTACATCTCCAACCCTTCTAATATTGTCAGCGGAACCTACGGACGTGCCGCCAAACTTCAAGA
>CAYGOT010000103.1:0-16441 GCA_964351595.1 uncultured Roseivirgaceae bacterium | reverse complement strand
AGTCCAACAGTGTTAAAAACCCATTGATGAGCCGAAATGTTGAGCGGTTTATTTACTCCTTTCCAGTACAGTTAGTACTGCTGCATCTTCGTAAAAATATAGCGCTGGTAGCCGTATGGGCACTATTGTTGGTGATTGTGACTCAGAACTTTGGGAAAGTATTGGGTGTACCCTACCTCTTCCTGGATCCCGAGTATCTTGATACGGTTGGTTTTACCAGCTTCTTTCTGGTTGGCTTGTCATTTGGGGGCATGGTCATCGCTTTCCACATCACCTGCTACATACTCTATGGGTACAAGTACACCTTCGTTGGTATTCTAGAAAAGCCCTTTGTCAAGTTCAGCATCAACAATAGCATTATACCTCTGATAGTCTTCCTAATCTATTTTTTCTCCATCGTTTCGTTCCAGATACGCAATGAGGACACCCAATGGTTTGAATTAATGCTGATGCTTTTGGGCTTTATTACGGGTACCGGCTTCATGATCTTCATACTCTTGCTGTACTTCAGTTATACCAATAAGGACATATTCAAATTTTTGATTGGCAGTGTAGATCGGCGGCTCAAGCAGGTAAAGCTCAACAGGCTCAATGCGTTGAATAAACTCAAGGAGGCGAGGGATCAGCGTTTTAGAGTGGACAGCTACCTGGATATCAAGCTTAGACCGATTAGTACCAAAGGGCTCGATACGTTCATGGAGAAGGAGATGGTGCTGAAAGTCTTCGACCAAAATCACTTCAACTCGGTGATTATTGAGCTTTTGATTCTACTGCTGATCATTATTCTCGGTTTTTTTATGGACAGCCCACTCTTTAAAATACCGGCCGCCGCTAGTGCCATTCTAATTTTGACGGTAGTGATCATGCTCAATGGTGCCATTTCATATTGGTTCAGATCCTGGGCACTAGTTGTTACGATCGTACTGCTGGCATTGATTAATCTCCTTGTCAAGAATGGCGTCCTGGAAGGTAGGGCGGAGGCCATAGGGCTGAAGTATAATACTGAGATGGCCGAGTATAATCTACAGTCTATCAAAAAAAGCAGCAACCCATCAAAGGTGTCTACTGATAAGTCACGAACGATAGAGTTGCTTGAAAACTGGAAGCAGAAACAAAATGCACCCAAGCCGAAGGCTGTGTTTCTGTGCGTTAGTGGAGGTGGTCAGCGCGCAGCACTATGGTCCATGTCGGCTATGGCTCAGCTCGACAGTACGCTCACGGGAGGGCTCATGAACAGTACCATGCTGATCACCGGAGCATCAGGCGGTATGATTGGAGCCGCTTACTACCGCGAACTTTTCCTTCGTCATCAGCAGAGGCAGGTCGCTGATTATAACAGCCAGGAGTTCCGTCAAAACATAGCCAAGGACAACCTCAACCCCATCATCTTCAGCCTGCTCGTCAACGACCTATTTTTGCGTTCTCAGCATTTTGAGTATGCCGGACGCAGATACAGGAAAGATCGCGGTTATGCATTCGAGCAGCAGCTTAACATCAATACTGAAGGGTTACTTGAGAAGTCTGTGATGAGCTACTCCCTACCGGAATACAATGCTGATATACCAATGATGATCATGTCTCCAACGATAGCCAATGACGGTAGGCGCCTATATATCTCTGCCCAACCAGTGAGCTATATGAACCTTGGAGTGGATGCCTTTGATGATCAGTACAAAATCAGTGGTGTTGATTTCATGAGCTATTTTGCAAAGCAACAGTCGCAGGACCTGAGATTTTTGAGTGCGTTGAGGATGAGCGCCAGCTTCCCTTACGTCACCCCAAACGTGGAGCTTCCGAGTAATCCCTCCATGCAGATAATGGACGCAGGGATCGCCGACAACTTCGGCATTAGTGATGCCCTTCGTTTTATCTACAACTTTCAGACTTGGCTTGAGGAAAACACTTCTGGTGTAGTGCTAATCTCCATTAGAGATACCCGCAAAAATGTGGAAGTACAGCCCAGAACTACTCCCTCTATATTGCAGCGTTTGTCGGCACCTATCAGTAGCGTTTACAATAACCTGGGTAATCTTCAGGATGTCAATAATGACAATAAAATCCAATTCGCAAAGGAATGGTTTGGTGCTCCACTCGATGTGGTATCACTCGAATATGATACTTACACCAATATTGATACAGCTGACTTCAGGACAGAACGCCAGCTGCTAGAAGGCCAGGAGAACGAGAGAGCGTCGCTGAGCTGGCATCTTACAAGCCGCGAAAAGCGCAATATTCAGGAGAACATCTATCGAAAAGAAAATCGGGCAGCACTATTGAGACTTAGAGGGTTAATGAACAATCCTGACTAGAGCTTAATCCTCATCTGGACTTTAATTTCTGTTCTTGTATTATCATCTATTTCATCCAATCCAGAGCCAATGCTTTCTACCCCGCGGTAGTTGAATTTCGCATACCGAATCCAGAAATTAAGTTTCTTAGTATGGTTGTATTGGAGTAGGATATAATTCCTGGTACCCAGACCATTGTACGCCGGAATAGAAAACCCATAGAGCACATCTCGTTCGTAGACATACTGACGATTTTCATAGTCATCGGTATCAAAGATGGCAAACCGGGAGCTGAGTTTCATTTTCCAAAACTCAAAGTTGAAATCCTGGATCAGCGCTATCCCCTCAGTGTACTGGCCCGCAAGATCGTAGTTACTGTACTGCACCCTTGATTTCATGGTGAACCAACTATTGACACTATAGTCCAGATTAAGTAGATAGTTGTTCTTTCGGCCTGTTTCCAGCACATTGAGGTTGCTATTATCGGGCCCTACGGTAAGCTGTTTTTGTTCCTGTCTCAGCTGGAAATAGAGTAATACCGACCTTGCTGGGCGATAATTGAATCTGGCCAAATACTCATATCCGTCGGAGGGAGCCTCTGTACGAAACCTCAGCCATGGGAAGCGAAACTTGTCATAGTAAGCAGAGAAGAAAATTTTCCTTGATGGTTTTATTTTGATACCCCAATACACACCCTGCTCATTGATGCTGCGTGAGCCCTCACCAAAGCCATTACCATAAAAGCTGTGGAAATCACGCTGGTAATTGCGAAAGACCATACTGAAATCAACCAGCTTGGAGAGACTGGTCATGAAGCCGGCAACAGCACCTATTCCTCCAGAGCTTGATTGGGCTACCTCGCCAAATAGATTGAAATTTTGCCAAAGATAGGAGCCAAAGACACTGTAGATCAGGTTTTGATTTCCACTGAACTCAAACTGATTGTAGTTATTGGGTCTTCTGAATAGAGGCAGACTATAGTGCGTATTAAGGATGTTGGCACCAAGCTGATAGCGCTTGGAGTCTCCACTGTAGACTATACTGCTTCCATAGGAGTATTCCAGTATTCTGTCCTTAGCTGCTATTTCGGTTGGTGTGCGGTGAAGCCCCTGGTCTTGAATGGAACTCACGAACTCATCCAGGTCTGAAAAGGTGGTGTCATTCCTAATGCTCGCATCCTGATACAACCTTGAGAAGTAGCCACTCACTTCGAAGTTGCCCAGACTAACCGTACTAGCGGCTCCTCTGAAGAAGCCAGTCTCTAACACGGACGCATAGGGCCGTACACCCGTAGTTCCCCGTCTTACAGTAGTAATCGATTCAGCGCCCTTTCCAGGGTTGAAGCCGGCACCAAAGACCAGCCCTTGTCCCATCTGGATCTGGTAGTCCCCAAGGGCTATAGTCTTGAACTTACCTTTATTCTGAAGGTGGAGGTGGTAGGAGAAGTAGTCTATTCCATAGGTTTTGCTATCAGGATCCCACCAAAACTGCTCACCGGCATCTTTTTCGAAAGTGAATCCTAAACTGAAGTCTTTGGAATGGCTGACCCGAAATCGCCCCATGTATTTACTGGGTGATCCGGCATATCTCGAAGAGGGCTCTCCATTGGAATCGAATGTAGGCGCTGTGAAACCTTTTTGCTCTTCCAGTAATCTTTGATAGCGAAGTATGAAATAATTGTTTTCCTCAGTAGAAATACGCTGAAACAGAGGCCGGTTGTCGGCCTGGATACCGTCATTATCCACAGTCACAAATGGTAGTAGATTTCTGATAGTTTGTTCGTCAAAGTCGGGTATGGCCTGTAGCTCGTAGATACTCAGAAGTCTGCCGTAGGACGATTGGTAGTTCAACAGATTGTTGATCTGGTTGGGTGTGAGGAGAAAGATGGAGGCGAGCTCCTCTGCATTGGTAGTATTAAGATTAATAGGGTTGGTGTAGAGTAGGTAAAGTGATTCATATAGATCCTCATAAGAGACATCTATATCCTGAACCTGAAACAGGTATTCTATAAATCGCTCCAAATCGATAATCCGCTCGTTGGGTTGGCTGTACCCAAATGTGACCAGCACCATTAGCATCAAGCCAATAAGGCCGGAGCGCTTCATTTTTGTGGAGTGATTAGGTAGCCAATGCTCAACTCGTGTTTGTCACCAAGGTCAGGAGTAGAGATATAGGCATAGTCAAACAAAAATCTCTTGGGACGGAAGCCAACCCCGAAAGCACCTTCGAAAGGTTGAACTTTGATGCCTGTGCGGAGGTAGACTTGCTGTATTGGGCTGTATTCAAGCCCAACTTTCACTTGAGTGTCCTGCTCAACGTCTTTTTCAACTTCCGCATTTACCATCAGCGACTCTATTGGCCGATAGGAAAAACCTAGAACAAGGAGGGTAGGCAGTCGTTCATCGGTATAATCCTGGATCTTGGCCTGGTTGAGATTGCGGATATATGCGCCGAACATCAGGTTTTTTGAAACCTCCACAAGCCCTCCAAAGTCAATGGAGACCATCCTTCGGGTCCCGGCTGTCTCGATGCTGTACTGGATATAATTTACCGCTACACCAAGGCTTACAAAGTCGATCGTATTACCAAAAGCCAGGCCGAGTCGCTGCTCATTGTACAGGTCTGTAGTACCATAGCGCCCTGCCATCAAGCTGAGTGTGCCAAAGTTCATGGGGGCCGCAACACCAAAGCCGAACAACGAGAGTTCTTTGATGCCGAAGCGATTTTGATAACCCGCAACAGCTGCTAACCCTTCATCGTAGGCTCCCAGCGTCCCTACATTGTGAAATGCGCTGAAGGCATCACTCACTGTGGCCGAAGCTCCAGCCATGGCAGCATTTCTCGCACTTATTTCATACCTTCCATTCTGCGCTGAGGCCTTCTGATAGGTCAGGCACAGCAGGAATAATGAAAAAATGCACAGTCTTTGCATAGACCGCAAAGTAGATTTTTATAGTTTCAATATCAACCGTTCATTATTAAATGAAAATTGTATTTTCTGTCCTTTTAGCTTTTGGGTTGTCGCTCTATAGCCATTTTGCGCTAGCGCAAATACAAGAGGAGAAATATGACAATGGACAGGTGAAGGCCGTCGGTGAGCTCCAAAATGGAAAGAAGGAGGGGGACTGGCTGTATTATTACCCTAGCGGGAATAAAAGCGCTGAGGAGACCTATGTCGATGGTCAATTGGATGGTATAGTGAAGTACTATGATGAAGCGGAAAACCTCATCGCAAAGGAGTCTTGGAAAAATGGTCTACAATCCGATTCGTCCTACTATTATCATAGCAATGGCCAACTTGAGAAGAAAGGGATTTTTGTTAATGGATTGTATGAGGGTTATTGGGTGTTTTATGACGAAACAGGCATTCTGATAAGGGAAGGGGAGTATGAGGGAGGCTTACCCAACGGCCACTGGAAAACCTATGATGAGAAAGGTGTCATTATACAATCCGGAGATTATCTCGACGGGTTAGAGCATCGGCTATGGAAGTTCTACAACAAAAAGGGGGAGCTGGAATACGAAGGGCGGTACGACAAGGGTGAGGCTGTCGGTGATTGGTACTCCTACAATAAAAAAGGTAAGAAAATACCTATCAACCCTAGAAATCAGCCTTGAAATTGAGGAAGAAGAAGGTGTTGCCATCACTATTGACGGTATACTCAGGCCGGATGACGAAATCATAAAGCGTGACGATATCTACTCCTGCACCCATACCCCACAGATAGGTATTCGTCAGACGATCGTTGATACCCTGGCGCTTATAGATCGGATAGTTGTCCACCCATCCAGAGTCAAAAAACAGCTTGGCATAGATTGCCAGCGGAATGTTTCTGAATTGATCAATAGGCGGATTGGGCATATGGAATGTTTTTCCAAACAGTTTCTTTTTGAGGTTGAACTTACTCAAAACCCTTCTCGGGCCCTCTATCACGTCTAGTTCATAGCCTCGGATGATATCTCGGGAAAAACCCAATGCCTGATTGTACGCATAGGGCTGATCTAGCGGTAAGGAGATACTGCCGCTCAGTGTACCACTGAAGTACCAGTCTTTCCCCATGTCGAAGTACTTAGAGTACTGCAAGTCTGCTCTCCAGATATCTACATCATCATAAAGACTCAGGCCTTGCTTGACTGTACTTGCTTCCAGATAAAACCCTTTAAGCGGATAATTGACAAAGTCCCTAAGGTCACGAACGAACCTATAGCTCAAATTTAGATATCGGTTGATTGTGCGCCCACCTCCGAGCATATTAGGGTTGAGAGCAACTACTGTGTCTGCCACCTCTCGAGTCGTGAAGCCCATCGATAGATAGTGAAAACTGAAAAAAGAAGCCCGGTAGGAATAGGTAACATTAGCATTGTAGCCTTTGCTTAAAATCTCGTTGTAGTAGTTGCTACTTGGCTCCAGGTCATTTGATTCCAAAAAAGTCGGGATGTGATCATCTGTATTGTAAGTAACATTTTTTCTTTCCCGATAGGTAAAATCAAAAATCAGACCCTCTTGCTGCTTTTTATTGATATAAGGTACTCGATAATTGAGTGAAAACTCTCTTGTAAATCCGAATTGAGCTATTAGTCTTAGGCGCTCATTTCTACCTCTCATATTGTATTTGTACAGCTTGAGGCCATAGTTTACCCTTGAGAGGTCTCGATCACGATTTACCCACCAGTCATTGAAGTTTCGGTCGGCAAGCTTAAAAAGTGGTATCGGGAAGGTGTACCATCGCTCTGTCACTTGGAGGAGAATTTCCACCTCATCCGGTGCAGTCTCAAGTATGGTAATCTTTGCAGTATTGAAGAGCCTTAGGTTAAATACCTTTTGCTCATCTCTGGCAATGATGGCTTTCAGCTCACTTAGCAGGAATGTATCACCAATCTCAAAGTTGAGTTCACGAAGTATGATGGATTCCTTGGTCTTAACGTTACCAAGAATGTAGACCTTTGTCACCTTAACTTGACGATCCGCAGTGTCGACTTTTGGGTTAATTGTACCAGGCAACTCAATTATTTGCGCATTCGAACAAAGCGCCAATAATAAGATAATGATTGTAATACAGGTGGTTTTTCCCATGCTCCAATTCAACTTCAACTCACCTTTTACCTATTCCATATTGATTTGAGGACTATTGTAAAGAGGACTCCCGTGCGCCACGCAAGTTAACGTAGCGAATTGAATTTTTAATATTAAAAAAACGTTGACATTTTTGATAAAACCCCCGGAAGATTGAGGAAGTGGATTAGACGATTGTTTACATTGCCCATTGTTTTTTACCAATATGGGATATCTCCGCTGTTCCCTTCGAGCTGCAGGTATAGTCCTTCATGCTCTCACTATACGAAAGAGGCAATTTTAAAACACGGGCCAATCAAGGGCGGATGGCTAGGCATTAAAAGAATACTATCTTGTCATCCATGGGGTGGAAGTGGCTATGATCCAGTACCTTAGAATAATTCGATAAAGTACCAAGAATGATGAATTTAGAAACCAAACTGCTTATTCATGAGCAGTGTCTGACTATACTCCAAACCAAAATTGACGAACTCTCACAGACCATAGTCGATATGAGCGAGTCGATGATGGCAGAGGCAAAAAGTACCATGGGCGATAAGTATGAAACGAGTCGTGCTATGATCCAGTCTGAAATAGAACGAATTGGCTTACAAAGATCAGAGGCCATCCGGCAACTACAGAATATACAAATTCTCGACCCCAAGAAGTCTAACAGCCTTGCCAGCCGCGGGGCGTTGGTGAATACCGGTCAGGCACTTTATTACCTGGGCGCACCTATCGGAAAAGTAGACATTGATAATAAAGCTGTATTTGTCATCTCACCCCAATCACCCATAGGCCAGTTGATATTGGATAAAAAGAAAGGTGATAAAATTGAATTCAACGGAAAGACAATCACTATCAAAGAGATCATATAGCCACTTTGATCAGTAGCCTTTTTTCTTAGTTTTGCAGCCTTCCAACAGGTATGCCACTTTTTAGATATTTTCTTTGCCTCCTTTGGACGGCTTTGCTAATAACGCTTTCCATGATTGCCCTGGTGCTGACCTTTAATCAGAAGGTGCCGGTTATGATGGCTCGAACTATGTGGGCACCAGGTATTCTTTGGTTTTGTGGTGTCAAATTGGAGGTATCCGGCCTTGAACATATCAACCCACACGAGTCTTACATATTCGTATCCAATCACTTGTCGTTCCTGGATATACCAGTGCTGTTCAGGGTCATACCAATCAACCTTCACTTTGTAGCCAAGAAGGAGATTAAACGTATGCCCTTTGTAGGTTGGTATATGTGGGCTACCGGAATGATTTTCATAGATCGCCAAAACCGTGAGAAGGCTGTCCACAGCTTGAAAAGGGCGGGTAGACTAATCAAGAAGGGCAAGAATGTAATCATGTTTCCGGAAGGAACCAGGAGTAAAGATGGTCAGGTGAGTGAGTTTAAGAAAGGCCCATTTGTATTGGCGTCCGAGTCTGATCTGTCCGTCGTACCGGTTGCTATATCTGGTGCAGAGAAGGTAGTGCCTCCTTTTTCGCTGAAGCTTAACCCGGGAGTGGTGTACGTAGATTTGGGAGTACCCAGAAAAAAAGGAGACTCAATCAGCTTGAAAGAGTTTGTCGATAATACTCGGTCCGACATGATTGCCCTCAAGCGTGATTAAGTCATCCTGGGTGTAAATTGCTCCTCTAAGGCTTCCTGGTTTTCCTATGTGCCTGAGCTTCCTTGTAGATCTTGCCAAACCGCTTTCCCTCTCTGTTCATCTCGGCTTTTGTCTTTTGAAATCGCCTGGACTCATGGACGAGTTTATGGTAGTTATCTAGTTGATCTGCATCAAGTTGCCCATCGGATACAGCCTTTTGCACGGCACAACCTGGCTCATCCTGATGCGTGCAATCAGTGAACCTACATTGTTCGGATAGCTCCGAAATAGACGAAAAGCCGGTTTTTAAGCCTTCCTCTGTTGCTGCTAACCCCAGTTCTCGCATTCCTGGGGTATCGATGACCATTCCACCTCCTTTTACAAAGAAGAGTTGTCTGGAAGTAGTTGTGTGCCGCCCTTTGTTTGTTGCATCACTTATCGCAGCGGTCAGTTGAAGATCTGCGTCTAAGAGCCGGTTGACGATAGTCGACTTCCCTACGCCAGAGGACCCAATAAAGCATGATGTGGTACCCGGGCTAAGCAAATCGTTCAGATTGGTAAGGTCTTGCTCCTGTAGTGCGCTAAAGGCCAATATCCGAATCTCTTTGTTGATCCGCTTCCTGACTGAAGAGATGATTTCGTTCAGTTCGGTCTCTGTCACCAGATCAGACTTATTCAAGATCACAATAGGCTGGATACTGCCATCATAGGCCATAGTGATGTACCGCTCCAACCTGTTGAGGTTGAAGTCATGATCCATGCTTTGTACTATGAAGGCCTGATCAATATTTGCCCCTATCAACTGAGTTCGACTGTCGCTTTGAACAGATTTACGCGCCAGTTGGCTGTATCTTTGGAGTAGCTGTGTAATGATATACTTGTCGTCAAAATCGACGACTTGTACCCAATCGCCCACAACGGGAAAATCGTTTCCGGAGTGAAGAATATTCCCCGTCAACTCTCCAGGGGCTTCCTTTTGAAGTGTTTTTACAACGTATTGAGTTTTGTCATGCCGAAGTACCCTGCCGATTTGCTGTGGGGAAAGATTGTGCCGTAATATGTAATTCTTAAAGTGGTCGTTTAGACCTATTGATTCTAATAAATTCATTGCTAAAAAAGTAAAATGTGGAAATAGAGATTCTGTCTCCTTTCAAAAAGGAGTCGGCCTAATCAATCTGTAAATAGCTTTGATTAGGCGGCTAGCGCCAGCTCAGCAATGATATGTCTTGTGGTTTTTGACATAAAGGGCAAAGATATCAATTCTACAGGAACCCTAATGAAATAGTTCATGGGCACAAAAAAAGCCCACTGGTTAGAGTGGGCTTGGCTATCGCAATTAGATAATATCTAATCCTTAAGGAAATTTCTCAGTACATAATTAAGAATGCCTCCGTGCTTGTAGTATTCTACATCCACGCCTGAGTCCAGCCTTAGCTTGGCCTGGAACTTTATAGCCCTTCCATCCGGCTTTGTTGCCGTCACATCTACGATTTTACCTGGTGTGAGGTCGCTGGAGATACCAGTAATATCATAAGTCTCTTTACCGTCAAGACCTAATGTGTCCTGTGTCTCACCTTCCTGAAACTGTAGTGGTAGTACACCCATACCCACAAGATTGGACCGATGGATTCTCTCATAACTTTCAGTTATTACCGCCTTTACCCCAAGAAGTATGGTTCCTTTTGCAGCCCAGTCCCTGGATGAACCTGACCCATATTCTTTACCACCAATAACTACAAGTGGAGTTCCTGATTCCTGATACTTCATAGAAGCGTCGAAAACGGTCATTTCTTCACCGGTAGGTTGGTAAGTAGTCCAACCACCCTCTCTGGAAGCCAGCTTATTCTTAATTCTGACATTGGCGAAAGTTCCCCGCATCATCACCTCATGGTTGCCTCTACGCGAGCCGTATGAATTGAAGTCCTTCTTCTCGACACCATGTTCCACAAGATACCTACCCGCAGGATGCTCAGGTAAGAATTTACCAGCCGGGGAGATGTGATCCGTTGTAACCATATCTCCTAATTGCAGAAGCACTTTGGCTCATTTAATGTCCTCTCTGTTAGGGACATCCTCCGAGCTGTTTTGAAGGAATGGAGCTTCCTGGATATAGGTGGATTTGCTATCCCACTCGTAGGTTTGCCCTTTAGGGGCGGCAAGGTTTCGCCAGGTGTCGTCCCCATCAAAAATAGTCTCGTAGTTTTTCTTATAGTCTTCCGGACTAAGCACACTTGTCATCACCGCGTCTATTTCCTGAGATGATGGCCAGATGTCTTTTAGGTAAACCGGATTTCCATCTTTGTCGTTTCCTAGCGGCTCATTGTTCATATCAAAGTCCGTATGCCCCGCTATTGCATAAGCCACCACGAGCATTGGTGATGCCAGGAAGTTCATTTTGATATTGGGGTGGATTCGGGCTTCAAAATTTCTGTTACCGGAAAGTACCGAACTTACCACCAGATCATTCTCTATCACTGCCTTTTGCACGGATGGGATCATATCACCGGAGTTGCCGATACAGGTGGTACAACCGTAACCTACAGTGTAGAATTTAAGATCCTCGAGGAAGGGGAGTAGCTTAGAGTTTTCCAGATATTCGGTGACTACTCTGGAACCCGGAGCTAATGAGGTCTTTACCCATGGCTTCACTTTGAGCCCTAGTTCAGAAGCTTTTTTAGCTACCAATCCAGCACCAATCATTACACTCGGATTAGAGGTATTGGTACATGATGTAATCGCCGCAACTACCACAGATGCATCAGATAGACAATGATTTTCACCATTGATATTTACATCAATGGACCTAATGCCATTTTTATTCTTAACTGTTGGTGCTGGCATTCCACCTTCATTGGCCCAATCTGCCGTTCGATCGGCTATTGAGATGTATTCTCTGCCTTGATCTCTCAGTAGCCCAACCACTTTTTCCTTCGCTTCTCTCAATAGGATCTTATCCTGTGGCCGTTTTGGTCCGGAGATGGTAGGCTCTACCGTCCCCAAATCCAACTCTACCACATCCGTGTATTCAATCTCCGCATGATCATCTCTCCAGAGCATGTTTGCTTTGGCATAAGCCTCTACCATATCGATGTGGTCTTCGGTGCGGCTGGTATTGCGCATATAATCGATCGTACGCTGATCAATTGGCCAGTGGGTGTCCGTACAACCAAACTCTGGAGACATGTTTGAAATGGTGGCTCGATCGGTTACAGCCAGGTTCTCCAGCCCTGGTCCGAATACCTCGACAATTTTACCTACTACTCCAACATCTCTGAGTAGTTTAGTAATGGTTAAAACCAGGTCAGTGGAGGTGGTACCCTCCCTCATCTTACCAGTAATTTTCAGACCTATTACCTCTGGAAGGATCATGTAAATAGGCTGACCGAGCATTGCGGCTTCCGCCTCAATTCCCCCTACACCCCAGCCAAGTACACCTATACCGTTTACCATTGGGGTATGCGAGTCTGTCCCCACAAGGGTGTCCGGGAATAGATAGCCGTCCCGCTCGATTACTCCCTTGGCCAGGTATTCCAGGTTGACTTGATGACAAATACCCATGCCTGGAGGCACTACTGAGAAGTTAGTAAATGCTTGTTGTCCCCATTTTAGGAGCTTGTACCGCTCTTCATTTCTTTCATATTCCAGGTCTACATTCTTCTGGTAGGAATCGGCAGCACCAAAAAAATCAACTACCACAGAGTGGTCAATCACCATATCTGCGGGAACTACCGGATTGGTTTGGCTGGTGTTTTTACCTTTCCGAGCTACTTCAGCTCTGATTGACGCAATATCCACAACAGCTGGAACGCCGGTAAAATCTTGCATCAAAACCCTGGCGGGACTGTAGGGGATGTCTTTTACTCCTGCAGTCTCTTTCCAATGGAGGACCGTCTCAATATGTTCTTCAGTAACTGCGAAACCATCATAATTTCTTATTACGTTCTCCAGCAATATCCGAATAGAGTAAGGCAACTTCTTGACTACCGCTTCTTTTTGAGAAAGCTCGAATAGACTGAAGTATTTCTGCTCGCCTAACTGTGATTGCAGGGACTTTTCAATTCCTAGTATGTCTTTTGGCATATGCTATCGGTTAAAATTTGATGATCTCTAAAATTAACTATTCCAAAGAGAAACATGAATGAGTGCGCATTAGTTCTCAGAAAATATGGCCTCAGCTAGGGCAGCAGATGTAATGAGCTTTTCTAGATCAGGCTAGAACGTCTAAGTGAAACTGTCTTCTAATTTCTTTGAAATCAAGTGATTGATACTGACTCCTTCACTAGCAGCTTTGATGGCTAAATTTCTGTGTGTTTGTGGCTTGATTCTCACATTCAACGAACCAGTAAATCTCTTATCAGATTCCTTGCCAATTTCCTTACAGGTTTCGATATAGTCGTCTACAGCCTCCGAAAAAGCTTTTATCAATTCATCGTAGCTCTTTCCTTCAAATGTCACAGTATCATTGATGAACAATACTTTACCATAGAAAACACCGCTTTCCTGATCAACTTCAATCGAACCTAGGTAGTCTTTATATTGTAATGGATTCATAATAGTTTGTTTTTTTTTAAGTGCTCCAGTACTTCTTTTATCATGTACGGTTTCAGCGTTTTCTGAGGGTGTGGTTCATGCAGACTTATGATCCGCTTGGTTTCATGATTGACAAATTTTCGTCTAGAACCACCTCCTGCAAAAACATCGTACCCGAAACCACTTAGCAGCTTAACCAACTCAGACCAAGTACATGGCTTATCCTTCCAGTCGCTCAAGCAGTTTACTCTTTTTAGTCATTCCTATCAAGTATATTTTGTAACTATACTTTAGTTGCAAATAATTGAAATTATTTTTGAGGACATTGACTTCATATGAGGTACGAGCTTCAAGTTCGCACTAGCAGGAGGCTTGAAATCTATGTTATGTTTGGGAATGTCCAGCCTTTTTGTATTGCTTCGGATGAAATTTTAGTGACGATATTTTGATCTATTCCGAATTGATTGCACAATTCCGATTTGCAATTTTTTATTATTTCATTTCTTTTCTGATCCAATCTCAAGAATTCTTCCATTTTTCTTGCTTTTGAAAATGAGGATTCCAATTCCTGGTCTGCCATATCCTCACATTTAACAATGGCTTTCCAAATCTCTTTCCGAAAGTTTTCAGAGAGTCCGTACTTACTTTCCGGTAAGATTTCTGAGCTTCTAATTTGAACATCATTAAAATATATTTCGGGCTCATTATTATGTTGACTTTTCAACAACATAGCTGACCATTGAGCCATTCCATTATTTGCTTTTTCTTCAGAATTGAAAAGGTAAATTCCAACATTCGTTGGATGAGTGTGGTACTCAAAACCTGTTCTTTTTGATAGCTCAGAAAACCTTTTAAGTAAGAATGCTCGAAGTGTTTCCTTTGACACCTTTACATCATTGATCAATATATTTTGTAGAATCTGAGTTTTTAAAGGAATATCTGTGATTTCTTCTGACAGTATCACTCCATTAATTTGACTTGGATTTTGATTCGATTTATTGAACCAATATCCGATATAGTCAGGAATTTTGGCTGCATGATAGTATGGCACATTCATCAAAGTGAACTCCGTCCCGGCTGGAGTTTTTACGATATCCTCTGAATATTCTCGACTCGAGATACGCAGGGCCAATTTGCAACTTGACTGTTCAATGAATTGATGAAGAGATCGTAAGCTCCCTGTCTTCCCTGCTTTTACCTCAATTGGAATCACATGTTCACTATGAGTATAAACCAGGTCTACCTCGGCATTAGAGTTAGCTTTTTCACGAACCCAAAAATTGGGTCTGAAGCTTGGTAAATAATGAATGGATTCCAGTTCTTGGGCAGCTAGATGCATGATGATTTTACCTCGATAAAAATCGTCCAAAGATTTGAGGCCAATCATATCACCCGTGAGCCCGGCTGCATAATTCAAAAGGCCGGTATCCAGAAATTGCAGGCGTGGTTTTCGTTTGAAATCCACAATCAGTGGCATCTTGATAGATGTAGTTGGGTAAATTAACCTGATAACTCGAGCTTTATCAAGCGCATCAAGTCCATCTTTAACTTCCCTAGATCGATAGCTCGAATTCCCAAACCCATTGAAAGAAATTCTGTCCTTCTCGGATGGGGCTGTTCGCATGATATGGTTGATTATGGTTCGTTCTGTTCTATTTCTTCCATACTTATTTGCATCCTCCTGATAGGCCAACCAGAGGTTATTATAGATGGCTGGTAATTCTTGAAGTGATTTCGTTTCGACAAAGTGTTTAATTGCTTCAGGCATTCCACCAACCATGGCATACTGATGGAAAAGGTTAAGTAGCGTTTTATGGACAAATTTTTCAGTCGGAATTAAGTCATACTGTGTAAGTCCTGAAGACTCCACAGCATTTAGAAATTCTTCAAAGCTAAATGGATGGAGAACCAGTTGCTCAACCCTACCAACAGGAAATGATTCTATGTCTTTGAAAGCAAATTCCAGTAGAGATCCAGCCGTGATAACAAAGAGATCTGGAAAATCTTCGTGAAAGAAGCGCAGTTGTTGAATAGCCTTGGGCGATTCTTGAATTTCGTCAATGAAGATCAGAACGGATGATGAGTTTTCAGGAATTTCATTTCTAAAGAGAAGAGATTTTACAATGTCTTTCACCTGGTCAAAATCTTCGAAAATCTCCCGATGCTCGCTTCTCTCGAGGTTCAGACTTATGTAATGTTCAAATTCGGTAGAAAATTGCTTAACTAGTGTGGATTTACCTACCTGTCTTGCACCTCTAACTATAAGCGGTTTTCTGCTGACCTTATTCTTCCATTCGAGAAGCTTATCATACATTTTACGCCTAAATTCCGCCATTTGTTTAGATGATTGAAGTGTTTTTGTAACAAATACAGGGTAAATATATATTTATATCGTAACAAATACAGGGTAAAATTAGATTTTTGTTGTAACAAATACAGGGCAAATTCTTCTACTTCTCATATTTTGGACCGGCACTCTTGCCAATGCTACTGCTTTCACCGATATATAATTATAGTGTGAGTTATGGCAGTTGGTCATCAGACCGATGGCAGCAGAGAGTGTTGAACTGACAGGGAATGGATCTAACAAAAAAAGCCCAAGTCTTAGACTCAGGCTTTGATTTTATAAGAATGTAATTCTATGATTACTTCACTAGCAACTTACGAGAAGGCTTAAACTTTGTCAAGTCGATACCTTTTACTGCTGCTTTATATTCGTCCATAGTTGGAGTTCTACCTAGGGCTGTGGAAAGAACAACTACCGGAGTGGATGAAAGCAAAGACTCTCCTTTTTTTTCAGTAGAATCCTTCACGACTCTTCCCTGGAAAAGACGGGTGGAAGTCGCCATCACGGTATCACCAGGTGCAGCTTTCTCTTGGTTACCCATGCATAGGTTGCAACCCGGACGTTCCAGGTACAACATGTTTTCGTATTTGGTACGAGCAGCTCCTTTCGGCGCATTGTCGTCA
>CAYGOT010000102.1:0-16494 GCA_964351595.1 uncultured Roseivirgaceae bacterium | reverse complement strand
CAACTCACTTACAAAGGCTTCTGCCTCAGGGTTTCCCAAACTTGAGAATTGGAATATCAATCTGTTCACAGTACTAATGCCACCGTAGCAGAAAGTCCAGGTATTATTGAAAAACCCATTATCTGCATCATATTCATGTCTATGCAAATCAATCAAAACGCCACCATCGAACCAGTCACCACCTTTAGTGGTAATTACCAACTCATCGGAAGCTATCTCATTGGTAGACCATAGATTCGAATGGTTACCAAGGCCGCCAAATGCAGAATAAGCCTGACCTAGGGCTGCAATAAATTCCTCATCTGTCTGAAAGAAGCTCTCAGCAGTCACCTGGCCAAAGAGTTCTTCCTCAAGATCGGTACAAGACTGGCTTAGCAAGGCTAACCCTGCAAAAACCAATGCTATACGTCTAGTTATCATTTTTTTCATAATAGTAAATTCTTAGTTCGTTTTTAGAAACCTAGGTTTAACCCAAATGTTAGGATACGAGTCGTGAAATATGTATTTCTCCTCTCGATACCGGGAGAAAGTGGATCTTCATCATCATCGAAGTTGATACCAAATCCGCCACCATTATCAACAGAACCTGGGTCAGTATATCTGACTTCCGGATCAACACCTGTGTATCCGGTAATTGTGAATAGGTTCTGACCTGAAATAAACAACCTTAACCTTCTAAATGCGCTACCAGGATTCAAAGCAACATTGTACCCTAAGGTCATGTTGTCCAATCTCAAGAAACTTGCATCTTCAACGTGGATGCTATTTACACGAGCAGCCGTTACGTTGGGATCAAAGTTCTCAGTGTTTACTACGTTGTAGTTACCCACAGTAGTAGGATCAAGGTTTTCATAGAAACCTCTGTAAGTGTTGATTAGATCATGACCCATGGCTCCTCTTAAGAAGAAGTTCAAGTCAAAATTACCAAAGGTGAAGCTGTTGTTGATACCAATGGTAAATGCTGGAAGACCATCACCGATAACCTGACGATCATCATCACAATTACAGAAATCTCCGGATCCATCAAGATCAGCAAATTCAGGAGTTCCGTCATCGTTGATACCGATTTGTACCGCTCCCCAAAGCTGGCCTAATTGATCACCTTCTCTAACCCTTACAAGTCTTGTATCATTCTGACCAGGTGCACCCATAGGAGCTCTAAACAACTGACCACCTTCTCCGAATGAAAGATCTCCGGAAGTTAAGCTCACTACTTCAGTATTGAATGTAGCAAAGTTTATACCTGGAGTCCATGAGAAGTTTGAGTTGTTAACAGCAGCAAAATTCAATGCCAATTCCACACCATTGTTTTTCAATTCACCAATGTTGATCAAAGTTGTATTGAACAAATTTGGTGGAACAGGAACGTTTACATCGAGAAGTAAGTCCTTGGTTGTTCTGGTGTACCAGTCGAATGTACCGGTTAGTCGACCATTCATAGCAGCAAAGTCCAATCCTATATCAATCTCATCCTTAGTCTCCCAGGCCAGATCGGGGTTGGCATTACTTTGAGGGCCGTATGATGGGCCATAGCTACCGTTCTGAAGGAAGTTTCCTGTTGGGCCGTATCGCTGCAAAGACTGATATGGATCAGCAGGGATGTTACCCGTTCTACCATAACTAGCTCTTAGTTTCAAGTTGTCAATCCCAGTGATGTCAAAAAGATTACTCAATGTCACACCGGCACTCACCGCAGGGAAAAGACCCCATTTGTTATTATCTCCGAATCTTGAAGAACCTTCGTATCTCGCACTTGCAGAAATAAAGTAGGTGCCATCAATGTTGAAGTTTGCTCTACCAAAGAAAGCGATTAGCTTACTGGTACTTCTGTAACTTCCTACGCCACCTAGGCCATTGGCAAAATCCAAAGCGGCACCCATGTTGTTGTATGTGAAGGCGTCTGTAAGGAAGTTACCTCCTAACATACCAAAACCCTCCTCCTCAAAATCCTGATAAGAATAACCGCCAAGGAGTGCAAAATCAGTGTTTCCGAAAGTCTGATCATAGTTGGCCGTTAATTCGAAAAGCTCGTTGTAATCATATTCTGTAGTTCTTAGTGCAATACCGTTTCTATTAGCTCCTCTGAAACGAGACTCCTTAGAATAGTACTCACCTCTTAACTCATTTTCAGTCTGTGTAGAATAGAAAACACCAACTTTCAAGTTATCCAGTAGGTAATAGTCAGCGCGAATACTTGCCAACAAACGTGTATCTCTGCCGTCATTGATGTTTTGCTCTGATATCGCAACAGGGTTGAAATAATCAAAAATATCTCTCTGGGCATATCCACCCTGCTCCGTAAGACCATTACCACTCTGATCTATTCTTACCGGCATGGTTGGATTAGAAATCACTCCGTAACGGAAAGACTCTTCAAATCCGAACTGTGCTTCCTTAGTAGTCGTTGACAAGTTCAGACTCAACGTCAGTTTATCATCGAAAGCCTTTTGACTTAAGTTCAGTCTGGCATTCAGCTGAGTAAACCCTGAATTGATACCAATACCATCGGCATCTCTGAGGTTTACCGAAGCGCGATAAGAAGTATTGCTAGTACCACCAGACATTGAAAGGTTGTGCACCTGCGTAACTCCAGCCTCGGTCACTTCATCTATCCAATCCGTGTCGCCACCTAAGTCTCTAGAGCCAGGCTGGCTTGTGTATTCGCTAGCATTCATGACGTCTACTTGGTTAGCTACATTCTCTACAGCTATAGAAGCATTGTAGTCAACCTGCACTTTACCTTCTTTGCCTGTCTTAGTGGTGATAAGAATAACACCACTAGAACCTCTGGTACCATAGATAGCAGCGGCAGAACCATCCTTCAATACATCAATAGATGCGATATCGTTAGGATCAACAGTGCTAAGTGAACCACCGATCACACCATCAATAACCACTAAAGGCTCTGAATTCGCACCTACAGTAGATACACCTCTAAGACGGATGTTGAATCCACCATTAGGGTCGCCACCGGCACGGGTTACATTTAGACCGGGGACTTTACCAGCAAGCAGCTGAGCCGGGTCATTTACCGTACCCTTATTAAAGTCTTCCTCTTTCACACTTGACACAGCGCTGGTAATCTCTTTCTTTTCCTGAGTACCATAACCCACTACGACAATTTCTTCGAGAGCTTGTACGTCCAGCCCCAACTGAACATCTACTACACTCCTCGCACCCACTTCCACTTCAGAAGTGGCATAACCCACGTAAGTAAAAACCAGTGTAGCACCATCCGGCGCATTTAGCTTGTACTCTCCGTTAAAATCGGTGATGGTACCAGTCGAGGTACCTTTAATCACCACATTTGCTCCAGGTATTCCTTCACCTGTTTCCGCATCTGTCACTGTTCCAGATATAGATCTGTCTTGCGCGAGTGTTACGCCCAAAGCAGATACATACACCAGAATTAGTAGTAAAAACTTCTTCATATTGATACGCTTTGTGATTAATTGTTTAAAAAAGATTTAAAGCAATACTTATTGAACAGTATTTTCCCATTGAAATACTGCCAAGCATATTAAAAAGGAATTTCAATAAATACAACTTGATTTTAGCAACTATGTAAATGCAATCGTTTTCAAACGGAAAAAAATGCCTAATTTTCATATTGTGAATTTTCTAAGACGCCAAACTTTATAGAGGTGCCCAAAAATCCACTTAAAACAATCTTATTGATATTCTTTTGATGGATAGTGTATATAGCACACCAGCCAGAAGAAATATGAAATTTTGAATATGGCCTTCAAGGGCTTTTGGAATGAACCGTGAGCAAGTAACCATCAAGCACATTGCCAAGGAGCTCGGCGTATCCATATCTACGGTATCTCGTGCACTAGCCAACAATCCCCTTGTAAAACAGGAAACGAAAGAGGCTATACAGAAGCTCGCCAAGGAGATGAATTATCATCCCAACTTTACAGCGCTGAGCCTCCGCCAACGAAAAACCCGCACCATCGGCCTGTTAATACCTCAAGTCGTACATGAATTCTTTGCGCAAGTGATCAGAGGCATTGAAGATGTGGCTTATAATCAAGGGTATAATGTATTGATCAGTTCTTCAAATGAATCATTTGAAAGGGAGTTTAAAAATGCAGAAGAACTACTGAATGGTCGTGTTGATGGGCTCCTCGCTTGCATCACCAAAGAGACGAAGACTTTTGAGCATTTCCAGGAATACGTCAATAGACAAGTGCCGCTCGTCTTCTTTGATTGTGTAACAGACACTATTGACACTGACAAAGTCGTCATAGATGATCTTCATGCCGGGTTTATGGCCACTGAGCACCTAATCCAACAAGGCTGCAAGACCATTGCCTTTGTGGGTGGCCCAAAAGACCTGAACATCAATCAGGAAAGACTCCAGGGGTTTCGGGATGCTCTAAAAAAGTATGGTTTGGATCAACACCCAAAGCTCATTCTCCATGGTACCAGTGGTAAATTCGATGAAGGGCTTGAGCTATCAAGGGGGCTTTTCAGTCTGGAGCAAAAACCAGATGGCGTATTTGCAACCACGGATATGCTCGGCATAGGAGTAATAAAAAATGCTAAAGCGGCAGGACTAAGGGTACCTGATGATATCGCGGTGATTGGTTTCAGTAATTGGGAGATAGGCGAAATCTTTGAACCCTCACTTTCGACCATTGATCAAAAGGGGTATGACATTGGAAAAATAGCGACTTCCAGGCTCTTAAAGCGCATTGATACTGATCAGGAATTGTCAATGATGACGGAAGTAATCAAAACCACCCTGATATCCAGAGCCAGCTCTCTGCGCAAAAAATAAGCACAAAAAAAACAGCCATTTCTGACTGTCCTTGTGTGGGCGCTGAAGCCTGCTGACGCAGGCAGGGATTGCTCATACGCGCAAGGCATGCCGCACATCCCCTCGCGAATCTCCCTGCGGTCGATACTTTCAGCCGATTCGAACCTGGGTTCTCATCCCTCAATTAGTTACAAACAGTACAGTGTAAACAAAAAAAGACAGTCATTTCTGACTGTCTTTGTGTGGGCGCTGAGGGATTCGAACCCCCGACCCCCTCGGTGTAAACGAGGTGCTCTGAACCAGCTGAGCTAAGCGCCCTTATTTTGAAAAATCCGAATGGAAACAACGGGGTTTATGTTGCTATTCCTGAATCGGATGGCAAATTTACCGGACTTGCTTTACAATACAAGCCCTTAGTTAAAAATATTATTCGTCGATTGCGACAGAAAGATAGTCCTTCAAAGGCTTAAGCAATTTAAAGCCCTTGACCACATCATTCGCAAAAGTTGCTGAACCGATTTGATCCCCTGAAATCTTCCTGAATACAACAAAGCTCTTGAACCTAAGTAATTCGATATTTGCATGATCCTTCTCATATCCTTTGGGTGCTGTTTTCAGCTGTTCTCCAGACAGCCCTCCATAGAAGTTTTTGAAGTCTTTGTTCCCGAGAATGGCTAAAAGCGGTTTAGGATTATAATCTATTTCCTGCCTTATCCTGGCCAGCACATCTGATGGCGGCATATAGATTCCTCCACCCATGAAGCTTTCGCCGGGCTGCAAATGAATATAGTATCCACCACCCTCACCCTTCTTACCTCCCTTGGCCATATAAGCCCCAAAATTATTCTTGTAGGGAGACTTGTCCTTACTAAATCTAATGTCCCTATTGATTCTAAAGGTGCATTGCTTTGGCTCTAATCCTGTAAGGTCAGGGTCAAATCCCGCAATGCCAGTAATCAGCTCATTAACAAACCCGCTAAACTCGTCTTTAGCATTTTGATAGACCTTCTTATTGTCCTGCATCCATTCCCTGTTGTTATTCTTTTCCAGGTCACTCAAAAACTTCATTACGCAAGTCAGATCCGCCATTATTATTTGATTAGGTCAACAATTGATTCAAGGCTCATGCCACGAGATGCCTTTACCAGTACAATTTGTCCCACCAAACTGTTATTCTCGAGATAGCTACTTAATTCGTTTTTATCCTTAAAGTGTCGACCATGGGGGACTTCTCTCTTTGCCTCTTTCATGAGCGGACCCACTAGTAGGCATTCGTCTACTTGCTGTGCCTTGAGTAACGATCCGATTTGCGCATGCTCATTCTTTGATTGATCGCCCAGCTCGAGCATATCTCCGAGTATTACGGTCTTCTTACCAGAATACTCCCGCATAGAGACAATAGCGGCGGCCATACTGGTAGGATTAGCGTTGTATGCATCCATAATGATGGTCTTGCCATTTCGCTCAAGTAGTTGTGAGCGATTGTTTGATGGTACATAGTCTCGAATAGCCTGGTTCGCCAATTCCGGTAGGACGTCAAAGTACTTTGCAATAGCTAAAGCATAGGCAATGTTGTGTATGTTGTAAGCACCTATAAGCTGTGTCTCCACTTCCTCTCCATTCTCAGTGCGATAGATTATGTACGGGTCTGCGGATACTAGTTCGCAAGGAGCAAAACTCCCCTTTCCCGGTAGGAGGTGGGGGTGCTTGAATCTTTTGGCCATATTCGCAAGTGCAGGGTCTTGCGTATTAATAAACACTTCGCCATCATTTTTCTTCAAGAAGTCAAAAAGCTCAGACTTGCCACGAATGATGCCTTCTACCCCACCAAAGCCCTCAATGTGCGCCTTACCAATGTTGGTAATCAGGCCGTGAGTTGGTCTGCAGTAAGTGCACAGCTGAGCTATCTCACCCACGGCATTAGCACCCATCTCTATGATTGCAACCTCGACCTGAGGGTGTATGTGAAGCAGGGTGAGGGGTACCCCAATGTGATTGTTTAGATTACCGGTAGTAGCATGAGTAATATATTTTTGCGATAGCACGGAATTGATCAACTCTTTGGTAGTCGTCTTGCCGTTACTACCTGTAAGGCCAATCAGCGGGCGCTTGTACCTGCTTCTGTGAAAGGTGGCCAAACCCTGCAGGGCTCTCAGTGAATCATCCACAAGCACCGTACGATCTTCCGTGTCAAAGTCAGGATCATCCACTATCGCAAAACTTGCCCCGGCAGCCAATGCCCTGGCTGCATACTCGTTACCATTGAAGTTAGGTCCGCTCAACGCAAAAAAGAGATTATCCTCCTGTAGGGTGCGGGTATCAATGCTTACGCCGTTGGATTGTAGAAATTTGGAATATAAAAATTCGACTTCAAAGTCCATATTGGGTCAGTTAGGGGTTAAAGATAGATATTCGCGAAATTTATCAGGTTGGGTATGAGTATAATTGGTCATGGATGTGTTAATAGGTCGTGCTAAAGATTGACTGGTCATATTATTTTGGTTTATTGCTTTGCGCGAGCACCATTTCTACTTCGCTCCAGGCTCAGCAAAGACAGCTAAGTTTTGCTCAGTTTGATGTAATCACAGCAGATGGCTCACCCTTACCTAACCCTCTGGCAGGTGGCATCAACTCAGGGCAGTTTAGTGAAATTGACCTTGATCTGGACGGAGTATTAGATCTTGTGGTCTTTGACAGAACGTCAAATAAGCTCACCACCTACAGGTACGCCAATGGCGCGTATGAGCATGTGCCTCGATATGAGTACCCGTTCCCTGGTCAGCTGATCAACTGGGTTCTACTTCGAGACTACAACTGCGATGGACTGCCTGACCTATTTACTTCTACCAATCTCGGGATCAAAGTCTATGAAAATACTTCAACAGACTCACTCTCCTGGCGGCTGGCGGCAGATCCGGTGATTACACTCGGAAACTCCCCCATCAACCTATTTGTCAATAGCACCGACCTACCGGCAATCGTGGATGTCGATAATGATGATGATCTGGACATTCTGGTTTTCAACTTTGCCACGGGTGGTTTTGTAGAATTTCATGAAAATCAGAGTATGGACCGCTATGGCATTTGTGATAGCCTGGAGTATGTGCGCGTGACTCGTGAATGGGGAGACTTCCAAGAATGCTTTTGCGGCACCTTTGCGTTCGATGGTGAGGCCTGTGACGGCACCAACCGCACCCTGCACGTAAGTGGGAAAGCACTTACTGTGGAAGACATCAATAAGGATGGGCTTCCTGATATTCTCTTTGGAGAAGAAGCTTGCAGTGATCTTTTTGCGCTAGCAAATGAAGGCTCACTGGAAACTTCCCTTTTTCGCGAAGCTCAGGTCCCCTTTCCGGAACTTACCGATCAGTTGACCTTTCCCGCGGCATATTTTGTAGATATCGATCATGATGGTCAAAAGGACTTAGTACTATCTCCAAATGATCGTGGTAATGAGCTGGACTTACATGATTTCGAGAACTCGGTCTACGCTTATCAGAATGAGCTTGGACAGTACACCGATCTTCAGGCGGGATTTCTCCAATCCGGGATGATCGATGTGGGCGAAAGGTCTGTGCCTACGCTTGGTGATGTGGACAATGACGGTGATCTGGATTTGTTGATTGGTAACAGAGGTAGCATCACCCAAATAACTAAGCCTGCCACTCTGGTCTATTACGAGAATATCGGCACCAGATCAAACCCACGGTTCCAGTTCAGAACCTCCGATTTCCTGGCTCTTTCCTCACTTCGCCTGGCATACCTTAAACCCAAACTACTCGACCTGGATCGCGATGGATTGACCGATCTGGTATTTACCGGGATAGGCGGATCCACCGATCAGATGTTCATCATCGCTGGCCAGTCAACAGGGCTAGACCTATCCAACCTCACAGTTCAGGACGCCCCTCTGAATGAACTTGATCAATATGAACTGCATGACGTCAATCGAGACGGCAACATAGATTTACTCGTAGGCACCTCCGGTGGTCGATTGGATCTGTATTATAATGTAGGCGCTAACTTGGCTCCAATATACGAATTGGAGGAACAGGGCTTTCTCGGGCTTACCGTCAACCCATTTCGCACCAACCTCTCCATCATGATCCAGGAAACCATTGACGCCACCAGATTGATCACTTATGACGATTCTGGCGAGCTGCGATTATTCTCGGATATTGATCAAGCTGAGGTTTCAGAACCATTGATCATTGCGGCTACTCAATCCACTACTCGGCTGGGTCGAATAGGAAGTCTCGCTCAAGGTAGTCTTGATGGCGGAGTATCGAATACTTTATTGATTGGCAGCATTCAGGGAGGCGTTCAAGCGTTTGCAATGTCTGCGGAGGATACAGTTCAACCACCCTCCGGTGACTGGCAAGTAAGTACTTATCCCAACCCCTCAGATGGCAGAGTGACGATCCAATCATCTCAGTTCGCAACTGCCAGGCTTATCGGGCTTTCGGGCAAGGTGTTGCTCGATGGGATCGCCATCTCCGAGAATGGTCAACAGCAGGTGGACTTCTCCCATCTTCCCCAAGGCTTGTACCTGCTACAGCTCATCTCAGACAACAAGTCAGTCACGCATCTGAAAATCATCATCGATGAGTAGCGCTAAGGGATGTGCACTTATCGAAATCAATATTTCGGCCGACAAGCTGTCCAATTTCTCCTGTCAAACTGCTTCCTGGGTGGGCTCTGATTCGAGTATTACGAGATTTGATTTCGACAATCATTCCGAGGCATATACCATTGATTTGGCACTCAAACTAATTGATCATACTGATCAATGCTTTGTGTTGGTGAATCAGACGCAGGAGGTAGACGAACCTGGCAGTATTTCGAAGTTTTTCAATAGGGTCACAAGAAAATCCCGCCCTAAAGTAACGGTGGTGTATTTATATGGAAACGAGAAACTAAGCCCCTTTTTCAAGGTATTGAAAGCCAGTAGGTGTGAGGACGTGAAGGAGTCAAAATCCTTCTTTGACAGCTGGATTAGAGGACTTGAAACTGATCCGCATCAGCCTGAAAAGGAAACCGAGCTCTAAACTTCTGCAATAAATCAGCGTCTAGCTCAGCAGACCCGATACCCGCATCATCATCATGCCTGCACAGTGTCTTCCCTGTATAGTCCACTATTGCCGAGTGACCGCTGTACTCATAGCCATTTTCGTCTAAGCCGACCCTATTTACCCCTACTGTGTAAGCAATATTTTCTATTGCACGTGCCTGCAGTAGTATATCCCATGCGTGAATCCGTGGTGATGGCCAGTTGGCCACATAGATCAGCAGATCGTATTCATACAGTTCGCCTGATTTTCTTTCACTTCGCGACCATACCGGAAATCTTAAGTCATAACAGATCATCGGACATATACGCCAACCCCTCCATTCAAAAACCAGCTTTTTCGCTCCTTGTGTGTATGGCTCGTCCTCTCCCGCTAGCGCAAACAGGTGTCGCTTGTCATAAGTGTGATATTGACCATCCGGTGCTACCGCAAACAGGCGATTGAAGTAATTCCCTTTCTCCTGAACGATATAGCTACCGAGAATCATCGCATCAGTCTGTGACGCTTGCTGCTTCATCCAACGAAAGGTCTTGCTGTTCATCGGCTCTGCCAATGCTTTGGCCTCCATGGAAAAGCCCGTAGAGAACATTTCCGGTAGGATAATCAGGTCAGAGTCTCCTTCTATCCGCCATATGGCTTCCTCAAAAGATGCCAGGTTGGCCTCCACTGACTGCCAGTGAAGATCTGATTGGATATAGTTGACCCTTAGTTTTTGCAAAATTATCTGGTCTTCAGTGGTGCTTTGATGCGGTACTCCGTATCGCATTTCCCCTTTGATATATTGGTCAGCTTACCTTTGAGTAATCGCCGCTTGAATGAGGTGAGGTGATCCGTGAAAAGTATGCCTTCTATATGGTCGTACTCATGCTGAATGATACGTGCCTTCATCCCGTCAAACTCCTCCTCATGCTCTTCCCAGTTTTCATCAAAGTAGTGAATCTTGATCTTGGGTAAGCGTGAGATGGGCTCGCGGATGCCTGGTATGCTGAGACAGCCCTCCTCGAAATTCCACTTATCACCTGACTCATCTATGATGTGCGGATTGACAAAGACTTTGACAAAATCCATCATGTCATCTTCCTCAAGTGGCCGACCATCCACGATAAACATGCGCAGTGACTTTCCAATTTGTGGAGCAGCAAGACCGATTCCATGGGCAGCTTTCATCGTCTCGAACATGTCCTCGGAAAGTTCCTTTACATCAATGGTACCCTGCTCTATGTCTTGGGTTTTCCTTTTTAATACTGGGTCGCCATACACGACTATTGGGTAAATCATATGGGTTGAGAGGCTAAATAGGATTGCAGAATGAGCGTAGCACTTATTTTATCTACGTTACCCTTTACGCGGCGGTCTTTCTTTTTCATCCCGCCGGTGAGCATGGCCTGTGACGCAATCCTGGAAGTAAACCTCTCATCAATTGTCACCACAGGTATCCCGGGTAGTTTCTTTTTTAGCAAAGTTATAAAACCTTTCACCAATGGGGTAGCATTAGTATCCTCATTGGTGAGTGTTCTTGGCATCCCTACCACCAGGGTCTCTATGGTTTCGCGGTTATGATAATCCAGAAGGAAATCCAATACTTCAGCTGAGTGGTAGGTTCCGATAGGAGTGGCAATGATCTTGAGGGGGTCAGTAGTCGCCAGACCTACGCGCTTTGAGCCGTAATCAACGGCTACAATTCGGCCCATTTAGTTTGAGCCTATTTTCGTAGAGAGCAAGCTCTGCACCTTTTTCTCCATGTTGAGTGCCTTAGGGAAGAGTATCTCATTTTCGATCCTGGCATGCTGTTCTAGTTGAGCATCAAAGCTCTGGAGCTCTTTGAAAATCACCTTGAGGTGAAGATCTTCCAACTCATCCACGCTATGCTGGTCGATGATGCCTCTGATGCCTTTCATCTCATCGTCATCTTCTCCATGCTCTAGCGCCAATTCCTGTATTGAGAATTGCTCCATGGCATAGTACAAGTCTCCATTGTAGCCCCCGCTTTGCAGCACTTTGTTGAGCTGAAGGATGTACGCAAATAAGGTGTCCTCCTCTTCGTAAATGTGATGTATGAAGTCTTCCTGAAACAACGGAAATACAAACTTCAAATCAGCCACGAGCTCATTGTCGGCCAAACACTTGGGTGTCAAATGCGAAATTAACTTCTGAATGAACGGCAGCTGATCTTTAATAAAGAGATAATGATGGTGCTTGAGGTACTGTATAATGGCTACTGCTGACTGCCCATTTAAGTGGGAGAAAGCCGGAATCTCAAAAGGACTGGCGCTTCCATAATCACTGAGCAGGCTCTCTAGTTTTATTTTCTTTTGCTTACACACCTCACTTAGAGGTAATGATTCGCAATTGTAAAACGCTATGCCGTAAGCATCCAGCTGTCGAGCAAACGTGAAGTCTGCTTCAACTAGTTTCCCAATAGACTGATTTGCCTGCATCCCGAGCATAGCGTCAAAGATAAGAATTAGATTGTCAAATTTTCCAAAATCAAAGAAGCATAAAACACATCACTATTGGTGATATTCTTCTCATCGATAAAAACACAGACCTTTAAACACCCGTTCACTAGAAAGTAAATGGCTGTTTTCTGCTATTTTTACTTACTGCGAAAACTCAAATAACAATCCGGTGAAAGAAATCAACAACTCAAAATCCGTCATTCGACTTCCTATCTTACTCGCTATCGCAATCGCCACCGGCGTGCTCATAGGCGCGACCATGGTCAACACCGGCGATGGCAAAAAGGATCTTTATCAAAGTATCTATAAGTTTCGTGAGATCGTGAGTTACATCGATCGCAACTATGTCGACGAGGTGGATACAGATGATCTGGTCGAGACGGCCATCAATGATATGTTGGAGAAGCTGGATCCGCATACTTCATATATTCCTGCTAAGGATCAAGAGCTGGTCAGCTCGCAGCTGGAAGGCAAGTTTGAGGGAATTGGTATCGAGTTTAACATTTTTCATGACACGATCTATGTGGTATCCCCGCTCTCAGGCGGACCCTCTGAGAAAGTTGGGCTAAAGGCCGGAGACAAGATCGTCAAAGTGGATGATGAAGTCGTCGCTGGTATCGGCATCACCAATCGTGGTGTTTTTGATAGGCTCAGAGGTACAAAAGGAAGTGAAGTAGTCGTATCCATCAAGCGGCGAAATGTTGACGAACTGATGGATTTCAAAATTGAACGGGATAAAATCCCTCAATACTCCGTGGATGTCGCCTATATGGTGGATGAGGAGATCGGCTATCTGAAAATCAATCGATTTACGGCCACCACCTACGATGAGTTCAAAGAAGCATTGCAAAAGCTGAACGATCAGGGCATGACGAAGCTGATGCTCGACTTGACAGGTAATCCTGGTGGCTATATGGACAAGGCCATCAATATTGCCGATGAGTTCCTATCGGGAAATAAGATGATCGTATATACTAAAGGAAAAGAGGCACGGTACAACGCAGAGCACCGGGCGTATCGCAAGGGGCAATTTGAGCAGGGTTCTTTGATCGTGCTCATCGATGCGGGTAGTGCCTCAGCTTCGGAGATTGTATCGGGTGCGATTCAGGATAATGATCGCGGGCTCATTGTCGGTAGACGTAGCTTCGGCAAGGGGCTGGTACAAATGCCCATCAGTCTGAATGACGGCTCAGAGCTGCGCCTTACCATCTCAAGGTACTACACGCCAAGCGGCAGATCCATTCAAAAGCATTATGAGTTGGGTGAGCAGGACGACTACTACAGTGACTTCACCACCCGTATCCAAAGTGGGGAGCTCTACACTGCCGATAGTATGCAGGTGACAGACTCTCTGCTTTTTGAAACCCTAAAGGGACGAACCGTCTATGGTGGGGGAGGAATCATGCCGGATGTTTTTGTTTCCCTGGACTCTACCGACAATAGCCCATATCTCAACAAACTTTTCTACACCAATACGATCCGTGAATACGCCCTCAGGTACTTTGAGGAGAACAAAAGTCGACTTGAAAAGTATGAGTACGCTCAATTCAAAGATGGTTTCAAAGTCAGCGAGGCGATGATGAATGACCTCATCGAACTTGGCGAAGCTAATGGAGCACCCTTCAATGAGCAGCAATACATGAAGTCTCGTCCCTTTATACAGACATTCCTTAAAGCTCAAATCGCACGTAGTGTCTGGGACAATGAGGGTTTCTTCCCTATTTATAACCAGACCAATGAAATCTTCCTGGAGGCATTAAAGCTATTCGACGAAGCAGATGCCATTGCCGGTAATGGGGATTGATCTCTGAAACGCTCAAACAATTTCTCTTAAAAAATGAGTAAATTGTTATTATGGGCAAGGTCTCCTGGTTTTTATGTTTGGCGTTTTGCAGCAGTTGTCTGGATAGACCCGAATTTAGCTTCCCCGAAGCAGATCAGCCGGAGCAAAAAGAAAACATCGTTCCATTAATCGAGCTGGAACAATTTGAGAATGATGATCATGGTTGGGTATTTGAGATAAGTCACCCGCGATCCAGACTCAAATTTGAAGGCATTAGAACCACTGATGAAATCGGGTCAAGCAATCACTCCCTCAAGATTGAACGCCTGGGTCATGTGGCTGCTGCCAGCGAAGGGTTCTATGATTTTGCCGAATGGCGCAAAACCCTCACGGGTGTGGATATCCCACGTGGAGCGCAGATCAGGCTGCTCTCTCAAATAAAGCTAGAGAATGTGACGGGTACAGGTGTTTCTCTTATCATCAGCCTCCGATGGCAAGGTGTCCAGGTTGGCTATTCTGACTCAGGCTGGATCAATGGCAATGGCCGAATCATAGAGTTTGGCTCCTTCGGCACACTCTACCCCGATATCAATGAACCGGTCGACGAAATCGAAGTAATCCTTAGGATGGAGCCCGTCACAGCAGGCACTATTTTTTTCGATGATGTAGAGCTCGACCTACTCTACTAGACATTCAGCGCCTGATGGTACGCCATGCTGTAGTATTTGGTCAAGGTATCCCAATCAAAGTAAACTGCTGAGTTTTCCGTCCTGTTGCGGAGTGTAATCCGCTCCCTGCGATTAAGCTGTACAAACTGATAAAGCACGTTAGCCAATTGATTGGCACTATCGTCAAATGATCTCTGGTCACGATTAACCACGTAGATGCCGCTCTTCTCCGGGTGAGGCATGTTCTTTTTCACATAGTCACCAAAGCCTGCAAGGTCACTGGTCGCCGTGGGTACACCACTGGCAATACACTCAAGAGGTGTGTAGCCCCATGGCTCGTAATAGCTCGGAAAGATACCCATATGAGTGCCTCGCACAAACTGACCGTATTCCATGCCAAATAGTGGGTTAGTATAGTTGATGAAGTCAGGGTGGTACACGATTTTGACCCTGTCTTCCTTATTGTTGACCAGGTTCGAAGATCGAAGGAAATTCAGGATGCTGTCGTTCTGGTCATCCTTGAGATTATGGGTAACTACCGGTGGCAGGTGCCCCGTTTTCCAGGACTGCAGCGTCCGTCGATATCTTAATCTCCAGTAATCATCCACAAACTCATTTAAAGGTGGCAGCTTGGTATCCATACTGGAAGCGGCCCTATAGAAAAGTCGATCCCCAACCTGTTTTTTAATAGCATCCACAGTCGTCCTCAGCTCCTCCATCAGCGCCCGTGTGTGCAACACCTCGGGGTTAATTGAATGATAAGGCTGCTTTGTGACAAAAAACATCACGATGGTCGTATCTGAGCCCTCTTTTTTCAATCGATAGTTCAATCTCGCCAATGCTTCAAGTGTAAGGTCATAGCCCTTGTTGAGGTATTCGTACCTACCGGAAGTAAAGAAGTAGAGGGTGTTGTCAAGGTCGAAAGTGTAGCTCTGAAAAAAATGTGCCATCACAAACTGATGGATTTTTTCCTTGTTCTCCATATGGAGGTTCTGGAACTCATGAAGCGCTTCAAAGCGCTCATTGTTAATGCCATTGGGTAGGATCACATCGGGTTCTCTACCGAGCAAATAGCGACATTCCTCAGCAGTCACCTCACTTACGGTAGTAAATACATGTGAACTATGCGCTGCAGCACGCTCCAACTGCACGTTGGCTTCAATATTAAAATGCTTGGCCTCCTTCGCCCAATCTACAAAAGGTAAATGGTCGTAGAACTGAGGGTCATTCATGGCCAGGTATCTACCCAGCATCGTGGCGTGGGTGGTAAATACCGTTTTAATAGGGATATTATTCTTTCGAAGTGACGGCAATCCGGAGGCAGCCATCCACTCATGGAAATGAGCAATTATATTTTTGGTTGTGACTTCAGGCTTTGCAAGTTCCATCAGGAATAGCTTGACCATTTCTCCAAACATCACCACGCCATTGAGCAGAAAATCCTCTCCCGGCATGGATATACCATGATCCTGCCAGAGCGAATACTTGATATCACCCAATCGATTATTGACACTTGTCAAATCAAAAAGCACCACCTTCGGCCGTCCCGTGACTAACCAATGACCGTAATGAACCTTGTAGCCATTCTCCTTCATTCTGGCTACTGCCTTGGAAAATGGGTCTTTGGCATCTTCGATAGGGTCAAATTCCGATGCGACATTCTGAGGCATGTAGGGCCCCAGAAGGCAATAGTTGTTTCCCCATTCTTCGGTGATCGTTGGTGCTTTCGAACGAATGACTGTGTAGATCC
>CAYGOT010000101.1:0-17380 GCA_964351595.1 uncultured Roseivirgaceae bacterium | reverse complement strand
TCTTGATATTGTAAGCCTCAGCCAGCCGAGCAGCTGTTTCCGGATCAAGGTTACCTGCGGTGTTGTCACCATCACTTAGCAGAATGATCACCTTCGACTTACTATCCGATTCGGTCATTCGGTTGGTACCCACTGCCAGCGCGCTACCTATGGCCGTACCGCGGCTCTCAATGAGGTCAAAGTTGATGTCTTCGATGTATTCTGAGAGCAGGTCATAGTCTGTTGTCAGGGGGGAGAGGGAATAAGCCTCACCAGAGAAGACGACCAGACCTATCCTGTCCTGGAACCTACCGAGAATAAAGTTTTTAGCCGTTTCTTTAGCTGCCTCCAGACGATTGGGCTGGAAGTCCTGAATCTGCATCGACTCACTAATATCGATGAGCAGCATGATGTCGATACCTTCCGTCCACTGTTCGACCTTCTCATTGGTCTTTTGTGGTCGGGCCAGTGCTACTAATAGCAGCATTAGCGCTAGCGTAAAAATAACAGGCGGTACCACTCGCAACCAACTTGAAGGGTCTGCTTTGATAGCACCTTTTGACAAGGCGATCGGCAGTCGTTGGTTGAGCTTGAAACCAAGCAACCAGCGAAAGAGGAAGAACAGCGGAACGAGCGGGATGAGGTAGAGAAACAGGCGGTTTTCCCATTGGAAATTGCCCCACATCTCAGGCGTGAACCAGCTGAGGGAATACCAGGCGATATCGCTAAATGCACTATCCATTCTTCACTTCGTTGATTCTGCGTTTATATCGCTCTAGCGTAAAGTCTTCGAGTACTTCAAAATTGCGATGTAGATCCTGAATATCCTGATGCCCGTAGATATTTCTGTCAATGCCTTTGAGCGAATCTTTCAGCTTGTCTTCCAGACCTGAGGCCAATATTTCTTTAGTGGTGAGCTTGGTATATGGCCTATCCTCCAGTCGCTCCATGTATCGCTTCCAGACCGCCACGGTGTTCTCGGTCACTTGAGGACCTGTATGCTTCTTGATGTCGTTGATGCCCTGTTCAAATGAAGCCGTGAATTTTTCAAAGTCTTTTCTCAGCCTTCTGATCAACAGCTTTTTGCGAATGGTCTTGCCAAAAATCAAATAGACGGCTAGCGCCAAAACTAGCAAGACTGCTCCGCCAATAGTGAGGTAGGGATAATTAATGGCGAACGGCACATCAAAGAAGCTCGTGTTGGCCTTCAGTTCAAGCGAATCATGCACTACCGGAATCAATTCTGTAAAGTAAATCGAATCTGGAGGCGTTTTGATCTCGATGCTGTCATTGCTGGTAAGTAAGAAAACAGGCAGGTCAAGCTGCTGCACCTTATCGATCTCGAAAGAAGTGAGCTCATAGATGACACTGTCAAAGGCAAAGGCGCTATCAGCGGTAGTAGAAAAATAGGTCCTTGACAGATACTCGAACGGGTAGTACGTAAAACTCGAGTCTGGAAAAATGATTTCTCTCGTTCTGGGGTATTTGGCGGTCAGTACGTATTTGACAGGCTCGCCAATCTTGAAGCTATCAGCCATGAACGTACCTTGGGAGCTGATCTGCTGACCCGCAGTAGTACCCACCAGCACCAAGCAAAGGATGATATGTATGATGAATGCTCTAAACACTTCTTCTACTCCTGTTACGCACCTTGAACAACTTGATCAATTTTGGTACATAATCTTCATCTGTCCTGATCAATGTGTAGTTGGCCTGGTTCTTTTTGCACAGCTCTTCCAGGTGACTTTGATTCTTCCCATAGGTATTTTCAATCGTCTTCCTAAATGCACCAGACGAAGTATTCACCCACATAGTTTTCTTGCTTTCCTGATCGTAGAGCGGTATTATGCCCAGCTTGGGCATCTCCGTCTCCCGCTTATCAGCAATGTGGATCACCACCAGGTCATGCATTCGCGCTAGCGCCTTGAGATGATGATCATAGTCCTCATCGATAAAGTCCGAGATCAGTATAATGATACTTTTGCGCTTGATCATTTCGAGCGCATACTTCATCGCCTTACTGAGGTTAGTCTTTGTAGAGCTTGGCTTGAGGTTGAAGATCGAGGAGGTGATATTGTAGGAATGCTTGATGCCCTTACCGGGTTTTACATACTTCTCTTTTTGATCAGAAAAACAAATGAGTCCAACCTGACTACTTTCCTTGATCGCAGAGATTCCCAGTAGGGCACAGATCTCCTTACCGATATCCAGTTTTTGTTTTCCCGGTACACCAATCTCCTGTGAGGCGCTGACATCAAGGATCAGAAATACGCTTTGTTCTTTCTCCTCTTTGAAAGTCTTTACGAAGGTGCCGTGACCTTTAGCGCTTACATTCCAGTCAATGGTGCGGACGTCATCCCCGTATTGATACTGACGTACATCATCAAACTCCAGACCGGATCCTTTAAACACAGAATGGAAATCACCCTGCATTTGGGAGTTAATCGCCTTTCTGATGCGGATTTCGTATTTGCGAAGTTTTTTGAGGATGTCCTTCATTCCCGCTAATTTTGGGGCACAAAATTAGAATAATACAAACGATTTACCCTTACGTGAGATTTGCTTTTTTGGTTCTGGTGCTGTTGATGACATTGAGTTCTTGCAAAAGGGAGGTTAAAGCTCCTGAGCGCCTATTGGATAAGACGGGTATGGTAGATGTTTTGATAGACATTCACCTGCTTGAGGCTAAACTTGATGCGCTTAGCGTTGATAAAGATTCGTCCAGGGTGCTCTACCGCGCTTACGAGCAACAGATTTTCGAAAAACACGGGATTTCACCGGAGCTATATCAGGAGAGCTATCAGTGGCATTTCAATCATCTCCACTCGCTTAATGATATCTATGCCATAGTGGTAGATAGCCTTATGTTGAGGCAGCAAACAAAGCAATTGGAGCGATGAACCTCTACCCCGAGAACTTAAAGGAAAAGATCGGTTTCCATAAGATACAGAATCTGGTGGCCGATCGCTGTATCAGCGCGATGGGTAAAGATTTCGTAGCTAAGCTGCAGCCGCTCACTGATCTTACCAAAATAGAGAAGCTGGGCTATCAAACGGCTGAGTTCAAGGCCATCCTCGATAGCGGGGAGCTATTCCCGGCATCTAACTATATCGACGTAAGAGCGGAACTAAAGAAGGCGAAGGTAGAAGGCAGTTTTCTCGATCAGGAGGAGTTTTATGAACTGAAGATATCGCTATCGACTATCGTCAAATGCTTGAAGTTTTTGAGGACTCGAGCTGCGGAGTATCCGTTGCTAGCCGAGGCAAGCGGTATGGTGGCTTTGGATCCATCACTCCTGGACAGCATTGAAGCGATCATTGATGATCGTGGGCAGGTCAGGGATAATGCCAGCCGCGAACTTCAGAGTTTGCGAAAGGAGCTCGTCGATAACCAAAGCAAGGCACGCCGTACGCTGGATGTCATGCTGCGCAAAGCACAGAAGGATGGGCTGTGCCCTGATGATGTGTCCCTGACCATCCGTAATGGTCGACTGGTCATCCCGGTGATGGCTGAGCACAAGCGTCGGATCAGGGGCTTTATCCATGATGAGTCTTCTACCGGGAATACAGTCTTCTTGGAGCCCACCGAAGTGTTGGAGATCAACAATGAAGTCAGAGATCTGGAATATCAAGAAAGACGTGAGATCGTAAGAATACTCACGGTCCTCACTGACGAGATTCGCGGTAGCATCCCCGAGCTCGAGAAGAGTTATCGCTTCCTTGGGATGATCGATTTCATCCGGGCAAAAGCAAAACTAGCGCAGGACCTGGACGCTGTGTGGCCCGGTGGTGTCAAGTACCCCATCATCAAATGGAACAAGGCTATACACCCGCTACTGTTTTTATCTCATCAGAAGCAGAACAAAGGAGTCGTCCCCCTGAATATAGCGCTTGATAAAGAGCATCGCATCCTGCTAATCTCTGGCCCCAACGCCGGAGGAAAGTCGGTTTGTCTCAAGACCGTGGCATTAATTCAGATGATGTACCAGAGCGGCCTGATGGTTCCGGTAGGAGAGGAGTCCAGCTTCGGCATTTTCCACAATTTCTTTATTGATATTGGGGATGAGCAATCTATCGAGAATGACCTGAGTACCTATAGCTCGCACCTGACCAATATGCGGCACTTCCTGGAGAATGCGAATGGAAAAACGCTCGCGCTGATAGATGAGTTTGGTACAGGTACAGAGCCTCAGTTTGGAGGTGCTATCGCGGAGACTATCCTGAAGCAGCTGAATCACAAACAGAGCTTTGGTGTGATCACCACCCATTACGCCAACCTGAAGAAACTCGCTGAGAAGTCAAAGGGGATCATCAATGGTGCTATGCGATTTGATCCCGACCAACTGGAGCCACTGTATGAGCTGGAGATGGGCAAGCCGGGAAGCTCATTCGCGCTAGAGATAGCCGGTAAGATCGGGCTACCACAACAGATGCTCAATGAAGCCAAGAAGTTGGTGGGGCATTCTCATGTGAAGTTTGATCAACTGATCAATGAGCTTGAAGCGGAGAAGACCCGTTTGCAAAAAGAACTAAGTCAATATCAGTCGAAGAATGCAGAGCTGGAGACCAATGCCAAGGACTACAAAGACCTCAAAACCTATCTCGATAATGAGAAAGCAGAGATACTAAAGAAAGCCAAGGCAGAAGCCAAAGAGATCGTCTCACAAGCGAATCGAAAGGTGGAGGCGACCATCAGGGAGATCAAAGAACGCCAGGCGGACAAGGCGGCTACCAAAGCAGTGCGTGAGGAGCTAAAGGTTTTTGAGAAGCAGCTAGAGCCGGAAAAACCGAAAAAGCCAAAGAAGCCGGTCGTGGTGGTTACAGGAGGTGAGATAGCGGTAGGTGACAAAGTGAAGATTTCTGGTCAGGAGACGATCGGTGAGGTAGAAGCGATCAAGGGAAAAACGGCCGAGGTATCCATAGGCGAGCTCAAATCGAAAATCAAGCTGGATCGACTTGAAAAGGTCACTACGAGGGAGTTTAAGGAGAAGAAAAAGAAAGTAAGCTCAATGACCGGGATTAACTTCAATGATAAAGCCGCCAGCTTTAGCTCCAATATTGACTTAAGAGGTAAGCGAGCTGAAGTGGCTTTAGGAGAAGTAGATCAGTTCATCGATCAGGCCATAATGCTGGGTCAAAAAGAACTGCGGATTGTCCATGGTAAGGGATACGGTATTCTTCGCGACCTTATACGCAATCATCTTCGCGGCAATCGGGTGATTTCGGGAGTATCCGACGAGCATATCGAGCGTGGAGGAAGTGGTGTAACAGTCGTCAACCTCAAATGAAAACCTACTCCAGAGCTCAGCTTGCCTTGCGAAACGGGCAGGACAGACCAGAGACCTGGGTAGCTTATAAAAAGGCTATCTACGATCTTACTGGTTCAAAGCTGTGGAGAGATGGGAAACATTATGAGCATTGGGCAGGGCAGGATCTCACGGACGAGTTGCCGGATGCACCACACACCGAAGCAGTTTTTGAGAAGTTTGAACAGGTTGGTGAATTAGTTGAGAGTTTAGCCCCAAACGGCGCGTAAGAGGCTTTTACTTGAGTTCTGCATCCGGCTCAGAGTTACTCGCAGGGAACTTGAGTAGCAAACAAGCGTCCCTTACACGTGACTCTGAGGAGGTTGTGAATTAAGACTGTTAGCTACGAGAAAATTGGCTTCACCAATTTTCAGAAAGAATAGGGATTGCCGTATTATTGTACATGAAATTTTATGTGGACACGTCAGTTTGGGGTGGTATTGGGGATAAAGAATTTTTAGAGTGGACCACTCCATTTTTTGAACAGGCTAGGGAAGGTAGATTTACGATCGTCCTGTCGGACGTGACTTTAAGCGAGCTTCAAAAAGCACCTGAAACAATCCGCGATCTTCCCACAACCATTCCCCCTAGCTCACTAGAACTGGTTTCTATCACAGAGGAACAACTCGCTTTGGCGGATAAATATATTCAAGAGGGGGCATTGACGAATAAGTTTCATTCTGATGCGCAGCACATTGCTATTTCAACTGTTCATAAAGTTGATAGCCTGGTAAGCTGGAATTTCAAGCATATGGTAAATTTTTTTCGTATTAGGCAGTACAATTCAATCAATTTGAAATTTGGATACTCAACTATAGATATAAGGACACCTAAAGAGGCCACATATGAAGAGGATTAAAGAGAAAGAGGATGAATTCCACGCCGTTGAGTTTATGACAAGCGTAAGAGCCGATTTGACAAAGCAATTTTCCGAGGATCGAAATAAATATTTGGAATACTTAAGTAAGGCAATGGAAGAATTCAAAATCAAACAAGAGAAACAGTTTAACCAACCTGCTATTTGAGCGAATGGTTGTGTCATAGTCATCTTGCCTTTGCAGCCTGATGGTGATCTATTTCAACTAAGCGCTGGGGTGGAGGTTGTGTATCTTTCAATAGCAAATTTTAAGAAAGTTGCACTGACATGACCCATGGGCAAATACCTTGGTCATATCAAGACCCAACCATGAATACTAAAGCCATGATCAAGAAGTGTTTTGATACTGTTGATTTTATGAGATCAAGACGTACCCAAATCAGTGAGGATATAAAGAATATGACTTTTGAAGAGGAGAGAGCATATTTTAAAAAATCTGCTAAGGCGCTCACGAAGTATAAGCAAGTAGGTACTAAAGACTAACTCCCAGAACAAAGTGAATAAATCGATAATGAGACTTTCGAAACCTGCAATCAAAGTTATGGAGAACTCACTGTGATGGGCGATTTGAAAATCATAGTTGATTTTGGAGCTACCTCCGGTGACTGGAGGTTGATAGCAGGAGAGCAGATATCCCAGAGAACAAGTGCCGGTTTCAACCCCTTTCATCAAACGCCGGAAGAGCTCACCGAAATCATTCATTCGACCTTTTCGAAAGAGGAGCTGTCAAAAGCATCGGAGTTCCATCTTTATGGAGCTGGAATGCTTACCAGCAAAAAAACAGAAGTAGTGCAAGCATTATCACAGCTCTTGGGCAAAGTGGAATTGGCTGTTCACTCAGATCTGGTTGGAGCAGCACGAGGATTATGCGGAGATCGTCCGGGGATTGCGTGCATCCTTGGCACAGGCTCCAATTCAGGCTACTACGACGGTCGGCAAATAACCGCTCAAGTGCCTCCGCTGGGCTATGTGTTGGGTGACGAGGGAAGTGGGGCAGCTATGGGTAAGCGTTTGCTCAAAGACTATCTGAGAAACAAACTCCCTCTAAATTTGAAAGAGCGTTTCGAGAAGCGATTTGACCATGATATGGAGCAAATACTTCAGCACGTCTACCGTGAAGGTCGACCCAGTGCTTACCTGGGAAGCTTCAGCCGTTTTATGCTTCAAAATATTAAAGACCCTTATATGGCCAGGATGGTCTATGATCTTTTCAAAGAGTTTTTGGAGAACGTCATCTATGGCTATCCTGAGCACAAGTCAACACAGGTACATTTTGTGGGTTCTATCGCATTCTATTTTAGTAATTTGCTTCGTCAGGTGGGCAATGATATGGGTGTAAGTATTGGCACCATTATGGAGACACCCATCGCCGGTTTGGCACTTTTTCACCGCAATCACTAACGCCATGAGCACGACAGAATCTGATTCTAACCACGACCATCTTGAGGAAATGTCCGTTGGAGAGCTGCTCCAGGCGATAAATCAGGAGGACCAGACGGTAGCAAGCAGCGTGGCTAAGAGCATTACACAGATTGAAAAGCTTGTGGAGCAGATTGTGCCTCGCATGAAGCGCGGGGGGCGTTTGTTCTACATTGGTGCCGGTACGAGTGGCCGACTAGGTGTGGTGGATGCATCTGAGTGTCCACCGACATTTGGGGTACCCCACGACTGGGTTATTGGGTTGATTGCCGGGGGTGATTCGGCGATCCGTAAGGCAGTGGAATTCGCTGAGGATGACGAGCAGCAGGCCTGGAAGGATTTATCCTCCTTCGACCTATCGGAAAATGATACCGTAGTGGGTATCGCAGCGTCGGGCAGGACGCCTTACGTTATCGGTGGAGTAACTAAAGCCAGGCAGGGAGGACTGTTGACAGGCTGCATAGTATGCAATGAAGACTCTGCCTTAGCAGCAACCGTCGAGTTTCCAATTGTGGCCGTTGTTGGTCCGGAGTTCGTCACAGGCAGTACCCGAATGAAAGCGGGCACGGCACAGAAGCTTATTCTCAATATGATCTCTACGAGTGTGATGATCAGCCTGGGTCGTGTCAAGGGCAACAAGATGGTAGACATGCAGCTGTCTAACCTTAAGCTGGTCGATCGCGGTGAGAAGATGCTCATGCGAGAGTTGGATATTGATCGTGCCACTTCGACAGAACTACTGAAGAAGTATGGCTCGGTACGTAATGCCGTAACTGCTTATTCGTCCAACTGATTCGTTTAAGACTTTTTAAGAATTATAGCTCAACCGAAAATTTCTTCGATGGTGTTGTAATAAAGAAGGATCATAGACTACTAATAAATGGTTAAAGAATTCAAATCTTAAAAAAAAGTCAAATGAAACTCAAATTATCACTTTTAACACTTGGACTAATGCTGACCATGAGCTCCTTCGCTCAGGACATGACGGCAGACGAAATTATTGAAAATTACTTTGAAAATACCGGAGGTATTGATGCATGGAAGGCGCTCAAGGGAGTCAAGACCATGGCCAAATTCAACCAAGGCGGAGTAGAGATTCCGTTTGAGTTGGTTCGAATGGCTGATGGACGTCAATACACTAAACTATCTCTACAAGGAAATACTTTGATGCAACAGGTGTACGATGGAGAAGTGTTGTGGAACACCAACTTCCAGACCCAGAAAGCAGAGAAGGCAGATGCCGAAGCAACGGCCATCCAGGCACTTCAATCTAATGATTTTCCCGAGTCACTGTTGGACTATAAAAGTAAAGGCTACACCGTCGAACTTATGGAGAACGAGACTATTGAGGGAACCGAAACCTACAAACTCAAGCTTACCAGAGAGCCTGTCACAGTAGACGGAGTGGAGAAGGCTGATATCACATACTACTTCTTCGACATGGATAATTTTGTTCCAATTGTTCAGGAGCGAGAGATTTTTCAGGGGCCTCAGAAAGGAGCCATTGGTGTCTCTACCATCAGTGATTACGATGAAGTAGGAGGTCTCTATTTCCCTTTTTCTCTTACTCAAGGCGTCAAAGGTGCCGGATCACAGCCAATCATCATTGACAGTATTGAACTCAACCCGGAAGTAAGCGATAGTGATTTTGCTTTTCCTGCTGAGAACTAAGCATTCAACCAAATAATCCGATGATGAGAAAATTACTATTTGCGGTAGTAGCTGTAGGCTTGACACTGGCTGCTAGCGCTCAAGAACCTATTATACTAAAGGGCAAACAGCTCTTTGGAGATATGCAAGCCAGGCAAATCGGGCCTGCTGTCATGAGTGGCAGGATCATCGACCTGGAGGGTCATCCTACGAACAACCGAATCCTCTATGCGGGTGCGGCAGGTGGAGGTGTTTGGAAGTCCGTTAATGGAGGAGCTACTTTCAACCCCATTTTTGATGAGTATCCTCAATCCATAGGGTCGATTGCTGTGGATCCGACTAATCCCGATGAAGTTGTATGGGTAGGTACCGGAGAGATATGGACAAGAAACAGTGTCTCAGTCGGTGAGGGCATCTACAGGTCTGTAGATGGAGGTGTGACCTGGGAGGATAAAGGACTCAAGAATTCAGAGCGCATTAGTAGTATCGAAATACACCCTGAAGATGGTAATGTGCTTTATGTGGGTGTGCTTGGTGCCCTATGGGGGGATAGCGAAGCGCGTGGTGTCTATAAAACAACTGACGGTGGAGAAACTTGGGAGAAGATACTTTACACCAATGCGACTACCGGATGTAGTGACGTGATCATGGATCCCAATGATCCCAACACATTGTATGCAGCCATGTGGGAATTTCGCCGTACCGGATGGTCATTTAGCTCAGGTGGAGCTAATAGCGCATTGTACAAATCTACTGACGGAGGTGCATCCTGGAACAAGATCCACAATGGATTCCCGGAAGGTGATCTTGGTAGGATTGCGTTGGCGGTAGCGCCATCGAATAGCCAGGTGATTTATGCGGCTTTGGAGGCAGAGGATGATGACGATAAAGGGCTCTACCGATCAAATGATGGTGGCGCTTCATGGGAGCAACTTAATAAAGACTTTGCGCTAGTTATCAGACCTTTCTACTTCTCGCGATTGGTAGTTGATCCCAAAGATGAGGAAGTGGTGATCAAAGCGGGGATTTTTGGAAGTATAAGTCGTGATGGAGGTAAGACCTTCAGAGACTTCCCTCTAGGCGCAATGCATCCAGATATTCATGACTTTTTGTTTGATCTTGATGATTCTGACCGACTCTATGCAGCTACTGATGGTGGTGTTTATCGGTCTTGGGACAAGGGAACTACATGGGATATAGTGGCCAACATGCCAGTCTCACAGTTTTATCATATCAGCGTAGATGATGCTGAGCCATACAATATTTATGGAGGGCTTCAAGATAATGGCTCCTGGTATGGCCCCTCTGCTTCACCCGGTGGGATAGAGGCTCGCGATTGGGAAAGTATAGGGATTGGTGATGGTTTTAGGGTACTAAAACATCCGACTAAGGACTTTGTCTACTCAGAAATGCAGGGAGCAAATTCTGTTTGGAGAATTGATCTTAATCGCAAAAACTACAAGACCATTCAGCCACTACCCGTCAAGGGTGACCCCAAGCTCAGGTTCAATTGGAATGCTCCGATGGCAGTGAGTGTACACCAACCAGACCGTTTCTACATGGGTAGTCAGTTTCTGCATAAGTCAGAGGACATGGGCGACTCCTGGCAGAAAATATCTCCGGATTTGACGACCAATGATCCGTCCAAGCAGGATCAGGCCTCTTCTGGTGGATTATCTACCGACAATTCGGGTGCTGAGAACCATACGACAATATTCACGATAGCTGAGTCACCACTAAATGAAAAAGTCATTTGGGTCGGAACAGATGATGGCAATGTGCAAGTGACCAAAGACGGAGGCAGCACATGGACGAATACTGTATCCAATATACCAGACCTACCGGCAAATACCTGGTGCTATCATATCGAAGCGAGTGTACATGCTGAAGGTACAGCGTATGCAGTTTTTGACGGCCACACGCAAAATGATAAAAATACCTACGTGTACAAGACAACTGACTTTGGACAGTCTTGGATATCCATAGTTACGGATGATGTCCATGGGTTTGCCAGAAATATACAGGAAGACTATGTGTCGGAGGACCTGCTGTTCTTAGGTACCGAATTTGGTTTATTTGTGACCATTGACGGTGGTACTAACTGGAGCAAGTTTACCAACAACATGCCTGCAACGGCAGTGCATTTCATAGAACTTCAAAAGCGAACTAACGACCTGGTGATGGGTACTCATGGAAGGGGTATTATTATCATTGATGACATTAACCCACTCAGAGAGCTCACCCAGGACGTATTGGTGAAAGATGTACATTTTTTTGAGTCTAAGCCAACGGTTATGCAGGAGCAGAGCAACTTTTTTGGGTTTACCAATGGCCTCAATTACGTCGGGCCTAATCCGACCACAGATGCCAAGATTACCTATTACCTCAAGAAACGCCACACTTTTGGAAAAATGAAGATGGACATTTACGATCAGGAAGGGAATCACCTGATTGACCTCTCACCAGGCAAGTCAAAAGGTATCAATACAGTTACCTGGAATTATCAGGTAAGACAACCAAAGATTGCCAAAGGAAAAACTTTCACTTTTGGAGGTTTTACTTCTCCGCGAGTTCCTGCAGGTAAGTACAAGGTGGTCATGACCAAGGGCAAGGATACCTATGAGCAGGAAATAGAATTGCTGTACGATCCTGAGTCTCCTCTGACGATGGCCGAGCGTGAAGAGAAGAATCGAATCACGGTAAAGCTCTATAACATGACCGAGGAGTTGGCATATCTGGTCTATCAGATTGACGCTGAGATCGAGCAGGCGGAAGCCATAGCTGCTTCAGACCCTGGTGGTAAGAAAGTCGCTCAGCCGTACATTGATGAGCTCAATGCGCTGAAGGAGACACTTGTGGTAACTACCGGCGACAACTATGTAGGCACAGCTGAGCCTCAGCTCCGGGAGAAACTGGCAGACCTGTTTAGTAAAGTTGCCGCGAGTTTTGACAAACCATCTCCAGCGGAAATGGAAAATCTCGAACTCATGGAGGAAGGTTTTGTAGCAGGAAAAAACAAGTTTGGCACGATCAAGTCAAAGCAAGGATCCAAACTTCAAAAATACCTTGATAAAAATGGTATTGAACCTGGCAAGATCAAATCGATGGACGAGTTTATCGGGGGGTAGGCAGGTTCTGGATCAAAGTGAGAAAGGCTCGTCATATTGACGGGCCTTTCTCATTTCAAACGACTATCAAAGAGAAAAGGGCGCTGATCCTTGATCACGACTTTAACTATATCTGGATGATTGGGATTAATCAGGTAATTGTATTCAGTGTTGATGACAGCTGACGGGACTTTCAGTATGAAGCCGTTAGATTTCGTAAACTGACGACCGATGTGTTGTGTAGCGGAGACATAGGGGTAGCCATCCCACTGTTGAGGAAGATCAGCGATAACTGTGATGGACTGATCGGGAATGCTAATTTCCATGGCATAGTAGTGGTTGGGGATTCTTCCCGGTGGCAGGTTGACAGCCAGCTCTAGTGCAGCTAGTGATAAGGTCGCTGAGGTGTAGAGCATCGGGACGCCTTTGGGATTCCATCGACCTCCGTACATGGATGAGCCTCTACCGGAAAGGTCCCCCGCGTAAGGTCGGGCCGCAATGCGAAAAACAATCATCAACTGTATACACCATGAGCGATACGGCCCAGTGTGTCATTGACCAGTGAAATGCCACTCGACCGATCAAGAAATGAGAATGGCTTGCGACCACCCAGACTTACGATAGGAGAGTGGAGCCACTCGTGAAAAGCCTCTAGTGTACCTAGCACCTCAACTCCATGCTGGAACAAAGTGCCAAGCTCCAACGCACGGTCACTGACGTCAGGACGCAGTAGCTCGTGATCTTTGACCTTTTCGATGGTGCGCTTCGACACTGGCAGGAGTGATGAAAACTGCGTGATATTGAGACCCGTAGAGCTGACGATATCCATAAACTCAAACTTGCTCAACCCCTCAACTGACTTGCCATACTTGACGGCTGGATCATTGATGATATTTAAATCCTCTTCCATATGCGAATAATTTCGTATAAATATACGCATTTATTCAAAGAGTGTTCAACTTTTTTTGAAACCAACAGTTCCTCATCCCAGTTTACCTTTAGATAGCAATGCACGAAATTGAACCGTACTACAGCTGGCGCAACCATTACACCTCCGAAGATGACCCCATTTCACCATTTTCTGGTAAGGAGTATAACTACGAAACGTACTCAGAAACCATCTACGGCTATTATATAGATCCTGCCTGGGACTATATGGGCTCGGAGACTTTATACCTTAAGATACTTTTTGCTGATTACGATAGGGGGTACGTGATCATTGAGTTTATCGGTGAGTGGAATGATGCCATCAATAATGATATCATGCACCTCAAACGCAATATCATCGAGCATTTGCAATTCAATGGAATCGATAAGTTCGTCTTATTGGGAGAGCACGTTCTCAACTTTCACGGGTCGGACGACAGCTACTATGAGGAATGGTTTGAGGAGCTTGATGATGGCTGGATCGCTATGATCAACTTTAGAGATTTTGTCTTAGCAGAAATGCGCCAATTTAACATTGACACCTATGTCAACAGTGGAGGTAATCTGGAGATCAGCAATTGGCGGACGATGAAGCCACAGCTGTTTTGTGAGCGGGTAAATGGCCTGATTCAGAGAAGGATTTCCCTGACCTAATTTGGCTTTGCCAGCTGTACCTTAGCTGTTTGGGAGATCAGATACCTTCTTCCACTCTTTATCTCCTTACAGACTACTCTGGTTCTTCGGAGTTCTATTTTACTGAATAGTCGCTTATTGAAAATGAACTCCCCGTTGACAGGTACCTGACTTAGGAGCGTACCGGATTGATCTTTGTCGTAGCGGCCCAGGGCTGTAATCAGCTTAGGGTCGGAGTAGCTGGAGGCCTTCGGGTTTTTCATGTGTCTCGCCAGCACTCTGAGTACATCATCAGGAAACACGTCAGCGCACAGCATTGGCAGCATGAGCTGTTTGAAGGCTGACTTCCATTCTCCACCATGAGGAGCCACCTTATTCTTATGATCATTGTAGACTACAAGATGGGCCACCTCATGGATATAGGTGATGAGGAAGGCGAATGGGTTGAGATTGTTATTGACTGACACGACATGCCCCTTTTTGATGGGGTGAAATCGGTAGTCACCTAGCTTGGTTTGTCGGCCCTTGGTGATCTTAAATTCAAACATATAATCCCACCAGAGATCAAGGCAATAGTCTACCGCCTGGGTCGGAACGAATCGCTCAAATACTTTACGGTAGTGCTCTTTATGCAAAGATGTACTTCTTTCTTAGCGAAGATAATCGTTCTACTTCTTTCTAAAAACCAGCTTGACCGGCACTCCTTTAAAGTCAAAATGCTGTCTGATCTTGTTTAACAGAAAGCGCTCGTAAGGCTCCTTGATGTATTGCGGTAGGTTGCAAAAGAAGGCGATCACCGGCGCATGAGTGGGTAGCTGGGTGATATACTTGATCTTGATGTATTTGCCCTTGTAAGCCGGTGGTGGATAACGCTCGATTTCCGGTAGGATCGCTTCATTGAGCGCAGAGGTGGATATGCGCTTGACCCTGTTGTCATAAATCTCAACAGCCAGTTCTATCGCTTGGAATATCCGCTGCTTGTTGATCACCGAGGTAAATATGATTGGGATGTAATCCATCGTACCCAGGCGTGATAACAATTCCTTTCGGTATTTATCTGCTGACTTGGTATCCTTCTCGATCAGGTCCCACTTGTTGACCATGATCATGATCCCCTTACGGTACTTCTGGGCAAGGCCAATAATGCTCAGGTCCTGACTCTCAAGCCCGCGCTCAGCGTCGAGCATTACGATACACACATCACTGTCCTGGAGCGCTTGAATGGAGCGCAGCACGCTATAGAACTCAATGTCTTCATGAACCTTGGACTTCTTTCGTATACCAGCCGTATCGGTAAGGATGAAGTCTTTTCCAAAGAGCTTGTAGCGCGTGTTGATAGAGTCACGGGTAGTGCCAGCCTCATCCGTGACGATGGTACGATCCACACCCAGGAGTGTGTTGAGAAATGACGATTTGCCCACGTTAGGCCTTCCAAGAATAGAAATACGAGGAATGCCCTCATCTGGATTAGCAGGATCATCTTCCTCAAAATGCGTGACCAGTTGATCTAACAACTCACCCGTACCCGAGCCACTCTGTGAGGAGATAGCAAAAATATCAGCATCTAAGCCCATGGCATAGAACTCGCTCGACATCAGCGATCGATCATAGGTATCAGCCTTATTCGCAGCAATGATCACAGGCTTGCCTACCTCACGCACCACATTGGCAAAGTCCTTATCAAGATCGGTCATCCCGGTATCACAGTCGACCATAAAAAGGATGACGCTAGCCTCGCTAAGCGCTTGCTTGACCTGCGTTCTGATGGCCGATTCGAATTTATCCTCTGAGCCGGTCACATAGCCGCCGGTATCCACTACCGTGAAATGCTTACCGTTCCATTCGCCGTATCCATAATGGCGATCGCGGGTTACACCACTTTCATTATCCATAATGGCACGTCTCTTCTCAATTAACCTGTTGAAGAGAGTCGATTTACCCACATTGGGTCTGCCCACGATTGCTACGATATTTGCCACATCAAAATATTTGACGCGAAGTTAGCGATAGTGGAGGAGAAAAAGAGTGGAGGGGAATGTGTTGATGTGGTGAGCTTCATATGCACCAAAAAAACTAAATTGATTATCCATTTAGCATTGGTCGTGCGAGCCTTACCAATTATGGTATGAAACGGACTCATCTATGAAATTGACAAACGTATTTGATTACTTCTTTTATCGACTATTTGTTTTTTTTAAAGTTCTGGAGACAATGTACCCGAAACAAAGGGTTCGCTGATATTGTCACTAGTACAGTTCCTTACTCTGCTAAATCTTTTTCTTGTTGGACAGGCGCTTTTTGGCTATTCATTACCGTCCTCTAAATATTTTTTTCTACCTATTATCCTACTGATAGGAGTCATTAACTGGAATCGCTATGAAAGAATTCTGGACTTAGATGAATTATCAAGTCAATGGTTTAATGAAAACAAGTATCAGAGCAAACGCCGAGGTTTTCTAATTGTCATTTATTGCATATTCTCAGCGGCGTTCCCGGCCTTGTATGGGACAATATCAAATGGAAAGTTGTAAACAAGGATCACCCGAACCTGATTTGAGCATATTCTTAATAGTTGAGAGAATCTAGTGGATAGCTTGGTGATAAAACCTGTATGAGGCTCAATGAATAGAACCTGGAGTGAAAACAACAAAAAAAGTCGATTCAATTGAATCGACTTTCTAAGTAGCGGAGACAGATCCGTCATGAAATGAGCTCACCTGTCACCTCAGGGTTATGAACCCTGAGACCGAAGAGCATGCAGCGAGTCATCCCTCTAGCACGATCAAAACGAGCACTGAGATTTAGTAGGACTCAAAAGAATAGTTATTTTTATAATCAATATGGGGATAGCAGATTTAAAGACCGAATTACAGGCATTAATCCAAAACGAAACGGATGATGCTATTTTGGAAGCCATCAGAACTTTGCTCAAAAAATCAAGCTTAGACCCAACCTTGAAGCATAAACTAACTTCCAGAGCCTTGAAGGCCGAAGAAGATATTGCGAATGGTCGAGTGATGGACAGGCAGGAGCTTGAGGCAAGGTTGAATAGTCGGTTTACTTAATGAAAGTAATCTATACTGATCACTCTCGTGACAGCCTGGAAGAACTGACTGATTTTCTATTAAACGAGCAAGGCTGGTCAGTAGAAAGTTTTTTAAAATTCAGAACCAAGTTGATAGACAAGGCTGATAGCCTTAAAAATACCTACAACCACTATCAACACGAAGAATATCTCGAACATCTGGGAATGAATCATAGACGCGCTATTGAAGGACATGTTAAAATTATCTATAGGGTTGAAGAGGAATTTATCTACATAACGGATTTTTTCGATACTCGTCAGGACCCTTCTGGTATGAAGGGGTAGTCGACAAATAGAATAAAACAGAGACACAAAAAAAGCCGATTCAATTGAATCGGCTTTCGTAGTAGCGGGGACAGGACTCGAACCTGTGACCTTCGGGTTATGAGCCCGACGAG
>CAYGOT010000100.1:0-17660 GCA_964351595.1 uncultured Roseivirgaceae bacterium | reverse complement strand
ATATATAGCCTCCGCGACTAAATCATTTATTGGCATTCTTGCTAAAATCCTTGAATCTGAGGGTATTCTGGATTTGGGAGAGTCCATCGAAACATACCTTCCTGAGTCAAACATTAAGGGAGCTAGTGAAATTTCCATCAAAGATCTTCTCTCGCATCAATCAGGAATGAAGAACAATTATGTCAGCATAAGAATGATGACGGGTCAGCAAGACTTCAATACCCTCCTTTCTCTTTTTGAGAAATACAGTCGTGCGTCGGCCCACGAATATGACTATGACAATATCGGTTATATTCTGACTGGTCTCATTATTGAAAAAGTCACAGGTAAATCCTGGCAAGAGCATTTGAAAACAAAGATTTTCGAGCCATTAGGAATGGTCAATACAAGCACCTATGTCTCCTACTTTGACGTTTCTAAAGTCGCCAAGGCTCATTTAACTGATGCTTCTGGCACTAGAACTCTTAATTACTTTAAGACTGATAAGACAATGACTGCCGCAGGAGGTATGCTGAGTTCGGGTCAAGATATGGCCAATTGGCTCAGTATGATTACCAATAGGGGCGTTTACAAAGGTGATCAATTTCTTAGCCCTCAAGATCTGGCAGATCTTTTTGTTCCCCAAGTGTATTACGGATCAGATAAGGCTTTGGGTCTGTACGATGATTATGCCTATGGATTAGGGTGGTTTATCTCAAATCGAGAGGAAAAACAGCTGAATAACCACGAAGGTGGCTTTCATGGGTTTAGAACTTCCGTCACACTATGGGAGGGAAATACTATAGGAATTGTAGTGATGGCAAATGAGGGCTCTTTGTTTAGCTCAAGACTCAATAGATTAATAGCGGACTATGCGTATGATTTGATTTCGGGTCAAAATGAAGATGACCGAACACGAAGGTCCGAATTCCAGAAGGAAGAAATCGCAAAAAGAGTTGATAGAGCACGTTTAAAGGAATCTCCTGTTCTGAATAATTCTATCACTTACAAATACAAAGTGGGCAGGAACACTGGCAAAATTGATATTGACGAATTTACAGGAGACTATTCAAGCGATAGGCTTGGAGAGGTTAATGTAAGAAAGGAGGGCGATGAGTTACTATTTTCACTTGGTGTACTCTCAAGTAGAGTGCCCTTAGAAGCAGCAAAGACAGGGCATTTTCTTCTAGATTTTGAGGTGATGACAGGTGAGGTTAAGTTCGTTTACAGTGGATCCAAAGTATCCTCGATGAAACTTTACTTACCAGATCATTTTGACTGGAAGTTCAAGAAAACAGTAGGGAAGTAGTGTTTTCAAATCCAGGAGAGATTCTGTTACCGAGTATTTCTTCTCCTTTTTGACGGTCATCTTCTTTGAAATCCGCTTAGTTTTAAAAAATTGCATAAACTCTTAATGATCAATAGGGCGCAGTAAAGATTGCCAGATTCTTCAATGAACTCATTTTCCAACAACACACCCTACTTGATCAATCTCTCTTGCAGAAGTCAAGTCACTAATTGGACAAATTCAGAAAGATTATCACGGTCCATTAATAGATGGACATACTTCTTCGATCATTAGAAGCTACTTACAGGTTCTGATCAGCAAAGCCTATCGACAGAGAGAACGTCTGTCAAACCAGAGCCTGGAACATCACTACACAAGTATGTTCATCAAGTTCCAATCACTGATCGAGCAACACTGCAAATCAGAGCGAAATGTACAGTTCTATGCGGATCAATTTAATGTCACGACACCCACCTTGAATAACGTCACCCATGCGATAGTCAAGCGGTCAGCTAAGGCTTTCATAGACGAAGTAGCCATTCTTCAGATTAAGCGTTTGCTAATCAATACAGGCTTTCCAGTTAAAGAGATATCCAAATTCCAGGATCAATAGCAGAATGGTTTTAATCGGATTGAGGCCATTGGCTTAAATGCATCGTAGCTATTCACCCGTAGAGCTGATATACTGCGGATGTGATGTCACTAATTCTAAGGATATGCCGCACAGAAAGCGCCTACCCAAATCGATATTTTTATTTACGTTAGTACTGAATATATCCTTTCTTTAGAATGAATATAGAACCTCTTATTACCTATTTCAATCAGCTTCTTTCCTTGGATGATGCTGAAAGGGCTATAATCAAAGAAGTCTTCACCGAAAGGAAAATCAAGCGGCGACAATACATTCTGCAGGCTGGTGATATATGTAAAGTGAACACCTATGTAGCGGAAGGTTGCTTCAAAATGTATCTGGTCGATGAGAATGCCAAGGAGCACAACCTTCAGTTCGCCATAGAGAACTGGTGGATAGGTGATATAGGGAGTTTTCATGGTGACGTTCCTAGTCGACTGTACATAGAGGCTATTGAAAATTCTACTATACTTCAAATCAAAAAGGAAGATCAAATCAGACTGTTCGTTGAGTACCCAAAGTTCAATCGAATATTTAGAGTTATTACTGAAAATGCGCTAGTGGCCGCTCAGCGAAGAATCTTACAGAACATCAGCTCAACAGCTGAAGAGCGATATCTGGATTTTATGAAGCGGTACTCCTATTTCTTCAACCGCATATCCAACGTACAGATCGCTTCTTATCTCGGTGTGACACCCGAATTTCTGAGTACTATTCGCAAGCGATTATCCGATTCTTAATCCACCTTAATGGGCTTTCTTAAACTACCTTATAGGTAGGCCTAATTCCGTTTCATAAGCTTTGTCTTGAACAAAAGGCAATAGATATGAAACGAATACTAACACTAGCAATGATATTGATCTCGGCTAGCCATTATATGAAGGCTAATGACTCAGGTATTAATCCAAGTTCAAACACTATCTCAGAAATCATGCAAAAAGAAGAACAAACGAAAATTGAAGCACTGCTAAGTAAGTACAAGACAGCATTGAATACATCTGATGCGTCACTCGCACAAAGTCTGTATACCCACGATGGAGTATTTATGCCTACAGAAGCTCCATCGGCAACAGGCCTGGATCAGATCCTCAAATCATACGAATTCATATTCTCCCAAATCCAGCTTAATATTGAGTTCTACATAGAGCAAATCAAAGTAGAGGGTGATATCGCATTTGCAGTCACTAGTTCTAAAGGAAGCACGCTCATTCATGCCAATGGTGAATCGGTTCCAGAAGCAAATAGAGAATTATTTGTATTTGAAAAAGAGAGCGGCGAATGGAAGATCGCACGCTACATGTTTAATAAAACCGAACCCAAACAGTAATCATGAAAGCAGCAGTAACCACCAAGGCCGGAGGCCCTGAAATGATCCAAACTATGGAAGTACCCATGCCTGAGGTAAAAGCTGGCTGGGTACTCATCAAGGTAAAGGCTTTTGGCCTCAATCGTTCTGAGCTCTTCACCCGTCGTGGTGATTCTCCAGGTGTGGACTTCCCAAGAATACAAGGAATAGAATGCGTCGGTTTAGTTGAAGCAGATCCTTCCGGAACTTTCGAAAAAGGCCAACAAGTAGCAGCGATCATGGGTGGCATGGGTAGGTTCTTTGATGGTGGCTATGCCGAGTACGTACTCGTACCTGCGGAGATTATCTTCCCATTTGAAAGTGACCTGGATTGGGAGATTCTTGGGGCCCTACCTGAAATGTTCCAGACCGTATCGGGCTCGTTGAATCAAGCCCTGGAAATAGAAAAGGGCGAGACCCTTTTGATTAGAGGAGGTACTTCATCAATCGGCATGCTCTCTCTTCAACTGGCGAAAGCCATAGGGCTCACTGTCATCTCTACGACCAGAAATCCAGCCAAGAGCCAAATCTTAATTGACAATGGTGCCGACCATGTGGTGATAGATGATGGCCAGGTAGCAGATCAGGTGAGGGCCATCTTTCCAGAAGGTGTCAACAAAGTATTGGAGCTGATCGGAACAGCCACACTCAAAGATTCACTAAAGTGCATTGCTACGAAAGGCATGGTGTGTATGACCGGAATATTAGGCAACTCCTGGGCGATGAAGGATTTTACGCCCATGGGTGATATCCCATCTCTGGGTCGACTCACCGTTTACATGGGGGAGTCAAAGAATCTCTCAAAAGAACTACTTCAGGACTTCATCGATCAGATAGCCAATGGCACGATTAAACTCAATATCGATAAGGTCTTCGGGCTGGATGAGGTAGCACATGCACATCAGTATATGGAAGACAATAAAGCCAAGGGCAAAATCGTCGTGAAGATTTAAAAAAGGGTGTCTCAATGGCCGCTACTTGCATTGCTTTGAATCGTAGAATCCGCTAACTTCATCGCAGATGAAAAAAGCATGTAAATACGACAGTGAGCGTGGTTCGATAACAGTTGTAATTTCGAATATTTTGCTTATTGATAAATTAAATGAAATTCTCTAACAGGAATAAATGCAACTAGTGGCGTTTACATAAATGTTGGCCTACATTATTTCGCGATGGAAGCAATTGAAAACATACTCAATCAGGAGCCAAAAAGCAGCCTGAAAAGTTTCAAAAAAGGCGAAACCATTCAGCTTCCAAATTCCAACAATGCTCATGCCTTTTATGTAAAGAAGGGGTTGGTTAGAAGTTTCATTATCGACAGTGATGGAAAAGAACATATCTACATGTTTGCACCTGAGGGTTGGATAATAGGAGACATTGAAGCAATAGGGTATGAACAGGCAACTGAGCTGTTCATTGATTGCCTTGAGGATTCTGAGGTGATCATTTTTGATAAAGACGGACTATTCAATGAAAGGCTAGATCAAAAACAGCTCATTGAAAATGTGGGTCTGCTCACAAGAAGAGTGGGAAGACTTCAAAGAAGAGTATTAATGCTTATGGGAACCCCTGCAGCAGATCGATATAAATATTTTCTGAAAATTTACCCTAACATAATTAACAGGGTGCCGCAAAAAATGATTGCTTCTTACTTAGGTATTGCACCGCAAACGCTCAGCACGATCCGAGGGAAAATGGCTCGCTCATAAAGTTTCATTTCTTCATCTATGTGAATGCATAGAAGTTTAATTGCCTCGACATTTGAGTCAAAATCAAAGTCATGGCTAAAGAATATTCTAATGGTGAAATAACCATCAAATGGCAACCAAAACTATGTCAACATGCTGGCATCTGTGTCAAGACACTGCCTCAAGTTTATCAACCCAACTCCACACCTTGGATTCAAATTGAAAACGCATCCACTGAAGAGTTGAAGAATCAAATAAGTAATTGTCCATCGGGGGCTTTAAGTTTCAATTAAAATACTGACCAATGAGCAAGCCAAATATAGCTGATAGAAAACCTATCAAAGTAGAACTAAAAAAAGGAGAAGAGCAGTACTGGTGTGCCTGCGGGTTAAGTAAAAGCCAACCCTATTGTGATGGTTCACACAGAGCAACAGATATTACGCCAAAACAATTTGTGGCCGAAGAATCCGGTGAAGCTTATTTGTGCATGTGCAAACATTCTAAAAATGCCCCTTACTGTGACGGTACCCATGCGAAACTGAAAGAAGAAGATAGTTCTTCTGAGACTGAACTACCTTCAGGTGATGATGGTCCAACAAAAGAAGAGCCGACTTTAGCATATATAAAAGAACTGGCTAGAAACGGACTAACGAAAACGGGGCATCATGGAGAAATGGGCGCCATGGGAGTGCCTATACCAGAGCTCCCTCAATGGAAAGACATTCAAATTTTGGCAGCTCAAATGGCAACCAAGCCACTAATGGAGAATATCCCTGTAGCCTCTGAATTGGTAATTGGACCCAACGCTAAAAAACCGCTCGTACTGGACATCCCTATGTTTGTTTCAGACATGAGTTTTGGTGCGCTTTCAGAAGAAGCAAAGGTGTCTTTGGCAAAGGGTGCGGAGATGGCAGGTACAGGAATTTGCTCTGGTGAAGGTGGGATGTTGGAGGAGGAACAACAAGCCAATTCAAAATATTTCTATGAGTTAGCCTCTGCCAAATTTGGGTTCGATTGGGATAAGCTGAAAAATGTTCAAGCCTTTCATTTCAAAGGAGGACAAGGTGCAAAGACCGGAACAGGTGGCCACCTTTCAGGGAATAAAGTAGTTGGTAAAATTGCTCAAGTCAGAAACCTCGAAGAAGGTACTCCTGCCGTATCACCCCCAACTTTTGATGACTTACATACAGCCGAGGATTATAAGAATTTTGCAGATAAGGTTCGTGAAATATCTGGTGGTATTCCGATTGGGTTTAAACTATCAGCTAATCATATTGAGGAGGATATTCAATTTGCGCTGGATGCGAGCGCCGACTACATCATTTTGGATGGTCGCGGAGGTGGTACAGGTGCTGCTCCCCTGATTTTCAGGAACAACATTTCTGTTCCGACCATTCCTGCTCTGGCCAGAGCCAGACATTATTTAGATAAAGTAGATCGAAAAGACGTCACTTTAATTATCACTGGAGGCATTCGAGTCCCTGATGATTTTATTAAAGCAATGGCATTGGGAGCTGATGGTATTGCCGTATCAAATTCCGCACTTCAATCCATTGGATGTGTTGCGGCAAGAATGTGTAATACCAATAATTGTCCTGCTGGAGTGGCCACTCAGAAACCCGAACTACGAAAGCTGATTAATATTGAAAAATCAGCCAAGCAACTGTATAATTTCTTCTCTGCATCCACTGAATTGATGAAAGTGATGGCAAGAGCATGTGGGCATAATCACCTGAATCAGTTCAACCAAAATGACATTACTACTTGGAAAAAAGATATGGCAGATTTAACTGGAATTAAGTTCGCAGGAATAGTTTAAAAAACGACTCGACAACAAATGTAGCTGTTACGCAACTCCTCGTAAAACAGCCAAATCAGAATAACCCGACTGATTTGGTGCATTCAGAAACTATATCAAAAGAAATAAAGTCTAGTTCTATATCAGACCAAATGAAGCCTCCTACCCCAATATCCCTTCCTTGATTAGCTCGGCCATAACGATCTCGGTCATGTCGCTTTTGAAGGCAAACTCATTGCGAACGTCCATCACATAGGCTTTGATCTTCATCTTGACATATCGCTTTTCTTCGTTCATCCCGTGTGCGAAGAGTACGGCGATGGGCTTGTTGAGGTAGATGTACTTGGAGACCTGTGCTGCCTCAGTCGCTAGCTTGCGCACTTTCGGCATGTCTACATTTTCCGGTAGGTAGATCTCCGCCACCACCTGGCAGTTCGTCTCACCGGAGTTGGAGTTGGAGACGGATTGATTCATCAGCTCACCGTTGGGGATGGTGACCAGCGAGTCGTCCGGCGTGACGATCCGCGTAGATCGCAGGCCTATCTCCACTACCTCACCATAGTGGCTGCTGGCTTGTATCTTGTCGCCCACCTTGAAGGGTCGGTCGAAGAGGATGGTAATCCCTCCAAAGATGTTTTTGAGAATGTCCTGAGAGGCAAAGCCCACGGCCACACCGATGGACGCGGAGAGCGCCAGCACCGTAGCGATCGGCGGCTGGATCACGCCAACAATGACGATGAAGATGACCATCACCCAGCCCAGGATTCGGAGCACGGGCACAAAGCCTTTAATAGTGATCCGGTACTTGGTGCTCTTTTCCGCCAGGAGATAAAGCAGGCGGGTCAAAAACTGAAGAATAAAGTAGCCAACCACGATAAATACAAGCGACCAAAATACCTTCGAGATGGAGATAATGTCCTCAATGGCAGGAGGTGGAGATATTTTGGGTCGTGCCTTAGTGTCTTTCGCTATCGTATCTGCCGCGTGTGCCGGAACGACCATACTGTCCACACTGGCGATAACAGTGCTTTCCATGCTGTCTACACGTGCTTGCTGCGTAGAGTCTTGCGCCCCCACCGTCAATGCGGCGAGCAAGAGTAGTCCGATATATAGGAAGCGGCGCATCAGTGGATTAGATTTTTAAGTTTTAAGTGATTGACGATCTGTCTAAATATAAAAGGATTGACCAAATACTGGTCTTCACGCTTGATCAATACCCCGTCATCCTCCAGATTGATCACTAATGCTTGCACGGTACTCACCCCCATGCGCATTACCTGCGACATCTGGTCAATTGTGAGGCCGTCATGGAGAATAAGGTTGTTGAGAATGAAGACTTTGGGCATAGACAGCTGCTTGAGGAACGACAGATCGGGTTCCTTAAACCGGCCGATGGTAATGGTATCCTCGCTGATGTTTTTGGTAGACAGTAGCCAGAAGATCAGTCCGAGGCTAACATTACTTTTCGAGAATCTGGTCAGGTTGATGAAGAAGTCCTTTTTAAGAGACGCCTGTTGTTCATCATCACTGAGTCGGTTAAACTTCTTATTACGAATCAGGTCATCAGGTACTTCATACTGTACCTTATAGCCGCTGATTCGGTTACGCTTCATGATCAGTTCGACCATTTGGTCATTGGGTATGGGCTCGGTCAATATCAGATGACGAAACTGGTCTCGTGCGGAATTGGTGGCCTCCAGGTATTGCCAGCCATACTCCGTACAGCTTACCAGCCAAAAGACCTGCTGATCTGTCTCCGCTATGATCTTGAAGAGCGTCTGTAGCGCCTGAAATCCTCTTACTTTTTTGAGATAATAGAACTGCAGGTTTTCCACCACCACGATCTTCTTTGCCGGTAGGCTATTGATGTAGTCGATCACCTCTTCGACAGTTGTGAGCTTTTCTTTGAAATACTCCGACAGTACCTCCGTCAGCTCAGCATCACTGCACATGCTCCTGTGATGATCGATTCTGATCACACTCAGCTTAGGCTTGAGTACATCCAAAAAATGATTGACCAAAGAGGTTAGCCCACTCCACTTTTCTCCGACCAGCACTGTTGGCGCATGCTTGCCGGCTTGCCAGTTTTGGTAGGCCGACTTCAACTTGGACAGCTCGACGCTCCGGCCCTCAAAAAGACCCGGGTCGGTCAAGGCAGATATCCTATAAAGCCGCTGATATACAATCGGAAGATTATTGATGCGCAAAAAGCTGTCCGCAAGAAAATCAGAAACCTCTGAGGACACCTTCTGCTCCCCTGACGGTACATTCAACGTGGATTGCAGACTGCTTGTGACCTTCGATAATATACGACCTAGTCGCAGTGAGTTGACTGACAGGCGTTTGAGAAGTTTTTCACTCATCACCCTCAGGCGATCCTGATAGCGCTCCTTGCTCCGCAGTGCCTTGCCTTTGCTGATACGCAGGTTGAGCTCACGTGCGTTTTCATTGCTGGTCAGCTCTATGATACGTGCCACCAGATAATCCACGGCTTGCAGGCTTTCCTCCAATACCGTCTTAGTCAGCTCATCAAGTTGCGTTACATCCTCGTCGAGCTTGTTGATCGCGCGATCGAGCCCCTCGAGGTAGACTTTCAGGCTTTCGGATGGATCAGCATCGTCCTGATCGAGTGAAGCCATCGCCGAGTCCAGGCAGAAGGTCACAATATCATCCAGGTCATTGGTCGCAGCGATGAGTTCATCGATCTGTCTTGTCACCACCTGACGTAGCTTCTCAGTATCTTTGATAAACCCCGGCATGTACTCAAAAGCAAAAAGCTCCTGAGGGCTGTAGAACTGCAGATCCGAAGACTTCAACGGTACATCATAGGCACCAGACTTCAGGATAGCGGTCTTCTCAGGTAGCTTCTGACAGAGCTCATTTGTTTTCGTGTCCAGCCGATTGACCAGTGCAGCGAAGTTTTGATTAATGAGCGCCTCTACTGTGTTCTTTAGCAGTCGGTTATTCATTGTTTTGCTGGCCTCATACTTTTCTTTGACCAGCAGTTTTTTCAGCTCTCCTACCGGAGAATCTTTAGCTGCACGCTTCTTAGCCTCGGTCAGGTACGTCTTGACTTCCGCAAAACTATCGGTAATGGTCGCCTTCTTCTCGGCTATCCTGTTATCCAGGATTGAATATTCAAGCCTGACAAGTGCACTCATTTTCCTCAGCTGGGCATTGAGCTGCCAGTCCTCCAGCATCGTCTGATGCGTCTTGCGCCAGCCATTGGCCAGTGCCGTCATCGTCTTGCGATTTTCCGCTACCGCAATGGCTGCTTTCGCTGGCGTCAGCCTGTTCAACTTTAGCTCGAAGGTGCCAGCCTTGGCATAATTTTGCTTGAACTGATTGATCACCTTAATCACACCAGCATCGACAGCCTTGGAGATAATTTCGTACTGCTCATCAACGGCTTTCTGAATCTCGGTCACCTTATCCTCTGACAGGGTATAATCTCCATCCAGCGAATGTGCATCCTCCATGTCGAAGAGCAGCTCATAGACACGCGCCTCCAGTCTCAGCCAGGCATATGACTGTCCTAGCAATTCGCGAATCAAAGCTTCCTTCAGATAGATTTCCGCAAAGGAGTTTAACGGTACTCTATGGGGAGCGTATTGTATTTCCTTGATCGCTTTGCCTCTAAGCTTCCTGACACCATTGGCTGTTCTTCGCGGTAGCTTACTTATCAGAAAAAATGAACGCTTAACCACCTTGGTGGTGCCCGTGACGATGCTGTCCCCTTGCTGTTTGTAGTATCTTTCCCGGGACTGGACTTCCTCGACATTGGAGGGCCAGCTGCTGATTAGCCCATCCAGCGAATTAATCAGACCCTGATATTCCATATCCAGAAAACCCTCTTCATCATGAAGTGGTATCTGCTGGATAAGTGCCTGTATTTCCTTCTTGTAAGCTGCAAAGCTGGAAAGGTCCTTTTCAGCTTTGGCACTCTCACGCTTGATGGTCGACACAAAAGTCTCCACCCTGCGCATCAAGTCAGCCTTACGCTGTGCGAGCTGAGCTGCGTAGGTGTCCTTTACCGCCTGGGTTACTGCTTGATCGACTGTGGAAAGCGTGAATTTCATGGAGTACAGCTTCAAATTAGACAATCTGCTGAAATATCCTTTGACTAACTGTCAATATCCAAAACTGATGCAATCAAGCGTGAGTGCATCTCTGTAATCTTAGGTGCAAACTGCTGGTTGATCTCCAGCTCTATACCGAGGTAATGCCCATCGGGGAATTTGGTGCGCAGATATGTCGTAAACCCATCGTCCTTACCGAGGTAGGGTTTGTTCAGGTCTGTCTGTAGACCATTCAGGTGCTTATTGAGGGTACGTATCCACCTGCGGGCATAGGCCGTTTCTCCCGCTCGATCGTCATCGAATAAGATGCCTATGTCTGTAGCTCTCTTTTCTCCTTTCCATACAGGCGTGAAACTGTGAATAGACAAATGTATCACCCGTCCGTGACTCGCTATAAGTCCGGAAATCACGGATTCCACTTCATTCCGGTAGGGAAAATAATAGGTCGCCATGACCTCATCCGCGTCTAATCCGCAACTGTATTCAGACCAAACCTCAGGGTTGTTGAGTGATCGGTTGAGGTCAATGAGCAGCCTTGTCGTCTCGCTGTAGCATAATTTCGAGTTGAGGGCTCTGGAAAGAGCCTTTGCTACTGACAATGCCCCAGGGTCATAGCCGCGATGGCTGCTGAGGTCAGCTTCTGCCATTGCGAAAGCCTGACTATAAGCGGTCGGTACCTGGTTGCCACCATGCTCGCAGGTCACGAGATAGGCTGGCTTTTTCATGGCATGAAAAGCTCGTTGTGTTGTAGTCTCTGGCAGAGCTGTCCGTAGATTTTGTTAATATTTGACTCAGACAGGTCACCGGCGAGTGCCTTTTGTATACGACTCGACAATGTACCCTGCTCAAGGATTTGGCTGATCGTGGGTAGCCATGGCGCCATGCCTGCAGCATCTCGTCGGGTAAGCTCATCGACTATTTTCACCCAGATATCTTGCATGGTGACTTTCTCACCCGACAATCCCCACATCTCAGTAAAAGCCGGATGTAAAACCTTTGCGTGCTCCGCTGATTTCACCGCATTTTGGAATTCGCTGTACAGTGCCTTGGTCTCCCACCTATCCTGATCTTCATAGCTGATCCATTTGCCGGTGACCAGTGCCTTGAGGAGCTGCATGATCGTACCCGCAATCGCCATATCTGCTTTGGGGCATTCCTGAATATCGAGGAGACGGATCTCTATGGCTCCACGGTCAAATCTGGCTATCGCTCCGCGCGAATTGAGCCATACTGGCTCTGTGATGTGCTGAGGGTCATAGGGTGCGATAGCATCAGCTATTGGGGTATAGATCAACTTGGTGTAGCCGCGCTTAGAGTGTACTCGCTCCGGTATCACATGCCCTACCAGCTCCGGAATCCTTCGTTGGTTTTTCTGATAATAAGTCAATCGGGTATCGTGATAACCGCTCAGCTGTCCATCCAGCACCGGCGAAGAAGCCGCTATCGCGGGTAGTAATGGTAGTATGATCCTGATCGCTGTGTGCAGTCGCGCGAACTCCTCATCATCATAGAAGGGAAGGTTGATGTGTGTGCTTTGCAGGTTGGCCCATCCATGCCCCTGACAGTTGAAAAGCTCGTCGTACAGCTCATAGATATCCCGCTGGCAATGCATCCATAGCTTGGTTTCTTTCAAGGGGTTCATCAGCGGGTGAGCTGCCGTTGGCATGAGGCAGGCATTATAGGGTGCCAAAGCCTCATTCGCCTCTTTCACACTCTTCTCGAAGCGCCTGGCCAGGTCGGGCATGTCATCATCGGGCATAGCGCATTTCATTTCCAGCACATGACAAACCAGCTCGTTGGACCAGCTGATGTTGCCAGCACGTTCTATCTCATTGGCATATTTTCCGGTGAGCTTTAGTGCCAACTCGTCCATGACAGGCTTCACTTTGAGTGTGTCACGGTCGACAATCATATATTCCAGTTCTATTCCATAGGCCTGGAAAAGGTGTAATCTTTTCATATCTAAGCTTCGAGACGATTCATAATAGACTGCATGATGGATGTGTAGAGACCCGACTTGGCTATCTTATCCTCAATGCCCTCATCAATACTTGGATTGTCATTGACCTCAATGATGTAGTATTTTCCATTGCGCTCCTTGACATCTACACCATAGAGACCATTGCCAATCAGGGCAGCCGCCTTCACAGCGGTCTCTATGAGACCCTTAGGGGCCTCAGACAATGGTATCGTGGCACTCTTGCCCAGTCGCGAATTGCTTCCCTTCTTACTCCAGTTGACAATCTGCCAATGCTGGGGTGCCATGTAGTACTTGCAGAGGTAGATCGGCTGACCATCGATAAGCCCCACTCTCCAGTCAAAATCAGTAGGTAAAAACTCCTGCGCAATAACCAGTTCTGATTTCTGGAAAAAATCGGCCAGTACCGCCTCAAGCTCTTCCTGGTTGGATACCTTCTTCACCCCTTTAGAAAAGGAACCATCCGGCTCTTTGATGATCATGGGAAACTCCAGACCTTCCACCCCTTTCGAGCGCTGATCTTTGCGGATGATGGCTGATTTTGGTGTAGCTATTTTGTGGCTGGACAACAACTCACTCAAGTACACCTTGTTGGTGCAGCGAAGGATGGAGTCAGGGTCATCAATCACAATGAGACCCTCGGCCTGTGCCTTTTTCGCAAAGCGAAAAGTATGGTGGTTGACGTTAGTCGTCTCACGGATGAACAATGCATCATACTGCATCAGCTTGCCAAAGTCGTTTTTGGTAATCAGGTCGACATTGAAGCCGACCTTCTCAGCTGCCTTTACAAATTTGGTAATGGCCTTTGGGTCTGACGGAGGAGTGGCCTCCGCAGGGTTGACAAGGATGGCCAGATCGTATTTTTTGCGATCATACCCCTTTCGGATCACATTTTTTCCCGATAGGTGGCTGACGAGTGCACTTTTCAATATCTCACGATCTTCCGCAGGCACATCGGCCATGCTGATCGTTTTGAGGCTGGTCATCACCCACTTGTCGCGCTTGCTAAAGGAAGCACGGAGCAATGGTGTCTGAAACAGGTTGAACAATAACACACCGATCTTATCAAGTGGGGTATCGCTCGACATACCAAAGTAGATATTGAATTCTACCTTATCTCCAAGCTGCTGCCCAAGTACCTTTTGAATGGCATCATCAAAACCCTCAGCCTCGCCCCTCATGATCGAAGGAAACCTGAAGTCCTGAATCGTCGCAACACTGGGCAATATCTTATGTCCCCTCGCCTCCGCCAGCAATGACACATAGTACCCTTGCGACTGGTATTGAAACGACCGGCACAGGTTGAGGATTTTGGTGTTCTTGGACAGATTGTGCCCGCTGGGCGCGAGGTATTCCGCAGGTGTCATCCATTGCAGCCCGTTGATTTCGAGCTGCCATTGTTTTGGGTTTTCGGTGACAATGACTTGATGCATAGGTTGGTTTATGATTTGGGTTGAATGATCAAAATGTTGGCGTCATAGGTCACTATGCCCAATAGTATGGCATTGATCAATCTGTGGATGCCCACTTTGTAGTGCTGCTTGATATTGCTGATCGGATTGGGGTTGAGCGGATCGGCTACCGACACGAGCCTCGTCTTACGGTTGTATCCGTTCACCACCACAAAATGACCCGCCGGTGTGCCTACTACATCGTCATAGGTATTGGTTTCACCAATCTCTCTTGCAGAGTTGTACAGATAAGTAGCACTCAGGCCCGTGAGTATGGGTATTTCCCTTACCAGAAATGACTTGATCAGCGCCGGCGTGAGCTCTTCAAATTTGATCTGGCCACCGAGCTCCAGAAACTTCAGGTACGCGTTGGTGGTAAACTTGAACCTGCGGGTAGGCTTAGCCTTTGCCTGTGCTTTCAATTTTTGCGGTAGCGTATCGGCAGACGCATCATCAAACCAGGTCGGATCGAACATCTGTAGGTTGTAAGTATAGATGGTCACATCAAACCCACGCTGAAGCGCGTGGTGCCCCAGCAACACCGCGAGTGTACCCCCTGAAAATAGCTGCGTAACCTCTTCAACGACCTGAGGTAATTGAATCTTGTCACCGTAGTAATCGTAGACCGCATGGAGGCACGTAGGCCCACATGTCACATCATTGGGCTGTGGCAGAATATCGACCTGCAGTTGTTTGCTTGACATTTCTTTAGTTATACTCCAATCTACTTAAAATCAATGCCATATATTAAGAACTACAGGCACCATTTTGGACTGGAATAGATCGCTAAACGCGCTTTCAGTAGCTTGGTTGCGTTTTACAAAAATTTAATTTCTCTCCCTCTAAGGGCATCTTTTTTTAGCTCAATAATGAATTATAAGTAAGGCTGATTTGTTGACAGACCGAAGCTTATAGACCATGCAAAAACTAATACACAGTCGTACCCGAATCGTAGATCTGGGTAAGCCCAGAATCGTCGTAATTGGAGGTGGATTTGGGGGGCTAGAACTCGTCAAGGCGCTCAAAGATGTCAATGCACAAGTGGTACTTTTTGACAAGTACAATCATCATACTTTTCAACCGCTGCTCTATCAGGTGGCTACTTCGGGATTAGAGACCAGCTCGATCATTTTCCCTTTCAGGAAGAAGTTTGCAGCGCACAAAGATTTCTACTTCCGCATGGGTGAGGTCACGCGCATCCTACCGGAAGAAAACTGCATTGAGACTTCCATTGGTACGGTGAAGTACGACTATCTGGTGATCGCCACCGGAGCGAGCACCAACTACTTCGGCAATATGAACATCATGCAGAAGTCGTACCCGCTCAAGACCATCGAGGATGCGATTGACTTACGCAATCAGATCATCAAGAACTTTGAGTTGGCCTTGTTGACGGACGACAAAGCGCTGATGAACAGCCTCATTGATTTTGTTATCGTGGGTGGCGGCCCGACAGGTGTGGAGCTTGCCGGATCATTGGCAGAACTGAAGAAGCATGTCTTCCCTGCCGACTATAAGGAGTTGGAGCTGCAAGAGATGGACATCCATCTGGTCGAGGGTACTGGCCGACTGCTCAACGGGATGTCTGAGGAAGCTGGTGAAGAGGCGCTGCATTTCCTTCAAGACCTGGGCGTACACGTCCACCTCAATACCTTCGTCAAGGACTACTCCAATGATGAAGTTGATCTTGGTGATCAGAAGATCCCAACCAAAAATCTGATCTGGGCTGCTGGGGTATTGGGCAACCCAACCGAGGGTCTAAACCCGGAGGTACATACTAAAAACAATCGTCTCAAAGTAGATGAATACAACCGTGTACAAGGCTATGAAAACATCTTTGCCATTGGTGATGTGGCGGCTATGATCACCGAAGAGTTACCCCATGGTCATGCTATGGTCGCCCCTCCGGCCATGCAACAGGGTGTGCTGCTGGCAAAGAACATCCAGCATCTCATTGCTGGTAAGCCCATCCAAAAATTCGAATATCAGGATCAGGGTAGTATGGCCACTGTGGGACGTAATAAGGCGGTGGTCGATCTATTGGTGGGCAAGAAGTCGGTCAAGACACAGGGCACCTTCGCGTGGCTCATCTGGATGTTTGTTCATCTGATGTCATTGGTGGGTTTTCGCAACAGGGTACTTGTGCTCATCAGCTGGGTATGGAGCTATTTTTCCTATGACAAGAGCAACCGGTTGATTATCGGGAAAAACGAATCCAAGATCTCAGAGGATCCCGTTCTTGTTTCCCGGTAGGGGCAAAACAACGGCGCAAATGGCAGGGCCCTGACAGTGCAGGAAATAAATGCAATTATTTCTGCTTTCGACATAGACTAAATCAGCAATTCCGCGTTTAAGATTGCACTGTGAAAACGAGTCTGTACTTATTCACCTTTTTGTTGGCTGTCTTTAGCGCCAAAGCTCAGTCAAACCCCGATGAGCTCATCCAAGCTACGATCGCAAAAGCCAGGGCGGTGAAGTCCGCAGCGTTTATGATCGAAAATACCGAGCGCTATGATGGAGAACTACGTACCGGGTCGCAGGAGGTACGTTACCAGCAGCAGCCATTTCAGCTATCTATGACCTTCATCTCTCCTGATCCGGGATCTACGATCACCTATGATGCTACCGTCAATGCCGAGAAGATGGTGTATGATCCGGAAGGGTTTCCCTACGTGAAAATGGAGTTGGATCCCATGGGCTCCCTGGCAAGAAATAATAATCAGCATACCATCTATGAAATAGGTTTTGACCACATTGGTCGGCTCATCGAGCTCATCTATGAAAACCGCGATCAGGTGTCTCTGCTTACGACTGGGACCTCTGCAGGTTTGCATCGTGTGCAGATATCATCAAAGCGACGCGGGATAGGCGCGTATGTAGTCAGCAAGGGTGAGTCAACACGATCGGTATCGCAAAAGCTACAGGTAAGTGAATATAAGCTGGTGGAGCTCAATGAAGGTATAAAGGAATATGGACCTATCAAGGAAGGCATGACTATCAAAGTGCCCGAGTACTATGCGCTGGAAACCATTATTGATATAGATAGGGCGACCCACCTACCGGTAAAATTGCATCTCTCCGACGAACTCGGACTGCTTTCGGCTTATACATTTAGTGAGGTGTCACTTGACATAGAGGTCATGCACTCTAAGTTGAAAAAGAAGAATAAACCCCTTAGCGGTCATCAGTAAGAGGAATATTGAAATGGTTTAAACCATTTTTTTTCCAGCATGCCCATAGCCCACAGTTTAAACTGTGGGCTATGGGTTGGTCTGTAGAGAACCATTTTAATGGTTTTGGGGTATGGGCTGGCAAGGCAAAAGCCTCATCTCACCTATCGATGGGCGTTCCTAGAGTGTTTCTATAAATGATGGTACCCCAAAAAATGGGACAGTTGATTTAGTTCAAATTTGAAAACTAAAT
>CAYGOT010000099.1:0-17723 GCA_964351595.1 uncultured Roseivirgaceae bacterium | reverse complement strand
CGGTCTCTACCGTAATGGCCTTACCACGAACTTCATAGGTAAAAGTATCGCCACTGTACTTGGCTACTTTCTCAGCCCAGCTATCTAGCAATTGCTTGTTTCTTGGGTCAAGATCCAGCGCTACCTCCTCACTCAATTGATGAAGCTTCTTTTTGAGGTCCTCCTCGGATTTCATAGCGGACTCATCCAAGGCGTGTATTGACTTCTCTATGGCATATAGCCTTTGCGCAACTTCCTTTTGCTTACCCACCCATTGATCGTACTCACGGATAGCGTCTGCTATTTCCGATAGGTAGCGCGTGCGGTTAGGTGGAATGATGAATACCTTCTCTGACAATTCCCCTGTAGGTGAAAAGTGCGAGTCGAGCCCTGCTTTGGTCCGTTCATTGACTTTGTCGATGATCGCCCGGTAGAGATTATTCATCCCCGGATCGTTGAACTGTGAAGCAATCGTCCCAAAAACCGGAAGACTATCGTCCGATGCATCCCACAGCTCATGGTTGCGCTTAAACTGCTTCTTGACATCACGCAACGCATCCAGTGCCCCACGCTTGTCAAACTTGTTGATTGCGACAATATCCGCAAAGTCCAGCATGTCAATCTTCTCCAGCTGCGTCGCTGCGCCAAACTCAGGCGTCATCACGTACAGCGACACATCAGAGTGATCGGTGATCTCTGTGTCCGACTGTCCGATCCCGGAGGTCTCCAGGATGATCAGGTCATAGTTAGCCGCCTTCACGATATCGATGGCATCCTGCACATACTTGGACAATGCCAGGTTGGACTGTCTTGTAGCCAGCGAGCGCATATAGACACGCGGACTGTCGATGGCATTCATTCGGATACGGTCACCAAGTAGCGCACCACCTGTCTTGCGCTTTGAAGGATCTACCGAAATGATCGCGATGGTCTTATCGTCAAAGTCCATCAAAAATCGGCGCACGAGCTCATCAACCAGAGAGGACTTGCCTGCGCCTCCTGTACCGGTTATGCCAAGTATCGGAGTGCTTGCCTTAGCAGAAATATTTTTAACGGTCTTCAGCATATTTGCCGACTGCTCAGGGTAGTTCTCAGCAGCCGAGATCAGCCGCGCCAGGGCCTTGGGTGTCTTTTGCGGTAGCTCATCGAGCTGGCCATTGAGCGACTCCCCTACCGGAAAATCACACGACTCCACCATGTGATTGATCATACCCTGCAAACCCATCGCACGTCCATCATCCGGCGAATAGATGCGATCTATACCATAGCTATGGAGTTCTTTGATTTCCTCCGGCAGTATAGTACCACCACCTCCGCCAAACAGCTTAATATGACCCGCACCCTGCTCTCGAAGCAAATCATACATGTACTTGAAGAACTCGATATGCCCACCCTGATATGAAGTGATCGCGATCGCCTGAGCATCCTCCTGTATGGCACAGTTGACGATCTCCTGTACGGATCTATTATGTCCAAGATGGATGACCTCCACGCCCGTGGACTGGATGATCCTGCGCATAATGTTGATCGCAGCGTCATGACCATCGAAGAGTGATGCTGCGGTGACTATCCTTACATGATTTTTTGGTGTATACTTCTCCTGTACGGGATGCGACATAAATCTCCTTTTTTTTGGGTTTGCTATCGCAAAAATATGGATTCCTGACCAGTAAATAGATGAATTGTTATCGATGGTACTACCATAAGTCGATGAAACAACCCTTGATAAGCATAGATTTTTTGCGAAAAATGATACATTGCAACTAACTCTATTGCAAATATGCTGTTGAGCAGTTGCATATATAACCCCCAGCTAATCTTTAATAATAATCCACGGCATCCGGTTTCGGGTGTTGTTAATGATATTTTGCTATTGGTAATTATAATCGGACATATATGAATCAACTAACACCTGGGCTCATTATCGGGCTTATTCTAGTGCTTGGATCCTGCACTTTTGATAACGAGGAGGAGATCTTTCCTCCAGAAGATGGCGGCAATGGCTGTGAGACATCTAATATCTCCTACCTGACTGACGTAGTACCTATCCTGCAGTTCAACTGCTACACCTGCCATGGAGATAACACTTTCAACTCACTCGGTAGCAACATTCACCTGGAAGGATATGACAACCTAAAAGTCTATGTGGATAACGGTCGTTTCTTTGGTGCTATCAACCGTGATCAGGGTTTTTCTCCCATGCCGAGAAACGCCCCAAAGCTGGATCAATGTGATCTGGATCAAATCAAATCCTGGATAGACGCTGGCGCCTTAAACAACTGATTATGAAAACGAGACTATTACTACTACTATCAGCATTTGCGCTCGTTATGAGCCCAGTTTTCGCACAAGACAGTCTGGAAGATCTGCTTGATACTGCCGCGCCTCCCAGCGATGAGCCACAGTTTACAAAATCTACTTTTAAGTCTAGTCGAGTCATCAACGGTCATTCGACAGAGCGTATAGCTCCGGGAGCGATGGAATTCAGAATCCATCACCGGTTTGGGCCACTCAATGGGGGAGCGTACAACCTGTGGGGCTTGGATCAGGCCTACATTCGCTTTGGTCTTGATTTTGGTTTGACGGATCGGTTGATGGTAGGATTTGGCCGAAGTTCTTATGAAAAGACCTACGATGGTTTTGTGAAGTACGCCATTCTACGACAAGGCGAAGGTAAAGGTACCCAGGGCATTTCACTGGTTTACCTCGGTGGTATGTCTATCAACTCACTGAAATGGGAAGAGCCTGATCGGGACAATGTGTTCAGTCAGCGATTGTCCTTTGTTCATCAGCTCCTGATTGCCCGTAAGTTTAGTAGCAACTTTTCCATGCAGCTAAGCCCCTCCATCGTTCATAAGAATTTTGTTAATACGTCTGAAGATCTCAACCTCTTCCCGGTTATTGGGATTGGGGCCCGACACAAAATCTCCAAGCGCGTGGCGCTCACAGGAGAATACTTCTATCGACTGGAAGTAGGCGATGCGGACATTGCTCCTAATTTTCAGGATTTCTACAACTCCTTCAGCCTTGGCGTGGATATCGAGACAGGCGGTCACGTTTTCCAATTGCATGTGACCAACTCTATCCAAATGGTCGAGAAAGGTTTCATGACGGAGACCACCGGTCAGTGGGGAGATGGTGGCATACAATTTGGTTTCAACATTCAACGCGTATTTACACTTGACAAGAAAGCACAAAAGACATGGTAAGATTACTGCTCCCTTTTCTCATTTTAGGCTTGACTTCCACATTTGTGGTAGCCCAATCCAAATACCTCAGCAAGACCTCTGAAGTCACCTTCTTCTCTTCAGCACCTTTAGAGGATATATCAGCCATCAATACAGCCATGGCCGGAATCGTTGATTTTGAGTCGAAAGAGTTTCTCATGAGGGTTCCGATCATCAAGTTTGACTTTCCCAATGACCTGATGGAGGAGCATTTTAACGAGAACTACATGGAGACCGAAAAGTATCCCAATGCCACTTTCAAAGGGTCATTTACGGAAGAGGTGGATCCGAGTAAACAAGGCCAATATACCATCAACTGCACTGGTCAACTGGAGGTGCATGGAGTAGCTCAAGACCGAGAGATAGCCGTCACACTCGACATCAGCAAAAATGGAATACAAGCTAATTCATCCTTTACTGTTCTACTGGAGGATCATGATATTGAGATTCCAACCATTGTGTTCAAGAACATCGCGGAGGAAATTGATGTGAAAATAAACGCAACCTTCGAACCTTTAAAGAAATGACCACAACGGAGTAATAGCACTTTTCTATTTTTGCCGACCTAGCCTAACACCTATCACCGTCCATGAAGTCGCCTTTTTTAATAGCATTGCTCAGCCTTTGTATCGCTTGTAGCCCCGATCCTGTACAGGAGTCATCAAAGCCGGCAGGTGACTATCTCGCTTTTCTGGACGAATACATTGCGGCTCATAAGTTGTCGATTGATAGCACCTGGGTAGGTGGCCTATCGGGAATTGATAATCTCGGTGATGATTATGCTATTATCTCCGATGATGCAGCCAGGTATCAAGACCCCAGGTACTACAAAGCGAGTATTGAAATTAATAACGGGCTAATTGATTCTATTCTATTCAAGGAAGTGATCTTCCTAACTGATGAAAATGACCTTGGGTATGCGGACATTAAATCCGCTCGTACTCAATATGTTGACCCGGAAGCCATAAGGGTAACTGGAGATACTATCTATTGGGGGAGTGAGGGATTTAGAATGCAGCGTCACTTTGATCCAACCATACTCGTCCACAACCTTGAGGGAAAGCATCTGCGCACGTACGTGACTGACCCCAAGTTCTCCACAGCTATCAAGGAGGTCGGGCCAAGACACAACGCCAGTTTTGAGGGCATAGCGCTAGAGCCGGATAGAAAGGCGCTGTGGGTAAATGTAGAAATGCCGTTAATACAGGATGGTGAGGTACCCAGTGCTCAAAGTGGAGGTGCTCCTATCAGAATCTCAAAAATCAATGTCTCCAGTGGTGAAATCGAGCGGGAATTTGGTTACCAGCTAGAGCCCCTTTTTGTAGTGCCAGATTCCGGAGCTTTTGCCATGAATGGAGCAGTAGAACTCCTTTGGCTGGCGGAAGGTCAGGTCTTGGTACTTGAGCGCTCGTATGTCTCCGGGGCAGGTAATAGAGTCAGGTTGTTTAGAGCTGACTATGCTGCTGCTACCGACACAAAGGGCATGACCTCTCTAAGAAATAACTCAATAGTACTAGCGGAGAAGACACTTCTCTTAGATTTCGATAATCTACCAGTGGACAAAATAGACAACATTGAGGGTTTGTGTTGGGGCCCATCTCTAGCCAATGGCAACCGCACCCTGCTATTTGTCGCTGACAATAACTTCAGCGAGAGTCAGATCAACCAGTTCTTATTGCTGGAAGTGCTTCGGCCTTTGACTGACTGATTTTTCCGGTAGGAAAAAAGTCAACCCATCATGTCGGGTTTCTCTTCCCTATCTGTCTATAGGGTAAAACATGAAATCCACCTTCACTATTATTCTACTCTTTTTAGGGTCTACTGCCTTTGCGCAAACCCCGCAAGCAGAACAAAATAAACGCATTGCGCTAGGCGTATTTGAAGCTTTCAATGCGCATGACTGGCAGAAAATGGCCAGCTACTATGCCAACGATGTGGTCTTGGAAGATCCAAGTCAGGCCGCTCCCGTGATTGGCTCAGCTGGTATCCCGGCGAAATATGCTGGCTATGCCGAATACATACCAGACATCCAGGATAGCATAATACACCTCTATGTCAATGACCGCCATGTGGTGATTGAATTCATCTCTTATGGTACGACAGTCGAGGGCGACACATTTAGCCTGCCTATCTGCAGCATTCTGACCATTGATGATGGGAAAATCATAAGGGACGCGAATTATTACGATTTGAAAAACTAAATTCAACAAATATGAAAACTTATCTTATTCTGCTAAGGGAGGACATCCAGGCAATGAACAGCATGACCGAAGAAGAGGCAATGGCCGAAATCGGAATGTATCAAAAGTGGGTCGATGAACTAACCCAAAATGGTAATCATGTGTCATCAGAACCGTTGACAACTGAGGGCTATATGGTCAGTGAGCAGCAGGTGATCAGTGACGGGCCATTCATTGAAGCTAAGGACGCGATCGGGGGCTACTTTATCATCAAAGCCAACGATGATCAACATGCCATCGAGATAGCAAAATCCTGCCCACTTGTCATGAAAGGTGGTGAGGTAGAGCTTAGAGCCATCATGGAATATTGATACGTTGACCAATAACCCTGACATTCTGAAGCAAGTGGATCAACTGTACCGGCAGCATGCTGGTCAGTTGACTGCTGCGTGCTCCTCCTATTTCGGAATGGTGAACCTCGCCATGGCCGAGGACGCGGTTCAGGACACGTTCATCGCGGCACTATCTGATTGGAAAGAAAAGGGAATCCCCAATGATCCAAAATCCTGGCTCTTCAAAGTCTGCAAAAACAAATCGCTCAACCTGGTAGCGAAACAAAAAAATGTACTCAGTAATAAGTCTTCCTTATCTGAGGGAGAGGGGATTGATCGGTATTTCCTCGATCATGAAATACAGGACCAGCAGCTACGATGGCTGTTCGCTACCGCAATACCCACGTTCAGTCCACGAATGAGGATGATATTTATGCTTCGGACCTTGCATGGTATAAGAGTAAGGGAAATAGCGACACTGCTGTTGTTGTCCGAAGCATCGGTTCAGAAAATGTATGAACGCGCCAGGGCACAGATTAAAGGACATCTCGAGAAGACCAGCGTACCTGACCTTGACCAATCCAAAGAGCGACTGCCTAGCGTGCTCAATGCACTTTATCTCATTTATACACTTGGGTACGATCAACCCTGGCAAGCGGACTCTGGTCAGGATCTTTGCTATGACGCGCTGGAGTTGACCAGGTCTTTGGTCCACAAACCCACCTATCAGGTAGCAGATACCTACGCGCTTTACAGTTTGATGCTATTTCAAATTGCTCGCCTACCGGCAAGAATATCTGGCGATGGTGTATTCCAGGATCTGCAGCAGCAAGATAGAAGCCTGTGGATCGCCGAACTGATTCAATTGGGAATTATCCAGCTAAACAAATCCAAAACGCCAGAAAGCCTCTCCAAATATCACTTGGAAGCTACCATTGCCTCACTTCACTGTACAGCCGCATCATGGGCCTCAACGCCCTGGAAACAGATCGTAGTTCTTTACAGACTCCTCCTGAAGGCCTTTCCAACTCCCTTTATCAAACTCAATTTATCCATAGCACTACTTTATGCCGAGGGTCACTCCATAGCTCTCGAGTATTTGAAGGATCAGCACTTTTCCCTTTTCAGTCAAAATTACCAATATCACGCAACCCTATCGCGTATTTACCAGGCCGGAGCTAACCTACTGCAAGCAAAGTATCACCTTGGTATGGCGCTCCACTATGCACGAGCTCAACCCGTCAAATCTTACCTTCAACGAAGGTTAGATAGCATGAAGCAAGAGGCCTAGTACCTGTCAATCAGACTTTTATAAGAGAATTTCCTATTAGGAAAATCCCCTATGCAAAAATCCCTAAAAACTATCTGAAAATCACTAGATTTACGATAGAGATAATAGACTAAGCTTAAAATTATGTATTGTGAAATTTGCCAGGCATTTTCAGCGATGTACTGCACCTGCAATATGGATCATCAGGATGACGGAAAGCCAATAACTGGCGGTCGTAGGACTGATGAGTACACTATCCGTATGGACAAGCTGTCCGAATTTGTGCAAGAATTGACTGAAAAGCATCCAAAAGACAAATCGTTAAAGGAAGTTAAGGCGTATTTTAAGATCGATTGATCCATTGTGAAATAGCCCACTCCTTGATGAAAGCGGCTGTCCCATCGTAGAAAATAGTTTTCCGAACATGGGACAGCACAATATTAGGCACTTGATTAGCGGATAATTATTGTCTTAGAAACTCACTGACCAGTTTAGTGTAGCGACTTTTTGTAGAGTCCGTTTGGTACAACTTGACATGAGGCACGCCTGTGAAGGTGTGAAACGAGATGTGGCGCTTATCACCCACCTGGTCGAGTTGATTTATCAAAAGTGGGTAGGGTGTCAGCCCATCAGTATCACTGGCCATAATCAGCGTAGGCTTTGAGTTTTGGGATAGCAAGTAGCCAAAAGCCATCTCATCACCGAACCCATCGACCAAAGCATCAAAATCCTGAAAGTAATAGTCGAAGAGACCTTCTGGCAGGCCTAAATCACTGGCACCTGCCCACAACTGACCCTTCACATCGGATAACGGACTATCAAGGATCACCTTAGAGACATAGCTCTGATCTACTTCATCAGCGAGATCTTCTCTCGCAAGAAGGGTCTCAATAGCCATAGCACCCATTGAGAAACCATAGAGAATGACGGTATCCTGACCCTGATTCTCACGTACCCACTTCATCGAAGAGGCTATATCATCGGCAAACCTGTAGCCCATATAGGTACTGGAAGCTTCAGATTTACCACTATTGCGCAAGTCAGGGATGAAGAAATTATAAACCGTATCCAACCCAGTAGTTTTGAAGAGCTCCAAGAACTTCATTGTTTTCAGACGATTGGAGGTTCTGCCGTGAAGAAGAAGTACGCATTGACCGCTCTCTGGAGCCGAGTTCACATACCAGGCTGATAAACCCTTCCCATCATAATCAGAGGTGAACATAACCTCTTCAACATCCTCGAATCCGTAATCCATTGGATCATCGTTATCATAAATACCATAATGTTCACGTGCAGAATCGTTTTGAAGGATCCGTTCAAAGGTGTATGGCTCGTATTCTGTGATCATCGTCAGCACCTTCTGAGGGACAAAGTACAAAAAGGCCCAACTCAAGAGAAGTAGTAACCCTATCAATATAATAATCCATTTTTTCATATCGTATCGTCAAAACCAGCACGCAATTTAGCAGATTTCAATCCATTAAACTGATCATGACATCATTACTGATTGGTGTTACCCAAACCTTCTTGCCTGCATGGATTTCGCGGGTATTTATATTAGTTGTTGGTACGGTCCAGATGTTATTGTCTACCAGTACGGTTAAGTTATCAGCGTCAATTGATAGTATCTCTCCAAGTTTCCCAAACCGCGGTATACCTTCTCTATTACTGACCAAAGTGGAGATTGGCTCCCCTTGTTTTACTACCTTGCCATTTTCCAGAACATATACATAGTCTGACAGTCTTAAGACTTCTGGTAAGTCATGACTCACCATGATCGATGTGAGGTCGTATTCATCATGGACCAGTCGAATAAATCCTTGTAGCTTCTGTCTGATCTCCCAGTCCAACGCTGAAAGGGGTTCATCTAAGAGCAGGAGTTTTGGGCGGGGTACTATCGCGCGAGCTAATGCTACCCGCTGTTGCTGCCCACCAGACAGGGTGGCTGGCTTTGAGTGCTGGAGATCGCCGAGTTCCATCATTTCTATCAATGGGTCAATATCTGAAGATGGCTGCCCTTTGCCCAGGGCATACACCAGATTTTGCAGCACGGTCATATTAGGAAACAGCGCATAATCCTGAAATACAAACCCGACCTGCCGATGCTGGGGTTTCAAGTATATCTTCTTATAAGTATCCACCCATTCAACCCCATCCACCCCAACGATCCCCTGGTCTGGCTTCATTAAGCCAGCAATCATTCGAAGAATGGAGGTTTTACCAGCGCCTGATTTTCCATACAGTGTAATGAAACTACCCTTCTCAATGGAGAGCTGTACATCGAGCAACATCTCTCCACCCATTGCATTGAGTCGCTTTGATAGCTCTGCTTTTACCATTTCCATAGTCCTTTGAAATAGCCCCCATTGGTGAGGTTGAGAACAAGAAGAATCACGAAGGTGATCACAAAAAGGATCGCTGAATAGATATTCGCACTAGCGTAATTGAGAGACTCCACCTCTTCGTAGATGGCTATAGAGGCGACCTTGGTCACCTCGGGTATGCTACCGCCAATCATCAAGACTACACCAAACTCTCCAACGGTATGTGCAAAAGTCAAGACTGTGGCCGTAAGCAGAGAAGACTTAATATTGGGTAGCAGTACTTGCCGCAATGTGGTGAGTCGGGACTTGCCCAATAGATCCGAGGCTTCCATCAAATTTGCCGGTAGGTTAACGAGACCTGCACGAATGGGCTGCACCATGAAGGGCAAACTATAAATGATCGAGCCAACCACCAGCCCCTCAAATGAGAAAACGAGGCGAATACCCAGCCACTGGTCAAGCCACAACCCAAAGCCACTCCCCGGGCTGAAAGCCAGCAAGAGGTAAAAGCCAATGACCGTGGGCGGCAGCACCAGCGGCATACTCACCAGCGTTTCTACAATAAATCGACTCCTGGAAGCTGAGTAGGCCAACCAGTAGGCTAATGGAATGCCAAGGATAAGCAGCAATAGCGTGGTGATACCGGCCAACTTAAAAGTCAACCACAACGGCCCCATATCGATCGCTAATAAGATCATCTGCATCTAAATATCGGTCTGATAGCCAAAATAGTTGAGTATTGATTGGGCTCTTGATGAGCGCATAAAGTCATAGAAAACCTGCGCTGATGGCAATTCATAGCCTTCATGATTGATAATGGCCATGCCCTGATCAATCGGGGTGTAGTGTGCTGTGTTGACTTCCACCCACTTTCCTATATCACGCATTTGAGGGGTCATCACTACCGACTTAGCTGTAAAGCCTAAGCCTGCAGCACCAGAGGTCATAAAGTGATTGGTCTGGGCGATGCTCTCGCCATAGATCAGTTTTTCTTCCACTTCATCCAACAGATTCATGGACGTTAGAACTTCCATAGCCGCTATACCATATGGGGCTATTTTGGGATTGGCTATGGCGATCTTCCTGATCTCGTCAGAGCTGAGCAACTGCCAAAGATCAGCATTATCACTCATGGCAGGGCCCCAGAGCACCAGACTTCCTCGGGCGTAAACGACCGGCTTATTCTTCAGCAATCCCTCTCGGTAGAGCAGTTCAGGATACTTCATATCAGCGGAGAGTAATATATCATAAGGCGCTCCTTTGCTTATCTGAGCAGTCAACTTACCAGAACTGCTCACAACGACTTCACAGCCTGTCCCTGTCTCCTGCTCAAAGATGCTAATCAGACTGTCCAGAGCATACTGGACATTAGCAGCAGCTGCGATAGTGAGCGTTTGGGGCTTAGGTTGGTTACAACCTAAAGTAGTCATTAAGACAACCGCTATCACAAAATAGAAAGCATGACCAGTCTTGCTCATATGAAATCAGAGGGCTTAAACCTGGATTGCACAAACTGATCAACTTGGCGCTCAAGCGAGAGGTAGTTTTCGAGAATATCCTTTCCAGCCGTAGTGACGGAAGCACCTCCTCCTCTATTTCCACCCAGCTTTTTTTCCACGAGAGGTTGCTTGGCTAAGCGGTTCATATTTTCAACAAGCTGCCACGCCTTTCTATAACTCAGTTGAGTAGCCTTAGCTGCCTTGGCTATTGATCCTTCCTGCTCAATAGCTTTAAGTAGATCCATCGGTCCCTTGCCCAGATAGGGTTCATCGTCCACAAACACTTTCATCCGAAAACCGATTCTGATGTCTTTCACTTGATTCGTCTAGCAATATGCATATCAATACATATTGCAATTAAATCATAAACTTAATGAACTCCAAAAGGGTCTGAAGTGTCCCTATTTGCTCAGAGGGTGGTTTCCAATCTATTAAGCATTAGCACCAGTTAATAAAATATATAAATCTGTGGCCTTTGACAGAACCAATAATTGCGTTTTCCGTTGGTGATCCCACATGGCCATATCGTGAGCCATTATTCGAGTATCGAGCCCAGAAAAGAAGCCTCAATTTCCCACCCTGAAGCGTATGACTCGAATTTTTTGGGATAGAAAGGCATATGAAAAACGTATATATCTGGTTCATGACCATCTTATTGATGGTCGCGCCAGAATTGAAAGCTCAAATCACAGAGACCTATACAGATGCGTGGTTCCTGCTTCTCAATGACTATAAGGTCAACGAACGATGGACCATTGGCAATGAGCTACATTGGAGGAATGTCAATTTCCTGAAGGATAAGGAGCAATTACTCATTCGTCCCTACGTCGATTACCATGTCAATGAAAATGTGGTTTTTACCGCTGGCTATACCTACATCAGATCATATCCTTACAGAGAATTAGCTGTGCCTTTGACCCGACCAGAGCATAATATCTGGGAACAGGTCACTTTGAATCATAGCGCTAACAAATTCACCTTTTCCCATCGCTATAGATTAGAGCATCGTTTCCAAGGCCTTTTCAGCCTCGGTGATTCTGATGTATTTGAAGTGGATGGCTATCAATTTTCCAACAGATTTCGTTACCGTTTTACTGTAAGACATCCTATCGGAGAAAAATACTTCATTCACGTCTTTAACGAACTTTGGATCAGGACTGATGATAATTTTCAGAATGCCAATTTTGACAGAAACTGGCTATATCTGGGGCTTGGAAGAAATCTAACTGCACATAGCAACATACAGCTAGCCTACCTGCATCAGATGATAAGGCTTCTGCCATTACTTTATGAGCGACATCCCACATTACAGCTGACCTATCAGCATAGGTTCGAACGCGCTGTGAAGAATTGAGTCGACGACAGATCTGAGTACCCCTGATTTACCATCGGAGCATTCAATTAATCCTTGCGGGTGCAGGTCGATAGCCCAAAAGGTGCATACAGCGGGCAAAAGCTTACAAAGCTTGTCAACGCGAATACTACCGCTAACGCCAATAGTACTAAACCTAGCGTTCCACCTACAGTATTAGTAAAGTACAAAACACCAATCACAGCAGCCACAACCAATCTAATGATGCGATCTGCTCCTCCCATATTCTTTTTCATGATAATGAGTTTTAGTTTGAGAATATCTCTGTGATGAGCACTGCTCCTGCAATGATCGAGATGCACAGAAGGCATACTACAACTAATTTCAGGGGCTTGCTCATATTCAAATCAAAGCTACTTACTGCTTTGATGGCAAACAGTGACCAAAGTCACACCTTAATCAATCTTATACCTTGGGGGACTTGCTCCAGCTTGCCTTCAAACTCCAGCTTCTTAATAATCCGGCTGACCACTTCTCGAGCTGTACCCAATTCGTTGGCGATCTCACGATGGGACATGCGGATAAACTGTTCATTGGTCTTCCCTATCTTATTGTTCAGAAAAGACATCAAACGTACATCCAGCTTATCAAATAGTAAGTGGTGGATCGTATCTAGCAGTTCGGTGTATCGCTGGCTATATTGATCAAAAAAGAGATTGTTGATATCAGCAAACTGATGCGTCCATTGAGTTACCTTATCAGCAGGAAGCAACAATATTTTGGAGGTCTCTTCGGTTTTTGCCAATACCCGACTTGGTGCATTTTTTAAGGCCGCAGAAAATGACATTACACAGCTCTGGTTGGGCTCGATATAATAAAGAAGCAGCTCTCTGCCCTCATACCTTGTATACACTTTCACAAGGCCTTGGAGCACAACAGGTACTACATTGACATATTGCCCCTCTCTGAGTATTTCCGTATCATATCGTATTTCTTGAACTACGCCTTCGCCGATCATAGCATCTACCAGTGCTTCTGATAAATGGGCGAACGCCTTTCTTATTTGCTGTTCATAATTCATCAAACCAGGAAATGTTCAAAAAGATAAATGGTCAACATGCCCCATGCCGTACCGCTCACCATACTCAGTATGGCCAGCAGGATAGCGTGAGGCATCAGCTCTTTCCGGTAGGCAGCTGTTACTGCGGGTGCGGTTGATATTCCGCCCAGATTCGCCATACTGCCTATAGGTACCCAGGCGATATTGACCCGGAGTGCTACCGCAATCAAAATCATAGCGATGAAATGCAGTACCAACCAAACCACTACAAGCAGTACCAGGATTAGCGGTAGCGACATCTTGGTGAAATCGAGCTTCAAGCCAAGGATGGCCATGATCACAATAATCAGGATACCGCCGATCTTCAGAACGAGTTTGGTATCCCAGGTCTTAACCAGGTTGCCAAGCAGGAGGCCGATTACCGATAGGAGAACCACCCTCCATAGAAAGCTATCGATACTCAAACTGACAGCCGCGGCGATACCTACCACTATCGCCACCAGTTGCCAGGACTTCATCACGGCATCTACCCCGTCATCTACCTTATCGATAAGCTTGATTTGGTTGGTAATCTTGAAGAAGCTATTGATACCGTCACTGCGCTTGATAAACTGGAACATAAGGATGGTCCAGATATTGACCAGGGTATTGTCCAGCACCAGTATCGATAGAAAGAGGGCCTCATCTGTGCCTGCCAGCTCCTTGAGTACGAGTTGGCTCGTGCTGCCACCAATCCATCCACCTACGATCGGCACCAGGCCTTTCCAGTAATCCTGACCCATGAACATTACCTTACTTGCCGGGTCAAGTATACCGAACAGGCCTACCAGAATCACCGGCAACAAGGCGATCACAAACGAACCGCCTACAAATACGATGATTGGCTTGATACCAACAATCTTGAGCTGCGCAAATGGCAGGGCACTCATCACTGTGAGGATCGTGATAGGAATGATCCAGTCACGGCTCAGTGTATGAAGGAAAACACCCGATAGCTCCAGACTAAAGGCGTGCGTAAAGATGGCCGGGATCGCATAAGCGAAAAGTATCGCCGGAAACCAGTTGAGGATGGTCTGCACCCATTTGGTCTCGACTCTTGCGAGAAAGTAGACACATGCCACCGTAAATGTGACAATTACCGCAGCAATGATTTCCATGCTCATATCAGTTGAAGGGTTGGGTGAGGATGCTCAGGCACATCTGAATCCCTTCAAGGTAATTACCTATTCGGATATTCTCGTTGGGCGCATGGATGCTGTTGTCAGGGTTGGGTATACGTATGGAAACCGCCGGTATATCCAACGTGGTAATGAACGGCGCGATAGGCTGTGAGCCACCGGTCGTTCTCATCTTGACGTACTGATCGTCATAGAGATGCTCCATTGCACTACCCAGCCACATGCCAATATCTGAGTCAAGATCGGTACGGAAAGGTCGCGAGCCGATGCGCGAGCTAAAGCTGATCAGTTTAGGATAAGTCAGTCGCTCTTCCTCCGTGGGCTCTCCCTGAATAATATGATAGCCCGCATCCTCTATATATTTTCTAACTAAGCCGATCATCCGTTCGGCAGGCGTTTCGGTTACGAGTCTCATATCTATCTCTGCTATCGCCTCCGAGGGCACCAACGTCCGCACTTCATTGCCGACCCATGCCGCTCTCAAGCCCCGTACGTTGAGCGATGGGTACTGCAGTGCTTCGCCGTAGTTGGGACCGACTTGCTCTGCCTCGGCTATGCCAAGCGTTTTCATGATCTCCTCCATATCCTCCGGCATGGCTGCTATGGCCCTCTTATCAGAATCACTCAAGACTACCCCGTCATAATACCCGGGGATCAAGACTCTGCCCTGCTCGTCTTTCATCCCAGCCAGCAATCTGGAAAGACCGAATACAGGATTGGGTGCGAAATTACCATATTGACCGCTGTGGAGATTGTCACGCGCACCAAACACCTTGAGCGTAATCGTCGCTATGCCTCGTGCACCAAAAGTAAGGGTCGGTAAGTTGGATAAATGTCTCGTACCATCCATGATAAGCATCATATCAGCAGCAAAAGCCTCACGCTTAGCCTCCACCAGTTTGGGAAGGGTCGGTGAGCCCATCTCCTCCTGAAAGTCCATGATCACCTTGATGTTGTACGCAGGCTTCTTCTTTTGCTCTTGCAGTACTTGCAACGCTGTGATCAGCGCCATCGAAGGCCCCTTTGAGTCAGAAGCAGACCGTGCGTAGATGCGCCAGTCAGGATTGATCGCGCCTTTGAGATCGGGGCTGATGATTTCCCATTCATCTCCTTGCTGCTGCTTCACTACTGGAATGTAAGGGCTCGGCTGGTACCACTCCGTTGAGTCCACGGGCTGTCCGTCGATCTGCATGTAGAAGAGTACTGTCTTCAGGGACTTGCCGTAGTTTTTTTGGGCCAGTACATGCGGTATGCCATCTGACAGCAGCACTTCTGTTTGGTACCCCAATTTTGCGAATTCTGCTAAGCACCATTCAACGTTTTGCTGTCGATCGGATTCTACCCGGCCATTGTTGGGGATGCTGAGAAAAGCATTGAGCTGCTGGATCGAGCCGGGTAATGCCTTTTGAGCACTAGAGATGATCTTGTCTCTTGGCATTTGGGCGAATGTCACCGAACTGATCAGCAAGCAGGCCCAGAGGAGTGATATGGTCTTCTTCATAGGTTAACGTCCGATGAATTTACCAAAAGGGTGCATGATAACAAGTGATTGCAGGAAAAAGTGGACTTGAGGAAATGGGAGATAATGGAGAATTGAAAATGGAAAGTTGGTTGTATCTTTAAACTAGGATTAGTTTTCTTGAGTAAAGAGCATAATAATGGATATAGCATCACAGAGGAGAAGCATAATTGACCGACTTGAGAAAGTAGAGGACGAGTCTCTGCTCTTGACAGTCGAAAACCTACTAGACTTTGCCTTAGGAAAGAATGAAGATGATGAACTGCTAAGGCAATCTTTAGATCGAGGTATAAAGCAGTCAAAGGGCGGACTGACAAGGTCTAACGAGGTTGTTATGACTGAAATTAAGGCCAAATATGGCTGAGAATTATTTCATTCATTGGACACCAGAAGCTGAAGCAACTTTCTCGGAGAATATTGAATACCTACAACAGGAATGGAGTGATCAAACCATATCAGATTTCGTATCGAAAGTGGAGCAAGTCATCTCCAATATAAAGCAGAATCCTAGGCTTTATAAGGTTTATGACAAGAACGAAAATGTTCATGCATCTACTGTAAACAAGCACATTACTCTTTATTATCGAATCGTGAACTCTGAAAGAATTGACCTAATCTCTTTTTGGAACAACCACCAGTATCCAAAGAAGAAGCGGTTTTGAATTCGAACTGTAAACTTTCAGCTGTCAGTTTTCATCTATCAAATCTCCACCCTCTTCATCTCAATCCCAAACTCCTCCCCTTCACTGACCGTCCAGGCGAAGTAGAGGCTTCCATCCATGAGCTCCATCTGAGGGAAGCCGCTGCTGCGTGACCCGCTAGTAGAAGTGACGGTAACAGGTGTTGAAACATCGCCTGCACTTGTGACCCTGACATACTTGATGGAAGGACTGCCTCCGCCACCGAGCCAACTGACCACTGCAGTAGTTTCATCGAGCATCACTATGTCCACCCGTCCCAAAGGTGCTGAATCATCAATAAGAATCGGTTCATCAAAAGACGCTCCGCCTGAGAAGAAAGCCAGCTTCACCTTAGGTTCACCATTAGCCGCTGTGAACCATGCCACCGCAACTGCCTCTTCGAAGGAATCAACTCTGGGTCCATTGACAGGACAACCAGCTATATTCCAATTATCAGCAGCAATCGGTGCTGGTGCTGACCACTCCCCTGCGGTCTGCTTCACAAAATACATGTCGCGGATTTCATCTTCAGAACGATCTCGATAAACTACCACAGGGCCAGAAGGCGTCAGGGTCACTCCTGTCTGGCAGCAGTCGCACACGCGATGATCCAGTTCAGCTTCTTCCGATAGGTTGCCTTCCGAATCCATCACAGCGGTGCGAACCGTCATGGCACCTTTGCCACCACCGTGTCCATCCGTATCATGATCTCCACCGCCAGTGAATCGACCATCCAGCCATGAAAGGCGGAAGGTGCCATCATTTTGCGGTAGCATGGATACAAATCCATGCTCCGTCTGAGTGCCATCCGTATGTGGCAGTACAGGCGCAGACCAGTTCCCAGCTCCTGTGGGCTTCAGCACCACATTGACATCATAGGCATAGGTGCCTTCACCACTTTTCGCCGGATAGTGAGCGATGAGGTTACCTTGGGCATCAGCCGCCATGGTCGGATAGTCCGCCCAGTTCACAAACCAGTTGTCACCACCGGCAATCATCTCCGGGTCAGTCCATTTCTTACCATCAAACCGGGCATACTGCATGGTCGCCATGCCATCCGTCTCGACCACCCACGAGAGATAGAGATCCCCATCTCCGCCACTCGTAAGATGCGGAATTTGTGCGCCCATTCCGGTAGGAGAGGTAAACATCGGAGCTGTGGG
>CAYGOT010000098.1:0-17900 GCA_964351595.1 uncultured Roseivirgaceae bacterium | reverse complement strand
TAGAGTAGCGGTCTCCAAAACCGTTGGTTGGGGGTTCGAGTCCCTCCTCCCGTGCTATATTAATTGGTTGGATATGCAGAAATTAGTGGAGTTTTTTAAGGAGTCTTATGATGAAATGCTTCATAAGGTTACATGGTCGAAGTACAGCGATCTGCAAAGCAGTTCTGTGCTTGTGCTCGTGGCTTCTTTGATTTTTGCATTGTTGATTGGTCTGATTGATTTGGTGTTTGAAAACTCAATGAGTTGGTTTTATAACGCGTTTTAAGGAAGACTGATAACGATGGACTTGAATTGGTATGTTGTACGGGCCGTGAGTGGTCAAGAGAAGAAGGTAAAGAATTACCTGGAAAATGAAATCTCTCGAAAGAGTTTAGAAGATTACATTCCTCAGGTACTGATACCAGCTGAGAAAGTGTATGAGATGCGCAACGGTAAAAAGCGTGTGAGAGAAAGAAACTTCTTTCCGGGCTATGTACTAGTATCTGCAGACCTTTCTTATGGAGAAGCGCAACATACCATTACAAATATACCTGGTGTTATCGGCTTTTTGGGCTCTGGCACTGGAGGCTCTAAAGTGCCAATACCTTTAAGACAAGCTGAGGTGAATAGAATCCTGGGTAAAGTTGATGAGGCTGAGGAATACGAAGAGCAGTTGGAAACTCCGTTCATTGTCGGAGAATCTGTCAAGGTAATGGATGGCCCTTTCAGTGGTTTCACAGGAACTGTTGAGGAGGTTTTCGAGGAGCGTAAGAAGCTCAACGTAATGGTGAAGATCTTCGGCCGAAATACGCCTGTAGAGTTAAATTATTTCCAAGTAGAAAAACAAGATTAGCAAGAAGATGGCTAAAGAAATTAGCGGATATCTTAAACTGCAAGTGCGTGGAGGTCAGGCTAACCCCTCTCCACCAGTAGGTCCGGCCCTTGGTAGTAAGGGTTTGAATATCATGGAGTTCTGCAAGCAGTTCAATGCGAGAACCCAGGAGAAGCAAGGTCAGGTATTGCCTGTGCTTATTACCATTTTCACTGATAAGTCATTCGAGTTTGTTGTAAAGACACCTCCTGCGGCTGTAATGATCATGGAAGCCTCCAAAATTAAAAAGGGATCAGCTGAGCCGAACCGTCTTAAAGTAGGGTCAATTACTTGGGATCAAATTAAAACAATTGCTGAGACTAAGATGCCCGATTTGAATGCCTTCACTATCGAATCCGCGATGAGAATGGTGGCCGGTACAGCGAGGAGCATGGGTATCAGAGTTAAAGGAACTGCGCCTTGGGCGGCAGCTAATTAATAAGGTCATGGGAAGAGAGACAAAAAGTCAAAAAGAGGCAGCAGGTAAGTTTGATCTTACCAAAGAGTACTCTATCGATGATGCATCATCAATGATTAAGGATATATCCTTCACGAAATTTGATGCTTCTGTTGATTTGGACATTCGATTGGGTGTAGATCCCAGGAAGGCCGACCAAATGGTAAGAGGTGTTGTAGCTCTGCCACATGGTACCGGTAAGAAAGTTCGCGTACTTGTGCTTTGTACTCCTGACAAAGAAGAAGAAGCCAAAGCAGCTGGTGCAGACTATGCCGGTCTGGATGAATATATCACCAAGATAGAAGGTGGTTGGACAGATATTGACGTCATTATTACTATGCCAACAGTAATGGCTAAAGTGGGTAAGTTAGGAAGAGTCTTAGGACCTAGAGGTCTTATGCCTAACCCAAAGGCAGGTACTGTTACATTAGATGTGGCCAAAGCTGTAACTGACGTGAAGGCAGGTAAAATTGACTTTAAAGTAGATAAGTTCGGCATCATTCACGCTAGTATCGGTAAGGTGTCCTTTACTCCAGAGCAGCTTAAGGCTAACGCTCTTGAGGTGATCACTACTATTAGCAAACTGAAGCCTGCTTCAGCCAAAGGTACTTATTTCAAGAGTATCTATGTGTCAAGCACAATGAGTAAGAGTATTCAAGTTGATAAAAGCACCCTCGCTGGTATTTAATCATGACGAAAGAAGATAAATTATCGATAATTAACGAACTCTCTGAGAAGTTAAAAGAGACGAGTCACTTCTATGTGACAGATACCTCCGGGTTGACTGTTGCTGAAATCAATGATTTCCGTAGGAAGTGTTTTGAGAAGGGTATCGAATATAGAGTTGTCAAAAATACGCTGATCAAAAAAGCACTTGACAACCTCGAAGCTGATTTTACTCCATTCTATGACGAAGGAGTGTTGAAGGGGTTCTCTGGAATTATGTTTTCAGATGAAAATGCCAATTCACCAGCTAAGATTCTAAAAGAATATAAGAAAAAGGACAAGGATAGAAATCCTAGTCTAAAGGCTGCTTCCATAGATTACGATCTTTTCATTGGTGCTGAACAACTTGAGACATTGAGCAGTCTTAAGTCTAAGCAAGAACTCATTGGAGAGGTTATTGGTTTGTTACAGTCCCCAATGAGCAACGTGATGGGTTCTCTTATGAGTGGTCAGCATACGCTTGCGGGTATTGTAAAGACCCTACAAGATCGCTCATAATTTGGTTTGATTTAAAGTTATTCACATTCTTAATTAATTAATAAAATGGCAGATTTAAAAGCATTCGCTGATCAGTTGGTTAATCTAACTGTTAAAGAAGTAAACGAACTTGCTGAGATTCTTAAAGACGAGTACGGTATTGAGCCTGCTGCGGCGGCTGCTCCTGTAATGGTAGCTGGTGGTGGTGCAGAAGGCGGAGATGCTGCGGAAGAGAAGTCAGCATTTGACGTAATCCTAAAGGCTCCTGGTGGAGCAAAGCTAGCTATCGTAAAGCTGGTTAAAGAGCTTACCGGTCTTGGTTTGAAAGAAGCTAAGGAATTGGTAGACGGAGCTCCTAAAGCTGTAAAAGAAGGTGTCGCTAAAGACGAAGCTGAGGCACTTAAGAAGCAACTCGAAGAAGCTGGAGCTGAAGTTGAATTGAAGTAAAGATATTTGGCCATTTATTCTTTAAATGGTTGATAATACAAGACCTGGCTACTCAGATAGTCAGGTCTTTTCCCGTTTGTACGTTTTTAGGTACAATCTAGTACAGAAACAGGCTTGATCAGCCTTGATTAAAAACTAAATCACAAAAGCCTTGGCTACACAAATTAATTCTGAAAGAATAAGTTTCTCGTCAATCAAGAAGATTCTTGATTACCCAGACTTCCTTGATGTACAGTTACAGTCATTTAAGGATTTCTTTCAAATAGATACTCCTGCCGAAAAGCGCGACAATGAAGGTCTCTATAAAGTTTTTATGGAGAATTTTCCTATCTCGGATTCGAGAGAGAATTACGTGCTTGAATTTGTCGACTACACAATTGATCCACCGAAATACAACGTGGATGAGTGTATTGATAGAGGTCTTACCTTTTCAATCCCATTGAAAGCGAAGCTACGATTGCTCTGCAACGATGAAGATAATGAGGATTTTGAAACCATTGAGCAGGAAGTATTCTTAGGTAATATTCCATACATGACGGAGAAAGGATCTTTTGTCATCAATGGTGCCGAGAGGATTATCGTATCTCAGTTGCATAGATCACCGGGTGTATTCTTTGCTCAAAGCAAGCACACCAATGGTACTACGCTTTACTCTGCCAGGATTATTCCTTTCAAAGGATCTTGGATTGAGTTTGCCACAGACGTGAATAACGTCATGTATTCATATATTGATAGGAAAAAGAAGTTTCCTATTACCACGCTTTTGAGGGCTATAGGTTGGGGTTCTGACAAAGATATCCTTGATCTTTTTGGTCTTTCCGAAGAAGTGGAAGCTAGCGCCAAAAAGCTGAAGAAGGTAATTGGCAGAAAGCTTGCCGCGAGGGTACTTAGAACGTGGACTGAAGACTTTGTGGATGAAGATACCGGAGAGGTTGTATCCATCGATCGTAATGAAGTACTGTTCGAGAGGGATTCTGTTGTTCAAGAGGAAGATATTGAGACCATTGTTGACTCAGGTAGCGCGTCGATTATTCTTCATAGAGAAGATATCAATATCGCGGATTATACTATCATTTATAATACACTCCAGAAGGATAACTCAAACTCTGAAAAAGAGGCTGTTGAGCAGATTTATCGTCAGCTTCGAAACACAGAAGCCCCTGATGAGCAGACTGCACGAGATATTATTCAGAGCTTATTCTTTAGTGATAAGAGATATGATCTTGGAGAAGTAGGTCGCTATAGAATTAATAAGAAGTTGGGTCTTGATGTAGACTACAATGTAAGAGTGCTTACTAAAGATGACATCATTCTCATAGTGAAGCACCTTATTGGGTTGATCAACTCTAAGGCTGTAGTTGATGATATTGACCACTTGAGTAATAGGAGAGTGCGAACCGTAGGAGAGCAGCTTTATACTCAATTTGGTGTCGGTCTTTCTCGTATGGCGAGGACGATCAAAGAAAGAATGAACGTTCGTGATAACGAGGATTTTAAGCCAGTTGATCTGATCAACGCCAGGACCTTGTCATCAGTAATTAATTCATTTTTTGGAACAAATCAATTATCTCAGTTCATGGATCAAACGAATCCACTATCTGAGATTACCCATAAAAGAAGAATGTCTGCATTGGGACCAGGAGGTCTTTCAAGAGAGAGAGCTGGTTTTGAGGTTAGAGATGTTCACTATACTCACTATGGTCGTCTCTGTACTATAGAGACTCCTGAGGGTCCAAACATTGGACTTATTTCATCTTTGTGCGTTCATGCAAAAGTGAACGGCATGGGCTTTATCGAAACTCCTTATCGTAAGGTAGAGGGCGGTAAAGTTGATATGTCAGGTAATGTTCTTTACCTGACCGCAGAGGAGGAAGACGACAATAACATTGCACAAGCTAATGCTCCTCTTAAGGACAATGGAGAGTTTGTCAACGAAAAGGTTAAAGCCAGGTTTGAGGGTGACTTCCCGCTCCTGACTGGTGAAGAGGTTCAGTACATGGACATTGCACCTAATCAGATTGTATCTGTGGCGGCTTCCATGATCCCATTCCTGGAGCATGATGATGCCAACCGAGCATTAATGGGCTCTAACATGCAGCGCCAGGCCGTGCCATTGCTTCGTCCGCAGGCACCTATAGTTGGTACTGGCCTTGAGGCCCGTGTAGCACTGGATTCCAGATCACTAATTCTTGCTCAAGGTGATGGCGAGGTGGTATATGTTGATGCGAACAAAATCGTCATCAAGTATGACATGAGTGAGGAAGATGAACTAGTTGAGTTCGATGATGATCACCGTACATACGACCTTGTTAAGTTCAGGAGGACTAACCAGGACACATGTATCAACTTGAAGCCTATTGTATTCAAGGGTGATCGAGTCCTTAAGGATCAACCATTGTGTGAAGGATTCGCTACTGATGGTGGTGAGCTCGCCCTTGGAAGAAACTTGAAAGTTGCCTTTATGCCATGGCAAGGATACAACTTTGAGGATGCTATCGTAATATCTGAGCAGGTAGTTCGTGAGGACGTATTTACATCTATCCACATTGAGGAGTTTGAGCTAGAGGTAAGAGATACTAAGCGTGGTGAAGAGGAGCTAACGTCTGAAATTCCAAACGTAAGTGAGGAAGCAGTAAGACATCTGGACGAGCACGGTATTATCCGTATTGGTGCTGAGATCAAAGAAGGCGATATTCTGATAGGAAAAATTACTCCTAAGGGAGAAAGCGATCCTACTCCTGAAGAAAAGCTTCTGAGAGCAATCTTCGGTGACAAGGCGGGTGATGTGAAAGATGCTTCATTGAAAGCTTCTCCATCATTGCGTGGGGTAGTAATCGATACTAAACTCTTCTCTAGACCTAAGAAGGACAAAGATCTTCGTGCTAAGTCTAAGAAGGAGGTTGAATTACTTAAGAGCAGGTATAGTAACTCTCTCAATGAGGTGCGTGCTCAGATGATTCAGAAGATCACAAATATCCTTTCTGGTAAGACTTGTCAGGGCGTGAAGCACAAGTTTGGTGATGAGATCATCTCCAAAGGCGTAAAATTCAATGGTAAGAACATCGAAGAGAATATATTCCCTCACAAGAATGTATACCGCGATGAAAGTACATTGAATGTACCTGAAGAAGCGAACTTGATCAGTGACTTAAACTTTGACAGCTGGACTGTTGATGAGAAGGCGAATGCTTTAGTCACTACTCTAGTGAAGAACTACATCAAGAAGCGCAACGAGATAGCCGGTATTTTCAAGAGAGAGAGATTCACACTTGAAGTTGGTGATGAACTGCCAGCCGGTATCGTACAGCTAGCGAAAGTATATGTCGCCAAAAAGCGTAAGCTGAAGGTTGGAGATAAGATGGCTGGTCGTCACGGTAACAAAGGTGTTGTTGCCAAGATCGTACGTGCAGAGGACATGCCATACCTGGAAGATGGTACTCCGGTAGATATCGTATTGAACCCGCTAGGTGTACCATCGAGGATGAACATAGGTCAGCTGTATGAGACTGTTCTTGGCTGGGCTGGGTTGAAGTTAGGCAGGAAATATGCTACTCCGATTTTTGACGGTGCTTCTGCTGAAGAGGTGCAGGCAGAGATCACTGAGGCAGGATTGCCTGATTTCGGTAGATCATATCTATATGATGGACTTACTGGTAAGCAATTTGATCAGCCGGTTACTGTCGGTGTTATCTACATGCTGAAGCTAGGTCACCTGGTCGATGACAAGATGCACGCCAGGTCTATCGGACCTTATTCATTGATCACACAGCAGCCATTGGGCGGTAAAGCTCAGTTTGGTGGCCAACGATTTGGTGAGATGGAGGTATGGGCACTTGAGGCCTTTGGTGCAGCGCACGTGCTGCAAGAAATTCTGACCATCAAGTCGGATGATGTAATAGGAAGAGCAAAAGCATATGAAGCCATTGTAAAAGGTGAAAACATGCAAAAGCCAAATATTCCTGAGTCGTTCAACGTGTTGGTACACGAACTTAGAGGGCTTGCTCTCGAAATCACATTAGATTAATTGATAGCCTGTTTCATACTTATAAGCACAAATTATGGCATTCAGAAAAAATAAGAAAATCAACAATGACTTCACAAAGGTCACGATTAGCCTTGCCTCTCCTGAGTCTATTCTCGAGAGCTCGCATGGTGAGGTGACACAGCCTGAAACCATCAACTACAGGACTTACAAGCCTGAGATGGGGGGACTGTTTTGTGAGAGAATTTTCGGCCCTGTGAAGGACTGGGAATGTCATTGTGGAAAATATAAGAGAATCCGTTACAAAGGTATTATTTGTGACAGGTGCGGTGTTGAAGTAACTGAGAAGAAGGTACGTAGAGAGCGCATGGGGCACATCGAGTTGGTGGTACCTGTAGCGCACATATGGTACTTCAAGTCGCTACCTAATAAGATAGGCTATCTACTCGGGCTTCCTACTAAGAAGCTTGATCAGATCATTTACTATGAGCGTTATGCAGTAATTCAGCCAGGTGTGAAAGAGGCTGATGGCATAGCTGCAATGGATTTCCTAACGGAAGATGAGTATTTGGATATTCTTGACAAGTTGCCAAGAGAGAATCAAATGCTTGATGACGATCATCCGGATAAGTTTATCGCTAGAATGGGTGCTGAGGCGCTAGAGATGTTGCTAGCGCGAATTCAGCTAGACGATCTTTCATATTCACTGAGACACCAGGCAGCTACTGATACTTCTCAGCAGAGAAAAGCTGAGGCATTGAAGCGCTTGAAAGTAGTCGAAGCTTTCCGTGATGCGAGAACCAGGATTGAGAACCGACCTGAGTGGATGGTGATCAAGATGGTACCGGTCATACCACCAGAGCTTAGGCCTCTTGTGCCTTTGGATGGCGGTAGGTTTGCTACTTCCGATCTGAATGATCTTTATAGAAGAGTAATTATCAGAAACAATCGCTTGAAGCGATTGATCGACATTAAGGCACCAGAGGTAATCCTTCGAAACGAGAAGAGAATGCTTCAGGAAGCTGTGGATTCACTATTCGATAATTCGAGAAAAGTGAATGCGGTGAGATCTGATGGAAACAGAGCTTTAAAGTCTTTGAGTGATATGCTCAAAGGAAAGCAGGGCCGATTCCGTCAAAACCTATTGGGTAAGAGGGTTGACTATTCAGGTCGTTCAGTGATCGTTGTTGGTCCTGAGCTTAAGATGCATGAATGTGGTCTGCCTAAGGATATGGCGGCTGAGCTTTTCAAGCCATTCGTCATTCGTAAGTTGATTGAAAGAGGTATTGTAAAGACGGTCAAGTCTGCAAAGAAGATTGTTGACAGAAAAGACCCAGTGGTTTGGGATATTCTTGAGAACGTTCTTAAAGGACATCCGATCCTGCTCAACCGTGCTCCAACACTGCACAGACTGGGTATCCAGGCTTTCCAACCTAAGTTGATAGAAGGTAAGGCGATCAGACTTCACCCACTCGCATGTACAGCATTCAACGCTGACTTTGATGGTGACCAGATGGCTGTTCACGTTCCGCTAGGACAAGAAGCCGTGTTGGAGGCGTCATTGTTGATGCTTGCCTCTCACAACATTCTTAACCCTGCTAACGGCGCACCTATTACTGTTCCTTCTCAGGATATGGTACTGGGACTTTACTACGTAACGAAGGGAAGAAGAAGCACTGACGATCTTAAGATCGATGGTGAAGACATGACTTTCCACAGTGCCGAAGAGGTCATCATTGCGATGAACGAGGGTGTGGTGTCAAAGCACGCATACATAAAAGTTCGTGCTAAAGTGCGTAATGAGGCTGGTGAGCTTGAAACTAAGTTGATCGAGACTGTAGCGGGGCGCGTACTGTTCAACGTGCACATTCCTGAAGAGGTAGGCTATATTAACGAGCTACTTACTAAAAAGAAGCTTCAGCAAATTATTGCGACGGTCTTTAAGATTTCGGGTATGTCCAGAACGGCTCAGTTCTTGGATGATATCAAGGAGCTTGGATTCCAAATGGCTTACAAAGGTGGCCTTTCAATGGGTCTGGCTGATATCAACATTCCTGAAGAGAAGGACATTCTTGTAGATAAGGCCAAGAAGGAGGTTGATGCCGTTTGGAACAACTACCTGATGGGCTTAATCACTGATAACGAAAGATATAATCAGGTGATTGATATCTGGACAAGATCCAACTCTCAGTTGACATCTACATTGATGAAGCAATTGGAAGAAGATCGTCAAGGATTCAATCCTATCTACATGATGATGCACTCTGGCGCGAGAGGTTCTCGAGAGCAGATTCGTCAGTTGGGTGGTATGAGAGGTCTGATGGCTAAACCTCAAAAGAACCTTCAAGGTTCCGTAGGTGAGATCATTGAAAACCCGATCTTATCCAACTTTAAAGAAGGACTAGATGTAATTGAGTACTTCATCTCCACACACGGTGCTAGAAAAGGTCTGGCAGATACAGCATTGAAGACTGCTGATGCGGGCTACCTGACCAGACGTCTGGTTGATGTCGCGCAGGATGTCGTTGTGAATGAAGATGATTGCGGAACGCTTCGAGGGCTTGTGGTAGCTTCTTTGAAGGATAACGAAGATATCGTAGAGGCACTTTCTGAGAGAATTCTCGGTAGAGTATCTGTACACGACATATATGATCCTATCTCGGATGAGATCATCGTAGAAGCTGGTGAGGAAATCACTGAGGAGATTGCTGCTCAGATTGAATCTACTAGCATTGAAGAGGTGGAGATCAGATCTGTACTCACCTGTGAGACACGCCAGGGTGTTTGTGCGAAGTGCTATGGTAGGAATCTTTCTACTGGACAAATGGCGCAGATGGGTGAATCTGTCGGAGTTATTGCAGCACAATCAATCGGTGAGCCAGGTACACAGCTAACGCTTCGAACTTTCCACGTAGGTGGTACTGCTTCTAACATTGCTGTAGATGCCAATATCAAAGCTAAATTTGCTGGTGTTGTTGAGTTTGAAGACTTAAGGGTTATAAAGTCTAAGGATACTGATGGCAATGCTGTCAACGTGGTAATGGGTCGTTCGGGAGAGATTAAGATCGTAGATCCAAAGTCTAAGAAAGTTCTGATTTCTAATAACGTACCTTACGGTGCTTTCCTGACCACTAAAGAAGGTGCGAAGGTTGAGAAAAATGAAATACTTTGTGAGTGGGATCCTTACAATGCTGTGATCTTATCAGAATTTGATGGTAAGGTTGAGTTCGAAGCGATCATTGACGGTATTACGTTCAAGGAGGAGTCGGATGAGCAGACAGGCCACAGAGAGAAGGTTATCATTGACTCAAAAGATAAGACGAAGAACCCTGCGATTATCATCAATGGTAAGACGGATAGCAAAGGGTATAACATTCCGGTAGGTGCTCACTTAAGCGTAGAGAATGGACAGGAGACTAAGGCAGGTCAGGTACTTGTGAAGATTCCTCGACGCATCGGTAAGTCGCGAGATATTACTGGGGGTCTGCCACGTGTGACTGAGCTATTTGAGGCCAGGAACCCATCGAATCCGGCTGTAGTAAGTGAGATTGACGGTGTGGTTACCTATGGTGGCATCAAGAGAGGCAATCGTGAAATCTTCATTGAGTCTAAGGATGGCGTTAAGAAGAGATATCTCGTGCCATTGTCGAAGCATATCCTGGTGCAGGATAATGACTTTGTGAAAGCGGGTATGCCACTGTCTGATGGTGCAATTACTCCGGCGGACATCTTGTCCATCAAAGGCCCTACTGCGGTACAAGAGTATCTTGTAAACGAAATTCAGGAAGTTTATAGACTCCAGGGTGTGAAGATTAATGACAAGCACATTGAGGCGATTGTTCGTCAGATGATGCAGAAAGTCATTATCATGGATCCAGGTGATACCAGCTTCTTGCCGGGGCAGGTAGTTGATAAGTTCGTCTTCATGGAAGAGAACGATGATATACTGGATAACAAGGTGGTAATGGATGCGGGAGATTCTGAGAATTTGAAGCCTGGTCAGATTATTTCATCGAGGAGGTTAAGGGATGAAAATTCCAACCTAAGACGAAGAGATATGAAGATTGTGGAGGTCAGAAGTGCAGAAGCTGCAGTTTCTAAGCCTACGCTTCAAGGTATCACGCAAGCTTCTTTGGGTACTGAAAGCTTTATTTCAGCAGCATCCTTCCAGGAAACAACTAAAGTACTAAGTGAAGCTTCGATACGAGGTAAGGCAGATCACTTGATCGGTCTCAAGGAGAATGTAATTGTGGGTCACCTGATCCCTGCGGGTACAGGTGTGCGAACGTTCGAGAATGTGATCGTTGGATCTCAGGAAGAATATGATGCGCTTACCGCAAACAAATCCGAAGTGTTGACTGAGTCTGCTGAGTTGGCAGAAAATGAATAATACTCATGGAAAAGGAAGAGAAGAAAAAACAGAACCAGTTAAATATAGAATTGCCTGAAGAAATAGCTGAAGGCGTCTATGCTAATTTGGCGATGATTGCTCATTCCAATAGTGAGTTCGTCGTGGACTTCATCAGGCTTATGCCGGGTGTACCAAAGGCGAAAGTAAAGTCAAGAATTGTTCTTACACCTGAGCATGCTAAACGTCTGCTTCAGGCTTTGGAAGACAATGTAAATAAGTATGAAGATACATTTGGGCCCATCAAACAGGTCGATGAATCTCCAAAGTTCCCATTGAACTTCGGAGGGACTGTGGGAGAGGCGTAATGTCCTTCATTGCAGATATATTAAATAGGGATTGAGAAATTTTGAAGTGAATTGCTTAATCCCTATTTTTGCGTTCCAATTTTCGTAAGGTTAGAAAAATAATAGTTTATAAATGCCTACTATACAGCAATTAGTAAAGAAAGGAAGGAAGAAGCTTACTTCTAAGTCAAAGTCTCCCGCTCTGGATTCTTGTCCACAGCGAAGAGGTGTTTGTACGAGAGTGTACACCACCACGCCAAAGAAGCCTAACTCAGCAATGAGAAAGGTGGCCAGGGTAAGATTGACCAATGGAAAAGAAGTGAATGCGTACATTCCCGGTGAAGGTCACAACTTGCAGGAGCACTCTATTGTCCTTATAAGGGGTGGTAGAGTAAAAGACTTGCCTGGTGTGAGATATCACATCATAAGGGGTGCGCTAGATACTGCTGGTGTTAGTGGTCGTCTACAGAGAAGATCTAAGTATGGTGCTAAGAGACCTAAGGATAAGAAATAGTAAAAGAAGATGAGAAAAGCTAAACCAAAGAAAAGATACATTCTTCCGGATCCTGTCTATAAGGATACGTTGGTTACCCAGTTTGTAAATAACCTTATGATTACTGGTAAGAAGAGCCTTGCGTTCTCTATTTTCTATGATGCTGTCAACCTGGTTGAGGAAAGAACTAAGGAGAACGGTGTAGAAACTTGGAAGAAGGCATTGGGTAATGTTATGCCTTCGGTCGAGGTGAAGAGTAGAAGAGTAGGTGGTGCTACTTTCCAGGTGCCTTTGGAAGTAAGACCAGACCGTAAGGTGGCCTTAGGTATGAAGTGGTTGATCAAGTATTCTCGAATGAGAGGAGAAAAGACCATCGTAGAAAGATTGGCTGGCGAGATAGTGGCTGCATCCAAAGGCGAGGGAGCTGCTGTTAAGAAGAAGGATGATACTCATCGAATGGCAGATGCCAACAAAGCATTTTCACACTTCAGATTCTAATTTTTAATTACAAATGGCAAGGGATTTAAAATACACCAGGAATATTGGTATTGCGGCGCACATTGATGCTGGTAAGACTACTACGACTGAGCGGGTATTATACTACACTGGTGTTTCTCATAAAATAGGTGAAGTTCATGATGGTGCGGCCACCATGGACTGGATGGAACAGGAACAGGAGCGAGGTATCACGATTACTTCAGCTGCTACTACAGTATTCTGGCCTTACAAAGACAACCAATATCACATCAATATCATTGACACGCCTGGGCACGTTGACTTCACAGTTGAGGTGAACAGGTCTTTAAGGGTTCTTGATGGCTTGGTTTTCTTGTTTAGTGCTGTGGATGGGGTTGAGCCTCAGTCAGAGACTAACTGGAGACTTGCTGATAATTATAAAGTGGCAAGGATTGGTTTTGTGAACAAAATGGATCGAGCAGGTGCTGATTTCCTCAGCGTGTGTAAGCAGGTGAAGGAAATGCTAGGTACTAAAGCTGTGCCTTTACAATTGCCGATTGGCGCGGAGGAAAAATTCAGAGGTGTTGTCGACTTGGTTCTTAACAAGGCCATGGTATGGAATGAGGATGATATGGGAATGACTTTCCATGAAATTCCTATTCCAGAAGACATGGTTGATGAGGTAGAAGAGTATCGTCAAAATCTTTTGGAGTCTGTGGCAGACTATGATGAGACACTTCTTGAAAAATATTTTGAAGATCCTGAGTCCATAACTCGTGATGAAATTATTGCGGCGCTCAGATCTGCCACCATTGACTTGGCATTTGTGCCAATGACATGCGGTTCTGCATTCAAAAACAAGGGTGTTCAGGCGATGCTTGATTACGTGATGGAGTTACTTCCTTCACCTTTGGACAGAGATAACATCGTTGGTACTAATCCCGATACTGAAGAGCCCACTTCCAGAAAGCCAAGCCCAAGTGATCCATTTGCAGCATTGGCATTTAAGATTGCTACTGACCCATTCGTTGGACGACTGTGCTTCGTAAGATCATACTCTGGTATGCTCGAGTCAGGCTCATATGTTTTCAATACGAGAACGGGTAAGAAAGAAAGGATTTCGCGCATTTTCCAGATGCATGCGAACAAACAAAATCAAATTGACAGACTGCACGCGGGCGATATTGCTGCGGTAGTTGGTTTTAAGGATATTAAGACGGGTGACACGCTTTGTGATGAAAAGCACAAAATCGTGCTCGAATCAATGGACTTCCCTGCTCCGGTAATTGGATATGCTATCGAGCCTAAGCAGCAAGCTGACGTAGATAAGCTCGGTATGGCAATAGCCAAACTAGTGGAGGAGGATCCTACCTTAGTAGTGAATACCGACCATGAGACTGGACAAACTATTCTCCAGGGAATGGGCGAACTTCACCTGGACATTATCATTGATCGCCTGAAAAGAGAATTCAAGGTTGAGATCAACCAAGGCGCTCCTCAGGTAGCTTATAAGGAAGCCCTACTTGCTAGTGTAGAACACAAAGAGGTATACAAAAAGCAAAGTGGTGGACGTGGTAAGTTTGGTGATATTTCGTTCGAAATTGGACCTAAGGACGAGGATTACGAGCAGGATGGACTTCAGTTCGTCAACCAGATTGTGGGTGGTGTGATTCCTAAGGAATTCATACCTGCAATTCAAAAGGGTTTTGCAGACTCTATGAATAATGGACCATTGGCCGGTTACCCGATTGATTCCATGAAGGTTAGACTGTTTCATGGTTCCTTCCACGATGTTGACTCTGATGCATTGTCCTTCGAAATGGCAGCACGCTTAGGTTTCAAAGAAGCTGGAAAGCAGGCAAAGCCAGTTCTTCTTGAGCCAGTGATGGCTGTAGAGGTGGTGACACCTGACGAGTATACAGGATCAATTACCGGAGACCTTAACAGGAGAAGAGGTATTATGAAAGGTATGGACACTAAGGGAACATCAGCGGTCATCAGATCAAGCGTGCCATTGTCCGAACTATTTGGATATGTGACTGACCTTCGTACGATGAGTTCGGGTCGGGCTACAGCTTCACTTACCTTCTCTCATTACGATCAGGTGCCTAAGAACTTGGCAGATGAGGTCATTGCAAAAGCAAAAGGTGCCACCGTATAATCAACTAGAATCATGACACAGAAAATAAGAATAAAACTTAAGTCATACGATCACAACTTGGTTGACAAGTCTTCTGAGAAAATTGTGAGAGCTGTAAAGACGACTGGCGCAGTAGTAAGTGGACCTATTCCGCTCCCTACCGTCAAAGAGAAATTTACTGTTTTGCGTTCACCTCACGTAAACAAGAAGTCTAGAGAACAATTTCAACTTTGTACTTATAAGAGACTAGTTGATATCTACTCTAACAGCACAAAGACGGTAGATGCGTTGATGAAGCTGGAACTTCCTAGTGGAGTAGATGTAGAAATCAAGGTATAGACATATCTAGTACACTTATTTAGAGAACCAATGGCTCCTTGCTGTTGGTTCTTTTTTTGGTCTTAAAATACTATTGAAAATTAAGGCTTGACTATTTGACAGCAGAGATGAAATATCTATCTTTGCAATCCTTTTGCGGACAAAAGATTTAATCCGTTGAAAACGAACAAGTTTATTAAAATAGAATGTCAGGAATTATTGGTAAAAAAATCGGAATGACTAGCATCTACAGTGCCGATGGACGTAATGTCGCATGCACGGTGATAGAGGCAGGTCCTTGTGTGGTAACACAAGTAAAAAACGAGGATACTGACGGATACACGGCGGTTCAGCTCGCTTACGATGATGCTAAGGAAAAAAATGTTAGCAAAGCATTGAAGGGACATTTCTCGAAGGCTAAAACTACTCCTAAAAAGAAGGTAGTAGAGTTTAGGGATTTTAGAGAGGAGTTTGAAGGTCAGGTACAACTCGGAAATGAGGTGAAGGTAGGTGAGGTATTCTCTGAGGAGGATTTCGTAGATGCTATCGGAACTTCAAAAGGAAAAGGTTTTCAGGGTGTTGTTAAACGTCATGGATTCGGTGGTGTAGGTCAAGCTACTCACGGCCAGCACAACAGATTGAGAGCGCCTGGTTCTATTGGTGCTTGTTCATTCCCATCGAGAGTGTTCAAAGGTCTGAGGATGGCTGGAAGAATGGGAGGAAGAAGAGTTAAGATGATCAACCTCAGAGTGATGAGAGTTGTTGCTGACAAGAATCTTATTCTGGTAAGTGGTAGCATCCCTGGTGCTAAGAACTCTTACGTAATACTAGAGAAATAATCATGAAGGTAGCAGTATTAAATCAATCAGGAAGCGAAACTGGTCGTACAGTAAGTTTGACCGATGAGATTTTTGGCATAGAGCCAAATGATCATGCTATTTACCTTGATGTCAAGCAATATTTAGCAAACCAGCGACAAGGGACGCACAAGTCTAAGGAAAGGGCTGAGATTACTGGCTCGACCAGGAAGATCAAGCGTCAGAAGGGTACTGGTACAGCAAGAGCTGGTAGTATTAAGTCGCCTATTTTCAAAGGTGGCGGACGAGCTTTTGGCCCAAGACCAAGAAACTACAGCTTCAAATTAAATAAGAAGCTTAAGTCACTAGCGCGAAAGTCTGCCCTAACATATAAGGCGAAGGATAACAAGTTGTCGATCCTTGAGGATTTTCAGTTTGATGTTCCTAAGACTAAGATGTTTGTGCAGTTGCTTAATGACCTAAAACTGACGGATACTAAGGCACTTTTTGTAGTGAATGAGGCTAGCAAGAATGTGATTCTGTCATCTAGGAATTTGCAAAAGTCCAAGGTGGTAACTGTGGATCAGGTGAATACTTACGACGTGCTTAACGCCGAGAGTTTGATCCTAAGCGAAAGTGCTGTGGAAAAGATAGAAAACCTGTTAAAGTAAGACGATGAGTGTATTAGTCAAACCACTGGTTACTGAAAAAGTGTCTGCTCTCAATGAAGAGGGAAGGTATGGATTCATTGTAGATAAGAAATCCAATAAAGTGGAGATCAAAAAAGCTGTAGAGAAGACATATGGTGTCACTGTAGAAAGTGTCAACACAATGATCTATGCAGGGAAGAGAAAAATGCGGTATACAAAAGCGAAGATTGTAGAGGGCAAAACGAGCTCCTTCAAGAAAGCGATTGTAAAGCTTGCTGAAGGTGATATTATTGATTTCTACGGAGGCGTATAAACGACATTGAAAAATGGCTGTTAAGAAACTAAGACCGATAACCCCAGGACAGAGATACAGGATGGCTCCTGCGTTCGACGAGATCACGACGGACAAGCCAGAAAAGTCTCTGTTGAAAAGGAACATGCACACCGGAGGTAGAAATAACTCTGGTAAGATGACTGTTCGTAATGTAGGCGGTGGTCACAAGAAGAAACTTAGACTCATTGACTTCAAAAGATCTAAGCACGGAGTACCTGCTACTATAAAGACTATAGAGTATGATCCATCGAGAACGGCGAGAATAGCTTTGGCTGTCTATGCGGATGGTGAAAAGACATACATTATCGCACCTGAAGGTATTCAGGTAGGACAGAAGATAATGAATGGTTCTGGTATTGCTCCTGAGTTGGGTAACTGTATGCCTCTTGGTGAAATGCCATTGGGTACTATTGTTCACAATATCGAGTTGAAGCCTGGCAAAGGGGCTGCAATGGTCAGAAGTGCCGGAGCATATGCTCAGATGGTTGCGAAAGATGGTAAGTATGTTACTGTCAAGTTACCGTCAGGTGAAATGAGATTGGTGTTGGCTGTCTGTGTAGCTACTGTGGGTACTGTGTCTAATGGCGATCACATGAACGTGAGGTTGGGTAAGGCTGGTAGAAACAGGTGGTTGGGTAGACGTCCCCGAGTAAGAGGTGTAGCTATGAACCCTGTAGATCACCCAATGGGTGGTGGTGAAGGACGATCATCAGGTGGTCATCCAAGATCAAGAAATGGTCTTTACGCCAAGGGTAAGAAAACCAGACACCCTAAGAAGTATTCTGATAACATGATTATTAGTAAAAGGAAATAAAAATGTCTAGATCTCTAAAAAAAGGGCCTTACATAGATTTTCGCCTAGAGAAGAAAGTCGACGCGATGAATGATTCTGGTAAGAAGTCTGTAATAAAGACTTGGTCTAGAAGATCAATGATCTCTCCGGATTTCGTTGGCCATACATTCGCTGTTCACAATGGAAATAAATTCATCCCTGTATTCGTCACTGAAAACATGGTTGGACATAAGCTTGGGGAGTTTTCTCCTACGCGTTCTTTCCGTGGGCACATTGCTAAAAAAG
>CAYGOT010000097.1:0-18039 GCA_964351595.1 uncultured Roseivirgaceae bacterium | reverse complement strand
AAGAGAGTAGCGGCTATTACGACCAATAAGCCTATTCCCAGGGATTCAATTATAGAGCCTGACTTGTAGAAGCTATAAATCATTTGGAGCACGGCCTCACTTAGGAAGATACCTATGGCTACACCGATCACAAGTGCGACTCCAAGAAGCATAAGAAGTGACTTATTGACCATCAGCAATACCTGATGGATAGTGGCACCTAGTATACGCCTGATACTGATTTCTTTAGTGCGCTTAGATACGTTCAATGAAGCCAGCGAGAATATTCCAATAAGGCTCAGCATACTTCCCAGTATGGCAATGCTTGAGAATATGACCTTGAGGTTGCGCGCATCTCTGGAGGCGAAGAAGGATGATACTCTGGATTGTGGTTTGCCACGATAAGGTGTGTCGAACATATCCGCCCAGATGGCCTTCATATCTTCCTCAAGAGCATCAGTATTACCATCATTTGTTTTTGCTATAATGACATCTAACTGGTCGCTGGCGGCTGGAAGATAAACAACAGGTGTAGGTTTATAGTCGAAGTACACATTATCAATAATATCCTCCGTAATCCCGATTACGTTTTTGAGTTGACCGTCTATGCTCAACTTGTAAGAAAAGGGATCTACTTCGCTTAGAAACCGCTGAGCAAACTCCTCATTAATGATGACTGAAGTGGTCAAATCTGTGGTGGAATTGGGCGCAAAGTTTCTTCCTGAGTTAACCTCGATTTCCATCATTTCAAGATATTCCGAACTGATATTTAAACTGGCTACTTCTATGTCTATGCTATCTGTATTGAATTGAGCGCGTGTTCTTGACAGTCCAATATGACCACTTGTGCCAATTATTTCATCTACGGACGATACCTGTGATAGCTTATTCCTCACCACTTCAAAATCTTCACTTGAGTCTAAGGGCAGCATCACTATATTAGTGTAATTGTAATGCAGGTCCATCGTCTTGAAATAGTCACTGTTTTTAGAGAATATCCATGCGGAGACGAGCAGACTGATGGACACGGCATATTGACCAACCGTCAATGCCTTTTGCAAGCCACTAACACCTTTGAGTGAGCTCCCACTTTTCATTATTGTGGTAGGAGAGAATCGTCGTGCGTACAAGGCAGGTAAGACTCCTGCCAGAAAGGTGCAAAAAAGTAAGAACCCTATGATGAATGGTATTAGGCGCGCAATACTGACATCCTTTAAGAAAAATGAGGCGCCAAACAGACCCCAAATTTGTTCCCCAACTACGTCTGTTAATAGTATCCCTAATGCAAATGACAGAGTGGAAACGACTAAAGTTTCAAACATGAACTGAATGAACAATTGCCTGTTCGTTGTACCCAGCGTCTTTCGAATTCCAATTTCCCTGACCCGCTTGGACATGAGTGCCATTGAAGTATTAGCAAGGTTGAAACAGGCTACCGCCAAAATAAGAATCGCTAATGCAGTAAATACAATAACTGCGGATTTGGATACTCTTTCGTTGGCCGGTCCTGAGGTTACATTATCTTCTGTGTACCTAGGATCCATAAAATTCCAAACATCAAAATCTACGACCTTCCAGTTTTCCTGATTGGCATTCTGTTCCGGAATAAAGCTCCTGATGGTAGTCAAAACAGATGAGGGGTTTTGTGATCGGAAGTAGATTGCTACATTGCTCTCTTCATCCCAGGAAGAAGGTGTGATGTTGATCGCCTTCATCACGGCATGGTGATTGACCAGTACATTGAAGTCGAAGCTGTTATTCAATGGAATGTTTTCAAAAACACCCTCTACTTGGAGTTCAACACCTTTTTTCTCACCAATGAACATGGTGATTTGTTCTCCGATAGGAGAAGCACTTCCAAAGTATTTTTCCGCAATTTCTTCCGTTAGGTAGATCCCGGATGGATTTCGCATGCCCAGAGGGCTGCCATGTTTCAGCTTCATTGGGAAAAAATCAAAGAAATTTTCACCGGCTGAAGCGATGTATTCGCTGAAATAGTCATTTCCAACCTGGACTGTTCCGCGATGAGCCTCATAGAAAGTCACCTCATCCACGTAGGCTACCTCAGTGGCCAGCTTTGAGACGAATGGAAGAGGAGCTAGTTCGAAGCGCTTTTCCTCATCGTTGTAGTTACGGATACTGTGTAGACGATATACATCGTCGACATTGTCGTGATTGGTATCGAATTCGAGGTTGAAGGCATGAAGCATGTAAACCGTGATGCAGAATGCTAGCGCAAGTCCCATACCTCCAATATTGATAATGATAGGACCTGCATTTTTCCTTGAGTTGCGGAGCGCTACAATTAAGTAGGACCGATAGAGTGATAGATTCATTCCTAGTTGAGTTTTTTTGACCGAATACATTTTGAAACAGCGGATCACATCCCACCAAAAGCGGAGTTGAAGGCTGAGTTTTGAGATTTGTTGTTGTTGTCTTTTGTCGTGCATCTCCCATAGATCACCTTCCAGCTCTTCGAGCCGATCGGGTCTGCAATACCATCTGAAGAATCGGAGGGCTCTGCTCGGCGGATCTATGAAGGAGAGTTTGCTCATGCGAGATTTTGAAGGGCAAGTTTTGGTATCTGGAAACGGAGCTGATCGCGTAGACTTTGCAGTTCTTCCAGTGCCTTAGCTCCATACGCAGTGAGATAGAAGAGTCGCTTACGTTTGCCACCACGTGAGGCTTGTGATTCTCCGAGCTTTGAAGAAAGGAAACCCTTTTCTTCCAGCCGATAGAGCACAGTATGAATAGCACTGATATTGATACTCTTGCCTGTTTGCTTTTTGTATTCCTCCACAATAGAGACCGAATAGGCTTGATCATAAAGCACTCCCACGAGTAGCAGTACCAATTCTTCGAAGTTGCCGAGTTTCAGATTTTGCATATTAGTTTCACAATTGTAAGTTTTATACTCAATGGAAATAATAAAGTTTCACTTTTGTAAGTAAAATAAAATATCTGTTTACTCGACTACCCGAATGGCTCGACCACTTTTGAGTCTTAAATGGTGCTTAATCCTGGAGATTCGAGCATTTTTGCGAAAAGTGACCTTGGCACTTGTAGGCCTTACTAATTAGGATTCAGTCTAACGCCTAGCGATACCTCAATTCCCTCAAGGACGATCCTGGCGTTATGAAAATCGGCAGGTTGCGTGATGATAATACCATCTTGGTCTGGCCCTCCGGTGTAGGTTCCGGTCATGGGTGAGTCTGCAAATCCCTGTAAATAGTGCACCTCGCTCGTGAGTGAGAATTGATCATTGACCTGATATTCCAACCCCCCGCCTGCTAGCCAGCCCCAACCTAGCTTGACCTCCATATCCAGATTGGCGTTGGCCACTTGCCAGCCTTCCCATTCTCGAAGGGCTCTATCCATTTCACCATAGTTGATCCGTGGGTTGATATGCCAATGTCCGAACCCACCACCCATGACCGAGATGCCCAGGCGACCAATCCCAACTGAAAAAACCAGTTCTGCAGGTACAAGGAGGGTGAAATGAGGGCCGGTCAGTGGTCGCTCAGAAGGGAAGGGCAGACCGTCCATAGCCAAGCCTGACATGCTGTAAAGTGAGAATCCTGATTCGACCCTCGTAAAAGGAGCTACCTGAAAACCCACGCCTCGAATAGAGAAGGGACTCACAGGTGCTGAGACATAACCGTTTTTTGGGATGAGATAGGAAAAGGAGATGCCTTGGGCTTGTGCGGTATTACCTTCAGTTAAATATAACCCCGAGATAGTCAATAGACCGACCCCGGCTTTGAATAACCACTGTTTGATCATAAGTGTTTTTTGTTTTGTCCCCATTGTCGGCGAAGTGCAATTTACGTAACGTACTTTACGTAATCTTAGTCATTTCACATGGTTAGAGAAAAAGAGCTTAACGTTGAAGAGAAGTACCAGAACTCATCATTTTCAACATGTTCGATTCTAAATATAGAAGACAAATTCACTAATTTGATCCCATGACCGCAAGTGACCAACTGCTCATAAAGGGACTCAAATCAGGAGACGAACAATCATTTGAGCGGCTCTTTGATGTCTACTATGAGTTGTTGATTTCCTATGCTTCCAAGTACCTATCTTCTCCTGATGAGCGTAGTGAGGTAATTCAACGAGTATTCATCAGGCTTTTCGAGCGCAGAGGATCACTGGAAATCCAGTCACTCAAAGCCTATCTACTCAAGTCAACTTACCATGGCTGCCTCGAAGAGCTGAGGCGCAGAAAGCATTTTCTGGATACTAAAGAAACCGACCAGGTCGACGATACGGATTACATCGAGCAGGCTGAACGGGAGGCTGAGATATGGAAGGCAATAGACACCTTGCCAAAAAAATGTCACCAGATCTTTGTCATGAGTCGGTTCGATGACTTGAAGAACCAGCAGATTGCGGATCAGCTAGGTATATCCAAGCGTACTGTAGAGACCCAGATCAGTATTGCCCTGAAGACACTTCGCAAAAACCTATTGAGTTTGTTTTGGATTTTTGGCTAGCCAAAAGGGAACTTAAGTCGCACTCATTCAGGCACTTGATTATTCTACTCAAGAATAATTTAACTTTTTTCTAATTCGACTTACGTGTTTTTGGAGTCTCGCCCATCTACTAGTTAGAAACCAATAGTAGGTCGATGAACGAAGAAATACTCAAGCTCATAGTTGCAGAACAAACTGATTCACTTTCAGCTGATCAAAAAGCAGAACTGAATGATTGGCGATCTGAAAACCACAGCAAAGAAGAAGCCTATCAGGCTATGGTCAAACTTTGGCAAGAAGCAGGGCAGGTGGATTATCACTCCAGTTATCAAAAAGCACGGGACTGGGAGGTGATCAGCGAGACTATTCGAGCCCAAAAACAAACAGCGACCAACTGGCTGCCAAGAATTGCAGCAACCATTTCACTACTGCTAGTGGCGGGAATCTTAATCTATCAATTCTACCTCAGCCCGTATGCTGGATACACGGCTTATGAAGCTGTTTCCGATATTCATGAAGTTGCTTTAGCTGATGGATCAATCATCACACTGAACGAAGGAAGTGAGCTCTGGGTATCTGAGGGTTTCAATGGTGATGACCGATCGGTCATGCTCGAAGGTGAGGCCTACTTTGAAGTGGCTAAGAATGAAGAACTTCCCTTTGTTATTGAGGGTGGAGAGAGTGTCACGAGGGTGGTTGGTACTGCTTTCAATTTACTGGTTGGAGAAGCGACCGCAGAGCTAACGGTCACAGAAGGTCAGGTAGCCTTCGGGAGCAGCAGTGAGACCATTCCGGTAGGGGCAGGCGAGTCAGCAGTGCATGCTGAGGGCGATAAACCATCCATGATGCAGCACAACCTTAACAGGCTCTCATGGAAGACTGGTCAGCTGAGATTTGATGACGCTCCGCTGCAACAGGTTTGCAGTGATGTTGGCAAGCATTACGGTGCTGATTTTATAGTAGCTCCGGAGGTGGCCAACATGAAGTTTACCTCTCAATATGATCATGCTCGGTTGGAGGAGGTACTTAATGAACTCGAACTTATTCTAGGGCTTGATATACGGCTTAACAACACCACGTATCAAGTCAATCCCAAATAATCTCAAGGTCAAAACTCAAGAATGATGATGCGTCAAAAACTCAAACTCTTGCTGTTGGTGGGGTGGTGTCATACCACCCTGCTAGCGCAAACCTCTAAACTCGATATGCCGGTTCGGCTGAGCAAAGCTGAATGGCAAGTAGATCAGCTGCTCAAGGAATTGGAGGCTCAGGCTGAAGTCAACTTTTCATACGGAGACCTTATCCTGGATAGAAAGGTGACCTTATCGGCGACTTCTTTGACTTTGCAGCAGATCTTATCAGAATCTTTCAAGGGTCAGTCAGTTGATTTTATGCTGTCAGGGGATAAAGTACTGATCTACCCCCGGAAACAAGATCAATCTGCCAAGACAACAATCAACGGATATGTCACTGATGTGGCCACAGGTGAGGCCCTCATAGGAGTCACGGTTTATGACACCCTCCATCGTCAGGGCGCCACCACCAATGTCTATGGCTACTACAGTTACTCGAGAAATACCCACCTGGATATCCCGCTGGTTTTTTCTTACGTCGGCTATCGTGATACGCTGGTCTGGTATCGGCCGGGTAGCGAGGACTTGTTGAGTATAGCGCTATCGCAAAATGAGCAGCAACTCGATGAGGTGCTGATAGAAGCTGGCCGCATACAGGATACACAAATGAGCATCAATTCTTTTTCGCCAAAGGATATTCAGCGGCTGCCCAGTCTGATGGGCGAGCCAGATTTGCTCAAAACCATCACACTCACCCCGGGAATCAAATTTGGAGCAGATAATGCCAGTGGGTTTTACGTGAGGGGCGGAGGGCCTGATCAAAACCTAATCTTACTCGATGGCGCGACGATCTACAATCCTACCCATGCGTTTGATCTCTTTTCTACTTTCAATACCAGTGCGGTCAAGCACATCGATGTGATCAAAGGAGGCTTTCCTGCCAGATATAGTGGTCGACTTTCGTCTGTGCTGGATGTGAGGATGAAAGAGGGCAATACCCAAAAAGTAACAGGAGAGATAGGGTTGGGATATCTGCTTTCAAAATTCACGGTAGAGGGTCCTATCGGAGGAGAGAACACCTCATTTCTGGTAAGTGGTCGACGCACCTTTATGGATTTGATCTTTAAAGCTGTCGGTGATTTTGAACCTGCTGAGAATAGAGAGTTGCGGCAAGACATCATCTTTGGTGACCTGAGTGCTAAAGTCAATCATCGGTTTTCTGATAAGGACCAGGTATTCCTTAGCTATTACGGTAGTGGCGATCGTATAGATGTGACCGAGAAGGAGCGCAATCCTGATGATGCGTACCCATTTCAGAGCGATATGAATGTAGAGCTGGGGTGGTCCAACCGCATTGTTGCAGCGCGATGGAATCATCTCTTTAGTGATAAGCTTTTTGCAAATACCACTGCTACCTACACCAAGTTCGACATCAACGTAGACCTGGATTCACGAGAGAGCTATGGCAGACCACCTAATAGTTCCAGCAATATCTATATCAACTCTTTCAACTCGGAGATTGAGGATTACGGTGTAAAACTGCAGTTCGATTATTTCCCAAGTGCGACGCACAACATCAAGTTTGGTCTTAATGGAGTCCAGCATCAGTTCAGGCCAGGAGTGAGCGGGATTCAAATCGAGACGACAGATTTTGAGGGTGATGTCAACCTGGAGTTTGATGATCAGGAGACGAGTTCTATAGAGGCTTCCGTGTTTGTCGAAGATGAAATCAGCTTTACCGATAGGCTGAAAACCAACATTGGCGTGCATGCCGCTTTACTCAATGTGGAGGGCAAGACTTATCACTCGATTCAACCACGCATTGCCATGAATTATCAACTCAATGACAGGGTGAGTTTAAGCGCATCCTATGCTGAAATGGCGCAGTTTATTCATCTGCTTACCAACAGCACCCTGGGCATACCACTAGATCTATGGGTACCTGCCACACCTGATGCACCACCCTTGAGATCGCGCCAGGTAGCCGCAGGGTTGAGCTATCGTCCGTCACGAGACTATCTGTTCACTTTTGAGACCTACTACAAAACCATGGACAACCTCATTGCCTACAAAGAAGGAGCGACTTTTACGGATGCGCAGGAGACATGGCAATCCAAGATCGAAACTGAGGGCGAAGGAGAGGCCTACGGTTTTGAGTTCTTTCTTCAAAAGAAGACAGGGCGCACGACCGGGTGGCTCGGATATACGCTATCATGGACCAACCGTCAATTTGAGAACCTCAATGCTGGCAAAATGTACCCGTATAAATACGACCGTCGGCACGATATCTCATTGGTGGCAATGCATGAGATTAGCAACAAGATCAACCTTTCAGCATCCTGGGTTTTTGCTACCGGCAATGCAGTTTCATTTCCCTATGGCAGAGCGGCGGCATTACCCGATATTCCAGCTTTGTCTCCTGAGTTTGATCCTGGCACACCGACCGCTACCAGCGTTGATGTATTTGAAGGACGCAATACAGTGCGCATGCCCAATTATCACCGGTTGGATGTAGGTATCAACTTTGTGAAGCAGAAGAAACGCGGGGTACGCACCTGGAATCTATCTATCTACAACACCTATGTCAACCAAAATCCGTTCATCATCTATACAAATGATCCGGAATCCGCCACAGGGAGTGGTGATACTGAGCTAATACAAATCAGCTCGTATTGGATCGTCCCTTCTATCACCTACAACTTCAAATTCAACTGATTATGAGATATTTGGCTATTCTAATTGGTATCACTACCCTGATTTGTGGATGTGAGAGCGAACTCAAAAGCGACCTTGGGTTGAATGAATATACTTCGGAAGTGGTGGTAACAGGAGCCATTGCCCCGGGCGTAGAGCCGAGGGTAAGATTGACCTTGAGTCTACCGACGCTGGATGGACGAGACTTCCCCAGTATTGAGGATGCATTTGTTGAAGTTACTTCGGGAGATCAGGTCTTTGACTTACAGCACGAGGGTGGTGGCTATTATTCATCTGATGAGGCTATCCTACCGGAATCGGAATATCAGATCCAGATCAATGTACCTCAATACGCTCCACTCAATGGCAAAGCCAGTGTGCCATCGTTAGTGGAAGTGCATAGTTTCGAAAAGATCGACACGCTCTTTCTCAGTGAGTTTGGAATGCCTACGGGTCGCTTGTCCTTTGTCATCGATGATCCAGCAAGCGAAACTAACTACTACGAATTCATTCTCTACACAATCCATGATGGAGCAGTCAGTATGCTACCCATCAGAACTGGCAACCCGAGTGTAGAAAATGCCGGAACAGGAGATATATTAGGCACGAGATCTACGGACTTTATACAGAAGTTTTTGATCACTGACAGGATCTTCGATGGGCAGTCTTTTAAGCTGGAGCTGGATTTTCTGATCTTTGATAGCGACCTGCCGCTAATAGGGCATGTAAAGTCACTCTCCTACGACTACTATCGCTATCTCGAAACTGTCTATGACGCCAGCGAAGGCAAGGACAATCCATTTATAGAGCCGATTTCCGTTGTTGGTAATGTTGAGGGAGGACAGGGTATTTTTGGTGGTTATACACTGCATGAGGAGCTGCTGGAGTAGCAGAGATCAAGTCATAAGTTCAAACTTGAAGTGTTCTTGCATTAGCGTAAAGTGTTTGTCAAACGAGAAAAGAAACAGTCTTTCATCAATCACTTGTTGGAGAATCAAAAGGTCAGGTATACCGACATTGTTTATTCCGTTGAGGAGATTAATACGTTGATATTCCCTGATAATGGGCCAATCGATTTGTAAAGGAATCGATTCGAGGGATTCCATTGTTTCTATCAGTGTCTCTTGATTCACCGCTTTCATGAATGGGATCATTTCAGTCAGGATAACTTCATTGGTGTAAACCAAATCTTCCTGAATTAACATATCAAGTTGATCTGGATGGCCTGTTCTGAAATAACTGATCCAGACTGAGCTATCTACAAGAACCTTGTAATTGGGCATTACTTCCGATCTCTAAGTAGATCGAGATCCATATCTAAGTCCACCTTGCCCTTAAACGAAAGCAGTCTTTGTCGTTTAACCCTCTTTATCTGGAGAGTTAAAGCATCTTTTACCAGTTGGCTTTTGGTTTTAGCGCCTGTTACAGCCATGGCCTCATCAAAAAGTTGTTTTGGAATATCAAGCGTTGTTCTCATAATATATTATGCAGTATTACATATAAAATTATGCAATACAGTCATTAGAAACAAGACTTTGTTGGCTCAGAGGATTTTCCTACATTCATTTCAACTTATAACCTAAAACTTAAGCATTATGGATTTTTTAATTTGGTTGGCTATCGGTGCGGTGGCTGGATGGTTGGCTGGTAATATTATGAAAGGCGGGGGCTTTGGACTCCTCTGGAATATCCTACTGGGTATCGTTGGCGCATTTGTAGGTGGGTGGCTGTTCGGTGTATTGGGAATTTCAATTGGTAGCGGGATCCTGAGCACGCTATTGACGGCTCTGGTCGGTGCGTTGGTTGTTCTTTTTGTGGCCGGCCTATTCAAAAAGTAATACTATCGAATGGAACTGAGCCGATGGTCGACCCAAAGATTATCGGCTTTTTTATTGGCATTGCTGGCACAACGATTGGCCAATTATCTTCATCGGTTATTATAACTATTTGCGTTTGTTATGCAAATGTTCTAAATCGAGCTTAAGCTCAAATAAGGTTATATGAAACATTTTTTAATCGCACTTCTGGTGGTGGTAGCATCCACTAGCCATGCCCAGGACACTAAGAAAGATGGAAAGAAGGACTTACCCCTAAAGTCAGATCGTACAATTTCACTCGATTTGGATGAAGCTTCATGGATGCACATTGACGTGAGTCCCGATGGACAGACGCTGGTCTTCGATGTACTTGGTGACCTGTATACACTATCCATTACGGGAGGTGAAGCGTATCAACTCACCAGCGGGTTGCCATTTGATAGCCAGCCCAGATTCTCACCTGATGGTAAGTCCATTGTCTATACCTCTGATGAGAAAGGTGGCGAGAATGTTCATATTCTTGATCTCAGCGATACTACCAGCTCTGCATTGACTTCTGGTAAGGGAGATCTCTACCAGTCGCCAGAGTGGACACCTGACGGTGACTACATCGTGGTGGCCAAAGGTGCAGGGTTGGGTGGAGTGCCTAAGATGCACCTGATCCACAAGGATGGAGGCAAAGGAGCCCAACTGATCAAAGAGCCTGAGAACCTCAAGACTGTGGAGCCCGCCTTTGGTAAGGATAACACCAAAATTTGGTTCAGCCACCGTGACCGCAACTGGCAGTACAACGCGGCATTTCCGCAATACCAGATTGCCGTATATGATCGTGAGACCGGAAAGCACGAGACCAAGACGTCCAGATATGGCTCAGCCTTCCGTCCGACACTCTCCCCTGATGGGAAGTATCTGGTTTACGGAACGAGGTTCGACTCGCAGACGGGCTTGGTGAAGCGGGATTTGGCTACCGGGGAAGAGTCGTGGTTGGCCTACCCGGTTCAGCGCGATGATCAGGAGTCTATTGCTACGCGGGACGTCCTACCGGGAATGTCTTTTACGCCCGACTGCCAGTTTATCATCACCAGCTATGGAGGTAAGATTTGGAAACTGCCCATCAATGGTGGAGAGGCAACAGAAATACCATTCCATATTGAGGCTGAGCTTGCTGTAGGGCCTGAAGTGAGATTCGAATATCCGATTGAGGATACGCCGACATTCACGGTGAAGCAGATACGTGAGCCTGTGCTGTCTCCAGACCGGTCAAAGCTGGCCTTTGCTGCCCTGGATAAGATATACATAATGGATTACCCCAATGGCACACCGAAGCGTGTCACCGATTTTAGTCTGAGTGAGTCCAATCCAACCTGGTCGCCCGATGGTACGAGCCTGGCCTTTGTGACTTGGGATCAAGAGCAGGGTGGACATATCTACAAGACAGGATTTGGTAAGCGCAATAACACACCGATCAGGATCACCCAGAGCGCAGCGGTCTATCGACAAATAGCATGGTCTGCGAATAACCGCATAGTGGCCATTAAGGGAGCCGCCCAGGATTTTCAAAACAGTTACACACCGTTTGGTTTATTTGGATCTCCGATGCAATTGATCTGGGTAAGTGCAAATGGTGGTTCGGACAATTTCATTACCACAGCGACTGGGCTCTCCAATCCTCATTTCACTTCCGAATCGGATCGAATCTTCCTTTATGATAACGATGAAGGATTGATCTCACTTCGCTACGACGGTACTGACCGCAAGGCATACATCAAAGTGACTGGTAAGACACCTTCTGGAGCCAAGAAAGCTACCACAGCCACCTACATTACCAAGGCTCCAACAGGAGATAAAGCTATGGTGCTGCTAGATAATGAGGTATTTGTGGTAACAGTACCGATGGTTGGGGGAGAGTCGCCCAAAGTGTCTGTACTCGATCCTGACAAAGCAGAATTTCCAGCGGAGCGATTGACCGTACTGGGTGGTGAGTTCCCAGAGTGGTCAAATGGCTCAGAAAATATTACCTGGTCGATTGGAAACGCCTTTTTCGACTATAATATCCCGGAAGCAAAAGCCTTTCGCGATAGCGTAGAAGCCGTCACCAAGGAAGCCAAAGGAAAAGAAAAAGCTGATGAGGAAGATGAAACGGATACTGAAGAGAAAGAAGAGGAAGAGACTGCCGAATACGCTCCCAACGAGATCCGCGTGAAGGTGGAAGCAGATCGCGACATACCCAGGGGAGTCGTCATGTTGACGAACGCAAGGGTCATCACAATGGAGGGTGATGAAGTGATCGAAGAGGGTAGTATTCTTATCAAGGACAATAGAATTGTGGCTGTGGGAGATGCTGAAAGCTTCGACCTACCGGAAAAACTGGACATCATCGACGTAAACGGGAAGACGATTGTTCCTGGATTTGTTGATACACATGCGCACATCCGTCCGGCTTGGGAGATTCACAAAGACGAGTCATGGGCCTTCCTGGCGAATTTGGCCTATGGGGTAACCACGATTAGGGATCCACAGACAGGCACTACAGATGTGCTGAGCTATGAAGATCAGGTAAAGGCGGGTAATATGATGGGCCCCAGGATTTACTCTACAGGACCTGGAGTTGGGTTTTGGAATACCAAAGTCCGTGATCTGGATCATGCCAAAGAGGTAATGCGGAGGTACAGTGAGTACTACGATACCAAGACGATAAAAATGTATATCACCGGAAACAGACAGGAACGGCAGTGGATCATCGAAGCGGCCAGAGAGTACAAGCTGATGCCAACTACTGAAGGTGCTCTGGATCTCAAGCTCGATCTCACGCAAGTGATTGATGGCTATCCCGGTCATGAGCACAATTTCCCGATCTATCCGCTCTATAATGATATGGTCACCCTGCTCACTCAGATGAAGACTGCTTACACGCCAACACTTTTGGTTACTTATGGCGGTCCATGGGGTGAGAACTATTACTACGCTACCGAGAATGTACATGGAGATGAAAAGCTTTCTCATTTTACTCCACACGAAGAACTGGATGGTAAGAGTCGCCGAAGAGGCAGGGGAGGTGCCGGGTGGTTTATGGACGAGGAGCATGCTTTTGATAAGCATGCAGCGTTTGTCAAGGACTTATATGATGCAGGTGGTATTGCTGGTATCGGTAGTCATGGTCAATTGCAGGGCTTGGGCTACCATTGGGAGCTATGGTCAGTGCAATCCGGAGGGCTCACCCCGCATGAAGCGTTGCGTGTGGCGACCATTATCGGCGCTGATGCCATAGGCCTGAAGCAGGACGTGGGTTCTATAAAGGCAGGTAAACTGGCCGACCTGGTAATACTCAATGAGAATCCGCTGGATGATATCCGGAATACGAACACTGTGGAGTTCGTCATGAAGAATGGGCGACTGTATACCGGTGATAAACTCGATGAGTACTACCCGGCAAAAATAGAAAGGGGAGACTTTTGGTGGAATGATTATAAGCCTGAGGGTCTTCCGGGCATCAAAAAGTGATCGGTACGATATTCAAAGAAAAAGCCAGAGCAGACCCTGGCTTTTTATCAACTATATAAACCTATGAAAGAGTTCTTATTGTCCTTTAGCACCATCAAGGTTGGAGATGCCCATAGCCTCTAATGCTCCCAGCCGTATCGGTTCGACGGCATCATTGAGCGCCTGAAACCCAAAATCTAATCCGGCGATAGTCCGAAGTGGTCGCTTGCCCGCAGGTGCATTAATCAACCGTTCAAAAATTTGAGACACAATGATAGGATCAGTCGGAGCATCTTTATCAGCGAACATGCTCATCACATTTTGACCAAATCCTTGTGAAAATTCAGCCACGTGCTGGTAAGCTTTGTTGATTTCATCATCGTCAGAGCTGATCATACTCCCGAAGAAGTTAGTCTCGAATGGGCCAGGCTCCACAATGGCGACATCTATCCCAAATGGTGCGAGCTCATATCTCATCGCCTCGCTCATTCCTTCAAGCCCCCATTTAGAGGCATGGTACACACCAAACCCTGGAAATGCACCTCTGCCGGCTGTAGAGCTCACTTGTATGATGAGGCCTGAGCTTTTTTTCCTCATACCCGGAATCACGGCTTTGGCCATTCGTTGCGTGCCGACAATATTCAGATCAAGTTGGTCAAGAATTTCCTTTGAAGTAAAGGCCTCTACAGGACCTCCATAACCTCTACCTGCATTGTTGATCAATACGTCCACCGCCTCAATTTGAGCTACAGCCTTGCTTACGCTCTCATCGGAAGTAACGTCAATGTCCAGCACTTCTATCTTTCCATCCTTTGCGCTAGCATGGTTGCTCAGGGAGGCGGCTGCTTCTGCGTTTTTCCCTTTCACATTTCTCATTGAAGCGTAAATGTAATTTCCTTTATCAGCAAGGTATTTTGCGGCATCAAATCCGAATCCTGTACTGCAACCTGTAATTAGTATTCTCTTCATATTGGCGTTATTTTGATTTGGTGATCAATGAACATACGAGCTCCACGGACAAGGAAAACTCAATTGGAATCGATTGTATTTTGACTCTACACCTTTTAGGTTGCACACGAGTCATTAGGTACGATTTAACTTATTGGTCTTGAGACGTGTTCTAAAACTTCCCCTGCACAGTATAGGAGAACGACTAAGACGCAATAAATTGAATATCAGGATATCTAATAATGAGTCTTTCATAGCTAGCTGGGCCTTAGGTTGACTGATCTGGCTGAGTAGAGAACCCGGCCCCCTAGCGGGAGAACCGGGCATTCCAAACTGGCCAGTTTCTTTAAATGAATTGCACATTAACTGTACCAACCCATAAAACAAAGTGTAAAAATAGAAGTATTTAGAAGTCACCCTTAACCCCAGGTGTAGACAACATGATTTGAGCCGTGAATGACTTATACAGCTAGAGTCCCAGCGGGTCTAGTCTGGCCTTCAGTGCGTCTCGGTAGGAGCGACCAATAGGTATTTGATATTGTCCTACAGAGATAACGCCGTTTACCCAATCGATACGCGTAATTTTGTTGAGGTTAATAGCAAAAGATCGATGTACTCTTTGAAACCCGGTATCTGGAAGTTTTTGTTCTAATGCACCCAGAGGCATGCGCACCTCTCGTTTTTCTTCAGCTAGCGCCAAAAGACAGACTTTATCTCTGACCTCTACATAGTGGATGTCCGTCAAATCAAGCTTTTCCAGTATGCCTCCGGATTTGATGAAGAGATGCTCAACACCAGCACGATCATTCTCCCATGAAGAATGACTACTCAGCTCAGGTCCATGAGGATCAACGAAGCGCGCTACCGCCAACTCAATTGAGGCCTGTAGTGTGGCTTTTTCGAACGGTTTCAGGATGTAAGCATAAGGCTTCACCTTCATCGCACGCTTAATGGCATCTTCCGTACGTAGTGAGGTGATGAAGATGACAGGAATGTTCTTACGTAGCTGAAGCTTCTCTACCAGTTCTATGCCATCGAGCTTGCCATTGATCATGATATCTACAAAGAGCAGATCCGGATTTAAAGCAGCTATCAGGCCGGGAGCATCATCACTGTTATCAGTGCTTCCTACCATCAGGTAACCAAGTTCGTCGAGCAGCATTTCCAGGCTACCGGCGTGAATGATGTCGTCCTCTATGATAAATGTGCGCAGCTTAGCCATACTTCCCGCTAAGATATCAGGCTGCAGGAATAATCACTGAAAATGTGCTGCCTACATTCGGCGTGCTGGAAACTTTTAGACTTCCATGATTCATTTTGACAAAATCATTGACAAGCACCAGTCCAAGTCCAGTGCCTTTTTCCTGATGCGTACCTGGAGTTGAGCTGTTTTGACCTAGCGTGAATATCTTTTCTAGTAGATCTGCTGATATGCCCAAACCCGTATCCTGAATATTGATTTTGACCTGACCATCTTCAACCATGGCCGACAGATTGACTTCTCCACCCTTAGGAGTAAACTTGATGCCATTGTTGACAAGATTGCGGATGACTGTTGAGATGGATTCTTTGTCCGCTACAATATGCGTGTTATCGGTCACCTTATTGGACAGGGTGATATCCTTAGCGGCTGCCATATCTGAAAAGTATTTCAAGTTCTCATCGATGACTGCTTTTAGTGATAACCGCTCGGGTCTGTAGGAGATGTTGCCACTTTGGTGAAGTGCCCATTGGAGGAGATTGTCAAGGAGGCTATTGACCTGAGCGGCGGAGATTTCTACCTGCCCCCCAATTTTATTCAACCTTGCAAAATCGCCCTTTTTGATGGTGTATGTCAGTAAGCCTGAAATACCCTGTAGTGCGGTCAATGGACCCCTCAGATCATGCGCGATGATGCCGAAAAACCTGTCCTTTGTTGAGTTAAGTCTGCTCAACTCTTCTTTCTGCTTGCTCAACATTTGATTGCTCCTAAGTTTTTGCCGGTAGGCCCAAAAAAGCACCCCGGCAGTGATGGCCAACAAGATGGTTCCGATTACGGCGACCACATTTACGATCTCCCTTCGAGCGAGCACCGCCTCCTGCTGCTCGGTTTTAGCCATGAGTAAGGCATTTTCCGCGTGCGTTTTCTGGGATTGATACTTTGTGGCGAGATCGGCAGCAATCAATGCCTTGTCCCGGTCAAAGATTTCATCTTTCACCCTGGCATACTCACGGTGCTGCATGAGCGCATTTTGGTATTCTCCTTTGGCATCACAGATATCAGCTTTGAGCAAGTGGAGGGACATTTCCTTGTCCTTATTGCCATTCGCTTTGGCGAGGTTTAGCGCATCGTCCACATAGGTGAGCGCTTTCATGTATTGCCGCTTTTCCTGGTAAATAGCTGCGAGTCGGCCACTGGTATGAGCTATGCCGATTGTATTGTTTAGTCGATACTTCATGGTGAGCGACTCCTCAAAGTAAGCAACGGCTTTGTCGAGATCTCCCTGGCTGTAGTAAGCCTCACCCATGTTGTTGAGGTCAATGGCCACTGAGTAGTCATTGCCTGCCTCAAGATCGATCTCATAGGCCTTGTTGGCGTAGTATAAGGCTGAGTCAATCATGTCCAATTCCTCATAAGCAATCCCTATATTATTATAAGTATGCGCCATTCCATCCACGTCATCCTCTTCAATATCCTGCTGCAGCGCCTTCTGAAAATAGTCCAGTGCCAATCGTACATCTCCATTCTCTTTATGAAGCAGGCCGATGTTATTGAGGACCGTGCCGATCTGCACATTGCCCAATGAGTCCCGGAGCAATAGTGACTGTATGTAGTAGTTTAGTGCCAGGTCTTTATCCCCTTTACTTTTGTGAGCGGACCCAATATTATTGAGGATGTAGGACTGCTGTTTTAGGTTGTTGGTCTCTTTAAGTGCTGACAGTGATTGATCGTAATAGCTGAGCGCAGTTTCAAGCCTGTTAGCCACCTTGTGCGCTGTAGCCAGATCATTGTAGGCCCCTCCGATATCATTTTTGTCATTGATTTCTTTTGCTACCGCAACAGCCTGTTCTCCGTACATCACCGACTTCTCAAAATCAAATCGCGAACTGTAATAGCACAAGTCTCTGAGAACAATCACTTTTTCATGGCCCTGGAGCTGTTCAACAATTTGTTCCAGGCTATCGACTTTGGCTTGATACTGGGCATTTGCTATAGTTGCTATAGAGAATAGCACAGAGGTGATTACAGACTTCATCAATGTCTCAATTAGGTTGGTGGTAGCAAAAGATTTGAAGATAGCGGGCTGAACTGATCCTTGTAAAATAGCAATATTCTCTCATTTTACATCAGTTTGGGGGAGAGGAACTACCGATCAGCCCGGGGCGGGATGTCTCAATAAGACAGCCTGAGCACATCCGTCAGTTCATTATGCGCTCAGCAAGAATAGATCGCTCGTCAGGAAGTTAGCGTTTTGTCCGCTTATTTTGAGACTCCTTATTTTTCACAAAGATGAGTTTGTGCCGGCTTTTTGGGTTTTCACGTTGTTCCAGTTCAAACTGCCCTGTGGACTTGATCAATGGAGTGAGCTTATC
>CAYGOT010000096.1:0-18090 GCA_964351595.1 uncultured Roseivirgaceae bacterium | reverse complement strand
GGCTTACTTCAGTGCATGGATCACTCCAAACCACCTTGCCACTTGTTTAGCTTCTAGGCACGACCCTAGCGCTTACGGGATTTTTTCACTTCAGAACGCAGTGCTTTCTACAAACTTTGGAAGCACTGGCAGACTTCACTATTTTGCAGCTATTAGCCAAGTGTGGGCACACGCCTCATACATGGACGTTAACTAGAGCATCCCTACAACTCATAGTCTAAACGAATCTCTTCAACTCTTATCGATGTGATCAAAGAGCAACAAAAAACCCGACCAACTCGGCCGGGTTTCATTCACTGGTTGCTGGTAAATACTAAAGGGTAGACGGGTCCATCTTCCCGAGCCATATCTGCCGACCTTTCTCACCACCGTTACCAATGTAAATTCGCTTAGTCCCACCTTCTATGGCGATGGATGGCGTACCGATGGAAGGTATCCTGTAGAGAGTGAAGTCGCCATTACCCAACTGCTTAACCTCATCTACCGTACCGCTAGCCACATCGAATTTCGCGATAGCGCCCGTCAACCTGGGAATCCAGGTCGTCTCTGTATACTCATAGCTACCAGAGGTCCACGAACTCACATACTTGTCCACGCGCTTCACTCCGTAGATATTCCAGTACATGGTACCATCACTTCCCTGAAATACTTCACCTTCGTCCGGATAAAACCTAGGGTCTGTATTCGGGTCGATTGCTCCGGCTATGCCTGCCTTGTCCTTCACCGATTCCAAGCCGTACAACCGCTTGAAGGTACCGTCAGCTGCAAAGTGGAAAAGGAAGAAGTCTTTGTAGAGCGGCAGGGTAGATCTGGCATCCTTACTCCAATCCTGAGCACTGATGAACATGTCGCCATTTGAAGAGAAATTGAAGTTCCTAAACTCCACTTTCCGACCGTCATACTCTATCAGTTTGTTCTGACTATCTGGTTTTGAGGCCAGTGCGTTCATTTCATCCAATGTGGGGCCCGATACATAGTCCACCTTATCGCCAGTGACCTTGAGTATCTGAAATGCATCCTGCTTCCCAGTGCCAATGATACCCATCAGCGGCTGCAGTTCCTCATTTACCCCCTTTGTCTCACCTGGGCCATAGACGTAAACTGACCCATCTCGCAGCACAGACCCAAGAATGTCCCAATTATGCACTTTTGTTTCAAAGCTCGCCCTGTTCTTAATTTCACCGGTTTGGGATAGTCGGACATAGGTCCAATCATTGACTTTTGGCGAAGCATTTACTTTGGCCTTGTACACTCCCTTGCCACCAGCGGCGGCATAGATGAGTATGAGGTCGCTCGTGCCATCCGGATTGGTCACCCAGCCGCCGTAAAACTTCTTTTGGTAATAGTCAAAGGAGATTGGCACTAGCTCGGTCTTCACCATATCAGGTGTGACCCGCTGAATTTTATAGCCCTCTGTGGAGAATGTTTTGGTCAATATTCCGCTGATGTAGATGAGATCACCTGACATGGGATCGTTGTAGTGCATGGCATAGGGGTTCATTGTCAGCTTGCCCAGTAGATCTTTGGTCTTCATCTCTTCGAGCACCTTTGACTCGGCGTTATACTTTGCGTTTTGCCAATCATAAGTATAGGTGATTTCGGTTTTCTCCAGTTTATTGCTGGTAAGCCCTACAGCCAGCTGAAGACTGGTCTGTACTATCCGCTCGCCTCTGAAGTTGGGGTGAGTCTGAGCGATCTCGACGGTCGGACCATCCTTGTAGTCACCCTCCACGTCAATTTCGTCAGTGATTGTCTCCACGTGGTTGAGGTCATAGTCAAACACCAATCTGTTCTTGACGAGGTATTTATTCTTGGCTTTCGTGACATACACCAGCTCAAACTGACCCTTGTCATCATCGACCGTTATGTCATTGGGGTATCCCAATACGGCCGCAGTACGCGCTTCCTTCTTATCAAGGTCAAAAATGACCTCCTTTTCCAGGATCTGAGCGGATAGCCGGAGGCTAAATAGCATTAATGCAGCTACCGCAATTGTTACATTTTTCATTGTTCTTTGATTTAGGATATGTGAATACTTTGATCATTTGTGCTTTTGAGACAGGCTATGCTTGACGAGCCCCACGATGTTGGTGGTACCGGTTTTGAGATAGATGTTTTTGCGATGTGTCTCCACGGTGCGTTCGCTGATCCGCAGGTGGCGTGCAATGCTTGCATTGGACTGCTCCTCGAGTATCAGTCGTAGTATTTCTCTTTCTCTGGGTGATAGGTTTGCAGACATGGCCTTTGATGTTTTTATCAAAGGTCTTCATACCCCTTGCCCGATGCATCAGGGGATTTCCGTATTTTCCCTTAGGGGGTTTCCCCTACCGGAATCGGGCTAGGCGGTACTAGCGGAAGCTACTCGATGGATATCATGGCTTAGGCGTCCCCGACTTAAAGATTTGGACAGACAACCGGTCGTTGATCAATATTGCCGTTTTGCATTAATCTTATAGGTCAACTCCCAGGTTTCCCCATTGTCGGCAGACTGGTATACCCATTTTTGATAATGATTGGGTGACAGAATTTCATCTACAGTCTTGACATCAAAAGCCTCTTTACCGCTGTAGCCACCCTTTACCATTGTAATCATTTGATCACCATCTTGCCACACGGTAAACTCATGCCAGCGCTGTGCATCAGCATTTAAGAAAAGGGCTCTCCACTCGTGATTCAAAGTGTCGTAGCTACGGATGTCCGTCGAGAAGAAACCATTAGTAGCCGTGAACTCGGTTTGGAAGGTCTTATGGTCTTCGAGGAATCTGCCGATCACTTCAGACTCAAAGTCAAGCTTGACTAACTCGCCCTCCTGCACCATCTCTATTTCGTTGCTCCATACGCCTCGATAGTAATCCATTTGCGCTAGCTCAGGTATGGAAGGGTCGGCATAGCCAAAGTCACCGTCTTGCGGGGACAGAATGAAGGTGAAGAGGAGAATCGGAATAGCGAATATCATCGTAGCAGTTTTGTTGAGTTTGAAAGTAGTGGTTCTTAGGTGTCAAACACAGGCGCTGGCCACTACCCTATCCAAGCAGATGGAAATGGACAGTGACGAGAGCCGGGATACAACCCCAAACCAACGATCCCGTTGGTAAACATGTAAATCGAAATATCATGCAAAAAGAAGTCAAAGCAGGCATTGCCATTGGGATAGCGGTTGGAGTAGCAGTAGGTGTAGCCACTGGCAATGTTGGTCTATGGATAGCTGTAGGACTGGCCATTGGTGCCGGAGTAGGCACTACGAAAGCCAAACGAAATAAAGAAAAGGAAGAGTAGAGGTTTGTCATAGCCCAGGTTGTACTGTACTTCTCCGTTTTAGTATCTTGTGATTTTACTGTTCTCCCCAGAAGACTAAATGCCCCCAACCAGATCCCGTCGGCTAGCAGCAATCATGTTCACCGATATCGTCGGCTATACGGCGATGATGCAGGAGGATGAAGCCAAGGCCATAGCCGTCAGAGCGAAGCACCGTAAGACTTTCGAGCAATTTCACTCACAGTGCAACGGCGAGATACTCCAGTACTACGGCGATGGTACATTAAGCATCTTTCAAAGTGGGGTTGAGGCGGTCGAATGTGCCATCGCCATCCAGCAGGCATTCACAGGCGAAAATGCCGTACCCCTGCGCATAGGCATCCATATGGGAGACATCATAGCGGAAGGTACCGAGATCTATGGAGATGGTGTCAATATAGCCTCAAAAGTAGAAGGCCTGAGTACTACCGGGTCAGTGCTCATTTCTGGTAAGCTCAATGAAGAGCTGCACAACCAAAAGCATATCTCGACCATCTCCCTTGGCCACTTCGATTTTAAGAACGTAGCTACTCCTGTTGAGGTATTTGCAGTCAACAATGAAGGGATCGCCGTACCCGATGCACAGCGCCTTAAGGGCAAACAAAAGGCTCCCCAGTTCACGGTAGCGGTGTTGCCCTTGGTCAACATGAGTGCTGATCCTGATACGGAGTACTTCAGCGATGGTATGACCGAAGAGATCATCAACGCCCTGGCTAAGATCAAGCCACTCAAGGTGACCTCTCGCACTTCGAGCTTCCATTTCAAAGGCAAGAACCTGCCCATCTCCCAGATCGGGGAAGAACTCAATGTGGCCATTATTCTGGAAGGCAGCATCAGATTGTCTAAAAACGGGATGCGGCTTACCGCCCAGTTGATTGATGTGGCCGAAGATTTTCATTTCTGGTCAGAAACGTTCGATCGCACTATCGATGATATTTTTGAAGTGCAAGATGAGATTAGTCTATTAATTGCTGATAAACTACGTGAGCACATTGGCCATTTTGATATTGACGAGCAGCTTGTCGAGAAGCCAGCTATCGAACTTGATGCGTATCAGCAATACCTCAAAGGCCGCTATCATATCCTGAAAATGAGCCGCTCCAGCATAGAAAAAGGCATTCAGCTGATGGAGGAAGTAATCACGGCACAACCGGACTATGCACTCGCCTATCTCGGTGTACATCTCGGCTACACCATGCTCGCCACCCTGGGTCTGGAGCCCGCGCACGAGGCGTTTGGAAAGGCTCATCCCTATCTGCAAAAGGCCATTGCGCTGGATGAGAACCTACCGGAATGTCAGCTGCAGCTCTCTTATATCAGCTTCCTGCAAGACTGGGATCTTAAGTCTACGTACGAGCATCTTGCCAAAGCCTTTGAAATACGACCCAGTGTCGAATACTATCAATCCATGGCGTCTATGCTCTCTTCAGAGGGTAAGCCGAAAGCCGCTATGGAATATATCGACATTGCCCTGCAACTCGATCCCTACTCGGCCATCAATGCACATCTGAAAGGGTTCACCTATTACGTGCAGCAGCAATACGACAAGGCGATTGTCTGGTTCGAAAAAAGTCAAAAATCCGAATCAAAGTTCCTTGTCTCTACACTCTATCTTGGACAAGCTTTATTGCTTTCCGGTAGGGAAAAAGAAGCGCTGGACTACTTCGAAAGTCTGGCTGGAGATCAGGCTGCTGACCTTATGAAAACAGGCGGCATTACGCTCTCCCATGCCGTGATGGGCAATAAAGCTATCGCCGCTAAAGGTCTCGAAGAATTGGAAGCCGCGCTCCAAACAGAGCTGATGGACAAGGCGTTGAACCTTCTCATCATGATTTACGCTAGTCTCGGTGAGGTTGAGCGAGCACTCGAGCTGACTGCTCAGGGAATTGAAAGTCGCTTACCAATGATGATCTTTCTCAAGGAAGAACCGATAATCAATCCACTTTGGTCTAATGCAAAGTTCAAGGCGCTGATGAATAAGATTTTTGGGGATGCTGAAAACGGGTCGCCCACGGAAAGGAGATACAAAAAATCACTACTCGACGAGGAACTCATCACCAACTACAAACGTCAACTCAAGACCTTGATGCAGGAAGAGCGGCCCTATCTGAATACTCAGCTATCACTAAGAGGCCTGGCCGAGATGCTTGACCTTTCTCCCAACCAGCTATCGCAATTGCTCAACGAGGGCTTTGATAAGAACTTCTCAGAGTTCGTCAATGGCTATCGACTGGAAGAGTTCAAATCCAAAGTTGCTGATGATAGCCTCCAGCACCTCACGCTACTGGCATTGGCCTATGATAGCGGCTTCAACTCCAAGACGGTGTTCAACACCTATTTCAAGAAAGTAATGGGCATGACGCCAAAGGCTTATTTGAAATCGGTGCGATCTTAATATGTTGTTTGACAACTCCTATGCCATGGTTGGTGTCCCAACGAAACCGAAGGTGAACACATGAGGAAAGGTTCGTGAGACACGAACCTGGGCGGGTCTGGTGGGTCTATTTGAAATCGCCAAGATCTTAAAAAGCTTACGTGGTTTTGCTTGTCGGTGACAACACCGACAATAGCCGTTGAAAAGGAGCTTCAGTATTGCCTCTGTCGCCATCTTTGGTGTTTTCACCAAAGAATCAACTAATGTTTAGAATCCGAACTTCTTAATAAGTCCTCAATGCCATGGTTCGTGTCCTCACGAAACATGAGGTGAACGCCATCGAATCCAGGTTCGTGAGACACGAACCTCGGCGTAGGGAAAGGTTGGTGAGACACAATCCTGGGCAATAGGCCGTAGGCTGACCATCGAATTGAACGGAGCACAATTCTGAATAAGTACGGATTTATAAACCCGAACGATCGGTGCACCTGGTTGCTTCATCTTTGAATCATGAAACTTAATACCAAACTCATGAAAGCAATAGAATACAACTCATACGGGGGCCCTGAAGTAATGGAGATCAAAGAAGTGCCCACTCCACAGCCAGCAGCCAATGAAATGCTCGTTCGGATCAATACCACTACGGTCACGAATACCGAAGCTAAATTTCGTCTAGGCAATTCTTATATGGCAAGGTTGTTTACCGGGCTCCTGCGTCCGAGACTGAAGCGATTAGGCGAAGAACTGGCTGGAGAAGTAGTTGTGGTAGGAGACGCAGTTACCAGGTTTAAGGTGGGTGATCGGGTCTTTGGTACTGCCGGCCCCAACTTCGGCGCTAATGCAGAATATATTTGCTTGCCAGAAGATGCTGTTCTCACCAGAACACCTACCAACCTCAGCGATGCAGAAGCTGTATCTAGTATAGATGGATTCCTTACTGCCTTGCCCTTTCTTCGAGATATGGGACAGATCAGGGATGGACAGCACGTGCTCATCGTCGGTGGTTCGGGAAGTATTGGCGCTAGCGCCATCCAGATAGCGAAGTATTACGGCGCTCAGGTAACGGCTGTATGTAGTACTGGTAAAATAACCAGGGTTAAGCGATTGGGTGCCGATCACGTGATCGACTACCGTAAACAAGACTTTACCAAAAGCGACGAAAAATACGATATCGTCTTTGATGCGGTAGGTAAAACCAACTTCAGTCAGTGCAAAGAACTATTATTACCAAATGGTCGATTCCTCGAAGTGGATGTTAATTTAGACATCCTCTTTGGCATGATCCGCACTAGTTTATTTAGTCAACAGAAAGTGCTTTTTGCCGCTACCGGACTTAGGAAACCGGAGGAGCGACTAAAGGACCTTTATCTACTGGAAGAGCTATTGGAGGCAGAGATTATAAGACCCGTAATCGACCGTTCGTTTGGTATGGAGGACATAGTCGCGGCGCATCGCTATGTTGATCAGGGCCACAAAATGGGCAATGTAGTGGTCAACATTGCCGTGGAGAGCGCTCGTGAGAGAATCTCAAAATCATTGGATGCAATTTCACTGACCGAATTTGATTAGGCGAAATTAACCAGATACACCGATTCCGTTCCATCGCCATAGTCCCCTATCGCCAAGGTTCGTGAGGACACGAACCAGAGCGGGGGGTGTCCTCACGAAACCGAAGGTGAACACCATGAGGAAATGTTCGTGAGACACGAACCTAGGCCGTAGGGAGCCGAGGAGACCAGGTCTATGCCAACATGGTGATTTTTCCTAACTTAGGAAGAATCGAAACCAGACCATGACCAGATTTTTATTCCTACTCAGCTGTGCCATTTTTACCTTGCAACTGCACGCTCAGCCCTCCCTATCGGAAGAAACACAATCCTACGTATCACAACCTCGCGGGCTGTATGTACTGCAAAACCTGACGTTGCTGGATGGCACGGGCAGTCCGGCCAAGACCAATCAGGATATCATCATCGATGGAGAGACCATCACAGCGGTAGGTGCCGACCTGGCCGTACCCAGCAGAGCTACCGCAATAGATCTTCAGGGAAAGAGTGCTATGCCAGGTATGGTGATGCTCCATGAGCATCTCTTTTACCCAAAAACCACTCCCGGCAGACCTTATGGGCTGGATCAGATGACTTACTCCTTTCCCAAGATGTACCTGGCAGGTGGTGTCACCACTATGCGCACCGCTGGTAGTATCATGCCAGCGGCTGATGTTAATATCAAAAAAGCCATTGATCGAGGTGACAAACCTGGTCCAAAGATGGATGTGACTACTCCGCACATCGACCGGGAGGGTACTGGCATCTTCGAGTTAGCGACCATCAACTCTAGTGCCCATGCTGCAGATGCAGTCAACTTCTATGCAGACATGGGCTGCACCTCAGTCAAGGTTTACAACTTCATCACAAGGGAAGACCTTAATGCGATCATCGATGCGGCACATGCTCGAGACATGAAAGTGACCGGTCATATCTGCTCCATCACCTATCGGGAAGCGGCTGATTTGGGTATCGACAATCTTGAGCATGGTTTTTACTCCACCAGCGATTTTATCACAGATGGTAAGGAGCCGGATATCTGTCACCCCTTTGAGATGAGAAAAGCGCTACTAGAGACAGATGTCAATTCAGAAGTTGTGACGGATCTCATCGATCACCTGGTCAAAGAAGAAGTGGCACTCACCTCTACTATCAATGTCTTCGAGCCTTATACCGGTCGTGAGGTTGTACCAGGGGGAGGTGTCGATGCGCTATTTCCTCCTGCTAAGGAGAAAGTCCTCAAGCGCTGGGCCAGCAAACAAGGACGCGACTCCATCGACTATGCGCTATTCAATAAGGCCAAGGTCTGGGAGAAGGCTTTTTATGATGCTGGTGGACTATTAGTCGCTGGCACGGATCCTACCTATGATGGTCGTATAGTGGCAGGCTATGCCAATATGAGACTCCTGGAACTCTTCGTAGAGATGGGCTTTACCATCCCAGAAGCCATCAAGATATGCACGCTACATGGAGCTAAGTATCTGGAGCAAGATGATACGATTGGTAGCATCGCAGAGAATAAGATCGCTGACCTGCTCATTCTCGATGAGGATATCAGTCAAGATATCTCGGCGATTCGCTCCATCAATATGGTCATCAAGAATGGAATCGGCTATGATTCTGGTAAGCTCTTCAAAGCTGCTGAAGGATACGTCGGGATCAGATGATTGGTTAGTGTTGAAAATAAATATTCACTCTGATGTGACAAATACCGTAATTAGGATACTAACCCTAGTGAGTAAAGAATAAGTGGATGGACACCTCCAGGGAGCACTTTCTGCAAGTAATCGATAAGCATCAGGGCATCATCAGAAGCCTTTGCAAAGGTTATTATCCCTGTCTGGATGATCGTCAAGACGCGGAGCAGGATATCATTCTACAGCTTTGGAAGTCGTTCGATACTTTTCGGGGTGAGGCTGCTATCAGCACCTGGATTTACCGTGTGAGCCTCAATACCATTCTGGGTAAGCTAAGCAAAGAGCAAAGACAGCCACAGAAGGAAAGGATCAGTCCTGTTCATGAGAATCAAGAGGCTGCAACTTATTGTGATGACGACTTAAGGCTACTGCATCAACTGATCGCGTCATTGAATGAGATCGACAAAGGACTGGTCATGCTCTACCTGGATGGCTATAGTACCAAGGAGATGGCCGACTTGCTCAGTTTCTCTCAAAGCAATGTCACTACGCGCATAAGTAGGATAAAAAGCAACCTTAAGTCAAAAATTAATGAATACAGCCATGAACTTAGATGACTTAAAGCCAGCATGGCGACAATATAGGTTGCAGAATTCATTAGAGGGAATCGACCGGCAAGCTGTGCTCGGTATTATCGATAATGCTAACGAAGAAATCCGCATGAACAGCGCTATGCGACTTGTGGCTAATGCTACGATGTTTTTGATCCTATTGATCTGCTGCCAGGGAGGCTAGCATGCAAGGCTGTTTTGTTTTCATCACATGGAGCTTCGATCCGTGGCTCATTCCAGGTGTGGAGTTTATTCGATGGTATGGCTTGATGTGGGCATTAGGAATGATAGCCGGCTTTCAGTTATTGTCACATATCTACCGTAAAGAAGGGCTATCAACGGATCATGCCGAAAAGCTTGCGCTCTACCTTATGCTTGGAGCTATTCTTGGAGCGCGATTGGGACATATCCTGTTCTACGATCCGATCCATTATTGGAATCACCCTATTGAAATACTGCCCATCAGGCTCGAACCACATTTTGAGTTCGTCGGGTTGGCAGGGTTAGCAAGCCATGGCGGTGTGCTAGGTGCTTTTGTTGCCCTGTTTCTCTATGTAAGAAAATACAAACGGCCCATGTTTTGGATTCTTGATAGAGTGACAATCGCAGCGGCATTATTGGGAGGTTTCATTAGGCTGGGAAATCTCCTGAACTCCGAAATCATTGGGCTTCCCACTTCTGTTCCGTGGGCATTTGTCTTTACGAGGGTGGATGCCGTACCACGGCATCCGGCGCAGTTGTATGAAGCGATTTTCTACTTTATCATCTGTTTTGGTCTTTACCTGCTATGGAGCCGCACTTCTTCAAAAAGTTATCCAGGCCTATTATTCGGCACAGGAATCTCACTCATCTTCCTACAGCGATTCATAGTCGAGTTTGTCAAAGAAAATCAAGTGGCATTCGAAGAAGGGTTGACCATCAACATGGGGCAGGCTTTAAGCATCCCAATGGTGCTAGTGGGAATTGTGGTGATGATATGGAGTCTAAGAACGCATATCATCATTCGATATTAATGATTTTTTACCGGGCCATCGTGAGAATGACTAGACCAAAAAAGATCAGGCCGATTGGTAGCGCCATTTCTCCCAAGACCCACTCTGCCTTTAAACTACCATCATCAGATATCTTTCGTCTGTTAGGGTGAGCATACTTTGGAGTGAAATCATTTGGAAACACATGGACATATCTGGTGTCACCTATTTGACCATCTGCATATTTTGTACTCCAGGTACCTCCCCAGCTTTGGACAGTCACGCTGATTTCTTCCATATTGCCGTTAGGTTTGAGGTAGGAGATATAGAGTTCTCTTCCTTTGTCGGGAAACTTGTTTGGATTCGGTACCCCAATTCTTGAAATACCGCCCTGTATAGAAATAGAATTGCTTAAGAACTCCTTTTCTTCCTGATAGTCTATGTACTCGAAGTAGCCGAATAACAGACCCACTAATATGAAGCTGATAGAAGCGATACGTACTAATTTCAACTTGAAATGATTAAATCTGACTAAAAACAGCGGTGTTGAGAGTTCAATAAACCCTCTAGTCCGATATCAATTGGTGCGCTATCGCAAATTTCGTTAACCCGACCAAAGTTGAGGTGTCCGTCTTACGGAAGATATTCGTCTTGTGCGATTCTACCGTTTTCTCACTAATGAAGAGTGCCTCGGCAATCTTTTTTGTGGTAAACTCTTTCACAATAAGCCGAATGATCTCAATCTCTCGGTCGCTGAGTTGGCTGATGACCGATGGGTACTTCACTTCATCAACCAGCATCCTGGTAATCTCTGCACTGACAAAGACCTCCCCCTTAATGACCTTTGCAATAGCTTCCTCCAATTCGTGGTGGGTAGATTTTTTGAGAACGTATCCATCAGCACCGGCCTTTAGTGCATCCTTGACTACATGCTGCTCTTCGTGCATACTAAGGGCGATCACTTTGAGTGCTGGCTTCATTTTCTTCAGCTCATAGATCAGCTCTGTTCCTTTCATTTCCGGTAGGCCGATATCCGTCACCACCAAATCGAAATGCCCTTGGGCGATCAGCGACAGGGCTTGCTCTGCGGAGGAGGCTGTTGCGGTGACCTCCACTCCATCCACCTTGCTCAGCAACTCCAGTATGCCATCAATGAGGATTTGATGATCATCTACAATAAGAATTTTTATGCCAGTTTTTGGTATCAAGACAGTAGGTACAACCACTTCAATTAACTACATTAAGACTTCATCACTTCAAGAACCATAATACAAAAATAATGAAGAAACTCATCTACTCTCTATTCGTATTGATGTTGACATCCTTAATTCTGAGTTGTACAGATGATCTTGATGATCTCAAACCTATTGATCGAGCATCGGAGTTCCCAAATGACGAAATGTTTTCGAGTACCTTCCCTAATGATCCAATGTTCAGCCGTCAATAAAAGTATTGGTCAGTCCGAATTACTGTCCTATGCTACCTGTTGCGAGCGATAGTAGGGTATTTCGATAGATACAGTAGTGTTTTTTCTACCCTCCAGGGAATCTATATCGATCTCTCCGACCAGCAAGTCCAAACGCGATTGAATATTACGCCAGCCGTTCCCAAGTCCATTTGTTAGCTGATCAACGTCAAAGCCATCACCATCGTCCTCTATCATGATAGAAAGCTTATCTCCCAGACCTGTCATGTTGATGGTCACATTAGAGGCGTTTGCATATTTGATGATATTGTTGACGATCTCCTGGATAATGCGGTAGGCAGCCACCTTCTCCTGATCGTCTAGTCGCTCGGTGATATCAAATGCATGCAGCTTAAATTTAAGCCCGCCAAGCATATTGAGCTGAAGGCAAAACTCCTCTACTGCTGCGTTAAGCCCTTTGTCTACCAATGTCTGTGGCATAAGATTAAAGGCGATGTTTTTCAAAGAGGCGTACATCTGATCGAGCTGACCGTTGATCTTATCTTTTACGGTAGTGGAGAGTCCTACAACATTGGCCTGAATGCGTAGTGCCGAGATCAGCTGGCCAAAATCATCATGGAGGTCCATGGCAAAGCGCTTGCGCTCCTGTTCCTGGGACTGGATCACGGCCTTGATCTGTTCTGACTTGAGTTGGGCTCGCTCTTCCTCGTAACCGATTTTTGTCTTGTATTGCTTGCGCTTGTAGAACCAGAACAAGCCTCCGATTAAAAACAATAGTAGGAGAATCACTGCCCCGGCAAAGGTGCGATCCAGTTGACGTGTCAAGGCAGCCTGCTCGATCATGGATGCCTGCTGCGCTATTTGATGCTCTTTATCACTTAGCTCGTACCTGTTCTCAAGCTCCGCCACTCTTGAGGCAATGGCCAAATTGTGAAGGCTGTCATTGATCACAACAAACTGATTGAGGTGCTCGAATGCCAACCCTGTTTGATCGGTCAGTGCATATACCTCTGCCAATGAGCGATGACTTGCGAGCAGTACATCGTCATAGTTGATGCGTGAAGCGATACGGTTGGCACTATCGAGATGCGCAATACTGGCCTGAAGATCGCCATTGGCTTTAAGCGCTTCACCCTTTCCCAGATATGTGGCCGCAGCGATGAGCGGATCGTGATAGGATTCGTTGATTTCCAGTGCCTGATCAAACAGCGCCAGTGCCCCTGCTGTCTCTCCAAGCTCCAGCAGCAGATTACCCTGGCTTTTTTTGACGTCTGCCAGTAGCACCTGATCACCAACCTCCAGGCACAATGCCACGGCCTCCTCAAATCTCGTTGCAGCCAAACCGAATTTTCCCATGGCCTGATACACCCTGCCCATCGACTGCAAGGTAATGGCCTCATTGAGCCTATTGTTGGCATATTGATCCACTTCACGCGTATCCTGGTAATACCTCAAAGCTTCCTCATAATCCCCCTGTTCAAACATGACATCCCCGATATTGGACCAGTAGATGCCCAAGCCCACGGTATCTTCCAGTGCCTGATCAATTTGGGCTCCCTGGCTGTAATAGTCGATGGCTGTCGCATACCAGCCCATGTTTTTGTAGGTGATGCCCAGGCCTACGATCATGCTGGACATCCTCACACTATCGCCCATTTCCATGGCGATCTCCAGTCCTTTATTACCATAGTATAATGCACTATCAGTATAGCCCTGGGTTCTGACCACATTGGCCATGTTCATGTGAAAAGTCACTTTTTGCCTGTCGATACCCAGCTCATCCCAAATGGCCTTGGCTTTGCGGTAGTACGCCTTGCTTTCTTCATACAGCCCCTGTCGCCTGCAGATTACACCGAGGGTATTGTAGGTATTGCCTTGAGATTTCTTCAGTCCGTTAGCTACCGCAATCTCGTTGGCCTTCAAGGCATAATTGTGCGCATAGGCGAAGTTGATGTACATATTGTCCCATGCCAGGTCATCAAAAACCCTGACCTGATCTGCCGGAGATTGCTCCTTGACGGCATCAAACAGCGAGTCAATGTTTTGTCCTGTGGAGATCAGGGGTAAAGTCACCCAGACAATTAGTTGAAGAAAAATGGCCATTGAGCGTATCGAAGCTTCCATCCTAACCAGCGTTTGTTTGTAATCAAAGTAGGGAAAATCCTCAGAGGATCAAAAACGCCTGTTATTGTGGCAGGAGTTGAGGAACAAGTTATCTGATGGTCAAAAACCACCTGACAACTGTCCAGAGCTTGTTCCACGGTCCAATTGTACCGCTAGGTAAGAATTGCTATATTCAAATTCCCAAAACATCACTGACCTTAACCCACATCCTATGCACCCGATCCTCAGAAATATACTCGCCGCAATTCTTGGGTGGTTTGGCGGTAGCGCCATCAACATGGGGCTTGTGCAGATTGGAAATAATGTCTTCCCGATAGGTGGCATTGACCCCAACGATATGGAGGCGTTAGCCGCATTAATGCCGTCTCTTGGTCCTGAGCATTTCATCTTCCCATTTCTGGCTCATGCACTGGGGACATTGGTTGGTGCGGCGCTAGCCTACCTGTTGGCGGCTAGTCACAAGATGAAATTTGCATTGGGCATAGGGTGCTTCTTCCTCTTAGGAGGGCTCGCAGTTAACTATATGTTGCCAGGTCCGATATGGTTTGCGGTAGCGGATATCCTGATCGCCTATATCCCCATGGCATGGCTGGGAGGAACAATAGCTCAGAAACTGCAAGTTTGAATAAGTGAATTATAGTGATTAAGAGAGCACCTTTTCTGGTGGTCATCTATTAATTGACAGATCGTAAATGTGCTTTTCGAGTATATTTCGAATAAATTCAGGTTGGATATCATAAGGTTGAAATGAACGTTGAGCGAAAGGCACAAGGAGAGTCATCTGTCTTGATAATTATACCGAGTTACAAGCCAATAGGCATAGCCGCTTTCGTCACATTGATTCTTGCTGGATTCATATTTTTATTTCTTCAATCAATTCAGCAAATCATAAAAGGAGAGTTTAGTCTGTTTTTCACAATATTCTTTGGGCTATTTTTCTGGGGCGCTTACCACAACTTTTTTAATTTCTATTGGGCAATAATGGGAAGTGAAATTGTCGAAATATCTAAGGAATTTATAAAATACACTAAATGCGTCGGCCCTTTAAGACATTCAAAAAAGTATAAAAAAACTAAAGTCGGAGAATTCAAAATTGTAGATAGCTCTAAGTCCTTTGGAGCGGCTGGAACTGCAATGTTTGGGTTTTCAAACATTGCAGTTCAATTTAATTATGGTCGAAAAAAGAAAATGATTGGAAAACAGATTGACCAAGAAGATGCCAAACAAATACTGATAGAACTACAAAACCAGAATTACGCTACCGAGGATTGTGAATGAAATAATAGCTACTCATCGAATTGGTATAAAAAATGCCCCTGATTCATGGATTAAACCTTACATTGGATTTCTCTGTCATTCATGTCTCCTAAAATAATTGGGTCTGATCGTCCTTAACTTGATGGATTTTTTTTCATTTTGATAAATGGGGCGCGTCGTAATGAACCAGATAGCAACGTGTGACAAGGAGTTAAATGATAACCCTTATCTTGAAATTCTTATAGACCAATAGTCAACATTATATGAAGCTCTCATCGTACCTAAACCGTTGTATTCCATTCTCTCTACTCCTGATATTGCTGAATAGCTGTAATGCGCCAAGCTCCAAGGAGTCCGGTACCACGATCACTAAATCAGAAATTCGCCTTACCGATGAGGGCTATCGTGTCTTTTTGGATGGAGAGCCTTTCTACATTCAGGGAGCTGGCGTGTCGAAGGGCAGTATTGAAGCCCTGGCCAAGCATGGGGCCAATTCCCTTAGGACCTGGACCACTCAAAACGGCGAAGAAGTCCTCGACAAAGCGCACGAGCTGGGATTAAAGGTGATGATGGGAATTTGGGTCGGATTGGAGCGGCAGGGGTTCGACTATGATGATGAAGCGGCTGTGGAAAAACAACAGGAATACATCCGCGAAAGGGTGCTGGCACTTAAGGATCATCCGGCGTTGATGATCTGGGGGCTTGGCAATGAGCTGAATCACCACTCGACAAACCCCAAAGTTTGGGATGCGGTGAATGACCTATCCAAGATGATCCATGAACTTGACCCGCATCATCTCACGACCACCTCCTTAGCAGGAATAAACAAGGAGTATGTAGACTTAATTGCCACCAGAGCACCTGATTTGGATTTTGTGAGTACCCAATTGTATGGCGTGATAGAGATCCTGCCGGAGCTGATCGAAAAGTCAACTTATGACGGGCCCTTGCTGGTAACCGAATGGGGCGCGACTGGCTATTGGGAAGTGGATACCACAGAATGGGGAGCGCCGTTGGAGAACAACAGCTCTGTAAAAGCTGATTTTTATCTCAGTCGATACCAAAATTCCATTGCCTCTCAGTCACAAGTGATGGGCTCTTTCGTATTTCTCTGGGGCCAAAAGCAAGAGCGTACACCTACATGGTTCGGGGTATTTATGGCGGATGGTAATGAGACCGAATCTGTCGATGTGATGCATTATGTCTGGAATGGAGAATGGTCCGAAAACCGTTCGCCCCGATTGAATGATTTTACCCTGGAGGGGCAAAGGGATGTCAACGGTATAAAACTGAAAGCAGGCAACAACTACTCGGCACAAGTCAAGGTCACAGATCCTGATAATGACCCACTGACCTATCGCTGGGAAATCATGGAAGAGAGCAACTCACAAGCCACAGGTGGAGATCGGGAGTATGTCCCTGCCGTTATTCCGGATCTGTTTGCGGCAAGTGCCGATAGCACCGCTAACTTCACCGCTCCCGCCGAGTCAGGTGCTTACCGCCTGTTCGTTTATGTAGAGGATGGTAATCAGCATACTGCCCATGCTAATATTCCTTTTTGGGTGGAGGAGTAGGTTTATGCACTGGGTTGGTTCGTGAGGACACGAACCTGGGCAGGAGGGTAAATATCATGCACTTTTGTATTTTACGTTATTGTCACCTTTCATAGTCTGCACAATGAAACGCATCATTTTAGTTCTAATTCTCTCCGCTTCTTTGACCTCTGTTGCTCAGCCAACAATAAGTTTTACATTCGATGACGGGAGTGTATCTGACCGTGCCAATTTCAAGTATGAAGAATGGAATAATATGATTTTGAATACTTTGGATAGCGCCGAGATTAAGTCAGTATTCTTTGTAAGAACCAGAGGAATGGAATCTGAAAAAGGAAAACATTTGCTGAAATCCTGGGATGATCGAGGACATAAAATCGCTAACCACACTCATTCTCATCCTTATTTTAACAGTGAAGATATCAACGCTGAAACTTTCAGAACAGAACTCTTGAAAGCTGATGCGCTAATCAAAAACTATAACAATTATGTTAGACTTTTTAGGTTTCCATATTTGAAAGAAGGAAATAGTAATTCTGAAGTTGACAGTATCAGACAAATACTCATAGACAATGGTTATCGGAATGGATATGTCACGATTGATGCATCAGATTGGTATATAGATAGCCGATTGAGAAATAGATTGAAGCAGAATGCTGAAGCTGATATTGATAATTTCAAAGCTTTCTATTTAGAGCATCTGTTCAATCGTGCCAAGTATTATGAGCAATTGTCTTTTGAACTTACAGGGAGACACATCAATCACACATTACTACTACATCATAACTTGGCCGCTGCACTTTTTTTAGACGATTTAATTGCCATGTTCAAATCCAAAGGCTGGAATGTTATTTCAGCTGATGAAGCATATAAAGATCCCATTTTCAAGCAAACCCCTGATCATGCCGGTGAAAGTCTGATTTGGGCTTTAGCCAAAGACTCGGGAAAATATGAAGATCAACTTAGATACCCAGCTGAAGATAGCAGATACGAAGAGAAACGAATGAATGAACTTGGGCTGTAGAACAAAAGGTTACATATGCTTTGAATGCAGTTTATAAATCGCCCATATGCGCATCCCCTCGCCAAGGTTCGTGTCCTCACGAACCTGACTTAATCCACAATCGCCAATGTCCCCACAGCAGTATCGTAAGTCAACTATCGAAATAGGCAAAATCTATTTTTGGACGGCCACCATCAGAAACTGGCGTCCTCTTTTGTCAGATGATAAGTTCAAAACGGTGATCATTGATTCACTCAACTTCCTAAGTGATCAACATCTCATCGATGTATTCG
>CAYGOT010000095.1:0-18511 GCA_964351595.1 uncultured Roseivirgaceae bacterium | reverse complement strand
CCCCAGCTCTACACCCCTATTTTCTTCCCGATCCCATTTTTTACGCCGTACCTCATTATTGGCTTTTGGGATACTGTGAAGTAGGGCCAATAGCATGCCAGTCATGTGCTCGCCTAGTGCGTCCCTATTGCCTTCGGGTGCGTTGACTACTGTTATACCCCTGGCGGAAATGGCCTCCATGTCCAGTTGGTCCAGTCCGGCACCAGCACGTCCAATGAACTTCAACTGACTAGCTCGTGATAGCAATTTTTCGTCAACTGCGAGCTTACTTCGCAGTATAAGGCCAACATATTCAGAAATAATTCCGGGGACTTCAGTGGCCATAATTGTCGGTAGATAATCGACCTGATGGCCAAGATGAACAAGACCATCACACAGCGATGTATGGACATCATCGATAATGAGGACTTTTCCCTTCATGGCTACAATCCGTGAATAAGCTGCGCCATACTGAAGTAGACGGCAAGACCCAGGATGTCATTAGTGGTGGTAATGAATGGGCCGGAGGCAAGCGCTGGATTGATTCCAAATTTGTCCAGAATCAAAGGGGTGATAGTACCCATTAGGGAAGCTAAGAGCACAACGCTGAAGAGAGCAAAGGATACGGTGAAAGCCATTTGCTGATCCTTGGTGAATAGAATGATCACTCCAAAAACCATCAATGCCAGTATGATACCATTGACCACCGCCACAAACAGCACCTTCATCAGCCTGCGCCACATCTTGTCTTCAAATGCACTTGGGTTAGCCAAACTTTGCACGACTATGGAAGAGCTTTGAATACCCACATTACCACCTGTCGCAGTAATCAGTGGGATAAAGAAGGCCATCGCAGGTATCAAGGCTATGTCAGTCTCAAAGAAGCCAATCAGCCACGCTCCAAGCAAACCACCCGCCATACCAATGGTGAGCCATGGGAGTCTAGCTTTGGACAGCTTCCATACAGTATCATCTTCCTCTACATCGGAAGAGATACCCGCCATAATCGCTCGTTCCTCCTCGGCGATTTCCGTAATCACATCTACAATATCATCGATAGTGATTCGCCCCACCAGTTTACCCCTTGCGTTGATGACCGGGACAGATTCTAGATCATACTTTCGCATGACCTGAGCCACATCTTCCTCATCCATGAAGGTCTCCACAGCTACTACATCACTATCGTAAATGTCCTTGACCTTTACACTATCCTCGGCCAATATGATCTTCTTCAAAGACACCTTTCCAAGGAGTTTGCCAAAGTCATCTATGACATAGACCGAGAAAAGCTTTTGGACGCGTTCTGCCTGCTTCCTGATCTCCTCGATACATTGCAGTACCGTCCAGTTGAGATTGCACTTGATCAACTCTTTTGCCATCAGACCACCGGCCACATCGTCATCATAGCGAAGCAAGTCCAGTAGGTTATTGGCTTTCTCTTCATTGGAGATGGCTCCAATGACCTGCTCACGAGTTTTGAGTGTCAGTTCCGATAGGATGTCTGCACCATCATCAGAGTCCATCAACTCTATATGACGAGCAATCTCGCGAGGGTTGAATACTTTGAGAAACTCTTTGCGCGTGTCATCATCCAGTTCCGATAGGATATCGGCACCTATGCTGGGGTCGAGCAACTCAATGACATAGCGCGACTCCTCTGCGTCAAACTCATAGAGCAATTCTGTGATATCGGCATGGCTGATCCCCTCAAGAGAGGAGATGATAAAGGCATCTTCCTTATTATCGAGTGCCTGCTGAAAACGCTCGAGGTATTCATTGGATAGTTCAAACTGGACTATGTGCTCCATTGTGATACCTCCTTAGTAAGGTTGATGAATTGTTCTACACTGAGCTGCTCCGCTCGCTTATCAAAAAGCGCATCTGATGTGACGCTTGTGGGCAAATTTAGAGTTTTTAGTGCGTTGCGCAAGGTTTTCCTCCTCATTTGAAAAGCAGCCTTCACGACTCTAAAAAAGAGCTTCTTATCAACCTCTAATGTGTCCCGGTATCGAATCAGTCGGATCACACCCGACTGCACCTTCGGCGGTGGATCAAAGACCTCAGGCCCTACCGTAAATAAATACTCTATGCGGTAATATGCTTGAAGGAGAACACTGAGAATCCCATAGGTCTTGTTGCCGTGGTTAGCTGCTATTCGCTCAGCCACCTCCTTTTGCAACATACATACGATCTCTGATACAGCAGAGGGGTTTTCCAGTACCCTGAAAAAAATCTGCGAGGAAATATTGTAGGGAAAATTGCCAATAATAGAATATTGATCACCTAGCCTGGTAGAAAAGTCCTCTTGCAAAAAATCTCCAAACACAAACTGTTCGCTATGATCAGGATACTTAGCCTTCAAAAAGGCTATTGACTCTGCATCCAGATCTACAGCCAGCAGTTGCGCTGTATTCTTTAGTAAGAAATCTGTCAATACGCCCGTTCCAGGGCCTATCTCCAGCACAGACGCTCGGTGATCGGGAGACAGGCTTTCGGCAATCCTCTCAGAGATGTTCAAATCCTTCAAAAAATGCTGTCCAAGATGCTTTTTTGGTACTACTCTCGCCATCTGATCCTTTACCGAAAATTCAATTAATTTGCGCTAAGATAAGTGAAGCACGAATGAGTCAACCAAATAAAAACCCTATTCAAGATAAACCGCTCATTGGCATTTCGATAGGAGATATCAATGGCATTGGACCTGAGGTGATTATCAAAGCGCTCTCTGATCCACGTATCCTGAGGTACTTTACACCTGTTATCTATTGCTCAGCCAAGGTGATCGGCTTCTACCGCAAAATCGTGAATGAAGATTTTGTCTACAATCAAATCAAAGATCTACATGGCATCAACCCTAAGAAGGTCAATGTCTATAACATATGGGAGGAAAATGTGGAGATCACTCCCGGAGAAGTCAATGAAACCGGAGGTAAGTATGCGCTCATGAGCCTGACCAGGGCTGTTGAAGACCTTAAAAACGGTCAACTTGACGCATTGGTAACTGCTCCTATCAACAAGGATAACATTCAGTCTGATGAATTCCAGTTTCCAGGGCATACGGAGTACCTGGCCTCCACATTTGAAGTGGATGATCACTTGATGCTGATGGTAGCTGACAATGTCAGGATTGGGGTAGCCACGGGTCACATTCCTCTCAAGGATGTAGCCGAAAGCTTAACTGCGGATAAGGTCAAAAGTAAGGTGAAGGTGATGATCAAGTCGCTCAAACGCGAATTTGGTATTTCCAAACCCCGCATCGCCGTACTTGGACTCAATCCCCACGCAGGAGAAAATGGTCTGCTCGGAAATGAGGAACAAGAAATACTTCAGCCCGCCATCGAAGAGTTAAGAAACAGTGGTCAATTGGTCTTCGGACCTTTCCCTGCTGATGGCTTCTTTGGTACGATGGAGTTTAAGAAATTCGATGGAGTATTGGCAATGTATCACGATCAGGGGCTGACGCCTTTTAAGTATATGGCCTTTGAAGATGGTGTAAACTTTACTGCAGGATTACCAGCCATTCGCACCTCTCCCGATCATGGTACTGCGTACAATATTGCCGGTAAAAACCTGGCAAATGAGAAATCGATGCGTGCAGCACTCTACCTGGCCAGTGATATGGTCGCAGCACGCAAGGAGAGTGGGCTGGCCCCAGCATAATAATTTAAAAGGTCCAAGAATTTTTCTGGTATTTATTATTAAATTTGCGCTCCTGTTGGGAGAGGTATGTCTTCAAGCGTATATAAAACATTCAATATTGATATTTACAAGCTTTCAAATAAGAAGCATGAATATCAGTTTGAGTGGAATGACGACCTTTTTACGATAGAAGAAAACAGCATTGTCCAGAAGGGACAAGGTGAGTGTCAGGTGGTGTTGGATAAGTCAGAGACGATGATCACACTCGATTTTAAGATTTCGGGTACGGTGGAGTTGACCTGTGACAAGAGCCTCGAGCTTTTCGATCATGAACTCCAGCTGGATGAGCATCTGATACTGAAGTTGGGAGATGAGAATGCAGAGCTTGGTGATGACATTGTAATGATTCATCGAGATACACAGCAGCTTAACATCGCTGAGTATCTTTATCAGTACATTAATCTATCAATACCAATGAAGCGTGTGCACCCTGATTTGATTGACGAAGATGATGAGGGCATAGTATTCGTGACGGAGACTGCACCCGAAGAAAATAACAACAACGAAGATGACCCACGATGGGCAGCTTTAAAAAAACTTAAGTAATAGCATAAACAGTATATACAAATGGCGCATCCTAAACGAAAAATATCGAAAACCAGAAGGGACAAGAGAAGAACCCACTACAAAGCCACGCCTAAGAACTTTGTGATTTGTCCGACTACAGGAGAAGCACATCTTCCACACAGGGCATTTTGGTTTGAGGGTAAGCTCTACTATAAAGGTAAGGTAGTGATGGAGCAAGAGGTTCTTGCCTAATCCTCAGAGTACATAATATTACGCCAGTCTGCCAAAGGGCAGACTTTGTTGTTTTAGTGAGTATTAATTAGCTTCTTTGAAGCTGCTTTTGCTTGAGTGCAAAAGTGACGACCCAGAAATGATTAAGTCCGATTGGAATTCCCTTAATCATTAGAACTATTAATTAATGAGTACAACAAAAGCAGCTATTACAGGAATCCAAGGTTACCTTCCTGACTACATCCTCACTAACAAAGAATTAGAAAAGATAGTTGATACGACTGATGAGTGGATCACCAGTCGTACAGGTATCAAACAGCGGCATATCCTAAAGGGTGACAATCAGGGCACAAGCGTAATCGGCATTCATGCGATTAATGGTCTGCTTAGGAAGACTAACAATAAGGCGGAAGATATCGACCTTATCATCTGCGCTACCACTACCCCAGACCTGGCCTTCCCCGCTACCGCTAATATCATTGCCAACGCTGTTGGTGCAACCAATTCATTCGGATTTGATTTAAACGCTGCATGCTCGGGCTTTTTGTTCGCCTTAACCACTGCATCTCAATTCATTGAGACTGGTAAATACAAAAAAGTCATTGTCGTGGGAGCGGACAAGATGTCCTCTATCATCGACTATGAGGATCGCACTACCTGCATCATCTTCGGTGATGGTGGTGGTGCAGTGCTACTAGAGCCTACCACCGATGGTTTAGGGATTCAGGATGCTATACTCCACTCCGACGGATCTGGTGAGCAACACCTGCATATGAAGGCAGGAGGTAGTCGTAAGCCTGCTTCCGCAGAGACGGTGGCTAATAGAGAACACTATGTTTATCAGGAAGGCTCCCAGGTCTTCAAATTCGCCGTGACCAATATGGCTGAAGTGGCCGCTGACATTATGGCTAAGAATAACCTGACGGCAGAGGATGTTTCCTATCTTGTACCACATCAAGCTAACAAGCGCATCATTGATGCCACGGCAAAGCGTATGGGTATAGGTGATGAAAAGGTAATGCTTAATATAGAGCGCTATGGTAATACCACTTCCGGTACTATACCTTTGTGTCTTTGGGATTATGAATCAAAGCTCAATAAAGGAGACAATCTCGTACTGGCAGCTTTTGGTGGTGGTTTTACGTGGGGTGCTGTATATCTCAAGTGGGCTTACGATCCAAAATAAACAACATTAGAAAATACATTTAGATGGCAACTACTGCAGATTTTAGAAACGGACTTTGTATTGAATACAACCATGACCTCTTTACTATCGTCGAATTCCAGCATGTAAAGCCTGGCAAAGGCCCAGCTTTTGTGCGTACCAAACTAAAGAGTCTGACCTCTGGCAAAGTGCTTGATAACACATTCTCAGCCGGACATAAGGTAACCACAGCTCGTATTGAACGAAGACCGCATCAATTCCTTTACAAGGATGATATGGGATTCCACTTTATGGATAGCAATACCTTTGAGCAGGTGGCTATTCCGGAAGAGCTAATTACCGGAGCACAGTATCTCAAAGATGGTCTGGAAGTGGATGTGCTTGTTCACGCAGAGTTAGAGAAAATATTAACTTGCGAGCTGCCGCAGCATGTGGAAATGACAGTAACTTATACTGAGCCGGGCATCAAAGGAGACACAGCAACCAATGCTACAAAACCAGCGACAGTGGAGACCGGAGCGGTCGTACAAGTACCCCTTTTCATCAATCAGGATGAGAAGATCAAGATCAGTACAGTAACTAACTCCTACGTGGAGCGTGTAAAATAGACAACATTATGGGCAAGGGCCCACAACGAATTAACCAAAAACAACATCCTATGAAAGCCAAAGAAATTCGGGACCTGATCGATTTCATCTCTCAGTCAGGGCTAGAGGAAGTCAACATAGAGACAGAAGAGTTTAAGATTAAAGTGAAGCGCAATGCTGAGATGGCAGCAAATACAGTAATGGCTGCCGCTCCGGCACCTGCTCCTGTCGCTGCTCCAGCTCCTGCCGCGGCACCTGCTGCTCCGGCACCCAGCGCACCTGCTGCCGCAGCATCTGATGATGCGAAGTATCAGACCATCAAAGCTCCCATGATTGGTACTTTCTACAGGTCTGCTAATCCAGAATCTGATGCATTCGTACAGATAGGTGATAAAGTAACCGCAGGTCAGACAGTTTGTATTATAGAAGCGATGAAGCTCTTCAATGAGATCGAATCTGAGATCTCGGGTACCATCGTGAAGGTATTGGTTGACAATGCCTCACCGATAGAATATGATCAGCCATTGTTCCTGGTTGATCCTTCGTAAGCACTTTTGTTTCCTCATTAAACCCAAAACACTGTGTTTAAAAAAATATTAATTGCCAATCGAGGAGAGATAGCCCTTCGCGTGATTCGTACTTGTCGTGAGATGGGTATCAAGACCGTCGCTGTATATTCCACTGCTGATGCGGAAAGCTTACATGTACGCTTCGCTGATGAGGCGGTGTGTATTGGTCCTCCCGCCAGTAAGGATTCTTATCTAAATATACCCAGGCTGATTTCCGCCGCTGAGATCACCAACGCTGATGCTATTCATCCAGGTTACGGCTTCTTATCAGAAAATGATGAGTTCTCGAGAGTATGTCAGGAGTACGGCATCAAGTTCATTGGCGCTAGCCCCGATATGATTCAGAAGATGGGTGACAAGGCGACAGCTAAAGCCACCATGAAAGCCGCCGGTGTACCTTGTATACCCGGGTCAGAAGGCCTTCTCGAATCTATCGCAGAAGGTATGGAGATCGCCAAGGGTATCGGCTACCCCGTGATCCTCAAAGCCACCGCTGGTGGTGGCGGTCGCGGCATGCGTATCGTCAAAGATGAGAGTGGGTTCAAAAAGGCATGGGATGATGCTCGTCAAGAGTCGGGTGCCGCTTTTGGCAATGATGGGCTCTATCTGGAAAAGTTCGTCGAGGAACCACGTCACGTGGAGATTCAGATCATAGGAGATAGCTATGGTAACGTCAGTCACCTATCGGAAAGGGACTGTTCGATACAGAGACGACATCAAAAGTTAATAGAAGAGACTCCCTCTCCTGCTGTGAATAAGGCATTGAGAGACAAGATGGGTGCTGCCGCTGTGAAAGGAGCTCAGGCCATCAAGTATGAAGGCGCGGGTACTGTAGAGTTTTTAGTAGACAAGCACTCTAACTTCTACTTTATGGAGATGAACACCCGTATTCAGGTGGAGCATCCCATTACAGAGGAAGTGACTCAGTTTGATTTGATCAAAGAACAGATAAAAGCTGCTGCTGGCATCAAAGTATCCGGTGATCACTACTATCCTCAGATATTTGCGATGGAGTGTCGTATCAATGCGGAAGATCCTGCCAACGGCTTCCGTCCAAGCCCTGGAAAAATAACCAATCTGCACCTACCAGGGGGTCATGGTGTGCGCGTTGATAGTCATGTATATGCTGGCTATACCATACCTCCGAACTACGATTCGATGATTGCTAAACTTATCGTATCAGGGCTATCAAGAGACGAGGTAATTACCCGAATGAAACGGGCATTACAAGAGTTCGTGATCGAAGGGATTAAGACTACTATACCTTTCCACATCCACATGATGGACAATAAGCAATTCCGCACTGGTAACTTTACAACAAAGTTTCTTGATGATTTTGACTTCTCTGTATTGAAGCAGTAATCAACTTGATTCGAATAAAATGATAAAAGGCTGACCGGTTAACTGATCAGCCTTTTTTTGGCCTTAACATATACCCAAATACATTTTGCACACTTAACAATTCGCTCTCGATTATTATTCGTATAAGTATAGATTCTAACGTTTCTTGTCAAAAGCAATTAATGCAAGTACTTTTAAAGTTAAGAAGATCAATAGGCGATGAAGCAGGTTACAGTAAAAGTCAACGATGATAAGCTCTCATTTTTTCTAGAGTTGGTGGAGAATCTGGGTTTTGCAGAAGTTGAGGATAGTAAAGAGGCCATCTTGGATAATTTAAAGAATGGGTTTGAAGAAATGAACCTTCACAAGCAAGGCAAACTAGAAACCACCCCGATTGACGAGTTCCTGGATGAGTTATAGGGTACTTGCATCCAATAACTTCAAAAAAGAAGCTAAACGACTGATTAAGAAATATCCGTCGCTGAAATCCGAGATTAAGGAGCTTGGAAAAAAACTAAAAGATGAACCAGCCCTTGGTTTATCCCTCGGACATGAAGTTTACAAAATACGGATTGCTGTCAAATCTAAAAATAGAGGGAAATCTGGAGGTGCAAGAGTCATTTCATACGTCATCATTGATGAAAAAACGGTCTTACTTCTCTCAATTTATGATAAAGGTGATAAGGTAAGTATTTCAGATAATGAAATAGTTCAACTTCTGAATGCCGCTCTTAAAGAGCAGTAAATATCACTCCCCCTCAATTTTTTTCACCAGCTCTGAGTACCAGGCTTCTCCATATTTTCTGGTAAGGGCCTCTTTCAGAAATTTGTATACTGGTAGTCCAAGTTGCTCACCCAAGACACAGGCTGCACTACAAATATCCCAGCGGTCATAGTTGAGCGCATCATAATGATCATATTTAGTGACCCGTATAGGATATAAATGACACGAGATGGGCTTCTTAAAGTCGATTTTTCCATCCAGCTGCGCTTGCTCTATCCCACATTTAAGGATGTTTTGTTCATCATATATGGCAAATGCGCATTCCTTATTGTTTACGGTAGTGGTGCTGTAATCACCCTCCTCATCTAGTATATATGGCCCATGCTCCTCTATAGCTGCAAGCCCCTCACCTGAGAGATAGGGCTTCACCTTATCCAGGATTTCATCCATTATGGGTAGTTCCTCGGCTTCCAGAGGGGCACCAAGATCACCTTCTACGCAGCAGGCCCCTTTGCATTTTTTGAGGTCGCAAGTAAAGAGTTGCTCCTTGATGTCATCGGAGATTACGGCATTGTCCAAAATAATCATGCTGCGAATTTAAGCATGCAGGCTTGTCTCTCTCTGGTGCGCATCAATTTAATTACTCCGTGGGCTCTACTCATCCCGCAAATAGGTCACAGGGTTGACACGACCTGCATGTATGGTCTTGTAGCTGATGGTCATCACTATCATTGCGAGCATGGCCAGCAGTGCCACTATAAATACGCCTACGCTGATATTGGAGCGAAAAGCAAAGTTCTCCAGCCACTGAGTGAGAAAGAAATAAGCCCCTGCTGCCCCTACCAGGAAGGCTACCAAATACAGCGCTACAAACTTTTTAGTAATCAGGAGCCACAACTCAACCAGGCTCGCGCCCATCACCTTGCGAATGCATATTTCGCGGCGCTTGCGCTCAATTACGAAAATCGAAAGGCCATAAAGTCCCAAAGCGGCAATAAATACAGCCAGGATGGTGAACCACCTGGTCAAGCTGAGCAATCGCATTTCATCCTGATAAAGTCTCGCCACCTGATCATCCAGGAAATTATACTCCAATGCCGTCTGCGCACCTAAGGATGACCATTGCTCCTCAAGTTGAGCAAGGGTTTTCGCAGAAGAACTGAGGGGTGTCTTGAAAGAAATGTATTGGTGTACAGCATGATCTGCTGTCCTATGCATCATCAAAGTGGGTGCTACTTCCTCCCTTAATGATTCGAAATTGAAGTCTTTCACCAGACCCACTACCCGGAGTTGATTGTTACCAATCATCACCACCTTGTCCTGGATATCCTCCCAACCAAAGGCGACCAATGCCGCTTCATTGACAATGACAGTCTCCCGCTGATGACCATTATGGTCTGGCAAAAAGCCATCACCCTCGAGTAGCGGAATCTCAAAAGCATCAAAGAATTGGGCATCCATATAGGTGTATCGCATTCGCATAGGGTCTCCCTCCCATCCCTGCGGTCGGGCAAAGAGAAAGCTGCGAGTCCATTGTGCCGGAATATGCCTGGATACAGTCATGTCCGACACGCCGGCGGTGTTTCTGATATGGTCTTTGAAAGCCTTGATTCTGGTCTCGCCTATTTCCTCCGTTTCAAAGTCAGCTACTGAGGCATTGAGCACAATGCGCTCTTTATCAAACCCCATGGAGGTATTGACCATAAAGCCGATTTGACGGTTGATGCCCAAAGTGGCGATGATCATAGTCGTGCTAATCGCGAATTGAAGCACTACCATAGCATTTCTTGCTTTTGAAGCCGATTGTCCTCCTTTCTTAGACTTCACCAGCTCGTTGAGTTTAATATTTGATAGGTAAAATGCCGGATAACTTGCTGCAAGTACGCCCAGAAGCAAAGCGAATACAACAGTTCCTACAGCCAGATGTAGTGACGGTATAAGCGTCAGGGACATCTCCATTTCCAGAAGCTCATTTACAGGCTCTAGTAATAAAAGGACCAGCCCGGCGCTCACCATAGTTCCTATCAACGTCACCACAATGGTCTCAATTAGGAACTGAACCCTAATGGATGAGGTAAAAGCACCAAGTACTTTCCTAACCCCAATTTCCTTCGCCCGATCAATGGCTTTGGCAGTACTGAGGTTCATAAAGTTGAAAACGGCTATGACCAGAAGTGCCAAGCCGATGTATGACATGAGATAGGCATTGTCCACATCTCCTATCATTGTGTCGTACACCTCTGCCAAAGGAAGCAGTTTTAGGTTGGTATTATTTCGGGTACGCTCATCCCAAATCTTCTCAACCAGTGCCGGGAATGCAGCTTCCAACTGTCCTCTATCACCTTTTTCTGGTAAGAGAATATAGGTAAACAAAAATGAGCCATCCCAATAGTCGGCATAGTTCTGAAAGTCAGGAATACTCTCTATTGGAAAAACCATCGACGGCTCCACGGAGGTGTTTGAAGGGTAATCCTCGAGTATACCCGTGACGATGTAGTCCTTCTCGAACTCCAGAAACGACTCGCGGATACTCAGACGCTCACCGACGGCATTTTCCTGCCCAAAAAGTCTGATGGCCAGTTCCTTGGATAGCACGACAGAGTTGGGATCCGAGAATGGCGCCTCTGTGTTGCCATGTATCAATGGAAAATCGAAGATTTCGAAGAATGACGGATCTACAAACTGAAAATTCTCTTCAAATACTTCATTATCGACGATTACAGATCCATCCAATGGTGCAAGTCTGGTTGCTGCTCCTATCTGCGGATAATCCATTTGTAGCTGCCTGCGGAGTGGTATCCAGGTGTCATAGGTAGGTTGAACCCCATTCGGGGTTACCCGCTCCTTGTACACCATATAGACCTGGTCTGCCCTGGCATGAAACAGGTCAAAAGTAAGAATGTGGTGGGCGTACACGGCAATGATCATGCTCGCAGTAATGCCGACGATAAGCCCGACCAAATTAATAGTCGTGAGAAGCCTATGCTTTAGCAGACTCCTCAATGAGGTCTTGAGATAGTTGAATAGCATAATTTTGAGTTTTTGTTAAAAAGTTGAGTTGCCAAATGATGGCTATTCGCTGCGTAAGAGCACTGTAGGATTAGTTTGCGCAGCTTTCCATGTCTGGCTTACTACCGTCAATAGCCCAACCGCCAGCAATCCCAAAGCTGTAGACATAATCCAAAGTGGCTTAATCTCAATCCGATAGGCCACTTCATCAAGCCAAAGACTATTCAGAAAAACGGCTGCCGGAGCGGCAAACAATACCGATAGTAATATCAGGTAGCTAAAACTTCGGGAAAGCACCCAGATAAGGTGAACAACCTCGGCACCCAATACTTTGCGAATACTTATTTCTTTTAGTCGTGTCTTTGCGGTGAATGTAGCCATTCCTAATAGGCCGATGATAGCAATGACAATAGCTACCACGGTGATGTAGGTGAGTATGCTGATCAGATCAGTGAAACCACTGAAAATATCACCCATCTCGTCGGTTAGAAATCTATATTTGAATGGACGCTCTGAATCTATGGATTGCCAAATCGTCTCTATCTCCGATATACTCTCAGTTATCGAACCGCCCGCCAGGCGCAGATTCACGTAATTCAAACGCTCCGGATTGTAGCGCAAAACAAGCGATTGAATCTCATTGAGCATGGGTTGATGATGGTAATCCTTCACAACCCCTAGCACGGTGAGGGCAGTAGAGTCACCATCATAAACCACTTCACCTAAAGCGGATGAGGGAGTCTCCCAACCAAATTCATTTACTCCTGATTCATTAATTAGAATAAACTTTTCATGCTGTTGAGACGAGCCGTCCGGAAAATTTTCACCCGCAATGAGTTCCAATTTCATGTTATCTAAATAGGTGTGATTCACCCAGAAAATATTGCTGCTAATTTCTAACTCGTCAGCGAGTTGATGCTTAAATCTGGTGCCATGATTTCGTCCTGAAGCGGGGCTATGTGAGCTCAGTGAAGCTGACAATACTGAGTGGTACTTACTCAATTCTGATAAGAGAAGCTCTGGGTCATGCCCTTGTACATCGACGTTTAACACATTTTCCCTATCAAATCCATAATCGGCAGTGACCATGAAGGTAGTTTGCTGATAAATGATCAAAATGGAGATGATAAAGACCATCGAGAAGAAAAACTGCACTACCATCAGCAGTTTGCGTGGCAATGAGCGTGTGGATTTGGTAACACTGCCACCATGCAACGCTTCAATCGCGCGAAACCTGGATAGGAAAAATGCTGGCGCCAGACCTGCGAAAAACCCAGTAGCAAGCGCAAACAAGCCAAACCACAAATAAATACTCGGTAATGCCTCTATGGATATACCTGCTGCTCCTATCAGGAATAGCCCATTTATTTGCGGTAGCAACAGATGAACCATGACGATCGCCAAAACCAGTGACGCCAGGGAAGTGACCAGAGACTCAACAATGAACTGGTGGAAAATCTGCCAGCGATGAGCACCTGTAGCCTTACGTACGCCCACTTCCCGGGCTCTGGACAATGATCTGGCAATGCTTAAGTTGGTATAGTTGATTATGGCGGTGATCAATACGATCAATGCCAACAATCCGAAAAAGGCAATAAAAATCCATGGAAATGAAAAGGTCATCATATTGCCCAAGAGGGGGCCGGGAGAAATGCTGTTGATATGCTGCAGTTCAAAGTTGTACCCGTCGTGATCATCGTCAAGATCCATATTTTCACCTGCCGCTTTGACCATTGCAGTGGTAAGCTCCTGCTTGTTTGCCGTTGATTCCAAAAGGAAGTAGTTGTAGCCCATCCAAACATTCTCCCAATCGTCATATCGACTTAGATTCTCGTTGGTATTGGCAAGGATGGGTAGAGAGCTGTAAGAGGCCAATACGTCAAAGTTGAAGTGAGACTTGGCAGTAAGATCTACTACGGCTGTGATCTGAAAGCTACCCACATCCGTGATCTCTATAGTATGTCCTATTGGGCTCTCAGCACCAAAGTATCGCTCTGCCTGTGCGGTAGTAATTACTGCTGTATTAGGAGCTGTGATGGGATTGTTACTCCCTTCTACGATAGGAAAATCGAAAACATCAAAATAGTTGGCCGACCCAAAGTATAATTCAACTTCTAGTATCTTATTATTCGCTTTGGCCTCTATATCCCTACTACTGTACACTTTGACCAATTCTTTTATAGCGGGATAATTATCCGACATGTACTGCCCAAGTTGATTGGGGCTACTCGCATATCCATTGAATGGGCCATTGTCAGTCAAGTCAAAACTTATGACCCTATAGATGTCTTTCTTTTGGTGGTGATGCTGATCGTAGCTCATATGGTCATTGATGATGAGCAGGAGGATCATCGAGAGCGACATGCTTAGGGCAAGTCCAATGATGTTGATAAGTGAAAAGAATCGTTGCTTGAGAAGGTTGCGAAAGGCAATCTTGAGGTAGTTGTATAGCATAATGTTGAGTTTTTGACGATTCAACGTTAGCTGAATATCAGGCTTTGATCAACTCGGTTGACATCAATCGTCAAATGACTGTAGTGAATCGTACTGCAGATACTCCTGTGCCGAATACGATTCAGCATACAATTGAGCCATGGCTTTTCCCTTTTCAGGCCCTGTTTCTCACATTTCACATTTTTTTGTCATCCTTAAAATATTGTGCTCTCGTATACGTCTACATGCGTAAGTCGCCGAATTGACTCACTAGCCAAAACGAAGCACTACAATGGATGTCGGAATTATACTCACCGAACTCTCACCAGTCAGGGAAAGCTACAAGGTAGCTTTAGAACTGGAGGAGCGCTTCAATGAGCGCAAGGGTGTTAACACAGACTTGATCGACTTAATGGACTTTCAATATCCAGATTTTGAAAGTACTGGCCTGGGACATTTTATCGACTCAAGTCAGTTGATCATACTGGTAGGTGCGGCTCAGCGTCCGGTTTACGGGCATGTGCTGCACTACTTGCTGGATCTGTATCACCAGCAGTTCTCAGAAAAATGCGTGAACAGCGCATTTGTTGGCGAGCATGCAAGTAAGCTTTCGCTCCAGCTGCAGCAAACGCTCAAGGACATGGGAGCATACTGTCACACTGCTGGTTTAGCTTTTCAAAACGTGAGTGACGCTTTTGACTATCGACTCAATCTGCGCAATGAGCAGATCAGAAACGAAATGGAAGCGTTCATCACCGGCAACTGTGAAGGACATCACCGAAGTAAAGAAATGAGCTCTGGTGTTTACTCTTAAAAAAAGAAGAAATTAGCGTGCAAGCTGTAGCCCTAAATATGACCCAGGCCAAAGCCAACCAAATAGACCAGACGGTACGCAAAGAGCGCGGCAGGCTTCTGAATTTCATCAGACAGTCCGTATCGAGATCGGAAGAAGCCGAAGATATCCTGCAAGATGTCCTCTACCAATTCGTGATCGGCTATGACGAGATACGCTCCATCGACCGTGCTTCATCCTGGCTCTTCCGGGTCGCGCGCAACAAAATCATCGACTCATTCAGGAAGAAAAAGCCGCAGGCCTTCACCGACATGGCACCTACGATGGGGGAAGATGATCAGCCGCTGATGCTGGAAGATATCCTGCCGGATATTCAGAACCTACCGGAAAAGGAGCTGATCCGCGAGATGGTATGGGCGCGCATAGACGAAGCGCTCAATGATCTGCCGGCAAAGCAGCGGCAAGTATTCATATTACATGAATTTGAGCAGAAAAGCTTTAAGGAGATACAAGAGATCACTAACGACTCTCTCAACACGCTGCTCTCTCGCAAGCGCTACGCGGTGCTTGCCCTGCGTGTGGCGCTCCAGGATTTGTACGACGAAATGAAAAATGACTAGCCCATGAAGTGGTTTATAAAAATGATCGCCCTTTTTGTATTGATTTTTGCAGCGCTCAGCACTGTGGTCATGCTACTTTGGAACTGGCTCCTACCGGAAATATTTGACCTTCCCGCTATCTCCTACTGGCAGTCAGCAGGACTGCTGCTCCTCTCTAAGTTGATCTTTGGTTTTGGCAGAGGGCCCAAGTCACATCCTGAGCCACAAAAATGGAAAGCCTACTGGGCGAACAAATGGTCCCATATCCCCCACGAGGATAAAATGAAATGGAAGCAAACCTTCGCAGAGAAGTGGGGCTGCCCCATGGAAAAAACCGAGACCACTGATCAGGAGCTGAGACAGGTATAATCGCTCCTGTCCTTATCCTCTATGACACCCCTATAAGAACCAGATTAACGATAAAAAATAATCCTGATGTCTCACCATTAATGCTTGCATAAGATTCTACATCTCAACTAATTTTGTACTTCAGTTTATCACATTTAACTGACCGTTAGTTATGAGAATCTATAAAACTTTCTTGGTAGGTATATTCTGTTTAGTTGCGTCAAACGCACTTGCCCAGTTTGGCGTTAGTTTCCATCAATCCAATCTGCCCTTCATCGGATTCAATTACCAGATAGGAGAAAAGTGGCTTCCAGAAGCCCGAGTCAGTGTAGACAATTACTTTTATGATTTGGGAGTAGAGATCACGGCCAACTACATCGTTAAATCTACAGAAGAGATAGACCTATATACGGGCTTAGGAGGCAGATTGGCCGTTCTGGATGGTATAATGATTCCGGTAGGCATAAATGTCTATCCCTTTCAGAAGAAGGGCTTTGGCTTTCATTTGGAGTTGGCTGGACTCATTCCATTTCAAGACGATCCAGTTCTTCGAGGTAGTTGGGGAATCAGATATCGCTTTCTAAACTTATAAGGCTGCACGAAATAATTGCCTTTTTCTTCTTTTTATAAAACAGCGTAACTTTTGCTTTAAAGTTTACGCTATGCACGATCACATATCATCAAAGCAGCACACGTTAGGCCTCTTGCTCTTCCGATTCTTCGTTGCATATACAGTCCTATACACCTTATTTTTTCCTTTTGAGATCATCCCGTATATAGATGAGCTTACCTATATAGCCGATGATGCATTGCAGCATCTGATCATCTCCCTATCAAAATCACTTGGATGGGTAGCCGAAGATTACGCAGATCAGTTCAGTGGTAGTGGAGATAGAACCATCAACTATTTACAATTAGCGTGGTATTGCATATTTTCTTCGATAGCAGCGTTGATTTGGACTGGCATAGATAAGACTAACAAATTTTACAATGTCATAAAGTATTGTCATAACACCCTCTTAAGATACTATCTGGGCTATAAGCTTATGATTTATGGTTTTTTCAAAATCTTCAAATCTCAGTTTCCAAATACCACTCTAGACAGCCTGGTTACTCCTTACGGTGAGATGTCTCCAATGGGTGTCCTCTGGAGATTCATGGGCTACTCTGAGAGCTACAATATGTTCGCGGGTCTGGCTGAGGCCATACCTGGTTTGTTGCTCTTCCATAGGAGGACAGCACTCCTCGGTGCATTATTGGGTATAGGGGCAATGTCCAATGTTGTGATGCTCAATTTCACTTATGACGTACCTGTCAAACTGTTCTCCACCCATTTATTAATCTTTCTGTCATATCTAGCTCTACCGCATCTAAAAGATTTGGCTCAACTTTTTGTCCTCGGGCGTGGCGTAACATTAAATTTTGATCAGCGACCAAAACCATTGTTAAAACTAGATAATACCCCTTTTGTAATTTTAAAAGTATTGTTTATCATTTTCATGATATACTCAACCGCATCCGTCGGATACGAAAGTCAAAGAAGCTACGGTGACCTAAGACCAAAGATTCCTTTCCAGGGTCTCTATAATGCGCAGTTGTTTGTAAGAAATGGCGACACCATTCCACCCCTCATTGGGGATTCTACACGATGGAGGTATCTGGCCATTGAACGGCAGGGACGATCAACGATCATCATGTGCGATGGCAAAAAGCACTGGCTGGATTTTAGTTTAGATACATTAACTAATAATATACATCTAAAGAGTGAGAGGTTGGGAATAGACAGCACGGCACTCAGCTATGTATCACTTGGGGATAGCACTCTTTTCATAAGAGGCCCAATTATGAATGATCAAGTATTTATCGAGCTTCAGACAGTGGACGTTGATGAGTTAAACCTCAACAAGAGAGGCTTTAATTGGATCAATGAATTTCCTTACAATAGATAATAAAAAAGCCTTTCGGATCACTCCAAAAGGCTTTGTGCGCACGAGAGGAGTCGAACCTCCACGACCTTGCGGTCACCAGCCCCTCAAGCTGGCGCGTCTACCGATTCCGCCACGTGCGCTTAAAAGGATGGCAAAAATAGAAGGAATCTGTTACCTAAACAATAGCTACTACCGAACCTCCCAAAATGAATCCACAAAATAATTGCGGTCATCAGTGAGGTGCTTGACTACCTTGAAACCAGATCGCTCTGCCAGCTCCTCAATTTCGCTCAGGCTGTATTTTTTGGAAATCTCCATATGAATTTCTTCCCAGGCCTTGAAGTATATAGTAGCGTCCATTTCCTCAAAATAGACCTGCTGATCTTTTTTGCTAAGGAGGTAGCTTCTACACTCTCCATTTTGTGGATTGTACGAGGCATAATGCTTGAATGCTTCAAGGTCGAAGTTGGCCGAGAGTTCCCGGTTTATTCTGGTAAGCAGGTTGAGGTTAAACTCGGCGGTCACTCCCTCGGGATCGTTGTACGCCTGAAGGATCACCCGAGGGTCTTTTTTGAGGTCAATCCCTATCAGCAGTAAAT
>CAYGOT010000094.1:0-18856 GCA_964351595.1 uncultured Roseivirgaceae bacterium | reverse complement strand
CCGTACTTCGCCGCTGCTTTCTTATTCCGATCCACGTCCACCTTAAGCACCTTCATCTTCCCATTCATGTCGTCCGCCACCTCTTTCAAGATTGGGGCCATCATTTTGCAAGGCCCGCACCAATCGGCATAAAAGTCAACAAGGACAGGAGTCGGGCTATTTATAATCTCACTAAAATTCATATCTACTGAAATTGTCTACAAACATGAACATACAAACATATATTCATAGAAAGAGTTCACCTTAGTGCATTCTATCTGCTCTCGGCTCTAATTCAGCCATAATTTTCGCTTCAGTATCCAGCAGTTCAGACCATCTCCTGGATACGTATTCCTTTGGCATGTACTCCTCAGCAAGCGAAATAAAATTGTGATAGTGGCCGGCCTCAGAGATCATCAATTCATAGTAAAATTTTCGTAAACCCTCGTCAGCTATATTTTGCGATAGCAGCTTGAATCGCTCGCAGCTTCGCGCTTCGATTAAGGCGTTGACGAGCAGTTTTTCTACAAGCTGCTGCTCCCTGCTGCCACCCTTTTTCATTTGTCCATTCAGTGCAGCCACATACTCGTCCTTGCGCTGCTTTCCGAGTGCATAACCTCTACTTCTGAGTTCTTCTATCACCCTTTCAAAATGACTCCACTCCTCTGCTACTACTGGCGTGAGCACATCTATTATGCTCTGCTTATCAGAATAGGATACAATCAGTGAAATACAGCTCGAAGCGGCTTTTTGTTCACAATAAGCGTGATCCACCAATATATCTTCAATACTCTTCTCAGCGATATTGGCCCATCTCGGGTCTGTCGGAAGCTTAAGGCCCAATGTTGTTTTTTGATCCATATTTAGTCAAAGAATAGCCATCTGATACCAAGGTCAAAGACGCGTTGTTGACCCGGATAAAATGGGGTGATTTGATATCCATCATTACCATCCGCCTGATTGACATGTGTCATCTTCACGAATATTCTCACTTTGTCTACCCTCAGGTTGAAAAATAAATCAGCAGCCAGATAGCTCTCCATCAGGTATTCGTCTTGTAGAAAGAACTGTTGTGTGATCGGGTCGTAATCATTGGCGAAATAACCATTGCGCTGATAGAAGTTAATACCTACCTGCACCGGCATAAAGTTGTTGAACCATTTACCTTCGTAATACAACTTGCCGTTCATAAATAGATCCGGTACCCTATAGACAGACTTAGCTTCTCCACCCACCACCGTGTATCTCACGTCCGCCACCAGGTGAAAGGTATTGTTTAGATGAAGATGCAGATCTGCCCCATATGACGAGAGCAGCAACCCATCGCTGGTCTGGGTTGGCCTTTTATCAGTATCGAAGTAGACATAGTTATCAATGGTCGATAGGGAGATTTTGGGTTGAATGGCTCCAAAAGGGAAATCCAGCTTCAAGCGCCCATTGATCTGATTAGCAAATGTGGATTGAAACGAATTGTGCCATTCGTAGTGGTTGCCGAAATAATCGGATTGCAATAAGGTGGGAACATACAGGGCACTCTGATAATCCACTTCAAATAATGGATTGTTTAGCACTCCACTGAACTTGTAATTACCGCCTTGCAGATACTCGAAATGTCCATCGAGATTATTCCGCTCGTTGAGATCAAATCGCAAACGAGCTCCACCATAGTTCTCAGCCAGATTACCACCTCCGGGACGGTAAAAACGGTAGCTCATCGATATATCACGCCGCTTGATATAGAGGTTATAAAAGAATTTTGAGATGGTGCCTTTAATACCGATCTCGTTCTTTATTTCTCTATACTCCGACTTCTCCTGAGTGGTGTCTTCCGAGATTAGGAAATTCTCGTAGTAGTCTGGCGTCTCACTGAGTGGGAAGTCTGTATACTCAGTGGTTTGACGTTTGTAGAATGTCTCCCAGTAGAACTCCATAAACTTCGAGTACTTATACTCCTGATACTGGTGAAGCTGCATTCTTAGATCTGCATCCTTGGCATTGTAGAGTTTGATTATAGCGTCTTCGTATTGGAATAGTGCATTTCTGGTCGTATCCTCTCCTACCTCCACACCTCCGGTTTCGATCACTTTGTGATCAAACCTCATAACATTGGCAATAAACGTGTATTTATTGTCCTTGGAATGGTAGTAGCTGAAGAAATCCATGGTATTGCTCAGTGCATTGCGATCGCCTTCATTGGCCAATACACCGATCTGCTTGTCGCTGGTGATTTGCTGTATTCCAAAGCCGACATTCCAGTGAGGTCTGACATTGCGGGCAAAATCAAAATCAACCACTGACCTGCCCATACCACCAAGGCCGGCATAGAGGTCAATAAATGGGGACTTGGTGTCATAGTATCGGAAGTCCTCGGGATCCTTCACAAAAGGATCATAGGCGTTATAACCACTTTGCAGACCAATGCTTTGGGGCATTTGGTAAAAAGTAGACCACATAGCAGTACCGTTGTTGCCTAGGTCCTGATATACATTGCCTGATCGATCTCTTACTGAGAAGCGCTCAACATCAGTCAGGATGGTGTCTATGGTAAGAAACTTCCGCTGATTGTACTGGATATTGGCGAGATAGGTATACTCAGTAGTAGTTGGGCCATAAACGAGCGTGGTACTATCATCAAGTATACCTGATCCGCGCCTGCTTTTTCTTTCCCCTTGATCCTCCTGCTCTTCATCATCCTCCCTAGGTTGTCCACCTCTATCCTGAGCGATCGCTAGCTGCGCCATGGCCAGGCACAAAAAGAGAAAAAATATATGAGGGGATTTTAGCACGCGCAAAAATAACAATTCAATCAGAGAGGACTGCCGATTTCTGAAGTTGATCTAAGAACTCCGCTTCTCTATCTAAGAAACTTATTTCGATAGGTAAGTAATAGCACGGGCAACTACCGAGTTCGGTCTCAAATGCCCTCAATTTAACGGCATCCTTTTCTGTAGTAACCAGTATCGCATCTTCATTAGATTTGAGCAGGTTGACCATTTTTTTTACATCCTTTTGCTTGTAATCGTGGTGATCCGGGAAGTCCAAATGAGTTGATATTCCTCCCAGGTTATTAAGATGTTTGATCATGGGCTCAGCGTTCGCTATTCCAGTTACCACAATAAACTTTTTAGCAGTCGTCTCAGGTTTTGATTTGTCAAAAATCCCGGCCAGCGCTGCATATTTTACGGTAGTGAAGTAAACGGGGCTATGAGGAGCGTATTGCTGAATGGCGGCTATCATTTCCTGCTGCCTAATAGTATCCACCTGGCTCGGACATTTGGTTACGATGATGGCTTGTGCCCTGCTGGCATATTGTCTGGATTCACGAAGAAGACCGGCAGGAAGAATATAGTCATCGTAAAAAGCACGTGAATACTCCGTGAGTAGTATTGACATTGATGGACGAACCCTCCTGTGCTGATACGCATCATCGAGCACTATAAAATTGGTCTCTGGCTTGTCATAGAGTAAATGTGGGATTGCAAAGGCACGGTCCTCGCCAACGGCTACCGCCACCTCATTACCCCATTTGCGATAGTACTGATAAGGCTCATCGCCAATAGTCTTAGCATTAGAAGCGTCATCGGCCAACCAAAAGCCCTTGGTCTTGCGCTTGTACCCTCGGCTGATTATGCCAACCTGATACCCTCGCTTTTTGAGCGCATTTGTGATGTACTCAACCATGGGTGTCTTGCCTGTACCACCAACTTTCAAATTGCCAACCACGACTATCGGAAGGGTAAATTCAAATGACTTGAGCCATCCTTTGTCAAATGCCAGATTGCGTAATGAGGTTACCAAGCCGTAGAGGGCCGCTAATGGACGTAGGATAATGCTTTGTACTCTTCTCATTTTGCTCTGCAAAGCTGCATAATACTCTACCAATACACATACGGCTCGATGATTTTATAGGATAATGATTCGTTAGCAGTAATTTTAACCACGACTAATCCAAAGATGTGATATGAAGATTGGAGATGTACTAAGCGTCCTTGAGCAATGGGCACCACTACAATACCAAGAGAGCTATGACAATGCCGGGCTGATAACCGGAAAGCGCTCCTGGCAATTGACAAGCGCGCTGTTAACCCTGGACTGTACGGAAGAAGTGGTACAGGAGGCCATAGACAAAGGCGCTAACCTGATCATTGCCCATCACCCCATCGTATTCAGAGGTCTCAAAAAGCTCAATGGCGAGGGGTATGTCGAGCGTACCGTTATCAAAGCCATCAAAGCGGATGTGGCCATCTATGCCATCCATACCAATCTGGATAATGTCTCGACAGGAGTCAATGCAAAGATCGCCGATCTGCTTGGGTTGACGAACCAAAGAGTACTCGCGCCAAAGGCAGGTATGCTATCAAAATTAGTCGCTTTTGTCCCTACCGGGAATACACAAGAGGTACTGGATGCACTATATGTCGCAGGAGCAGGTAGCATCGGCAATTACGATCACTGTAGCTTTAAAGTAGAGGGAACAGGCACCTTCCGTCCTAATGAACTAGCCGACCCGCACATTGGCCAATCTAATCAGGATGAGGCAGTGTCTGAATCCCGCATAGAAGTCGTCTTCTCGTCACACATTCACGGTAGTGTAGTCGCTGCGCTGAAATCAGCTCATCCATATGAAGAGGTGGCTTACTACGTCACTGCCCTGGAGAATACCCACCAAGATGTTGGCGCTGGAAGGATCGGAGAGCTAACCACCCCAATGAAAACATTGGAATTCCTGGATATGGTCAAAGATAAACTTAAGGTCACTTGCATCCGTCATACCGCATTTCATGCTAATGAGGTGAAGAAAATAGCAGTCTGCGGAGGATCTGGAAGCTTCCTGCTCAGAAAGGCGATAAGCAGTAAAGCCGACGTATTGATCACGGCAGATTTTAAGTATCATGAGTTCTTCGATGCGGATGGAAAAATTATCATTGCGGATGTGGGACACTATGAGAGTGAGCAGTTTACAAAAGATCTTCTGTACTCACATTTGAATGAAAAAATCGCTAATATTGCACTCCATTTGTCAGAGGTGGACACAAACCCTATAAAATACTATTAACTACACATGGAAAGCACCATTGCGCAGAGGTTAGAAGGTCTTACGACCCTTCAAAATATCGACATAGAACTAGACGAAATTAAGAAAATCCGTGGCGCACTTCCCGATGAAGTGATGGATCTTGAAGATGAGATCGCTGGTTACGAGACACGGGTTGAAAAGCACAATAACGAGCTTCAAGAGCTTGAAGATGGCATTCAGGCTAATAAGACTGGAATCAAAGATGCTGAGAAGCTTATCCAAAAGTACGAGGAGCAGCAAATGAACGTTCGCAACAACCGCGAATATGATGCTATCACCAAAGAGGTTGAGCTTCAGCAGTTGGAGATTCAGATTCTTGAAAAAAGAATCAAAGAGAATTACGCCAAAATCGAAACCAAGAAAGAAGAAATTGGTGGTACGATAGAAACTTTGGCTGAAAGAAAGAAAGACCTTCAGACAAAGAAGGAAGAGCTAGAGGTCATCACTGCTGAGAGCAAGGACGATGAAGCAAGCCTCCTCAAGAAGCGTGACAAGTCTGCAAAAAATATCGAGGAGAGGTTGCTCAAGTCTTACAACAAGATCAGAAATAATGCGAAAAATGGTTTGGCTGTAGTGCCTGTTAAAAGAGGTGCATGTGGTGGCTGTTTCAATACTGTGCCTCCACAGAAGCAAGCTGAAATCCGTGAAAAGAAGAAGCTTATCGTCTGTGAGCACTGTGGTAGAATTCTTGCTGATGTAGAAGACGCGATAGTAGTTGAGGAAAAGAAGCCTACTAAGAGAAGAACGACTAAGAAAGTCTCGTAATCCCACAATTATGTGTGGTACTAGATATTTGAAGGTATGCTTAATCGCATACCTTTTTTTGTGCCTCACGCTGAGTGGCCTTGCTCAGCATCCGCCATTTCCATCAAAGCTGCTCCCCTATTACCATCAAGCGCTGAACTATGATTTTGAATCCTGGCCGTTAGTAGACATTGACACGCTCCCGGCTGCCGATCGTCCAGCAGGGATATACATCAATAGCCTGGCCAGCATTTTACAAGTTGTAATCAGCAAGGAAGATCCAGCTGCGGACAAGAGAGATGAATGGGTTGAACGCTTAGATGAATGCTCTTCAACCAACCCCTCTTGCTCCTTCGCTCTGAGTGAAGTGATCTTTCATCACAGTCTGATTTATTTTCTTCAGGGGGAGCATTTTAAGTCCTTTATTCAGTTTAGAAAGGTATACCGCTCAGACCTTCAGAATAGTCAAAACCCCTGGTCCCTTAAGACTTCCGGTATGCTCAACATCATGCTCGGTGCTGTGCCTGAGCAGTATCAATGGATCTTTAGTCTACTCGGTTATAAGGGTGATCAGGTCCTTGGGATGCAACAGCTTGACGAACTCATAGCTCACGATACATTTCTTACGCTGCAAGCATTAATGATCAAATTGCTATTCCAGCAATATCTATTTGATCAAAATACCTTTGACGAGTGGTTGAAACTGAGAACAGATTATCCAAACAGTCCTCTAATTCAATTCCTTTTCAATGCCAATGCACTCAAAACTCATCAGAGTCAATCCGTTATTGATCTTCAGGTAGATTCACATATCGATCAGGTTTATGGTCAATTGGGAGAAGCTTATCTAAACAAACTGGAATATGACTTGGCACTACGCTACTTTGAAGTCTATGAGGACAACCTGACGACTGAGGTGACCGCAGAAATGATACATAAGATTTGGATCTGTTATCAGCTGAAAGCAGATACTGTCAACACAGCTAAGTATGCCAATAAGCTTTTGGAAATAGATGAGCGCCTATCTGAGGCGGACGAAAATGCCCTTTTCAACCTTCAGCTTGGTAAGGTGCAAGACCTGGAACTGATGAAAGTAAGACTGACCACTGATGGTGGCTATTATCAACTTGCAGGTCAGATTCTCAATGAAATAGACAGTGCTTCACTATCCGGGTCACGCTCCCAGGTCGAGTATGTCTACAGAAAAGCGCGTTGGTTGCATCTGATGGGGCAGCCCATGGCCGCAATACCCTATTATGAAAAAGTGCTCGCTGAGTCCCCAAAGACAGGATGGTACTTCGCACCTAATACGGCTTATCAACTAGGAATGATTTTTGAAAGCCAGGGAGAATCTGAAAAGGCACTAACATACTACGAAATGGTAAGCAATTACAAAAACTATCCCTACAGCAGCAGCCTTAAGAATAAATCAAATTTGCATATGCGAATAATCAACTCTCAGAACTGAGCGGTTCCAGGTGACGGGTTTCATTGGCCCAGTCCAAGGCAAAATTATTTCCAGTATAAGTGAGTCGATACAGGCCAAGGTTCGTATGCTCAAACATGTCCATCCTGGACAAAGGGTAGCCTAGCATCCAGCAAATCAATATTCTCATTGCGCGACCGTGCATGCACACCAGCACATTCTTTTCGTTTCCGGATAGGATATTTTGCATTGCTAACCTCTGTCGGTTCATCACCTGATTTGGTGATTCTCCATCAGTGATGGCCTCATCAAGTGAGCCTTCTGTCCAGGCACTCGTTATTCGTTCATACTCGCTATGGCCCTCCGGCGAAAAAGTAGACCCTTCTTTGTTACCCCAGTTGATTTCATTGAGGCCTGGCTCTATTTGAAAGGGCAATCCATTTGAAGTAAATAACTCAATGGACTGATGCGTTCTGATAAGCGATGAAACGAATGCTTTCTCAAACGGAAAATCCTTGTAAGCCTCATAGAAAGCCCTGGCCTGTAACCTGCCGGTATCATTGAGAGGTGCGTCTATGCCGCTTCCCTGCACCATCCTCTTGCGATTATACTCAGTCTCTCCGTGCCGTACGATATACAGTCTTTTGTATTTCAACCTTTTTCTGTATTGGTTTGTGAACGGCCGCAAAACTATATCAATTTATACACCCCACTATGTCAGATCAGCACATTTCCACCGATGCATCCAACGCCATTAGTAAGAACACCCTAGTTGAGCATTTAGGTATAGAATTTATTGAGGTATCGAAAGATTCCTTGAAAGCAACCATGCCGGTGGATCATCGCACATGTCAGCCCTATGGCATTCTTCATGGAGGTGCCTCTGTCGCCCTAGCGGAAACGCTGGGTAGCATAGGTGCAGCAATGCATACAGACCCAAAGACCCAATTGTGTGTAGGTCTTGAAATCAACGCTAACCACATCAAGTCTGTCAAGAAAGGAAACGAAGTAATTGGTGAAGCAAAGCCAATTCATATTGGAAAAAAGACACATATTTGGGAAATCAGGATAACAAATAAGGATGAACAACTCGTTTGTATAAGTAGAATTACCATGGCGATTCTTGATAGAAAATAATGTCAAGCAGACATAAGAATACAGAAATCCCAAATACAACCGAGGTAGACCTCCACCGCATCCTATCCTATGCAAGTCACGTAGGTGCTGCTTTTGCCTGTTGGAGATCCCCAAATGATCAGCAGACGTACACTATCATTGATACTTCAGGAAGACTGGCCAAGGGCAAAGTGTCTCTCGAAGAGGCACCCTCAGGTTTCCTGGTAAGTCCATTCCATAATGCCGAGAGAGACGAGGAGGTCTTCCTGCAAGCTGACTTGTTGATAACCAGCTTAGGCGCAGATCATGACGTGAAAATCACCCTTGATCCAGTTCGTTCGACAACTGCTAATGCCTTTTTGTCTGAAATTATTGAGCAGGCCGATCGCGACAAGGGTTTCGTGTTTGAGCCAAGTCCAAGCGAAATTGATCCGGCCGACGACCGAGGTGTTTTTATGGATTTCGTTGAGGATTGTATAAGGGCGATTCGCAATGAGCATTTCAAAAAAGTCGTTCCCTCCCGATATAAGGACTTACAACTCAACAATGAGCTTGATCCATTGGCTCAATTCGATAAAATCTGCCAGAGTTATCCTGCCGCCTTTGCCTCGTTCATCTCTGTTCCTGGTCTGGGCACGTGGCTGGGCGCTTCACCGGAAGTCCTAGTCAAAATGGAAGGAGATCATTTTAGCACCATGGCGCTGGCAGGGACACAGCGACTGAGCCCAGATCAGGACTTGAGGGAGGTGGCCTGGACGCAGAAAGAAATAGAAGAGCAAGCGATGGTCAGTCGATATATCATCAACTGTTTTAAGAAAATCCGCTTGCGGGAGTTTGATGAGGATGGACCCAAAACAATGAAAGCGGCCAATCTTATCCATCTACTTACGGCGTTTGAAGTGGATATGAAAGCTGTTAATTTCCCTCAGTTGGGCAGTGTAATGACCGAACTTCTTCACCCCACCTCGGCCGTGTGTGGTATGCCCCTGGAGCCTGCCATGAACTTTCTCAAGACCCATGAGCACTATGATCGTCAGCTGTACAGTGGCTATCTGGGACCAGTGAACATCAAGGGAGTGACCGAACTTTTCGTAAACCTACGGTGCATGCGGCTCTACGATAAGTCGGTGCGGGCTTTTGTAGGCGCTGGTGTGACTGAAGCTTCCCTACCGGAAAAAGAGTGGCTTGAGACCGAGTATAAATCTCAAACCATGCTAGATTTGATCAAAGACTAGCGTCCATCAACCCATGTTAAGCCAGGCGATTTACGATATTCCACAGTTATTGCATTTGCTTGGCATCAAGGATGTGATCATCTCACCCGGATCAAGGTCAGCTCCGCTCACCATCGCTTTTGCGAGGCACCCATCTTTCAATAAGTATGTCGTCCCCGATGAGCGTTCTGCTGCTTTTATGGCCTTGGGCATGTCCCTACAGACCGGTAAGCCAACTGTGCTGGTATGTACCTCTGGTAGTGCGGCTTATAATTACGCTCCTGCCGTAGCAGAAGCCTATTACCAACAAATCCCGATGCTCATTATCACGGCAGATCGACCACCCGAATGGATCGATCAGTGGGATGGACAGACGATTCGCCAGCAGAACATCTACGGCAACCATGTGCTCAAGAGCTACCAGGTTCCTAGTACAGATCCCTCTAAAGAGGCGCAATGGCATCTGTTAAGATCAGTCAATGAAGCAGCACTACTATCTACGGGCATCACCCAAGGTCCGGTGCATATCAATGTGCCCTTGCGAGAGCCCCTCTATCCTACAGGAAAAATAAACTACACGGAAGATTTGAAAGTATGGTCAGACCAGCGACCTGCCAGGCAACCTTGCCAAATTGACCTTAAAGAGCTAGAGCAGTTCAATAGGATAGCCATCATACCCGGACAGCAGACCTATGATCAACAAGTCGCTGATCAGCTAGCCATTCTAGCAAGCAAACTACCCGTCATTTGCGATGCTCAGAGTAATTACTCCAGTGTTAAGGGTGTCGTTACCCATCATGACCTATTCTTATCTGGTAAGACTGGCACGAGCCTAACGCCTGACTTAGTTATCACTTTTGGAAAGTCTGTTATTTCAAAGAACTTAAAATTATTCCTCAGAGGAATCCAAGGGCTTCAACACTGGCATGTCAATGAAGGTGATTTTAACCCCGACACATTTCAATCGCTTACCAGGGTAGTGAAGTGCAATCCTCAAAGCTTCCTATCACAGTTTTCAAATGTAAGTCTTGATTCGAGCTATCTGGAAAACTGGATATCCCTGGAGTTTAAGACTGACGCTTATTTATCTGGTTGCTTCGAGCAAAAAGACTTCAGCGAGTTTGAAGCCATTAGCACTGTCTTGAAAAAACTGCCAGATGATACGGACATTCATGTTGCCAATAGCATGGCCATCCGATATGTAAATTTCCTGGGCCTGAAAAAAGGGAGTCAACGACTGTTTGTCAACCGAGGCACCAGCGGCATAGATGGTTCGGTAAGCACGGCGGTAGGTTCCGCCATTGCCGGTAGGCGAAAAACGATACTCATCACTGGCGATCTGGCATTCTTCTACGATCGTAATGGCCTATGGCATAACCACCCTCCTGATGACCTCATGATCATACTACTCAACAATCATGGGGGCGGCATATTTGGTATGATCCCCGGACCAAGAAGTCAACCTGAAATGGATGAGTACTTTATCACAAGACAAGAATTAGACGCTCGCAATACTGCGAAGGACTTTGGGATGGACTACCGACAGGTTCGAGATCGTAGCAGCTTAGCACAAGCCCTTGCTGAAATGATCGGCCGGAAAGGCCTTAAGCTGCTTGAAGTAGAAACCTCTACCAAAATCAATCAAGAAGTATTCGACAAAGTAAAATCAGAAATCAAAAACCTATGAGTTCAGCAATAGCGTGGCAAACCGCCAAAGAGTATGAAGACATTACGTACAAAAAGTGCAATGGGGTAGCCAGGATAGCATTTAATCGGCCTGAAGTCAGGAATGCATTTCGTCCAAAAACAACTGGAGAGCTGTTTGAGGCTTTTTTGGATGCGCGTGAAGATCCCGATATAGGGGTGGTATTGCTATCTGGAGAAGGCCCATCACCAAAGGATGGCGGCTATGCCTTTTGCAGCGGTGGAGATCAGAAAGCAAGGGGTGAGCAAGGCTATGTGGATGAAAAGGGTGTTGCCCGTCTCAATATCCTGGAGGTGCAGCGACTGATTCGTTTCATGCCCAAGGCCGTGATTGCGGTAGTGCCGGGATGGGCCGTAGGTGGAGGACACAGCCTGCATGTAGTATGTGACCTGACCCTGGCAAGCCAAGAGCACGCTATTTTCAAACAGACTGATGCAGATGTCACCAGCTTCGATGGTGGATATGGTTCGGCGTACCTAGCAAAAATGGTCGGGCAGAAGCGGGCAAGGGAAATCTTCTTCTTAGGTAGAAACTACTCCGCTCAGGAGGCCTACGATATGGGCATGGTCAATGCTGTTGTTCCTCATGAAGAGTTGGAAGATACGGCCTATGAATGGGCTCAGGAGATACTCGCTAAGTCACCTACATCTATACGAATGCTGAAGTTTGCGTTCAATCTGACTGATGATGGTATGGTTGGACAGCAAGTTTTTGCTGGTGAGGCCACACGTCTCGCTTATATGACCGATGAAGCCAAAGAGGGGCGAAATGCCTTTTTAGAAAAAAGAAAACCTGATTTCGGCAAGTTCAATAGAGTGTCAACCTGACTAGTCCTTCTTAGCTGAAAGCTCCTTGTCAACGGCTATTTTGGAGTTTTGGAAACCAAACAGTCCTTCGCCGCTCATTCCCTGAACCTCCACTTGAAGGACGGTCTGCCGATCATCAGCATAGAATGAGAAGTTAGCCTCTCCATTATCGTCCGTGATCAGCTCAGGATTCCAGTAGAGTGTCTTTCGGGCATCCGGTATAGCTGAGAGACGTTCCTCTTCGGAGCTGTATTTTGGCGCATAAAACTCTCGGACAACTGAGTAGTTATTGTCGACAGCTACCTTACTCTCGACTGACTGATCGATGTAGTTCTCATTGTTTCCAGCTTTGATGCCTTGTTTTGTGGTAACCAGTATAGCGCCAGCAGCCGCTCTGTTACCATAGTATACCGCCATAGCACTAGTCTTGATCACATCAATCTTTTCAATTTCCGTCTGATTGAGATGGTTGAGTACGCGTAAGTCTTGTCCCACAGAGGAGCCATTGAGTACCACGAGAGCCCCTAGTCGCTTTTCTGAGTCCCTCAAAAGATCGTTGGTACGCAGTATAACAAAACCTGTCTCAGGGTTATACTTATAGATGTTAGTGACTTGTTTAACCAAATCTATGAACCCTCCTGAAGCACCGGAACCGGTGGTTGTGGATACATTCGATACGAAATTCAGATCATCAACATCTCTACTCTGGACAAAGTAATGCGACATGACGCTCATCTGGTTTCGCAGTTCATACTTCTCCCCTTTGTCAACTATGACATCTTCCTGTTCCATGATTTTGCCCATAACTTCCACTTCTTTGAGCAAGGTATAGTTGCCACCAAAGTTAAAATCTGCAAACACATCCATTTCCTTTTGTCGCTTACCTGATTTCTTGTCTTTGGCACGTTCTGTACTCGCCAAATCACCTTGAGTAGGTAGCAATTCGTTGATGATGGCACTCTTAAACGGATCATTGTCCTCAGTGTCCAATCTGACCTCCAGTACTTTGGACTTTCCCGGTAGGACGGCATTAAAAACAAAGTCCATCGATTGCTTCGATGAAATCTGAAAGGGTAAGTAAAACTTACCTCGCTCATCCGTCTCTGTGAAGTATGCTTGCATTTCACCGAGCTGCACGATTTGAACCTCTGCCCCAGGAACTATATTGCCCTTTTTATCATAAACCGTTCCCGATTTCATATCCTGATTTACTGGTGAGGGCTCCTGTACAAGGTCTTTGAGCAAAACGTAGTCCCAAAGAAATCTGCGCCAACCGTGTGTCATCATCACTAAGTCCAGTGCTTCCAGTGCATAGGGGTTGCCAGGCATAAAGTAGTAGTTGGGCGTAGGAATTTCACCTTTGAGCTCACTCGTCAATAGCATAGTCGATAAAATGCTTTTAGTATTAGTGCTATTGATATTCGATAAGTGGGCATCAGTCACAGCCAATGAAAACACGCCTTTCACTGGCTCACCCAGTTCATCATACACGCTCAACTTTCCCTGTATCTGTTCTCTGGGGGTGTATATTGGCTTATCCATCTCCACAGATACATCCAGCCTACGATCAGCATGCAGAAAGACCAGTCGCTCTGTCATCGGCATCCCCTTTTCATCAAAGGCTGTCAGCCTATTTACACCTACAGGGAATATGCTGCTCGGGATATGTAGGGTGGTATCGCCCGTGGACAGAATAGACGTAGACCAGACCAGATTGCTTTGGTGTATAGCCGTCAAGTGAACCTTAGAGGGGCGCTTCATATTTGAGAATAGCGTCACAGCCAGCGTATCTGTACTCTCATTATCAATACCAATGGCCAAACCCTGGCTTATAGGTGCCTTAAGTGGAAACTCTTCCGAAGAGGTAGGTTCGATAAGTTGAGCAAAATATTTTCTGTTAGGCTCAGTGACTAACGTAAAGCTTCCCATTCCCTGATAAGTGCTTGATATGGTATCCACCAGATTACCCACATCATCTTTGACAAGTGCTTTAAAGGATACGTTCCTACCGAAGTTGTCAATACACTTAAAAGCGACCTCCTGTGTTTTACCCTCTAGCAGATGGCCTCCCTCTGGCATAAACTGGAGGTCAAAATCGCGATCCTCTGTAGGGATGAGCCATTGATAATGAAAAGGCTGATTATCGTATTCTCCCTCAACCCTCATGACATAGTTTACAAAACCTCGACGCTCAGGCAGTTCAAAATTCAAAACCAACTCTCCATTATCCTCTACCTTCACCTTCTCTTCTTTGAGCAAATCATATCCATCACTCACCGAATAGGTCATCTTCAGGTTTTCTAAGCCTACTCCATCTAATCCTACCACATTGGCTACCAAACTCGCGCTTTCCTGCTCGACAAAGTAATCTTTTGAGAAAGATGCCTCAACAAAAATATTGGGTACCACATCCGATCTGATGTTGATCTTTTGTCGATAGACATCCTCCGGGGAAAAGTTCTTCATCCAACTAGAGTAGGCAATTAACTCATATTGACCTGATGTGAGTGAAGGGTTTAACTCAAAATCCCCCCAGGCTCTCCCGTTTCTTATCAGAAACTGACCACTCTGAATCACGTCACCCTCCGGTGATACAATCGTGACAAACAGCGTCTTGCTCAATACGGAGAGTTTGTTATTCAAGCTATTGACTGTGTAGGCTTTAAACCACACGTCATCGCCGGGTTGGAAATAGCTACGGTCGACATGCAGATATACTTTCTCCCTCAAAAACTTAGTCTGATACAGCTCCAGAGAAGAAGATAATCTGGATATAAAGTCATCATCTTCCCTCATCGATGTGAGGGAAGTGATTAATAAGAACAAAGAACTTAAGATAACGGCTTTGCGCATATTGACTTTTCTTTCTAAACAGTATAAAACAAAAAATCCCCTATGTAAATAGAGGATAATTCATTGAATACCAACAATTTAAATCAACACCCGTTACCAGTAAACTTATATTCTTTACCCTTTTGGTTTACTTCAATACCAAAGGTTTGGCTAATGATCTCAACAACAGACTCAATCGACTGCTGCTGAAACTGAGCCGTCATCTTACAGTTTCCAATGTTGCCGTCGAAAGTCATCTCCACTTTGTACACATCGCTCAGCACCTGGGCCACTTCAGACAAATTGGTGCGATCAAAAGTGATCACTTTATCCTTCCATGCCAGATAATTAGCATTCTTATTATTTCTTTTCAGCACACCAGCCTTCCGACTATCTGCCACACCTATCTCCCCGGGGCTTAGGACAACACTTGGGTTGGCTCTTCCATACTCAGCAGCCAACGCAACACTACCTGACTGCACGATAACCTCTGTCATCGTAGCGGCCTCATCGGATTTCACCAAAAATGAAGTACCTAGAACTTTCACTTCAGAGTTACCAGCATCAATAATAAAGGGCTTATTCTCATCTCGTGCTACATCAAAGAAAGCCGTACCAGTCAATTCAACTGATCTAGCCTCTCCATTGAATCCTTCCAGTATGACCAGCTTAGAGTTCTCATTCAACGTGACTACAGTACCATCTGACAATTCTACATCACGTATCTCGTCATCCAGCGTAGCATAAGTAGCAGATGGAGCTATACCAGGAGCAGACGTCAACCAGTAGATCAACCCTAAACCTATCACAAGGGCAATGCCCGCTGCATATTTCATAAATCCGAATGACGTGGATTCGGACGTTACCGTATTCTCACCCATAGAAACCACCTTGGCTTCTTCTCTATGTAACTGTCCCTTCACGGTTGACAAAGCGGACGCTACATCAAATTCCTTTCCCTTCAATTGTTGGTGCCATATATCACTGGCTTCCAAAAACTCTGAAGCATTCTCGTTTGACTGGTTGCGCCAGTCTTCCACTTCCATCTTCTCGTCAGCGGTGGCGTTACCAGAAAAATACTTCGCTAATAATTCGTTCATATTTACTCTTAATGATATTTACACCGAAAACAAGATATCCAGATTTTACCCTTAACTAATATTTTTAAATATTTAATCGGCTTATAATCAGGTTTTTCGGTGCAATGCAAATGTAGAAAATATTGCTAAGGTTCATATTCAAAAGGAAGCGCTTCTGCGATCCGTTCCCATGACCAATACCCGTAGGTCGTTACGGCTAATTGGTCATAGATGAAACCCCTGGCATCTATGGACACCTCATTAATATTGAGTTTGATATAGCTCGTCTGCGGCTTGGAAAGCGCTCCATTCATTAATTGTTGATTCATGATTGGAGACACGTCACTTTTTTCTTTTTGCGCTAGCATGGCAGCTTCCTCTATATATGCTGGATTTTCATTTTCCTTGGTATATACAACCTGCAAATATTCTCTGAAAGAGAGTTTACGCTCAAAGAAAAAATCCCCCTTACTTATGATCTTTTGAGAATAGATCACCGTTTTCTCCTGGCGTTCATTACCTAACGGCAAATAATTAAGTCCATAAATCCTGAAGCCTTCTTTCTGAACCGTATTTTCAGACAGACTTCTTAAAAAGTGGGCCATCGAGCCTCTGTAGCTTTTGAGTCTCGCCTTCCTCCAACGGCGTAGCTCACCGGGATCATCGGGCTGCAAGGCTTCATACCTCGGTTTCCCCACAAATCTGGTTCTTCCATTCTCATACTCAAAAAGCTCGAGCACATAGCTGATCCTGTAGCCCAAAGCTTGATTTTCAATTTGAAGCACGTCATTTGCGCTAGCCTTGAGCACACCAGTTTCATGGTCATGCTCAAATTCCATCACCTCGGGATTGAGTATGTAGCATCTTGACGAGCTGGGTGATGATCCTATAAATTCCTTCTCAAATAGGCGGTAGTTCCGCTCCCACTCCTTGTCGTATCTGGATAAAATCTCGATTTCGTCCAGCTGGTGCGTTAGCTTCTTGAGGCTTATATTCAACACAAAATCCTCCTCTTCTGTCATTCTTACGAATTGACTCTTGATGCCATATCCCACGTGTGAGAAAATAATCTCGTAAGTGCCGAGGGGCACGTTGCGAATGGCATAAAACCCGTTTGGGTCTGTGGCATCACCCAACATAGTCCTGGACAGGAAGGCATTCACTCCTTCTATCGGCTCCTTAGTATCTTCATCTCTCACCACGCCAAAAACCCTAATTTGTGAAGGCCGATCCATCACTGCTATATCTTCACTTTGTGGGGCCTTTTGTCGTAGTATTACTATTTGCTGCTCGATCACCTTATACTCCAGTGAGGTGCCTATGAAGAGGTTGTTGAGTATATATTTTACAGACTTATCCTTTTCGTAGAGGGTAAACCGCTGGTCTTCGGGGATGAGACTCGCGTTGTAGGCAAAAAAGTAGGAGGTTTTGGTGCTGATAAGATCAAGCATACTGTCCAGTGGAATGTCATTGGCTGAGATACTTATTTTCTGATCAAGGTCGGGCATGTCCTGAGCATAAGCCTCTGCCAAGCTCATCCACAACAGAACCAGAAAAAGAAAATGCATACGAGCTCGCATTCTATTCAACATCTTCTATAAGACGCTGGTAGTAGCCAGTAGGTTTGAATTGCCATCAACTTGGCTTTAGATGTACCTTTAATTTCGCTCTAAGCACTTTGAGCGCTTTGCCCATCTGAACTTCTATCGTCTTGACAGATAGGCCTAGGTGGTCAGCGATTTCCTGATATTTCAGCCCTTCAAACCGACTCAACTTGAATATCCGGCTGCACTGGGGTGGTAGCTCATCTATCGCGTCGTATATCTTTTGTTCCAAATTTGGCTCTTCGGAAAACTCAATGTGGCTGGAGGTCTCCATGTAGGTCATCACATAGTCCTTGTAGTTATCGCGCACCTTCATGTGCTTGATGTAATTCAGACATGTGTTGTGTACCGAGCGGTAGAGATAGGACTTGATGGAGCTATCAGGGGCAATAGACTCACACTTCTCCCAAAACTTAACGAAGACCTCCTGAACGATCTCTTCAGCAGCCTCTACTTCATCAAGATACTTACGCGCATATCCACAAAGGGCTCTATAGTGGGAATTGAACACTATTTCGAATGCCGCTTCATCTCGATTGCGCAAGCGCTGAACCAATAAAATTTCCGAGTCTGTCAATAGTTTAGTTTTCTTTGCACTTAAATTATCCGTGTCCTAATTGATATGCAACAACTGCAGGATAATTCCCCCAAAGTGGGGTATCAACCGAAAGACAATAAATATACCACTTAATCATCATCTACCCTTACTCCAACCCGACACGTTGAGACAATTAATTTTAAAATATCACGAGCCAGGGTCGCTGAACCAAGGGTCGCAGAAGCAAACAAATCAGCTTGAGTTTAGGCATGCCCTTAGTTTTATTAGGCAATGGCGAGGCGGTGATGAGTTTTTTGAGTTCAATACTTCGGGAAGCACGGGTCAACCAAAGACGATCAGAATAGAGCGTTGGAAGATGGAGCTCTCAGCCCAGCGTACGATTGACGCTTTGGGCCTATCGGAAAATATGACGGCACTGCTGTGCATGTCGCCAGCTTTCATCGGCGGGGCAATGATGATCGTCAGAGCATTAATGGCTCGCATGAACTTAACCATTGTGCCTGCGGCCCGTCAGCCATTTGAGCAGCTCACTGTGCCCTTTGACTTTACCGCGATGGTGCCAATGCAGTTGTCAGAATTGCTCGAGTCTGGCACAAAAGAGCAACTACAATATCTGGACAATGCTCAGCATTTATTACTTGGGGGTGCCGGAGTATCCAATAAGCTATTGAAAAAAATAGAATCTCTCAAAACTACTTGTTGGTCTACCTATGGC
>CAYGOT010000093.1:0-19255 GCA_964351595.1 uncultured Roseivirgaceae bacterium | reverse complement strand
AGATATCTCCAACACCGGCGATGAACGTGACCACCTCAATTTCTTCTTCTACATCCGGGAGTTTCGTGAAGAACTCAGCTTTTGCATAGCTCTCTAATATTTCCTTAGCGATCGCATTACCACTTTTAAATGACTCGGCTAGTCGAGCAGTATCAGCATCGTAAAGGAAGACCTGCGTTTTTAATACATCCGCGGCTTGCTTGGTTATTGCTACATCATCACCTAAAGCTAAATCTAGAAGTACCTCTATCGAAGGGCCGCCTTTCATGTGTGATAACAGCTCAAAAGCGAAAGTCGGCGTGATTTCTTCTACATTGGATTCACCGAGAATGATTTCCTTTAGGAATTTAGCCTTTACGCCGGCAGCACTGGTGGTTCCGGGGATGGTGTTGTAGATAAAGAATTTAAGAGAGTCTTCTCGATGAGGGTTCCCCAAGTCTTTGATCTGAGCGATGATTTCGCTGAGTAGTTCGGCATCTTCAATGGGCTTGGGATGAAGGCCTTGATTTTTGCGCTCATCTATCTCCTGGAGGTATTCTTTGTATGTATTCATATAACTTAATCTAAGAATAGACTTTTAAAACGGATATTGTTAATGGTACCGGTGATGATTTTTACCGCTGAAACTATGAATGCCAGGCCTGTAGGAAATGCTTTTTTCGGTCAAAATTGCATGCTCAAATCAGACATACTATTTCAAATAGTTTAGCGGCTGGCTAAAATAATTCATTTAGGTCTCAATTGCCTCTAAATAAGGTGGCTATAATACGGATGGCAGTACAATGATCTCATGCACGGCAAGCATCGCCATACTAGCTTACGATAGATTACTTAAAAACTCCATCGTGTCAATGCCATCTGCGTAATCGCCTAGCTGCGGGCGTTGCGTCTTCCCAAATGGTACGATCCCTTCCAGCCAGCCGACGTTACCCACTGTACATTGAATTTTATCTTGTTGACCAGCTAATGTCAATAGTAGTTGTTGAGGAGATTCGTAGTATGTGTAGTAGAGCACACTGATCGGAGAGACCAGCTGCTCCTTTTCCTCTTTCAGAAGTACATAGCCAGTATCCAGGTGTTTGTCTCCATTTACCAGATAGATGCTCTTATTGTAGTCGTAATTATTGTTGTACTTGTGATGCTCAGTCACATTCTGGTAAGTGGTACTTGATAAGTCATCAAGAAAAGCAGGCAGATCAAACCCCTTTGGAATAAAGATTTTAGATACGTTACGACATCCCAGGCCGTAGTAAGAAAAAATATCGCTTCCCAGGCTAGCAATGTCATCTGCGGTCTCCTCACCAGTCAGCACAGCAACGGAAGTTCTGTTCTGCCTGATGATATGTGGCTTTTTACCAAAATAGTAGCGGAAATACCGCGCAGTATTGTCACTACCCGTGGCGATAACAGCATCAGCATCGTTGAGACGATCAACGATAATAATGCTATCCCTAAACTCATGGTTAATGTCGGTTAGCCGGTCGATTAGCTGATTCATCAGGACGCTATCACTTGTGCTCAATTTGGCCATCGCCTTGTTTCCTGACATCAATACACAGAACAGGTCATGAAAGCCTACCATTGGAATATTGCCGGCCATGACCAGCCCAACTGACTTCATTTGATTTTTAAGTTGGTACTTGTCTATCCAATCTGAAATTTTGGAAGCATCCAGGAACTCTCCCAAGCCCTGAAGGGCTAAAGAAATATTTACTTCGGTAAACCATGCATTCTCATTTGAAGCCCTGCGACTAAGCTCGGTCTTCTCAGCGTCGCTTAATGAATCAATCCTCTTACCTAAAGCTGCAAAGCCCGCTATTCTCTCTTCCAATGTCATGCGGCAAAATTAGCGAATTAGGTAGTTTCACGGTGAAACAATAGGGTTGATCTTATTTAATATATGCGGAATTAAACAATGAATTAATTGGTTAGTTTTTGGGTTAGAATTTATTTTGCGCACAATTACGAATTGAAAGAAGATCCTTATGGCTATAATGATAACAGACGAATGCATCAACTGCGGTGCATGTGAGCCGGAGTGTCCCAATACAGCTATCTATGAAGGTGGTGTAGAATGGACCTGGGCAGGAGGGACGAGTCTAGAAAAAGTGGAATTGGAGGATGGAAGTGAGGTGGATGCCAATGAGGCTCAGGAACCTTACTCTGATGAGTTTTACTATATAGTTTCTGGTAAGTGTACCGAGTGTACGGGTTTCCATGAAGAGCCACAGTGTGCGGCGGTATGCCCTGTGGACTGTTGTGTGGATGACCCTGACTATCCAGAAACGGAAGAGGAATTAACAGCTAAAAAAGAGTGGATGCACGTATAGCCGCTTAATACAGTAAAGTCATAAAAAAGGCTCATCCGGTTATTGGATGAGCCTTTTTTGTGACAGAGTTCCTTACTTGCTACTTGCTCCCGATAAGTCGATATCCCAGTGATATTTGCAAGGTGGCATTTTTCACTTCACCGATGGTGTCGGGATCAGAACTGATGTCGCTCACTCCAGCTACGTAGCGTACCGTTGCATTGAGCTTAAAAGGAAGATCAACGCCCACACCTGCTGCTATGCTAAAGTCGCCTGATTCGAATTGATCCTTAATGTCCGTTGTTACGCCATTTACATCAGATTCTGCATTGGTAAGGATACCAAACTGGGGTCCAAAATGTAAATTGAACATGGCGATATTAAACCTGAGTAATATCGGTATGTTCAAATAGTCAAACTTGTTTTTGATATCAAAGCCTGCGCCTGCATCATCTACCCACTCTGATCCTTGTGACGAATAAAGCACCTCTGGCTGTATACCAAAGCCACCGATGAGATTAATATGGGTATAAGCCCCAATGTGGAACCCAGTCCTTGCACTTATATCTTCCGGGACGGTGGCGATATCCTGGTTGGCGAAGTTGAGACCGCCCTTTAGTCCAATACCTATTCCTTGGGCACTAGCGCTTAGCAGTGGTAAGCATGCTATCGCAAAAACGAATAATACCTTTTTCATACTTGTTTTGTTTTCTTCCGAGTAATTCAACGCACAAAAGTACCCAAAATTGGCTCAAGCGCATCAAAGCCGGTAGTTCAATTTGATCGAAATATACTTATGCCTACCCGCTTCTGAGGTAGTAGGTGACCTATAGTTAAGCATCAGCATTGCATCGAGTCTATTTCCACCAAGCCCTGCTCCAAAATGCCCGTTTCTTATCCAATTCATTGGACTTTCAGTATGAGGAGACTCTCCTCCCAGGACTGGACCTTCTATTGTTGCGTTGTAGAAGCTATAGTTGATATTTCCGCCGACAATGAAAAACAACTCCAGCACACCTTTGCTGTCTGCCACACCTGAGAATTGATCAAACAGTAATGAATTATCGATTCCTAATAATTTTCCAATCCTTAGCTCAGACCCTATCGATGAATTAGCAAAGACGGTTCCTATTTCCCCCTGAGACGTAATCGTCCAGTCAATCAACCTATCGGAAACGAGTGTTCGGTACCAATTGGCTTTGAGCTGCACCACCGGGGCATTGCCCATTTCATATTCCCATCCCCTGGGGGTTTTGTAATTCAGCACATCATGAAACCAGGTGAGCATTGGCCCTGTGCCCAATGCGGAACCCATCCAGCCCAATGAGCCCTGGAGCTTCAGGATATTTTTTGCGCTAGCATAGGACAAACCATAATCAAACTGGAGTAAAGCTGCGTGAGGTCTGTCGTAGAGACTAACGAAAGGACTGTTGAACAATACCGGTGTGTAGACCTGATGGGTCAACCCATAGGTTCGAATAGCCTTCTTTTCCTTTTTTGGGAACAAATGCAAGAATACATCGGCCGGATCAACTACTGTTCCATATCTGGCATAAATACCGCTTGAGTAGTACCAGTCGGTCTGTGAGAACAAGAAGGAGTCATTGTCTATCGTTAGGTGCAGCATCTTCTTTCCCTTGGGCTCGGGTTGAGCATTTACCGATAGGTGAATAAGGAGCAGTAGACTGAGAGTCAGAAGTCTGAATAACGGATGCACGGGGCAAAGATAGGAGGCTAAAATCTGCTGGCAATAGGGAGTGGTATAAGCGCATCGCTTAGTAGATTTGCTCTATGCATGAGGTGATGAAAAAGTTTGAGGGGAAGATTCTGGAAAGAGAGATTTCCGGGAACTTGAGGAGCCTTAAAAACAAAAACCTGCCTTTTGACTTTGTGTCTAATGACTATCTGGGACTTGCGCGCTCGGAGGAATTATTTAATCGTATTCAGTTTAGGTATCAACGACTCAATGTTACCAACAAGAACGGTAGCGGTGGATCGAGGCTCCTCTCCGGCAATACCAGCATTGCGCAAAAAGTAGAGAAGGACCTGGCTGCACACTTCAATGCTGAGGCTGCTTTGTTATTTAATTCGGGCTATACGGCCAATCTCGCAATAGTTTCCTCTATAGCCGGTCAGGGAGACACTATCCTCTACGATCACCTCAGCCATGTTTGTCTCAAGGAAGGTGCCTGGATGAGTAAGGCCGAAGCACGCCCCTTTCGACACAATGATGTCAAAGATCTCGAGATCAAGCTGAAGCAGGTGTCAACACAGGGGGAGGTGTTTGTTGTAATTGAGTCGGTGTACTCTATGGATGGGGATATTGCACCGGTCGAGCAGATTTATGACGTGTGTCGCTACTATGGGGCTAACCTGATTGTGGACGAGGCTCACAGCACGGGGGTGATGGGCAAGCACGGCAATGGCTACCTCAATGAGATTGGCTTTGCCGATAAAGTATTCGCGAGAGTCTACACCTTTGGTAAGGCGATGGGTGTGCATGGCGCCTGTGTCTGTGGAAGTGAAACCTTGATTAAGTATCTGGTCAACTTTGCCCGGCCATTTATATACACTACCGCAATGCCGATGCATAGCATTATCAGCATAGAGCAGGCGTTCGAATACCTATTTGACTACCCCGAATTAAACGATCAATTGCTCAAGAAAATCGATCTTTTCCGAAAGGAAATTGACAGTTGTCATTTTGATGGTAATGGCGCAGAATATCCAGGCAGTGTAACCGCCATCCAACCCGTGATTATACCGGGAAATGATCGGATTAAGGAGATTGCAATACAACTACAGCAAGATGGGTTTGATGTGCGACCAATCCTCGCCCCGACGGTCAAGCAAGGTGCTGAACGTCTGAGGATTAGCCTTCACGCCCACAATACCGATGAGGAGATTGTTCAATTGGTCAGCAAATTGAAATCACTGATTTAATGGCTATGGTTGAGAAGGGATACTTCGTCTCAGCCATTGGGACGGATAGCGGTAAGACTTTGGTTAGCGCCATGCTCGTTGAGGGGTTGGAAGGCGACTATTGGAAGCCGGTACAGGCTGGTGAGCCGAAGGACACTGAGTCGGTTCAGTCATTGGTGACTAGTTCACGATCTACGTTCCATCCGGAGCGACACTTGTTGAAGACACCTGCATCTCCCCACGCTTCAGCGCGCATCGACGGAGTGCATATTTCGCTAGACGATTTTCACCTACCGGAATCAACGAACCCGCTGATTGTAGAAGGTGCAGGTGGACTCATGGTGCCTCTGAATGATGATGACCTGATGATTGACCTGATCGCAAAATTAAGATTACCTCTGATCCTGGTTTCAAACCTCTATCTTGGCAGTATCAACCATACCTTACTGAGCATCGAAGTATTGAACACTAGAAATATTCCGATCACCGGAATCATCTTCAATGGTATCTCAAACCCCGACAGTGAGTCAGTCATCCTACACCAATCGGGACTGAGATGCTTACTGCGAGTTCCTCAACTTGAAGAAGTGAACAGGGGAGTTGTCCGGAACTATGGACGTCAACTAAAAGAAGAACTAAATGGGATTGATTGAAAGAGATAGGGAGAGTATTTGGCACCCGTTTACGCCACTGGTGGGAAGCTTGGATCCCTTACCAGTGAAAAAGGCGGCCGGTGTATATCTTGAATTAGAGGATGGACGAAAGATTATTGACGCCATCTCGTCGTGGTGGGTCAATATTCACGGTCACAGCCATCCCAGGATTGCGCAGGCAGTGGCTGATCAGGCAGCTACCCTGGAGCATGTCATCTTTGCGGGATTTACGCACGAGCCGGCGGTGAGGCTTGCCGAGAACCTGCTCAGCATCCTCCCCGACAATCAGGACAAAGTCTTCTACTCAGATGATGGCAGTACTGCATGTGAAGTAGCCATGAAAATGGCATTTCAATTTTGGTATAATCGGGGGCAGGAAAGAAAGAAGATCATTGCGATTGAAGGTGCCTATCATGGAGATACTTTCGGTTCCATGTCCGTAGGAGATAGAGGTCCATTTACAGATCCTTTCGCACCGTTTCTATTTGATGTTGAGTTTCTGAAATTCCCTGCTAAGGAAGTAGAGGCAGAAGTAGAAGCCCATTTCAACAAACTCATCGAAGGAGATGATATAGCGGCCTTCATTTTTGAGCCCATCATACAGGGTGCTTCTGGTATGCGGATCTACAGCATCGCGCTGATGGATCGGATGATCGCCAAAGCCCAGCAACATGGAGTCATCTGTATTGCTGATGAAGTGATGACCGGATTTGGGCGTACAGGAGAGTTATTTGCGGCAGATCACCTTCAGCATAAGCCTGATATCATCTGCCTTAGCAAGGGGCTGACGGGTGGAGCTCTGGCGATGGGTGTTACAACCTGTACGGCGAAGATCATCGAAGCATATCGCAGCGGTGATATTATGAAGACCTTCTTTCATGGCCACTCATTCACAGCTAATCCGCTTGCTTGTGCGGCGGCCAATGCCAGTTTTGAACTGCTGATGGCTCCTGAGACACGGCAGCACCTGACAAGGATCAACGCACAACATGAGCAGTTTGCCGATAGGCTGCAAGGCCATCCTCATGTCCAGAACCTCCGAATTTTTGGGACAATACTGGCCTTTGAGTTGGCCAGCTTTGGAGAGACCTCCTATGTCAATGAAGCTCGCCACAAGCTCTATCCCTATTTCCTGGAGCGGGACATCCTGCTGCGACCTCTGGGCAATGTCATTTACCTTATACCCCCTTATATCATCGACAATGAGCAGCTAGCCTATATTTACGATACCATTTTCCAGTTTTTGGAAGAATTGGACTAATTTCCCAGACGAGTCAACTCTGCAAACTATGATGTCCAAAAAAGCCAAGTACGCCATTAACGCAATGGTGCATCTTGCGCGGAAACATGGCGAAGGACCTATCACAATAGGGGTTATAGCGCAGGAGGAGAATATCCCTCAGAAATTTCTTGAAGCGATTTTATTAGAGTTGAAGAATGCCGGACTGCTTAGCAGTAAAAAGGGGAAGGGTGGGGGCTACTATATGATCAAGGAGACTAGTGAAGTAACTATGGCAGATATAATGCGGCTGATGGATGGGCCGATAGCGCTCCTGCCATGCGTTTCTTATAAGCATTATGAGCGCTGTGATGAGTGTAAAGACGAAAATACCTGTAGCATAAGACGCGTGTTCTTCGATGTGAGAAATAAGACAGTGGATATGCTCAAAGAAGCATCCCTGGACAAGGTAATCGTCGGATAGCTTTTTTTTAGCATATTATCCTACTAAACCTATAGGGTAATAGATAATTATCCTATTTTCGCTTGCTTTATGGGAATAGACGCTTATATCGTACTGGCCATTGCGCTGTTGTCCGTGGTGCTTTTCATTACCGAATGGCTGAGCATAGATCTGGTCGCATTGTTGATGGTCGTGCTGCTGGTGGCTTCAGGCGTGGTGAGCCCCACTGAGGGAGTCGCAGGTTTCAGCAATCCAGCCACCCTCACCGTAGCATTCATGTTTGTCCTGAGTGAAGCCATCCTCAAGACAGGTGCCCTGCAGTCGGTAGGCGTGCAACTCTCGCCCTTGATAAGAAGAAACCCGATATTAGGAATGGTCTTGCTTATCCTGTTGATCGGAGTGGTTTCAGCCTTTGTGAACAATACCCCGGTAGTGGCTGTGCTGATTCCCGTAATTATCCAGATGGCGCATAGCACGGGACAGGCACCCTCGAAGATGCTCATTCCCCTTTCCTATGCTTCGATTTTTGGAGGCACGTGCTCTCTGATCGGTACCTCGACCAACATTCTGGTAAGTGGTATCGCTGCTGAAAATGGAGTAGGAGAGTTCTCTATGTTTCAGATGACTCCTTTGGGTCTTGTCTTTCTGGCTGTTGGCATCCTCTATTTTGTGTTGATTGGACGTAAGCTCTTACCAGAAAAACGGGAATCAGATAACCTGAAAGAGCGGTTTGAGATGCGCGCCTACCTGGCGGAAATTGTGTTGAAGGCAGGTGCAGATAGCATAGGTCAGAAGATCATGAATACATCTCTCGTCAAAGAACTGGAGATGGATATCATCGAGATTCGCAGGAGGGGAGCTCAGTTTTCTCTGCCTGCGGGTGATATGGTGCTGAAGAAGGACGATGTGCTCAAGGTGCGGTGTGATGTCAATAAGATCAAACAACTTAAAGATCGGGTGAGTGTCGATGTGAGTACGGGTATCTCCATCAGTGATGATTCTTTTCAAAGCAAGAATTCGACGTTGGTCGAAATGGTCATTACTTCCAACTCGGAGTTTGAAGGTAAGTCACTCCACGAGATGGACTTTAGAAGGCGGTATCGCGGGGTTCCTCTGGCCATAAGACATAGGGAGGAAGTAATTCATGAGCATCTTCATGATGTCAAGTTGAAAGCCGGTGATGTGATATTGGCGGAAGTGAAGAACCACTTTGTGGAGGAGCTCAAAAAGATTGAGGGCAATCAGGATAGCCCTTTTATTATTCTTTCTGAAGATGCATTTGTTGATTTTAACAAGCGAAATTTCGCTATAGTTGGAGGAATTATTGCCTCTGTAGTGACGCTCGCCGCATTGAATCTGGTACCGATCATGATAGGTACTTTGGCGGGAACCGTACTGTTGGTGATTCTAAAGCACCTGACTATGAAGGAGGTCTACGAGTCAATTAATTGGAAAATTGTCTTCCTGCTGGCAGGAGCGCTCAGCATGGGTGTAGCGATGAACAACAGCGGACTAGCGTTGGCCGCTGCAAACTTCACCATTAATCAGTTGGGGCAGTATGGGCCGGTTGCGATTATTGCCGGACTTTACCTACTGACGATGGTCCTGACAGAGGTAATGTCTAATAATGCTACTGCGGCTCTGATCGCACCTATTGCGATAGCAATCGCCGCGCAGCTGGGCCTCAGCCCAATCCCGTTCCTCATGGCCGTGACTTTCGCTGCTTCTGCCAGCTTACTTACCCCTATCGGGTATCAGACCAACACGATGGTTTACAGTGCAGGTCAGTATAAGTTTACTGATTTCTTTAGGGTAGGGGCCTTGTTGAGTCTGATTTTTTGGGTTTTGGCTATCTTGCTGATTCCTATTTTTTACCCCTTTTAAGATCAAAATTCGATGAAAAAATTCTTTGCAGTTGCCATTGTAGGCATGTGCTTTCTCTATGTTGGATGTAGCTCTCAGTCTGGAAACCAAAAGCCCGATCCTGATAAGCTCAAATCCCAGATTCAATCTCAGATCACAGGTGACCTGGCTTACCAGACTACCGCCTATGTTGAGCAGTTTTGGAGAGTCGTTGGCAATGCGGGGTTTGATTCAAGCATCTACAAGATTGTGGAAGAATTGGAGGCAGCCGGCTATGTGCCTGAAGATGTCGCTACCGCAAATGAAAGACTGACCTACCGACTTGAGAAGCGTCCGTTAGAGCGACCTACATGGGAACCCGTCGATGCTAGTTTGCGTATCGAGGGGGATTCTGAGCCGCTGCTTGATTATAGCAGCAACAGGAATATGATCGCTATGTACTCCCACGCTACTCCTGGAGATGGTGTAGCTGCCGAAGTGGTTTGGGTGAAGAATACGGATGACCTGTCAAACTCAAATGTGAAGGGTAAAATAGTCTATATGGAAGCTGACCCTCGCAAAATCTATGACGGTGCTGTAGTGGAAGGTGGGGCCTTAGGCCTCTTGACTTACAATAACCCTGGCTATCTCCAACCAGCGCAGAATACGACCTCCATCCAGTTTAGAAGCATTCCCTACAATGAAGAAGTTAAGGCCTGGTGCATACCGCTTTCTTATGCCGCAAATGAAACCCTGAAAGCAAAGCTCAATCAGGGAAATGTCAACGTCATGGCGACCATTGAAACGAAGATTTACGGATCTGAGGAGTTGACTGTGGTGGCTGACATTCGCGGTAGCAAGAAGCCGGAAGAAAGTATGGTCTTCAGTGCCCATGTGCAGGAGCCAGGCGCTAATGATAACGCCACGGGTGTAGGTGCGCAGGTCGAAATGGCTGCTGTGACGGCCGGATTAGTGAAGAGTGGGGAATTTGACCCCAGCCGTACATTGACCTTCTTGTGGGGTGATGAGATCGTATCTACCAGACGCTATGTCCAGGAGGATGAGGCCCGAGCTTCAGGGATTATATGGGGGATCAGCCTGGATATGGTAGGGGAGAATACTGCCATCACCGGAGGCAGCTTCTTGATAGAAAAGATGCCGGATCCCAGTGCTATCTGGACGAGGGGTAACGATGAACATACCGAGTGGGGAGGTTCTGTGATGGCACTCGACGAAATGCAGCCCCATTACCTCAATGACTTGGCATTTAGCTATGCAATGAACCAAAGTGATAGAGCAAATTGGCCAGTCAAAGCCAACCCCTATGAAGGTGGAAGTGATCATGTTCCGTTTCTGAGAGCGGATATTCCAAGCGTGCTGTTTTGGCATTTTACGGATCAATATTATCATACCGACAATGATCGGATTGACAAGGTTTCGAAGGCTACTCTTAAGAATGTTAGTACCATGGCACTTTCTCTGGCAGCTACTTTGGTCAATGCCGATGAAACTACGGCATTGGAAGTCTTGGCTATTGTAAAACAGGCAGGTCTTGCAAGACTTGATGAGGAGCTTAAACAGAGTAAACTCGCCATAGCTGCCGGCTCCACAATAGCGTCGGAGACCGAGATCATACAGGCGTGGAGTGACTGGTACACTCAAGCGTTGGCCACAGTTGTAGATATGGTAGATGCTGAGGATCAGATCGCATCAGAAATCTCTTCTGCGCAAGCAGCCGTAGCTCAAAAAACTACAGCTTGTATCGACGAGCTTTGAGTTCGATGGTCTAGTGCACCTTGCCTACCCGCATCATGATAGGTAGATGAGCAGCATAGCTTTTAGAGGGAAGTTGATCCAACTTTTCACTGAGCTGCTCAAGAGGATCCAGCCCTTCCGCAATTCGGTAGTTTTTCACTCCTGACCATGTGCTGAGGTAGCTAAGCAAGGATTGTGGTGAATGCTCCAGCCTAATTTCAAACTTTGGGAGATCAGTCAGTTCCTCAAAAGGAAATGGGATCGTGCGATATTGGGCAACAACATGAGCCCTTTCAGGTGGCCAGTGTTTATGAACGACATGATTATAAAAATGTCTAATCAACCCATCCAACTTCGGATCGTCAAACCGAATCAGTCCATAGCCCCAAATCCCAATCAGACCAGTTGGTTTAGCTACCCTTTTCACCTGGGCATTGAAGGCCGCAAAGTCAAGCCAGTGTACGGCTTGAGCGACTGTGATTAAGTCAATAGAATGATCCGGAAGTGAGCAAAGTTCTGCGGGTTCGACCTTGTAATCGATCTTATCGTGAGGTTCTGTTTGAGCTATCTGGTCTGCACTTCCATCTGTAGCAACCACATGATCAAAATAGTTGGCGAGTGCAATAGCAGCCTGACCATTGCCGGTAGCTACATCCCAGACCCAATCATGTTTGGGGCATAAGCCAGCAAGGAACTTGAATAGTTCTGGCGGATAGGTTGGACGATGAGACTTGTAGTCGTTAGAGTTATCAGAGAAGTGATCTTTGAAATTCATGTTTGGGGTGCTCTAGATAAATAACAGCAGGGCTATTACTTATCAGCAGAGCCTCTTCTCAGAAAGTTCTTTTTAAAAAAGATGATTAGCATCGGAATAGCGATGAATAGATAGCCTATAAGAGTAAATACTGCTCCCTTATCTTGCACCTCTTCGAACAAAATAAAGTATAGGCCAAAACCAATCATTAAAATCAGAATAACGGCCCAAATTCTCATGAAGGTCGATTGATAGGCTGATCTACCAACTTCTATTTGATGATCATTATTATCGTTATAAGCTTTAATCAACTTTTTGAAATCAGCCTCAAATACCTTGAGATCTTTGCAGCCCTTGATGGGTTTGTCTTGCGTGATTTTGTATTTCTTATCTCCTGTGGATAAAAGAGATAGCTGCCTGCTTGAAACTAAATCATCAAAGGAATAGCTTCTTATTTCTGCAAACGGCAAATTAAAACTCTGGCCGTTTTCACCATAGTATTCAATTTCATTCGGGTTAATGTTTAGCTGAACGATAATAAATATCCTCCGATAAAGTATGGAAATTGCTATTGAAATAGAGGCTAGGAGTAGCAGCAGAGAAAAAACAGATGAACCTGGAAATGATGCAAGAAAAATGAAGAAGCCGGATATGAGTCCTGCAACGCCAAAAGCGAAACGAATTCCACGACTTTTATGCTTCTTCTTGAATTTGTAACTAACCTCGGCATTCACAGAATGAAAGTTACGAACCCTAAGCTTATCTCAAAATTCTCTATAAAGGAAACTCAAATGCCTCGATTCACATCAAACTGCTCCAGATAATCAGCAACGCGTCGGACGAACATGCCTCCAAGCGCTCCGTCAACCACACGGTGATCATACGAATGACTTAAGAACATCTGATGACGGATACCGATGAAGTCGCCCTGAGGAGTTTCTATCACGGCAGGTTTCTTGCGGATCGCGCCGACAGCCATGATGGCCACCTGAGGCTGCATGATAATTGGGGTACCCATCACATTGCCGAATGATCCGACGTTGGAGATCGTGTAAGTACCACCACTCAGTTCGTCAGGCTTGAGCTTGTTTTCACGCGCTCTCTTTGCCAGGTCATTGACTTTTTCCACAATACCCAGCAGACTCAATTTGTCCGCATTATGAATGACAGGTACGATCAGATTTCCGGTAGGAAGAGCTACCGCCAATCCAATATTGACCGATCCTCTCTTAATGATCTTGTCTCCATCTACGGAAATATTGATCATCGGGTAGTCCTTGATCGCCTTGACCAGCGCCTCAATGAAGATCGGAGTGAAGGTGAGTGCTTGTCCCTCCTGGTCTTTGAAGATGTTCTTCATCTTATTTCTCCAGTTCACCACGTTGGTCAGGTCAGCTTCCACGAAGCTCGTCACGTGCGGACTAGTTTGCTTGGATGACACCATACGATCGGCGATCATCTTGCGCATGCGATCCATCTCGATGATCTCATCCTGACCAGAGATAGTCAAGGGTACTGGCGCTGGAGCAGGCTTTGCAGCCGGAGTAGAAGTTGTAGAGCTGCCACCCTGTGTTCTTGTTTTGAGATAGGAGAGCATGTCATTCTTGGTGACACGTCCGTCTTTTCCCGTACCCGGAATCGCATCGAGCTCTGCCTGTCCGATCCCTTCTTGCTTGGCGATGTTCTTCACCAACGGAGAGTAAAACCTATCCGAATTTGAAGTCACTGCTGGAGTGGGAGCACTACTTGCCTGGACTGAGTGGTTTTGAACGGCCTCTTCCAAAAGTGCGGAGGCAGCCTCGGCCGCCTCTTGGGTATCTACCTGATCTGAGGTTGCAGCAGCACCATTAGATCCTGAAATCTCAAGAATCGCAATCGGATGGCCAACCTTGACCACTTCACCTTCCTGCGCAAGAATTTTCTTCAGTACGCCTGCATGTGTACTGGGCACCTCCGTATCTACTTTGTCCGTAGCGACCTCTAAAACTGACTCTTCTTCCTCGATTTCTTCACCTTCTTTTTTGAGCCATGTGAGGATTGTACCCTCCATGATACTTTCGCCCATCTTGGGCATCACCATCTCTATAGTAGCCATAATACAAACGTTTGCGCAATCACATGCATTTCCACCAAATTTAGTGAATAAATCAGATTTGCATTCCAAATTATCCTTAAGAATCTCTGATCTAAATTGAGATAAACAGAATTATAATCTGATTATACGGTTTAGTATTAATTTATATTTTGAATAATATAAATTTTGGTATTGATTATTCTTAATTATGAATTGACTTTCGCAACCAGTTGTTGCCGCAGGAGATTGAGACAATGAAGTGCAGAAAGCTGAATATTCAAAGGGCGCTGAGTACCCAATTGAAGTTTCCTCGTGATGCAGTTCGCTCCATCAGCACAAGCGATCCATACAGTGCCTACAGGTTTCTCAAGTGTGCCTCCTCCAGGTCCTGCGACACCACTTGTAGCCAGACCAATATCGGTCCCATACTTCTTTCGAATACTCATCGCCATTTCCCTTACCGTTTCTTCACTCACCGCACCGAACTCCTCGATGGTCTGCTTCGCTACCCCTAGTTCGTTGATCTTGATATCATTGTGATAGCTGATGACACTCCCGATGAAATAGACGGAGCTACCCGGGACACTTGTGATCATATGAGCAAGATAACCGCCTGAGCAACTCTCAGCAGTAGCGATGGTCAGTCCTGCCGCGGCAAGATCACGTCCGATGGTGGACTCGATAGTGTCCTGATCATACCCGAATATATACTGGCTGATGAGAGGTGTGACAATATCGATCTGCTCTTCTACCTGGCGCTTAAGTTCTACCAGACTACCGCCCGTTGCTGTCAGTCTGAGCTTCACCTGTCCCAGGCTTGGTAGGTAGGCCAGACCTATATTTTCCGGTAGGTTATCTTCCCAATCTTCAATAATCTCAGCCAACCATGACTCGCCTATGCCTATGGTCTTGATGATCTTGTGGAATATCACGGGCATCTCGTAAGTCTGCTTCAGCTTTGGGATGATGTGATCAGACATCATCATTTTCATCTCGTAAGGCACGCCCGGCATAGAGACAAATACCACTCCCTCACGCTCAAACCACATGCCAGGCGCACTTCCAATGGCATTGGTCACTTTTTCGCAGGCCAGTGGCAGGACTGCCTGCTGGCGGTTGATCTCCGTTAGCTCCCGACCTTTACTCTCAAATACGCTGATAACATCTGCCAGGGCCGACTCATCGAGCGCCATCTCACAATCAAAGTATTTGGCCAGACATGGCTTAGTGAGATCGTCTTTAGTCGGACCAAGCCCTCCCGTGATCAATAAGATATCCACTCTGGCCTCAGCTTCTGCCAGGGCAGTGAGAATATCGGGCTCATTGTCTCCGATAGTTGTGCGGCGAATTGTCCTCACACCAATGTCATTGAGTGCAGTGCTCATCCATTTCGCATTGGTATCAAGTATCTGTCCGTAGAGTATCTCATCCCCAATGGTGATGATTTCTGCTGTCACTTTCTTCATTAATGGGTGCTTTAAAGAGAGGCGTAAAGTTATCCTTATTCGTTAAGTTTGATCCTCTTCCATAAGGCTTAAAACGAATCAATTGTTATGAGAAAATATAGCTTCTTAATATTTGTAATGGCTGTGGTGTTCAGCGCATGCACAACCCAGCAAATCACCCAGGCACTCAATGATTATATGGGTGAGGAGAAACCCACTACCTATGAAGTGTCTGCTGGCTTGAAAGAGGCGTTGATCCAGGGTATTACCAAAGGGGCCACTTCGGCATCCAGCACTGATGGATACTATGGCAATTCACTCATTAGGATTCCTTTTCCCCCGGAAGTACAAAAGGTAGAAAATACGCTTCGTGATATTGGGCTGGGCAGTGAGGTAGACAAGTTTGTGCTAACGCTAAACAGAGGTGCGGAGGAGGCAGCCAAACAAGCCAAGCCAATATTTGTCAATGCCATCAAACAGCTCACTATCCAGGATGCCTGGAATCTACTCAACGGTGAGGAGGATGCAGCTACTCAGTTTCTTGAGCGCACCACTACTGCGGAGCTTCGCGCTAAGTTTAAGCCGGTGATGAAATCAGCGTTGGATCAGACCAACGCGACCCGTTACTATGGTGATCTGGTGGGTCAGTACAACAAAATACCTTTCGTAGAGGATGTGAACCCTAACCTTGACGATTATGCCACGGATAAAGCCCTCGAAGGACTCTTTACTCTGATAAGACAAGAGGAGGCGAACATTCGCAAGAATCCCGGCGCAAGAGCTACTGAGTTGCTAAAGAAGGTGTTCGGGTACGAAGGGTAATCAGTCTACAGGCTTGATGCCTGCCCAAATACGTCCGGTTCGGATTTGCCAAAGATGCCTTGAGTTAATGCCAAACTGCTTGGCCAGCTTACTCCAGCGCGTCTTCCCGGTCTTCTCGTTTTCCAGTATTCGTTTCTTAATGATTGCCACCCTGGACTTACTCAGCTTAGCGTTTGGAGAGTAGTCAGGATAAATATCATAAGGCTTGGTACGCGCCTGGTTTAGTTTTTTGGCTTCCTCTGGACTAATCCACTCTATGTTGTGCGCCATACAGTTGTTGGAGTCACCATTGACGAACTTGAGCTTTTTGTAGTTGTTAGGATTGTCGCAGAAGAGGGTTGCTACGATCTTGTGTAGATAGATCAGGCCATTTTTCCCACTGGGTTTCCGGTAGGGAATGCAGCGATAGCCATTGTTTTTATATGACGTATGTTGGTAGAGCTTCCCGTCTTTGTCCTTGCTCTTTACATTCCCAAATGAAGAAATTTGGTACTCTTTGCCCGTCTCCTCGTGGATATAGGTCTTCCAGGTTTCTGTTCTCAAAATATTGTTGTTACTATTAGCTGACGTTAAAGCTAATGCATATTTCAGACCCGTAAAAACCTTGTTATGCTGAAGGGGAGCATTTTTCAAATGAGCGGTAAGAAAATGAGAAGGAAGGAGATGATCTCCTCCCTCTCAGCCATGCTTATCTCATTACATTCACATTTGTGAACTTGCCCTGGGTGATCTCTACTGAGCCTGCACCCGCAAGATTACTCGCGGAGAAGCTGAATGTGCCTGAAATGCTGCTCTCTGTAAACTCGGTTACGGTCAAAGTCCCTGAGGTTGCAGTATAGACTACCTGTGCAGGATCGGTGTATGTAGCGAAATTGGCCAGGTCATAGGTACCAGTCGTACCAGCATAAAAAGGAAGTGCCAATGCGGAACGGTCCGGGTTGCCAGCTCCCACCGCTGTGATGGTTTGGCCAGCTGCCACAGTCACCACCGTGTTGCCTGCACCACTCCAATCGACACCATCGATTTTGGCTTCTACGTTAAAAGATCCGCTCGGCGTGGAGTCATCGTCGCTACCGCAACCTGACAATAAGAAGACACTCGTAATTAATAGGAACAGTAGATTTTTCATGATTTCTAGTTTGATTGATTTTATACCTCAATACTAGAAATCCGTCTACCGCTAAACCATACCCTCCAGGCGGTAATTTGATCTACCGGTACACGTACGTACCAGCCCTGATTTTTTCTATTTCTGGGTAGAAACGTACTTTAGGATATGAAGCGCCTGGGCATTGGTGCTGCATGTGGCCATGGCCTGAGCATCTACTTCCTTTAGCGCGTGAGTGAAATCTTCCGGATGGATGACAATATATGGGATGCCCAAAGCGGCTGCTTGTCCGGCATCAAACGCAGCATTCCATTGTCGGTATTTCTCGCCGAACTTAACTACAACGATATCAGCTTTTTCTATTCCCTTTTTGATTCTAATCGCATTGATTTTGGCTGACTTATGATCTTTCCAGAATGGCTCTTCTTCCAGGCCAAGTATATCACCCGCGTCATCACTAGCTTCATGGACGGTGACCGGCGTGAGGAATTCTATCGGGAGATTACGGGCTTTTGCGCCTTCCATGATCTCTGCTCTCCAGTCAGAATGAATCTCTCCTGATAAATATACTGTCCAGTTCATATGCTTATTGCTAACTAAAATTGGCTAAAATTTATATCCAAGTGGATATTTTGTAATTTACTGAAAACCGAATAACGATACCATGGATTACGATCTTCGCACCTGGGCCCTCATAGTTTTTATACTCCTGCTGGTTTGGCTTGTAGCGCGCACCTTTCGCAATAAGCCTGAGGCATAGCTGTTATTTGATGAGACGGTGGAGATATCGCTCTCCTGAAGCTAGTCTCAATATGACCAGGTACTGCCCGCTGTGCAAGGTCGAGACATTAAGCTGAAAGCTTCTCTGTCCAATACTTTTGTCGATCATTTTGGTGCCTTCTACTGAGGTCACTTGGATCGATTCTATGACCTGCTCACTTTCGAAATTGATCAGGTGTTGTGCAGGGTTGGGGTAAATGGAAATATCTAAATCATCCCTGCTTAAAGCCGTGACATTGGTGACTCGATAGGCGAGCTCCTCGATGCTTTTACAGCCCTGGTTGTTGACAGACTCTAATCGGATGTTGTAAACACCTGCGGTATCAAAAGATAGGACGGGAGAACGAATGGACTCAAAAAAAGAATTGTTCACACTCCACTGCCAACTAACACCTTCATCTGATGCGGTGCTGAAGGATACACTTCTACCTTCGCTCAATATGAGGAGCTCAGGGTCAGTCAAAATGGTATCCTGAAATACTTCCACCTCAACAAGCCAGGGAACCACAGCACTTTCTATGATTTCGCTAATGCCAGTGACATAAAAGACGGTATCTCTGGTCAGCCCCTCTACCATCAAAGCCTCACCTTTACTCAAAATCTGACCTTTGTTTTCGTCACTATAGAAGATAAAGGGCCCCACGCCGGTAGGAGTCAGTTGCAGCGACAGGTTAGAACAAACCAATGTATCTGGTGTGATGGGTGCAATAGAGATGGTACTGGGAATGACCTCTTCTATTGTCCTCATGCAACCAGAGAGGGTATCCAGTGCGGTCATCTCTATCGATGTTCCTGCTGTGCCAGACCAGATGTAGCTAATCGACCTACCGGAATAGGCCTCACCCGCTATGGACCAATCCACCCTGGTTGAGGCATTGACATTGGCCTGGATCAACAATGATCGATTTGATGTTAGGTCTTGGAGATCGTGTCCAATGGAGATTCCTGTTGGGAAGTTGGTTTGTTTCAGGCTGATGGTAGCAGGTAAACTTTCCAAAGGACCAGAAGCATCGGTCAGGTAAAGTGTAGTATCCCCCCCCAATCCCGTTAACAGAAAATTCGTGCCTATATCTACACGAGAGGTCGGCACCTCATCCCGATCGAGCCGT
>CAYGOT010000092.1:0-19307 GCA_964351595.1 uncultured Roseivirgaceae bacterium | reverse complement strand
ACATCGTTTCGAGTATAACCAACGAAAATACTTTTCCTACAGCTTATGTGGACAATACTTCCTACATCGATTTTACTTTTAAATCAGGACTCTACTACCGCAAGGAACTTAAGGACAAAATGTTCCTCAACTTTGGAGCAATTTTCGATCTGCGAGGGAATCTGGTTGGAGAGCGGTTGGGAGTACTCGAACGTCGAGATTTTGGTAACCGAGTCACGCCCATTGATACGGTGCTTAACTACGAAGAGTCAGAATTCAGACTTCCTCAGAGCTACGGTTTTGGGATAACTTTCGAAAAGCTGAATAAACTAGCTATCGGATTGGAGGCCAATTTTCAGGAATGGGAGAATGGTGCCGGCTTTGAAAACACCAATACCGATTTCAACAACGTAGTGCGAGTTGCCCTTGGTGGAGAATATATACCGGATGCCACCGATGTGAACAGCTACATAAAAAGGATAACCTACCGGGCTGGACTTTCTTACCAGACGTCCCCATATTTGGTGGGCGGAAATGAGATTCAAGACTTTGGCATCAATTTTGGCTGGTCTCTACCCGTAAGCAGGGCAAGCACGCTCGACATGGCCTTCAAACTCGGACAGAAGGGTACATTGAGTGATAACCTTGTAAGAGAACGATATTTTAAATTTGTAATAGGAGCCACGATCAATGATCGTTGGTTTGTCCGAAGAAAATATGACTAAATTGCCTTAATCATGAAAAGAAAAATCACAATATTCCTATTCCTTTTCATCTCTGGGGGTGTTTTGCTAGCCCAGCCAGGATGGAACTGGCCGGAGGACAAATCCACAGCCGAGGAGAAAAATGTGCTCTATACTGATTATCTGAAAATGGATAATTACAAGGCAGCAATAGACCCACTCAACTGGTTGCTTGAGAATGCGCCTGATCTCAACGAGTCAATTTATATCAACGGAGCTAAGATTTATGAAGCTCTTGCCGATGATGAGACAGATAAGGCTATCCAGACTGGATTTGAGGAAAAGGCAATGGAGATGTACGACAATAGGATTAAGTACTTCGGAAATGAGGCTGATGTACTCAACAGGAAAGCTTATAAAGCTTACAAATACTATAGAGATAACCAGCCTAAGTACGGCGAGCTGAAGGAGCTTTTTGATAAGACCTTCGAACTGAACGGTGCTGATGTACTGGACAATAACCTGGTGGCTTACATGGATGTTATTCGAAGGTTTAAGTTAGTGGGTGGCGAGATTTCTGATGAAGATGTGATAGATAAGTACACAGCGATCAGTGATATTATCGCAGAAAAATCCGCTGACGGATCCAATGATAGCCGTTATGCTAAGATTCAGGACAATGTCGACAAAATCCTAACAGCGACTATTACTGTGGACTGTGCCTTCGTAGAGAGCACGCTTGGACCGAAGATGAAGGAGACTAAGGATATCAAAATGGCAAAGAAGGTCTTCCAGCTTCTACTGACAGGCAAATGCTCTGATAGCCCACTCTTCCCTGAAGCCGCCAAAATGGTCAACGATGTAGAGCCATCATTTGGTCTTGCCAAAGTGATTGCAATCAAAGCTGGCGGTGAAGGAGATTTTGAAACTGCTGAGAAATACTACAACCAGGCGGTAGAGCTTACTGACGACAACACCAAGAAGGCGGAGATTTTCCTGAACCTCGCGCAGCTATACTATTCTAACGGAAGCAAAGTAGCGGCTAGATCTAATGCCAGAAAGGCGATTGCAGCGGATCCTTCAACTAAGGAAGCTTATACGCTCATTGGTAACCTTTACATGAACTCTTACCAGGAATGTAAGGCAGGAGAAAGTAAGGTGAAGGATAGAGCGATATTTATTGCAGCTTACAAAATGTACAGCAGGGCCGGAGATTCTAAGAATATGGCTAACGCCAGGTCACAGTTCCCTTCAATGGAAGAAATGTTTGGCGAAAACATGAATGAAGGCGATAACGTTACAGTAGGCTGTTGGATCAATGAAACAGTCGCACTTGAGAGACGCCCTCAATAATAGATTTTCAAACCGAATTAATTGGCCATTGATTTCAATGGCCTTTTTTGTTCATGCTAAGTAGGTGCTTATATGCTTTTTGTTTCTTGGCTTGCTTCATCGTTTCATGCGATGAAAAGACACAAGAATTGCTTGATGAGGAAGTGTACGATGGGCCGAAGATAGAGATGCGCAATGTGGAGACACTTTTTAGTGACTCGGCAGTGATCAGGCTTAAACTGAGAGCACCACTCCAGCAGATCTATGATAATGGTGACGAGAACTTCCCGGAAGGCATGAACCTGGAAATCTATGACGCACAGGGGGTACTAAATGCCACCTTCAGATCAAACAAAGCAAAAAAGGTGGCAGAAGAGAACTATTATCTTGGCGAAGGAAATGTGATAGTCAAGAACCTCCAGAATGGTGATGAACTCAACACCGAAGAGCTTTATTGGTATCAGGCAGAGGCACTTTTCAAAACAGAAAAGTTTGTCACCATCAAAAGTGAGGGGGAACTTCACACTGGAGAAGGCCTTGAGGCGACTCAGGATTTCTCCTACTACACCATAATGAAGCCAACGGGCACCATATCAATAGAAGACGAGGCATTCTGATATGTCACTAAAGAACATTCTACTACTATCAGGTAGTGCTGGGTTCCTCATCATCGGCATCCACCAGACGATGCTCTATGGCATGATGGCTTCTTATTGGATTTTTATGTTAAGCGTCGGACTGTTACTTTTATATAAGTATAACAAAGACCAGCAGACCTAATTTGAAACTAGCACTCCATCCCACATATATCTTTAGTCAAGCAAGCAGCTAATGGATCAAGATCAACTGCTGATTATTTTTGTTTGTCTGTTCTTTTCAGCCCTGTTTTCCGGGCTGGAGATCGCCTTCATCACTTCTGATAAGCTACATTTCGAACTTCAAAGCAAGAAAGGCGGCTTTACTGGAAGGATACTGGCATCTTTCCATGAGCATCCTTCGCACTTCATTGCCACGATGCTAGTGGGCAACAACCTTGCCCTGGCATTGTATGGCCTGTTTATGGCGCAGATACTGCAGGCATCTATCTCACAGGCCCTACCGGAAGTCCTGAACACCGACTTTGTAGTGCTAAGCTTACAGACGGTCATATCTACGATCATTGTGCTGGTCACCGCAGAGTTCACTCCGAAGAGCCTATTCTTAATCAACCCTGACTATCTACTTGAGTTTTTTGCCATTCCGCTCGCGGCATTATACTATCTGATGTACCCGGCAGTATTTCTTATTGTGGCGGCTTCTAGGATATTCATCGTCCATGTATTGAGGCAAGAGTATATTGAGGACAAGCCCGTTTTTGGACTGGTAGACCTCAATATCTACATTAAGAAGACCATTGCGCAAGCGAATCAATCTGACACCCCGGAGGTCGACACCAAGATTTTTAACAACGCGCTTGAGTTCAAGACCATTCGGGTACGGGAGTGTATGATACCTCGTACCGAGATCGTAGCTGTAGATGTGGAGGATGGTATAGATGAGCTCAAGCAAGCATTTGTCGATAGTGGACATTCGAAGATTCTCGCATACAAGGAATCCATCGATGATGTAAAAGGCTATTGCCATTCGCTGGAACTGTTTAAAAAGCCGAAGGACGTGAAAAGCATCCTTACCCCTATACTTATTGTGCCAGAGACAATGTTGGCCAATGAACTATTGATTCAGTTTATCACTGAGCGGAAGAGCCTGGCCCTGGTCGTAGATGAGTATGGTGGGACGTCAGGTGTTGTGAGTATTGAGGACATCATGGAGGAGATCTTTGGAGAGATCCAGGATGAGCATGATGATGAGGATCACATCGAGGAGCAGATAGATGCTTTCAATTATATTTTTAGTGCAAGATTGGAAATAGACTACTTGAATGAAGAATATAGCCTTGACTTACCAGAAGGTGAGTACGACACCCTGGGAGGGTTTATTCTGAGCATACACGAGGATATACCTGAGATTAATGATGTGGTGCAGCATGATCAGTTCGAGTTTACGGTGCTTTCTATGGAAGATACGCGCATCGATAGAGTCAAGCTGAGCATCAGTGAACTCACTGATAGAGAATAAGTCCTTAGTTAACTCACTGGCTTCTTGTGAATTGTTGGTTGAAACCCTATTTTTGCGCCTCTTAAATCAAAACTAAATGGCATTAATCAATACGCTTAGAGACAAAATGGGTAAGGTAGTGGTAGGCGTTATCGCGTTTTCCATTGCGTCATTTGTCCTTGCAGACCTATTAGGTCCCAATTCCACATTGCTTGGTGGAAACGATACTACAGTCGGTGAGATCGACGGTGAGACCGTAAGTTTTCAAGAATTTCAGGTAAAGCAGGAGCAGGTGGCCTACAATTATGCATTAAATACAGGTCAAAATCCTTCTGGTGATCAAATGAATACCGTGCGTCAGCAGACGTGGGAAGCACTCATCAATGATATTGCCTTCCAAAATCAGTACAACGAACTCGGCGTGGAGGTCACTGAAGAAGAGGTCATTGACATGGTGCAAGGAAACAATATTGCGCCTGAGATCAGACAGTCTTTCACAGACCCTCAGACCGGACAGTTCAATAGAGACCAGGTAATCCAGTTTTTGCAGAACCTTGCAAATCAACCTGCTCAGCAGCAAGCGTCATGGTATGCTTTTGAAAGCAACCTGGGTCCGGCGAGAATAAGATCGAAATACGAGAATTTAATGATCGCCTCAAACAATGCTACTACCCTTGAGGGTAAGGCGGAGTATTTGAGTGCTGCCTCTAATGCTTCGATCAATTACCTCTATGTGCCATACCTATCGGTAAATGACACTGAGGTCGAAGTAAGTGAAGCTGAGCTCAATGCTTATTTGAAAGATAATGCTGATCTGTATCAGCGCGAAGCATCAAGGAGCGTTAACTATGTGGTTTTTCCGCTGACTCCTTCTGCTGAGGATTCTGCATACATGGAAGAAGAACTTGAGCAAATCAAAGCGGCTCTTGCTACCTCTTCTAACGACTCCACATATGCCAGAGCTAACTCTGACGGCTACAATGCTTATCGAAATGTGAATGCAGGCCAGGTACCGGAGCAGCTAAAGGAGGATGGTGAGATTGTTCCTGAAGGAACAATTGTCGGCCCCATTCTTTTGAACGATAAATACACCATTTATAAGCTTTCGAAAATATCTGAAGGTGGTACTCCTTCTGCAAAAGCCAGTCATATCCTTATCAACTGGGAGGATGACAGTGATGAAGCCAAAGCAGTTGCGAGAGCTGAGGCCAACAGAATTCTTAATGAGATTAAACGAGGTGCTGACTTTGCAGAGCAAGCAAGACTCTATGGCACTGATGGTACGGCAAGCCGTGGTGGTGATTTGGGCTGGTTCGAATCAGGCAGAATGATTGCCGAGTTCGAAGATGCGGTCTTCAATGCGAGCAGCACAGGTCTACTTCCTAATGTTGTTGAAACGCAGTTCGGTTACCACATTATCGACGTAACTGAGACCATGACTACTCAGCGATATGGGATCGTACAAATTGAAAAAGATATCATCGCAAGTGATGAAACCAGGGATAGAGCCTACCGTCAGGCTGACATGTTCGCTGCTTCAAGTGATGACCTGGCTAGTTTCAGTGCGAATGCAGCCGAAGCTGGTGTAGAGCTGAAGTCTGCCAACAGAGTTGGTCAGAACGATACACGAATGGGCACTATCATCCAGGCAAGAGGTATTGTAATGTGGGCCTTCGGTCAAGCTAGCGTAGGAGATGTCTCCGATGTATATGAGCTTGATGAAGGATATGTTATTGCCGCATTGACTGGAGAGCAGGACAAAGGAACGGCTCGATTGGAAGACGTAAGAAACGAGATCGAGAATAAAGTGAGAAACCAAAAGAAAGCTGAAATCATCAGTGAGAAGCTGGCTGGAGCGAGTGGCACGCTTGATGATGCCGCTGCTGCCTATGGCGAAGGTGCCACTGTTTACTCGATGACCGACCTCAAATTGAGTGCTAACTCGCTTACGAGTGTTGGTTTTGCACCAGAAGCGGTGGGAGTCGCATTCTCGCTAGAAAATGGCGAAAAGACTGCACCATTTGCGCTAGACAATGGTGTGATTATCATCGAAATGGAAAACAAGACGGTAGGCGCAGATCTTAGCGACTATAAGCCATATGCTGAAACCATAGAGGTAAGAAGAAGAGGCAGGATTGCCTTTGCAATCGATAATGCAATAAAGGAGTTTGCAGCAATCGTAGACGAGCGCTACAAGTTCTTCTAAAAGAAATAAGGAATTATTGGAAGAGCCCTTATGAAAGTAACGGGCTCTTTTTTTTATACTATTGACCATGAGTTGGAACAGAGTATCATTTAAAGAAAAGCTGGAGTCTCAGCATACTTTTCCTGGTAAGTACATGTTCAAGTTTATCGTGCCGATAGCTGCAGAACAGCAGGTGCTAGGCTTGTTTGACGGAGCTGAGGTGTCTTCGAAGCAATCGAAAACCAAGAAATATGTAAGCATCACGGCGACTGTTGATATTTCAGCCAGTGAAGAGGTGCTTGCCGTCTATGACAAAGCCTACAAGATAGAAGGGATTATCTCACTCTAGTCATCTTGTCTTAGTTGTTGATTATTTTTGGGGCGAACTAAAAACAAGCAACATATGTGGCAAGAGAATGACAACAAGCTCACCAGAGAATTCCAGTTCGATGATTTTGTCCAGGCTTTCGGCTTTATGTCCAAAGTGGCCATTGTCGCTGAGAAAATGGATCATCATCCCAACTGGAGCAATGTCTACAACAAAGTCGTCGTTGAGCTCACAACTCATGACGCTGGCAACACGATTACCGAGAAGGATAGAGCATTGGCGGATGCCATAGACAAGCTCCTCTGATGTCAGAGACTGGGCTTTACCTGATACCGACTCCTATCGGGAATCTTGAGGATATTACGATCAGGGCATTAAGAATCCTAAAGGAAGTCGACCTCCTGCTGGCAGAGGATACCCGGAAGACCTCACATTTGCTGAAGCATTACGAAATACAGCAAAAGCTGAAAAGTTTCCATATTCATAATGAGCACCACATGATCAAGGAAGCCGTAGCTCGAATCAAGGAGGGTCAAACACTTGCTTTGGTCAGCGATGCGGGTACCCCCGGGATTTCAGATCCTGGATTTTTACTGGTAAGGGCGTGCTTAAGTGAAGGGATTAAGATTGAATGTTTGCCTGGCGCCACGGCGTTCGTACCGGCATTGATCAAGTCAGGTTTTCCGACGGATCGATTTATCTATGAAGGCTTTCTACCGCACAAGAAAGGAAGGCAAACCAGAATCAGCGCATGGCTTGAGGAAGAGCGCACTGTAGTGCTCTATGAATCTCCCCACCGCCTGCTGAAGCTTTTGACCCAGTGTCAGGAGCTACTGGGAGAGGAAAGGAAGCTATCGGTATCGAGAGAGCTGACCAAAATGTATGAGGAAACCATAACAGGAACGGTCCTGGAGGTGTTAAACCATTTTACTGAGCATCCTGTAAAGGGAGAGATTGTAGTGACAATAGCAGGAGCGAATACTTAAGAACATGGATATACAGCAGATCTGTAAGTCAACTAAAGAAATCACACTCGAGGTAGGGGAATTCATAAGACAGGAATGTGCGGCGTTTGATCTGGGCCGTGTAGAGAAGAAGGGTAAAAATGATCTGGTATCCTACGTGGACAAGGAGGCCGAGACGCGTCTGGTAAAGCAACTTCGAGCGATACTTCCATCCGCAGGATTCATTACGGAGGAAGGCACAACTGAGCAACTTAGCGCCAAGCACAGGTGGGTGATCGACCCGCTGGACGGCACCACTAATTTCATTCATGGGCTCCCGATTTTCTCTATCAGTATTGCACTGATGAATGAGGATAAGGTTGACCTGGGAATCGTGTATGAGGTGAATCGGCAAGAGTGCTTTCACGCGATAAGAGGCCAGGGTGCCTGGTGCAACGATGCGGAAATGCATGTGAGTGAAGCCACCAGTATTGGAGAAAGCCTGCTAGCTACGGGCTTTCCATATTATAATTTTGAAAAACTGAGCGAGTACCTCAGTATCCTGAATGAACTGATGAAAAACACGCATGGCCTCAGGAGAATGGGCAGTGCGGCGGTGGATCTGGCATATGTAGCCTGTGGTCGTTATGAAGGCTATTTTGAGTTCAACCTCAATTCCTGGGATGTTGCTGCGGGCACTTTACTCGTAGAGGAAGCAGGCGGCCGTGTCACCGACTTTTCTGGAGGGGATCAGTTTGTTTTTGGGCGTGAGCTGGTGTCCGGTAACCCTGCCGTACAGCAAGAGCTTCTGGGGATTATTAAGAAGTTTTGGTAAGCTTGAACTAATATTGACCTGGGCAAGTTGGACTAATATGTGGCAGGAAATCATCGTAGGACTTATCTTCTTAGTAGCACTAGGATTCCTTGGGCGAATGGTATGGCGTGCTTTTGCTGGTAAGCCCTCATGCAGTGGCGGCTGTGACTCCTGTCACGCTATAGATGTAGAGGCTATCGCAAAACAGATAGAGTCAGCTAAGTCCTAAGCCTTTCATGAGTAGTTAAAGACTGACTTTAATTAATGAGGCATAGTGATTTTTGGATATGGCATAAGATTGAAATGGTTATATTAACCTATTAAGTGGTTGACTAAAATAGATAGACACCAAGATGATAACGGTAATAAAAAAAGGGTTGGATAAGGCCCATATAGATAAGCTACTCAAAAAAGCTTTGAAGACTAAAGGAGTAGATACACGAAAGTATTGCGGAGTGATCAGTCTCAAGGAAGATCCCCTGGTGATTCAAAAGCGGATGAGGGATGAATGGGAGTAGTGTCTTATTGGATACGAATATTGTGCTCTATCTTCTTGCTGGTGATAAAGTGCTGGCTGATATGTTGTTCAATAAAAAGCTCAATATTTCCTTTATTACCCAATTGGAACTATTGGGATATAAGGATATTTCAAAGCAGGAGCAAAAGGAGATCATGCGCTTTTTGGATGACTGCATCATAACTGATATCAATAATACGATTAAGCAGCAAGTTGTTAGAATAAGGCGAACCAGAAAATTCAAGTTACCCGACAGTATCATTTTGGCCACCGCAGCATATTTGGGTATCCCGGTTATCAGTTCAGATGTTGACTTTATACAAGCGGACGGAGTAGATGTTATAAGCTATGAAAAAAGCTAGTCCACGTTCAAGTGTCATATACAGCACCGCGCCAGAGGCTTCTGATATAAATATTATACAAAGCCAAGTTTGATGGCTTTGGGAGATCAATCACGCTAAAGCATCTAAGCCCAAACCTGAGTGCCTTCAGTGCAGTTTTTGCACATTTCTATGGTGCTTCTTGATTGGAATAGCTGTTTGCGAAAGGTCTGATAGGCAGTGTTATTCCAAATCTCTTCAAAGTTTTGTTCATTGCAGTCACCCATCACATGATGTGCATCTTTGTCAAAGCAGCATGGTACGACCTTGCCATCCCAGGTGATCACACATGAGTGCCACATCTTCCAGCAGTGATCGAGTAGCTTGTTCTTGATGGTAAACTTCCCATCGGACTGTTGCTTGTACCGTGAGTATTTATCGATGGTAGGGATCAGGTCATTACCCTCCTCATAGTCATAGATTTGAGCAGTCTTAAACTTCACTTCATCAACCCCAATCTCCTTACCCAGTTGCTGCACCTCTTCAATTTGATGCTCGTTGGGCCGAACTACCAAAAACTGGAAAATCACATGCGGAGTGCTTGACTTCAGCTCCTTCTTAGCCATCACCATTTCTTTAGCACCTGCTATGACTTTATCAAGTTGTCCCCCGATCCTGTAAGACTCGAAGGTCTCCTGGGTAGTGCCATCTATCGAAATGATCAGCCTATCCAAGCCACTTTTCACCATTTGACGGGCACTTGATTTGGTAATAAAGTGACCATTGGTAGAGGTAGCCGTATAAATGCCCTTTTTGTTTGCGTAGCTTACCAGATCCAGAAAATTCTTATGAAGAAAGGGCTCACCCTGAAAATAGAAGGTCAAATAGCTGAGGGTTGGTGACAGCTCATTGATGACTTTATGAAAGAGCTCAGGTTCCAACATTCCGGTAGGGCGCGTAAAGGAACGCAGGCCACTGGGGCACTCCGGACATCTCAAGTTGCATGCTGTGGTTGGCTCTATGGATATGCTGATGGGTAGGCCGCCGTGGTAGGGCTCGCGGGACGATCTCGAGCGCATGTAGCCCACATAGTTTTGCAGGATATTTTTACTCCGCTTCCAAGTCAGCTTACTTATGAAATTAAGCCCATCTTTGCCCTGCTCCCACATGTGAGTAATATATTTAGGGCGGAAATTCGATCAAAGTATATCCGAGGTTTTCGGCCTTGGTTGTTGACAATAGCGTAATGATGAGACTGATATTATTTTTTATGGGGTGTCTGCTATCCACGCAGGCCATGGCCATCGAGCTTTCAGAGCATTCTCAAATCAGAGTGATGACGATGGGACCGGATCAACGCGAGCTTTATTCGGCATTTGGTCATAGCGGTATACGGGTGATCGATCCCGTCAACAAGGTTGATTGGGTGTATAACTGGGGGATGTTTGACTTTGATCAGCCCAATTTCTATCTCAACTTCACGCGAGGAAAGCTGCTCTATAAGCTGGGTAAAGGCACCTATGCCCGTACTCGGGAGTACTATGAGTATTACAACCGCTCTATCAGGGAGCAGGTGCTCAACCTTACGCTGGAGGAGAAGCAGCAGCTCGTTGATTTTCTTGAAGTCAATTTCCTACCGGAAAACAGAGAGTACTACTACAACTATATCTATGACAACTGTGCGACCAAAATCAGGGATGTCCTGGAAACTGTATTTTCCGGTCAAATCACCTTTAACGACAACTACGTTACGGAGGATTTGAGCTACCGCGACCTCATGGATATGTATCTACAAGAGCAACCCTGGGGTGATGTGGGCATTGACATCTGCCTCGGCGTACAGATTGATGAGGTCGCACCAGCACGCGGATACATGTATCTGCCGGATTATGTCTACGCCGCATTGGATGGGGCGACCCTATCATCGGGTGGCAGTGCAAAGCCTCTCGTCGCTGATCATGTGGAAGTTTATCGTGCAGTCCCTGCACCCGACGCATCTTTGCCAATTAAGCCGATTTGGTTTTTTGCCGTACTGTTTCTGATAGCCGGAGTGCTCACGCATAGAGAATTGAAGTATGGACTTTGGGCAAGATGGCTGGATGTACTCCTGTTGACTATTGTAGGCCTTGTGGGCTGGGTGCTTGTTTTTCTGTGGTTCGGGACCGACCACCTTTCGCTTTACAATTTCAATTTACTGTGGGCCATACCATTCCATTTCCCTATCGGAATAATCTTACTTAAGCGACCCTGGGCGGCTAAACTACGAAAGTACTTTCTGATCGTGGCGGTTGTTCAAATAACGCTGATCCTGAGTTGGGGGCTGCTACCGCAGGCACTCAACCTCGCTTTTGTTCCGGCAGTTTTATTGCTGGCGCTCCGCAGTTTTGTGATCTACCTGCGATTGGGGAAGTCATAACAACCACCCATAGAAGGTGTAGCCTGATAGGCTTATCAGAATAATCCCGGGCAGTCGGTACATCAAGAATGAATTTTCCTGAAGGTGTTTTAATCTAATGCCCAGCCTTGAGGCCTGCAAGAGCAGAATAAAAGTGCCTGATGAGATTCCGAGGAGGTAGAAGACAAGGTTTTGGTCTGTAATCAAAAGCCACTCTGCTGATTGCAGAGCCGCTGTAACTGCTAACCAAAAAGGAATGGCCATAGGGTTGAGGCAACTTAGCACAAAGCCTCGCCAAAACCCACCTTTGGCTGATACTCCTTTGGAGGTGTCTTCTCGACCTTTGCGACGATACAGCAGATTAATAAGCCCTATGACCAAGAGCAAAGACGCGGTGACCAGTTGGAAGTATCCTGAAATGGCAGGGTTGGACGTAAGGTACAGCTGAGCCTTGACGGCAATCCCAGCGTAGAAAAACTCGACTATAGCACTGGCAATGGCAAAGTTGAGCGCAGCGCTGTGTTGCTCCTTAATACCGAGCTGAATGACCGTGAGGTTTAGCGTGCCGGGGGGTATGGAGCCGAAGTAGCTAACCAGCAAGCCAATAGACAACACCGCTAGAAAATGGCTCATGAACGATAGGTCTTGTTATAAAGACGAATGCCACGCAGAAAATTCAGACCCTCTTTGAGCCCCATAGGCTTCACACCTAACCGCATATTTTCAATACTGATATCTGCGAGTAGGTCAAGGTGAAATATAATGTCGCGATATGCGGATAACAGAGAGTTACCTGGATTATACACATGCCCGGGTTCTGCTCCGGCACCATTGAGCTCCATGATCTTGAAGCGTTCGCCTCTCTTCAATTCCTCAAAGGAAGCACACCTGATGTCAAATCTACCAAAGAAGAACCCATCAATGCGTTTGGAGATGTTGTCAAACACGACCTCAAGGGCATCATCAATTTCATGACGGGCATCCAGAAAAGCCGTGCCTTTACAGTGATTCCCGATAGGCATCAACTGTACCTGGTGACCATTAGGAGGAACAGCGTCGATCTCACTTCCGAGTCTTGCTGCAATGCTAGGTACGTATCGCTGTGCACGGTCGTCTTGCAGCATCAGCTGACGTATGCTGCTCCTACCGTCACCTACTACCGCTAGCAGCCGTTTTAGGACGATGCTGGAGACCTTTCCTTTTTGCATTGAAGGTTTGCGATAGTAGAAAACGCCAAGCTCGATAGGGAGGTCAACATACTCCTGCAGCAGAAGCGCTGGCAGGTTTGCAGATAGATACTCTTTGAGCTCTAACTCATCTGTGATTTTCTCTACCCCCCAGCCACGTTCACCAATGTCAGGCTTCAAGATGATTGGGAAGTGCAGCCCGGCTTCTTCCATAGCCTGTAATGCGCCTTGAGCATTGATTCCCTCAGTGAGTTTGAGTGTAGTGGGAAGATACTTTGGGTCGATGGTTCTAAGGATTTTCTCCTTTGACTCTCCCAGCATCCCTCCAAACTCGATTCCGGGGTTGGCTGCAGTAAAAAAGAAGAATGATCTGGCCTTTAGAGTGAGCCAAATCCAATAGGGTAGGATTGGAGCATAAAGTAGGTTGAAGGGCCAGTATTCCCACTGTAGTAAACTTGATAAGCGCCATCTACTGGATAGACTGGGAGTACTGATACTTTCTTTCGTTACCGCCACTTGAGCCATAGTCGAGCTAGTTCGAATGCTGATGATAACGCACCGTAGAGCTTGCTACACCAAAGCTGTTGGGTAGTTTGATATGATCGCACAGTTCTTTGATGCCTACTTTGATCAGGGCCATGTGATGAACAGCGTGCTCTATATTATAGGCGAGTTCCCGATAGTAATTGGTAGGAATATCAATAGTGCTAAGTTCGCCTACACCGTAAGTTGTTTTCAGGTTGAGAGTTTTATTGGTAGTGGCCGAATTAAGTTGACGGGTTATTTGGCAGATAGTCTCTAAGGCTACTTTTCTATCTGATTCCAGGACAAGGTCTCGCTTTCGTAAATCGTAGTTTACCAGACCATTACTAAGCTTATTTTGGAGGCAGGTAAAAAACTCTAATGTATGCCTGACATGCTGCCCAATGGTAGCATGACTGAGGTGAATAGACGGTGCTTGATATTCAGAATCAGTCATCTGAGATAGCACATCTTTCAACTGATAGAGTACTTCAATAGCAACTTTTGTAATCATCATAAGCAAAGCAGGACTACTGCCTGAAGGAATTTAAGAGTGATTTGACTTTATCGATATTGAGTTGTGCAACGATCGATGAGCATGTCAAAACTACCAATGCCAGAATGAACAAATAACCTCCATCACCTTGAACCTCAATGCCCAGGACAGTCAAGTGGGAAAATAGGGCACCTGCCATTAAGCCAATGCCCAATATGCCCCCGATGTAGTTCCATTTTCTGGTAAGAAGTGCTACTCCCGCTACTAGTTCCACGAACCCTGTAAAATATCGGCCCCAGGGCTCAATACCAATTGTGCTAAAGATATAAATAGACTCTGCCGCGCCGCTAAACTTGAAGTACAGCGTTTGAAGCATGATGAGAGCCGCGATGATCTGCAAGACCCAAGAGATTTTATTCTTCATAGTGGGTGTTATTTGGTGAGGATGCCGGCCCAATACGTATTGGCTCTGACAAGGAGATTTGATTCGTCCTTGTTCCAATCGTCAAGGGTATTGTACCCTTTAAAGTTGTAAAACAAATACAACTTACCATCGAGTATTTTATAAGTCTTCGGGTCAACTTTGACTTTGTCACCGCTGGCACCAATCGCATAGGCACACCACCCGCCATATTCCGGTAGGTAGCTGTCAGGGCTAGCCTGAAAGTCTTGCCGGTGCTCGTTCGAAACAAAGTAGTAAGTCACCCCGTCGTGTATAGCGCTTATAGACTTGATACCCTGGAGGGGTTGATCGCCTTCAAAATAGGTCACAGGATCATAGCCTTGAAGGCCTACGCCATTTTTGACGTTGGCATGCTCTTGGTGCTGTGAAGTTGCGGCGAAAAGCAGACTAAAAAGTAGGAAAAGGATCTTCATGGCGACTTTTGACTTCTATACGCGATTTTGCACGCCTTGGGTTTAGAATAAGTGTAGCAAGCCCGACATCTATGAGCATCATTCCTTGTCCAGTGATCTAATGGCCGTCCAGACCAGATCAGACTCATAACCTTTGCCTACTATAGATTGAGCAGTTTTATTGCTCTTAATATAAGCATTTTCGCCCTTGAGCGACTGATATTTTCGCTCAACCAAATGATCGAGTGTATCCAAATATTCCTGCTCAGGGATGCTTGACAGACCTTCTTCAATTAGATCGGAGGACAGCTGCTTCTGCTTCATGTATAGCCTGATCTTGATCTTCCCCCATTTGTTTTGGCGGAACTTATCTTTAGCATAGGCCTGAGCAAACCGCTGATCATCTAAAAAGCCTTCAGCCTCGAGGAAGGTGAGTAATTCATCTACCTCATCGGGTTGGCATTCATAGGACGTCAGCTTATCCCGCACTTCGCTAGTGCACCGCTCGCGGTAAGCGCAGTAGTTAGCAATCTTGCGCTTGACCTGCTTCAGGTATTCTGGTCGATCTCCCAAAGCTCCGGCACCCATTACTCTTTGATATAGCCCTTGCGCTTGAGTATGGTCTCGGTAAACTTGATCTCATGCTGAGAGTTGAAGATTTTGAAGGGTAGATATACTATCTGTGCCTTGCTCATGGCCAGCACAAAACCAGATTTCCCAATTTCAGCACGCTTGATCGCTTCCCATTTTAGCGGCATGCCCTGCTTGGCATTCAGCTTAATGAGTACTTGCTGGCTGGATATCTCATACGACAGCCGCTCAAACATGAACTTGCCTTGCTCCAGCTGAGTCACACCGGCAAACTGGATGAGCCAGAAAAGTAAATAGAGCACTAATGCAATCACAGCGCTAATAGGCCACCACCAGCTGGCAATCCAGAAGTATCCGGCACAGATGGCCAGAAAGATAAGGCTCACCCACCATTGCTCTTTCAGGATATTTTTGAATCCGAGCTTCATGTAAGTTCCGGTAGGGAGTTGATATTTTTTAGTCTTAACGATCATCTTTAATTACTATATAAGTCAGATAAATATGGTTGCTCAATAGCCTCTAAGTAAGAGCTTTTAAGCTTAAGTCAATACTTTCATAAGAGTGGGTTAACGCCCCGACGGAGATATAGTCTACGCCAGATTCGGCCACTGCAGCGATAGTCTCACCCGTGATACCGCCGCTCGCTTCGGTCTCATATCTCCCATCGATGAGCCCAACTGCCTCTTTCATTAATTGCGGGGACATGTTGTCAAGCATGATGATATCGATACCGCCTTCATTCAGCACCTGCTGCACCTCGTCGATGGATCGGGTTTCTACTTCTATCCTCAGGGACCTATTGGTTGACTGGAGGTAGGATTTAGTAGCCTGAATAGCCTGGGCAATACCACCTGCAAAGTCGATGTGATTGTCTTTCAGCATGATAAGATCATATAAACCGATCCGATGATTTTGTCCGCCACCGATAGCTACAGCCCATTTTTCCAGTAGCCTGAAATTAGGGGTAGTTTTTCGTGTATCAAGAAGCCTGGCTGAAGTATGACGAATCAACTGGTTGAGCTGGTGTGTCTTTGTAGCGATCCCACTCATGCGCTGCATGCAGTTGAGTACGAGACGCTCTGCTTTGAGGATGGATTGGGTATTGCCCGTTACCACAAACCCCTCTTCGCCTTTCTTGACCAGATCACCATCAGCCTTGAAATACTCAATCTTCAGGTCTTTGTCGATGGCTTTGAAAATTGCATCCGCCAGTTCAACACCTGCCAGCACCCCATCTTGCTTAATGAGCAAGCGTGCTTTACTTTCTTGATCAGCAGCAATAGCCGCCAGACTAGAGTGATCACCATCACCTACATCCTCCTGAAGGGCGCTAGCGATGAACTGATCTAAAAATGCTTGTGTGATATAGGGCGGTTTCACGCCGCAAAAATATACAAAGGGCAGGATTTTAGCCCTGCTCCGCTACTCTTTACTGAGGTTGAATGTATCTACTGCGAAACTGTCTCCAAATTTCTTGATGAACATCACCACCCGGTAGGATCCGGTTTTGTAAGAATATTTGCCGATAGTATAGCTTAAACCCTCTTTAGAAGCACCTTCATGAATATATTCAAAGCCGGTGGAAGGGTTTTTCTGGAAGAAATCTCGAATCACTACCTCTGCCTGAGTCTGGCTATAGTTTGACCGCTCACCATCGATGTTGATCTCCACTACCGAATGGAAATACTTGACCAACTCCTTAGCACTTCCGGCTTTCATTGCTGTACTCACATTTCTTAATATGTCTTCCTGGCCAAGGGAAGTCACAGATGCGAATATGCACAGCGAAAAAAATAGTATCAACCTCTTCATCCTGCTCGTCGATTAACCACAAATTGTGCCAAGAAGTGAATTTTGACTTCCAGTATTGATCAAATTAACACAACCCCAATCAAGCTACAAACCTAGGGGCTAATAATTATATTTGCGGCATGAACAAGAAAGTGATACTAATGATCCTTGACGGCTGGGGCATTGCTACCAACACCAAGGTTTCAGCTATAGATAATGCTAACACCCCATTTGTAGATGGTCTGTATAATAAATACCCACATAGCAGGCTGGAGGCATCTGGTCTGGCTGTTGGCCTACCGGAAGGTCAGATGGGCAACTCGGAAGTTGGTCATATGAACATCGGGGCAGGTAGGGTGGTATATCAGGATCTGGTTAAGCTCAACAAGGCTGTGGAGGAGAATACCCTCGGCAACAACGAGGTACTGGCCAAAGGACTGGACTATGCCAAAGAAAATGGTAAGGCTGTGCATTTTATCGGTCTGGTCTCTAACGGTGGTGTACACTCTCATGTCAATCATCTGAAGGGGTTGTGCACCCTGGCGGCCGACAAGGGTCTGTCGGATGTTTTTGTCCATGCTTTTACTGATGGTCGGGATTGTGATCCCAAGAGCGGGCTTGGCTTCATATCGGAGCTTCAAGATCATATGAAGAGTACGACAGGCCAGGTTGCGTCGATTACCGGTAGGTACTTCGCTATGGACCGTGACAAGAGATGGGAGCGGGTGAAGCTCGCCTATGATGCTATGGTCAATGGCGCGGGAACAAGGACTCAAGACCTGATCGCGGGAATGGAAAAGTCATATGCCGATGGCGTGACAGATGAGTTCATAAAGCCGTTGATCCATACCGGGGCGGAAGGCGAGCCATTAGCCAAGATCAAGGATGGTGACGTAGTGCTGTGCTTCAACTTCCGAACGGATAGAGGTCGCGAGATCACAGAAGTCCTGACTCAATCTGACTTCCCGGACCACCAGATGCACAAGCTTGACTTGTACTACATGACCATGACCAACTATGATGACACATTTGATGGTGTTCATGTCATTTTTGATAAAGACAATCTTAAAAACACACTTGGTGAGGTGTTAAGTAGAGCGGGTAAAAAGCAAATCAGGATAGCTGAGACAGAAAAATATCCCCATGTGACGTTCTTCTTCTCTGGAGGCCAGGAGAGCGAGTTCGAAGGTGAGCGCAGACTTCTCTGTCCATCGCCTAAGGTGGCCACTTACGACCTACAGCCTGAGATGAGCGCCAATGATATTAAGGACAAAATCATACCTGAGCTCAAATCCGGAGATGTGGATTTTGTCTGTCTCAACTTTGCCAACCCTGACATGGTGGGACACACCGGCGTATTTGAAGCGGCCGTAAAGGCATGTGAAACGGTTGACAAATGTGCGCAGGAAGTGGTCGGAGCTGCACTGGAAAATGGATACACTTCCATCATCATCGCCGATCATGGCAACTCTGACATTATGATCAACCCGGATGGCTCACCCAACACGGCTCATACGACCAATCTGGTTCCCTGCATACTCGTAGACAATGATTTTCAGGGAACGATTAAAGATGGGAAGCTGGGAGATTTGGCGCCAACGATTCTTAAGCTGATGGGGCTGGAGGCACCCGCAGAGATGACTGGTGACGTATTGATATGAGGGTGTTAACTGGATATGTGCTCGTCTGTATAGCCTTAGCCTCCTGCCGCCCGGACAGTCAGGTCAAGCTTACTACCTACTACAACGTGGACTCTTTGCTTACGGCTCAGGTCGACTTACTTACCAGAAATGAGCAAGTGCCATTCAAAGTAGCGCAGGTAAATCAGCAACAGGAGCGAGATACTCTTAAAGCTGATAGCGCTTCCTGGGCTGGTGAGCTTGCGACATTCAGGGTACTGGATCTCAATAAGTCTAACCTGCTCAACGCTTATGAAATTACCAAGTCTAACAGGGGCTTCACGTATAAGTTGAAACCAGATGAAGCACAGCAGGGAATCCTGGAATTGACGATTGAAGAGTTTAGCAACGGTGATCCCGCGACCATAAAGGCGAGTTTTGAGGAGACCAATAATCTATATTCGAGCCAGCGTGAATATACCCTGCATATGGATGGCAAGGGCTTCCTTCAATTTTACAGGATAGATGGACGACAAAAGGTCGCCTTTGGGGAATGGGTAGATTACGATGTGGAAGGGCATGTGGGCGAGAAGCCCTGAGAAAAGAAGTGGGTTGTACTGGATTCGAACCAGCGACCCCCGCCCTGTCAAGGCGG
>CAYGOT010000091.1:4121-19461 GCA_964351595.1 uncultured Roseivirgaceae bacterium | reverse complement strand
CTTCAATGTGGCCGACGCTCAACTGCTGCTGTACACCGCTTTGGCCATGTTGATTGTAGTCATTTATTCCGCTACTTCAGGGTTGTTGGGTGTTGCGTTTACCGATGTGATACAGTTTGTCATGGCCATGACCGGCAGTATTGTATTGGCTTATTTGGTATTGGATTCGAGCGAGATCAACGGTATCGAAGGACTGAAGTCCAGCCTACCGGCAAGTAGCGTTAGCTTCTTCCCTGCTATCGGAGATGGCGATGCATCGGGAGCGGCTACCACGCTCACCCTAAGCCTGGGAAGTTTCTTCGCCTTCATCGGCATACAATGGTGGGCAAGCTGGTATCCCGGCAATGAACCGGGCGGAGGTGGCTATGTCGCGCAGCGAATGATGAGCGCCAAGAATGAGAAGCATGCCGTCTACGCGACTTTGTTTTTTCAGATCGCGCACTACTGTATCAGACCATGGCCGTGGATTATTGTAGCCCTCGCAGCAGTCGTACTCTACCCCGATCTGCCAGCAGATGACAAGAAGTTAGGCTATGTGATGGCCATGAAAGACTACCTGCCTGACGGCCTGAGGGGGTTACTGCTTGTTGCCTTCTTTGCTGCCTATATGAGCACGATTTCCACTCAACTCAATTGGGGTACCAGCTACCTCATCAACGATGTTTATAAGCGATATATCAAACCGGAAGCCACCGAAAAGCAATTTGTACTCGCCTCTAGAGTTGGCACCCTCTTAGTTATGCTAATCGCTTTGTACGCTACTTCTCAGATCAACAATATCTCCGGTGTATGGCAGTTTTTGATGGAATGCGGTGCTGGGCTGGGCATGGTATTAATCCTGCGCTGGTACTGGTGGCGCATCAATGCCTGGAGCGAGATAACTGCTACCATTGCGCCATTTGTCGGCTACAGCATCGCGCGCTATGGCCTGGACATGGAGTTTCCTAATTCATTTTTCGTGACGGTAGGCTTTACGACGGTTGCCTGGATCACCGCGACCCTTCTCACCAAGCCCACAGACGATAGTATATTGAAGTCGTTCTATGAACGCATTCAGCCACGCGGGAGCTGGGGGCCTTATCAGAATGCCGCTTACACTGGCGAATTGGGCTACCTTACTATCTGCTGGCTCGCCGCTATCGCAATGGCCTACTGCATCTTGTTTTTTATGGGCAGTACCATCTTTGCAGACTGGTCCATGGCGGGTGTTTATTTGATCATCATCATTAGTAGTGGTGTGGTTTTGCGCATTTTTGCCAACAAGGTCAAGATATTTGATGATTAGATGAACCTATCGCAAAATGAGTCATTGCGCCCATTCAACACTTTTGGGCTGGATCAACAGGCAAAACTGTTTGGCAGATTTAGCGATGTGGAGTCATTGATCGGTTTTATAGAGACGGATTTTTTAGAAAACAGACCACTACTCCTCTTAGGTGGTGGCTCCAATATCCTGCTCACCCGTGATTTTGAAGGGGTGGTGCTGAAAAACGAGATCACGGGTATTAGCGTCATCAAGGAAAATGACGAACATATCTGGGTCAGTGTAGGTGCAGGTGAGAACTGGCACTCCTTTGTACTTCACGCTATCGCCAATGGCTGGGCTGGAATCGAGAATCTTTCGCTGATACCCGGGACGGTAGGTGCCGCTCCAATGCAGAATATTGGTGCTTATGGCGTGGAGATCAAGCAGGTCTTCAACTCACTGGAGGCCGTAGCGCTCAAAGATGGGAGTCGGCACATGTTTACCGCTTCCGACTGTGAGTTTGGCTATCGGGAGAGCATCTTCAAGACGAGTGCAAAAGGCGAGTATGTGATCACGGCGGTCAATTTCAGGCTTAATAAACAGCCTACATTCAACACCAGCTATGGGGCTATCTCAGATACCCTATCGGAAATGGGAGTGGAGGAGCTGTCTATCAAAGCTGTATCCGATGCTGTGATCAGGATCCGCCAAAGCAAACTGCCTGATCCTGCCGAGATTGGTAATGCAGGCAGCTTCTTCAAGAATCCAACAATATCTAAAGATCAATTTGATAAAGTGAAAGCCGAGTATCCTGATATGCCTGGATATGAGGTTGACGCAACTCACACTAAAGTCCCCGCAGGCTGGCTCATCCAGCAATGTGGCTGGAAGGGATTCAGAGATGGTGACATAGGCGTGCATAAGCACCAGGCATTAGTACTGGTCAACTATGGTCAGGGTAAGGGACGAGACATCTTCAAACTAGCACTCGCTATCCAAGCTTCGGTAATGCAGAAGTTTGGGATTAGCATAGTGCCGGAGGTGAATGTGATTTAAGGTGTAATTACCACACCTTCTAAACTCTGACTCAACCTCCTTCCATCCAATAGCGCGTAAGTGATGCTTAGATTATGACTCAGGCTCGCATCAGGCGCCTTATCGAAAGTCAAAAGCAGATCTTGATTATCTACCTCAAAACCAAGGATCACCGATGGTATCGGCAGGCCATCTTTAAAAGTCGCTCGACGGATAGAGATGATATCGTGTAAGTTAGTCCCGGCAGGATGTGCTGCATCATAGTCCGTATCTGAAATGATCTCAATATCCTCCAAAGCATCAAAGGAAGTGTTGGGAGAGCAGGCCATGAGGGGATTAAGGCCCCAACCCGCTTTGGTGTCGCGAATGAGTGAAATTCCATCAATGACATTAGCTGTTCTGATGGCCAGACTTTCGAATCGAATCCCTGTTGATGAAGGCTGGTACGATTCTATTTCGTACAAATCGACCTGATCATTGAAAGCTTCCTCACCGGTGATACGTACCAGGTCAGCAGAGAACGACACCAGTCGAAACTGGACGGGTTCAGCATCACAATCTACTGATCCACAAGATTCGATTATACTTCCCACTACCACCAACAACATGAGACCTACATAAGAGTATAGGAATTTATACCAACGTGCCAGGAGCATATGTTTAGTGCCGATCATATCACAAAGGTAGATAGCTGATCTCGGATGATCATTCTTCAACCTATGATTTTGATCCTGATGCGTTGAAAGCACTCAGGTAGTCGCCCCACCACAACTTGATCCCGAACCTGCGGTGCAGCCGTAGCAGTGCTGGTTGATTTTGATTGTGCGTTTGTTCAGCGACTCAATATCGAATTCAGATATGTGTTGATTGGGATGATCCAACTTCATCTCCAGCATCTGGTTGAAATCACAATCATATAAGTAGCCATCCCACCCGACGCTCAGCGTATTGCGACACATGACACCCGTAGCTGCTGAAGCATTGAAAGCATTGGCGAGCTCTGTCATGTACTCTTGATAATTACCGCTATTGATAAGATAATCGAGGAACCGACTCACAGGTAGATTGGTGATGCTAAACAGGTTGTTGAAGTCTATGTCATATCCACTCTTCAGTTTGTCTTTAAACTGCTTTTCGAGATCCATCTGATCTCCTGGCAAGAATGCCCCCGACGGATTATAGACCAGGTCAAGCTTGAGTTCACCGTCTGGTCGACCATACCCGACCTCATTAAGTAACCTCAGCGCACGAATTGATTGGTCGAATACTCCCGTTCCCCGTTGTGCATCTGTCCGTTTAGAACTGAAGTAGGGCAGGGAAGATACGACATTGACCTTGTGCTGTTTGTAAAATTCCGGTAGGTCATTATACTTAGGATTAGCTACGATGATGGTCAGATTGCAACGCACAATGATGCTTTTACCTATGGCCGAAAGCTGCTCTACAAACCATCTGAAATCGGGATTCATTTCAGGCGCTCCACCGGTTAGGTCCACCGTTTTGATGTCCGTCCCGGTCAGTGCATCTATACATTGAGCCATTGTTTCGCGAGTCATGATTTCCTTACGATCCGGACCGGCATCCACGTGACAGTGCTTGCAAACCTGGTTGCACATTTTGCCCATATTGACCTGAAAAATATCGACCCCTGTAGGCTTCAATGGGTAGAGGCCGATGGATTCCAACCTCTCCTGAAATGATGAGATACCCAGCCCCTCGTGATCATCAAGGGTGTCAACTTGTGCTTGAGCTTTCGACAGCTCGTGCTTTCGCCTTTGTAAAGATTGAATGCTACTCATTCTACATCGTCTTTTCTTCGACCTGATTCATCATTTGTACACCGTGTACCAGCGTTGCACCCCCTCTGATAGCTGCGGCCACATGTATAGCTTCCATCATTTGCTCCTCGTCTACACCTTTTTGGAGTGTATCTCCGGTGTACGCGTCGATGCAATACGGACATTGTATAGCATGCGCTACCGCAAGTGCGATGAGTGATTTCTCACGTTTTGTAAGCGCACCTTCTTCAAAAACACTACCGTAATAGCTGAAGAATTTATCGCCTAGTTCTTTCTGCCACTCCGTGATGTTACCGAATTTGTTAAGATCTTCTTTGTTGTAGTATGTGTCTTTCATGGTCTGATTCTATTATTGGGAAGTAATGGACTGGACACACTGCATAGCAATGTGTGTGATGAAAACAATATTGAAAGGATGTAAGGGCCTAGATGGAGAGTGCCATTGGAGGTGCTCTTAGACCCACATTGACTTGACAGTCAAAACAAAAGAATAGAATCCTGAGGTCGGTAATGAAGTCTGAACGGCAAATTGAAGCCAATAATCTCCTGATACTGGCAATTGATCTTGAGAGCAACCTTAGATCAGTCCAATCATTTATGTCACCTACCTGCTCAAGTTCGTGGTAGGTTTGACAAAAATCCCTTAGATCACTTAGCAGATGTTTTGTTTGCCAGCCTAGGTTTTGAAGTTGTCCCTTTCTAAAGCTGTGGTAGGTCAGCCCGATGAGATAAGCGCCACTTCGAAAGTCCGGACCAATTACATTTTCCCCGTTGGACAGGCTTCTCGATAGCTGATCCCAATTGACATGATCAAGACTAGCTGCATCATTGCCAATACATATCACAGCGTCATAGCCTTTTGAGAAAACAGTCTGGAAAGCATTGGATATCCTTTCACCAAAAGTGTCACCGAACTGCTGTTGCTCGTCAATCTGATAAACAGGGAGGCCGGATTGACGTGCACATTGAAGGGCTCTCGTCGCGAGTGCCTTGGTCATTTGTGCGTTCTTCGACCGTCCTTTGCCCTTTAGTAGGTTTTTGGCTTTAGCATCGATCACGTATGATCGGCTAAAAAATAAGATGGCGGTTCCAAGACCTTGACGCATATTTCAAAGAAAGTCAATCATTTTCATAATTGATCACCTATTCATGTCATTCGACCGAAGTGTATCAGCCACGTCAATTGGTAGCCATTGTACCTTGGTGTTGATAAAGCAGCTGTTTACTTAAGGGCTTCATCAATAAAAAGATGTGATATTCAGTAGCTTATTATCCCAACCTCAGGAGTTCATCATTAGATTTTGTCACTCGTACATCAAGGTGATGAGTTCAGCCACGCATGCGGGTTTCTTTGAACCTTCGATGTATACGGTACATTCCGTAGAGACTCTCATACCCCGATTGATGGACTTAGTGCTTACCAATTTTACCGATAGGTAAATACTGCTATTCACCACCACAGGTGACATGAATCTAACCTTATCGGAACCGTAGTTCACAGCCATTTTGACTGATGAAACAGAGAAGACCTGACTGATGAGATGGGGGATGAGCGACTGTGTGAGATAGCCGTGCGCAATGGTTGTTTTGAATGGAGAGTGAAGTACTGCCTTCTCAGGCTGTGTATGTACCCATTGTTCATCAAGGGTGACTTTGGCAAAGTCATTGATACGCTCTTGGGTGATCTTAAATTTCGGACTCTGCCCAATTTCTTCACCAACAGCTTCTGCCAGTTGAGTAAGATTCTCAAATTTTCTCATCACTAGATTTTTGGTAATGCTACGTTTACTTTCTGATATTTAAAAAGACTGTGCCAATTTGACTTGTGGAAGTGTTTCATATTGAGACGATTATTATTTTATTCAGTTATTAAACTTTTGATAATCAGATTGTTAAATGAATGGCATAGCGCTTGACTTTGTGTTATAAAATAACTGATGATTATAGATGATTTATAGGTAAAGTCACGAAAAGCTTAAAGATTGAAGACTTGGTCATTTTGCTGTTTTCACATTGATTACATTTTGACAATAGGTCTGAGTAAGTTAACAGTCACTTTTTCCAAACCAGTCATCTAGGATTGACACAAATAGTATGATCAGAAACACATTCATTTCAGTATTGAGAAACCTCGGAAAGAGCAAGACATATACCTTGCTCAATATTGCTGGTCTGACTATTGCCTTTGGTGTCTTGTTTATGATGGCTCAATTTGTCTATCATCATCATAGCTATGACCGGCAGATACCTAAGGTAGACCATAAGTATCGCGTGTTACTGTCTCTGGTGAGAGAATCTGGTGAACCAACCACCTTCGCTACTAACTTTTTTCCGGTAGGAGAACTGCTAGCCCTCGAGCAGCCCACTATCAAGGCATACACCAGACTCTACATGTTGGATCGCCACGCGGCAGTGACATATGATAATAAGCCGTTGGATCAAAAGGGGGTAGGTTTTGCGGATGAGCATTACATTGAATTCATGGGCTTGCAAATGCTCTCCGGGACTGGTTCAGCCCTTAGCCAGCCAGGTTCGGCTATTGTGAGCAGAGAGACGGCCAGTGTAGTATTTGGTGTTGATGACCCTACCGGAAAATCGTTCTATCTGGATAGTGAAGATGGCCGATATGCACTGACGGTGAGTGGAGTCTTTGAAGAACTGCCACAGACTAGTCATGTTTCGCCTAAGATATTGGTGTCAACGGAATCCTTGAAGCCGATGTATGCAGCCAACGATTGGCGTTGGAACTTCTTTGCCAGCTATGTGGAGATGCAAAGCATACCACTGGCTCCCAATTTCCAAACTGATTTCTGGTCAAGACATTTCCCCGAGTACAGTACTACATCATCAATTGACATGCATTTTCAACCTCTGCTGGATGTGCACCTTAGTGATCCCTACACCTATGAGTATGCACAAGTGGAGAGTGCTTCTGTAGTCCTGGCCATGGGAGCCATAGGCTTGGCTGTTCTGATCATTGCGCTAGTCAACTATATCAATCTTGCGGCGACCAGATCAACTACCAAGGCGCGTCAGGCAGGAATCAGAAAAGCGCTGGGATCGGATCGGTGGCAGTTGAGACTAGATGCCCTGATCGAGGCGTCCCTTATCGTATCGGGTGCTATGGTGCTAGCGCTTACGTTGCTTCAACTCAAACTACCTTTTGACCTCATCGGCATTGATCAGACCATCGATTCCAGCCTCTATGGATATGGTCTATTTTGGCTGGCGAATTTCGGATTGCTCGCAATGTCGATTTTGCTATGTGGCTGGTATCCATCCCAGCTGGCGGCAGGGGTTAAGCTTACCAGTGCCTTGAGTGGTAAAACCAAGGTGAGCGTCGGTAGTATCAAGGCTCGACGGTACTTAGTATTTCTACAGTTTTCATTGGCGTTCATCATTCTGGTAGGGGCGATTACCGTAAGGCATCAGTTCTACTATATCATGAGTCAAAAGCAGGTACTGGACACGAACCAGGTGCTCGTGATCAATGGCCCTAGAAATGTAGAGGGCAAAGTGGTGACGGCTTCTGTATTCCATGAAGGCTTAGCAGAAATACCAGGAGTGGATCGTGCGGCAATGTCGACGAGTATCCCCGGCATATGGATGGGAACAGCGACTGATGTCAAGATACTCCCAGCCAATGCTGTGGAAGGAAGCACCGTACAGGTCTATGGGGCCAATGAGGATTATCTTGATGTTTTTGGGATTGAAGTATTGGTCGGAAGGAATTTCTCGAGCTCTTTGCAGTCAGATGAAAATTCGGTGCTTGTTAATGAGTCAGCGCTGGTCAAGCTGGGCATATCTCAACCAGAGGGAGCCCTTAATCAAAAAATAAAGATGGGTAGGGGAGAATGGAAAATCATTGGAGTACTGAAAGACTACCATCATGCTTCCATGAAGCAGGAGATACCACCCATTGTTATCCGCTACAGAGATAATGATGTCGACTATTTTTCAGTAAGCCTGTCTGGTGACCTAGCAGCTAAAAACCAGGCATTAGAAATGCTTGAGACCAGGTGGAACGAGACCTATCCGCTTAACCCCTTTGAGTATTACTTCCACGATACGCTTTTTGATCAGATATATCGATCAGAGCGCCAGGCCCAGCAGTTATTCACTTTTCTGTCGATCATAGCTATCATCCTAGCGGCAATGGGCTTAGTTGGATTGATGAATGTCGTGATATTCCAAAAGCAAAAGGAGATTGGTATTCGGAAAACCTTGGGTGCCAGCTTTGTGCAGGTTTCAAGCGCACTCTCTAAAGATACTTTTCGGATTATGCTAATTGCTTTTGGTGTATCTATTCCACTGGCGCTGTGGCTTGTGCAGGAGTGGCTACAAACGTACGCTTATCACGTAACCCCTTCTTGGTTTCATTTTTTAATACCCGTGATAATTATCAGCTCAATCTCCATGCTTTCTATTGCAGGTATTATGCTTAGGGCTTCACGTATCAACCCGGTAGACATTTTGAGAAACGAGTAGTCAGATTATCATCATTGCGTTTCATTTTGTGACCTTTCCAGTTAAAGGCCAACAATATTTTTAAAAGACTGTATCAGGGATTTATATTTGTTTCGTTGTTGTTAGGATATAAAGGTTCGGACATGAAGTTATTAGCATTAATCCCATTGTTTTTTTTGTTGTCGTGTGGTTCTGATGAGCAAGAGCCAACAGCTGCTGGTGACTTCACTGGCAACCAGGTAGTCTACAACCTGTATTCGGCTTCTGAGTTTGGTATTTCTGGTACGGCGACTTTCAAAGAGTTGGCCACTGGAGGGCTAGACGTGTCTATTCAGCTTCTTAATACCACCGGTGAAATCTTTCACCCTGTTCATTTACATGCTGGATCAGTACGGGATGATGGGCCTTTGGTGTCTGTGCTGAGCCCTGTTTATGGAGCTTCCGGGGAGAGTAGCTCTCAAGTGACTTTTCTTATGACCGATGAGAACACCACATTTACTTATAGCGACCTTCTCAAGTTTGATGGTAGTCTGCGCATCCACCTGGATGGTGGCCCGGGACAGAATATTTTAGTCGCTGCGGCAAACATTGGTGATAACAACAACCTTATCAGTGACGGAATTGCCATCTGCAACCAGTGGTAATGCCTAGTGGTCATATTTGAACTTTACTGTCCCTTTTCAGTACACTTTTTCGAGGCGCATTGAGCGCAACTAATTGTTTTCCAATGTCTTAATTTGTTGGCACAGTTTTGCGAGTATTTGGCTAAATTCGATCGATCAACAAGTAACTACAACTAAGACATGATTAAGTTAGATGATATAGATAAATGGGTGGATTCAAGGTTCCAGCGCACCTTCATCCTCAAAGGCATTAAACTTGATGTAAAAGAGGGGGAATTTGTAAGTATTATGGGACCCTCCGGTTCTGGTAAGTCCACCTTGCTCAATATCATCGGCATGTTGGACAAGCCGAACGCCGGAGAGTATTTTTTCCTTGACGAACCTGTTCATAAGTTCAATGACCGAAAGACCTCCAAGCTTCATAAAAACTATATCGGCTTTGTCTTCCAGGCATATCATTTGATCGACGAGCTCACTGTATATGAAAACATTGAGACACCACTTTTGTACCGGGGTGTCAAAGGCAAGGAGAGGGCTAGTATGGTAGCTGAAATGCTTGACCGTTTTCAGATGGTAGCAAAGAAAGACCTTTTTCCAGAGCAGCTCTCTGGAGGTCAGCAGCAGCTAGTCGGTATTGCCAGGGCAATAATTGGTAAACCTAAGCTTCTTTTGGCTGATGAGCCTACCGGAAACCTTCACTCCGAGCAAGGCGAAGAGATCATGGAACTCTTTAAAAGGCTCAATGAGTCAGGTATGACCATTATTCAAGTTACACACAACGAAAAGTATGCCGAATCAGGCAGTCGTATTGTGAAGCTTGAGGATGGAGCCGTGGTAAGTGACCAATAGCCTTCCGCAACTATCTCATGGCCTTATAAGCATTGATTAAGCCATTGGTCGATTGATCGTGGCTTGATACCTCCTGCCCATCCAGCAATTCTGGTAAGATTTTGCCAGCCAGCTGCTTGCCGAGTTCGACTCCCCATTGGTCAAAGCTGAAGATGTTCCAGACAATACCCTGGACGAAAATCTTATGCTCGTACATTGCAATCAATGCTCCTAATGTCCTTGGCGTGATGCTTTCCACCAAGATGGAGTTAGTTGGCCTGTTACCTTCAAACACCTTATAGGTAGTCAGGCACTTAATGTCTTCCTCAGGTACACCGGCTTTTTCAAATTCTGTTACCACTTCTTCTTTAGACTTACCTTTCATTAACGCTTCCGTCTGGGCGAAGAAGTTGGACATCAACTTCTCATGATGGTCACCCACAGGGTTATGACTCTTCGCGGCTGCTATAAAATCACATGGAACGATCTTCGTGCCTTGGTGAATTAACTGGTAGAAAGCATGTTGGCCGTTGGTGCCTGGCTCACCCCAGATAATGGGCCCTGTCTGATATTTTACAGCGTTACCTGAGCGGTCGACACTTTTGCCGTTGCTCTCCATATCACCTTGCTGCAAAAAAGCAGGAAAGGCGTGCATGTATTGATCATAGGGTAGTACCGCATGGCTTCTGGATTCGAAGAAGTTGTTGTACCAAACCCCCAGGAGGGCGAGTATAGTAGGGATGTTTTCTTTATGAGGAGCCTTCAGAAAATGTTGATCCATGGCTTCCGCTCCTTTGTGTAGCTCCACGAAGTTGTCAAAGCCGATCGAGCATGCGATGGACATACCGATCGCAGACCATAGAGAATATCGGCCTCCTACCCAATCCCAGAATTGAAACATATTCTCTGCATCTATTCCAAACGCTTCGACAGCCTTTTGATTTGTCGAAAGTGCGATGAAGTGCTTGCTGACATGTTTTTCGTCTTTAGCAGTCTCTAAAAACCATTTTTTAGCAGACTCAGCATTAGTCATCGTTTCCTGGGTTGTAAATGTCTTGGACGCTATGATGAAGAGTGTGGTCTCAGGATCGATGTGCTCAAGAGCACTCAGTAAATGTGACCCATCGATATTGGAAACGAAATGGGTGGAAATCCCAGGCTTCTCAAATGGCTTCAATGCTTCACAGACCATGTAGGGTCCCAGATCAGAACCACCTATGCCGATATTGACCACATGCGCTATCCGCTTACCAGAATAGCCCTTCATTTCTCCGGAATGGAGCCTGTCGGTGAATCTTTTCATTTGATCCAAGACACCATTGATATCCTTCATGACATCCTGACCTTGATGGGTCATAGGCGCTCCTGATCGGTTTCTTAATGCTACGTGTAGGACAGCACGGCGCTCAGTTAGATTGATCTGATGCCCCCCAAACATCTTTTCCTTACACTCTTGTAGCTTTACTTCATCAGCGAGCTTCATCAGTAGACTCATGGTTTCATCATCTACTCGATTTTTAGAGTAGTCAATGAGTATGTCTTCAAATTTGATCGAATACTTCTCAAACCTATTAGGGTCACTGCTGAAATGATCTTTTATGTGTATTTGGCTCTGCTTAGTAAAATGCTCTTGTAGCTTTTTCCAGGCATCAGTGGTCGTTGGATTTATCTTAGGAAGCATAGTCGTAGTTATAAGAGACAAACTTGAACAATTATTGATTCATTGACAATGAATCAGGGCTAGCTTAATGAGGCGATCGATTTATGAGGATGACTTTACCTTCTGGAGTTGGTCAAAGACATTATCAGCCGTGAGGGTTGACATATCCGTGACTACCAGGTCAGCGTCATATAGCAACTGTCCTGGAGAGGAAGGGTTGTTAAAACCAATGCAGCGCATCCCGGCAGCTTTAGCAGCGGCGACACCATTTCTGGAGTCTTCGATCACCAAGCACTGAGAAGGTAATGTTTTAGCTCTTTTTGCAGCAAGGGCAAATATCTCTGGGTCTGGTTTTCCTTTGACCACTTCATCACCCCCTACTATCTGATCGAAGTACCAGGTGAGCTGATGCTTATCCATCACTATTCGGATATTCTCAAGGGTGGAGGAGGAAGCGAGAACTAGTTTTTTGCCCATGGCATGGAGCCCTTTGATTAGCGCTACAGTACCCGTAATACAATGAGGCTGATCGGTATGATACAGGCGGTAGTGGTAGTGATCTTTACTTTTCTGAATGACTTCCTCAACAGAAATGCTCAAACCAAAGCGATCGATCAGCTCAGTCCACATACTTAGCGCTGTACGGCCTACAAAGGCATGGTACTCCTTTTCAGTTATAGATATGCCCAACTCCGCCATCACTGATGTTTCAATTTCATAATGGACAGGCTCACTATCTATAATTACCCCATCCATATCGAAAATTATGGTTGATATCATGTTGCTTCAAGGTTGATGTAAATTGGATCGCTTTAAAGAAAAATAGCAGACCCTTGGGTTTTGTTTATTAGCTAGGATGAATTATTGAAAAATTCGTAACAAAACTTTTATTTGATGAAGCAAAATTACGGACATGCGGTCAATGTCCAAGCTGATTGGTCGTTATTTTTCAGGAAGACGCTAACTTAATTATCAGTGGATGGGCCACATCCTTAAGTTAAGAAAATAGCAGAATTGAATACCTAGCCAAAGGATAGCGAGATGCCGGGGTACACTTGCTTGAAGGCTTTCGTGAAAATGACCTCAGGGCCAATGTAAATGCGCTTACCCACTTTGGTTTGATAGTTCATTTTGATCATTGGGACGGTGCTATCTCCTGCGTTTGTTTGCCATAGCGGCGTACCTATGCGAGCCGTCCATGGTCTTCTAGCCTGATCATTTAGGACGACCATGTTCATGTACAGTGTTTGACGTGATTGATTGGACGCTGGAGCCTCTCGGCCAATGCCATTGATTTGACTACTCATCTCAAGGGACATTCCGAGTGAGGCATTTTTAATTCTATGGCTGGTAATGACCATTAACTCACCACTAAATCGAGCCCCAGAAGTGGCGATACTTGTAGTCAGCAATGGTTTAAAAGAAACTCTTGGCGGAGAGTCTTGTAGTGCTGAGCTATAGCCAGCCAACGGGATAACATCAGCCTGTGTCTGAGCTAATGTGATGGTTGGAATGGCAGATACCTTCTTGGGAATCACCATCATATACAGATCGGATTGAGCATGGCTTGGCTGTTTTTCAACCTGCTGAACGGTTGGCAAAACGACGGTATTAAGATTAGTTAATTTGGGTTGTATCGAGGGTTTGGGAGCTTGATTTTCCCACCTATAGTCCATTAGAGATACATTGGCCATGACCATGGACACGCTGGCCGCTAGTGACAGGTACCAAACCATACTTTTTGGGCTAGCCTGTTTCAAAAGCTGAGATATTTTATCCCAAGACTTATTGATATCCCAAGTCACGTGAGTCGGAGCTATATGCTCCACTTTTTTGACCTGACCTTTGATCTTTTTGTCAAATTCGTTTGCCTTCATAGCATATCTAGATTTTTCACCCACTTCTTTAATAAACCCCTTGCCTTACTCAATTGAGATTTTGAAGTACTCTCTTGTACCCCAAGTTTTTCAGCGATCTCTTTGTGGCTGTATCCTTCAATCACATAGAGATTAAATACTGTCCTATAGCCATCGGGTAGCTGTGCTATCATTTGATGAATCTGTTCGGCCAGTATAGCATTCTCAGCAAAGTCGTCATTGGGTACCAGCATCATTTCAGCCTCTGTACCCGTTTGATTGTTCTTCTGTTTCCTGATTAGCATCAGACATTCATTGACCATGATTCTTTTGATCCAACCGACGAAAGAAGCAGCTCCTCGCCATTCAAATGAATCAATTTTGGTAAGCACTTTATAAAAACCTTGAATCATGGCTTCCTCTGACATGTGCTCATCTTTCATATACCTATGGCACAGACGAAACATAGCATTGGCGTGCTGTCGGTACAGTTGTTCCTGTGCCTTCGCATCCTTTGCTTTACAGAGCTCAAATAGCTGCTGGTCGTTCAATGTCAGGTCTTGGAGTTGGTTTTTCGACATTATAATGCAGATCGTATTGAAGTGGTTGCCTGCATTGCAAATTATCCCAAACGCAAACAGGCTCTTTGGCAGAGCCTGTTAAATATTGTTAAGAGTCATTTGTAGTTCCCGGAATGGGAGTCCCTTACATCCTGGTAAAGAGGTAGAAAGTGTATCCGATAAATCCAACTAGGTAGATTGCTCCTTCCACTCTGTCAATCTTGTACTTGTCAAGAGTAAACATGAATACAAACATCATCAGCGTTCCGATCATAATGAGGATGACATCTACATTTAGCACAGGGTCATATACAAGTGGGGCGGAGGTCAATCCTGTAAGACCGAGCACGAGTAGCAGGTTGAATATGTTGGAACCCACAATGTTGCCGACGGCCAAGTCTGATTTCTTTTGAAAAGCTGCCACGGCTGTAGTGGCTAATTCCGGTAGGGAGGTACCTGCAGCCAGTATAGTGAGGCCGATGAGTTTTTCGCTGACATCAAAGTGATGGGCAAGATCCACTGCATTATCCACAATCACTTTGCCGCCCACTGTAAGGCCACCAATTCCGGCTAGGACCATTATGCTTGTCTTAAGATTGCCGAAAATGACAATGTCTTCAACCCCCTCAACCTCTCCGGTATTCTTCATATTGAGGAAGATGTAAAGCAGGAACAGGCCAAACATCACAAGAAGGATAAAACTGTCAGTCAGACTGAGTTCGTTTTGTGCACTGTCAAGAAACATTACGTCGTTGACCAAAACAAAGAATACGATTGTAGCTAAGAGCGAGTACGGCACCTCTTTCCAAAGGGCATTTTTTTGTACTGTAATCGGGTAAATAACAGCAGCCAGACCAAGGATCAGGAACATGTTGAAAATGTTTGATCCTATAATATTGCCATATACTACCTCATTGTGTCCTGAGGATCCGGAGATGATGTTTACAACTAACTCCGGTGCTGAGGTGCCCATAGCCACTACTGTAAGGCCTATGGCGATATCTGAAATATTGAATCTTTTGGCTAGAGAGGAAGCCCCCGAAACCAGGAAATCCGCTCCTTTGATAAGGAGCACAAAACCTACAACGATCAGTACTACATTAATGGCTACTTCCAATGCTCTACGTTGGTTAGTGTTAATTCTATCCTGACAATATAACTATTATCAGAAAATACTTTAATACCTAAAGAAAACTTTCCAGAGCTGATTGGTAAACAGAATTCTTCACTAGTTACTTTAAACTAGTATTCTCAGGCGAATTTAGC
>CAYGOT010000091.1:0-4111 GCA_964351595.1 uncultured Roseivirgaceae bacterium | reverse complement strand
TTGCATAATCCGACTATATATTTAATTTTTTGGCCATTGCGGGTATTTTCTCCTAGAGTTGCAGCTCTACTGCCCTGTAGCTCAGACCATTCATTGGGGCCTTCACGCTAAAATAAAACTTAATCTTTGGCTCTGTACCGGAGGGTCTGGCTGAGATCTTGTCTCCATCCTCTGTCATAAATTGCAAAACATTCGATTTTGGAAAATTCAATGTTTCTTCATTACCTGTCACCAAATTCTTCTTAACAAGGTTTTGAAAATCCAGTAGAAACTTAACGTTAGATCCTCCTAGCGATTCCGGGGGATCATTTCTCAAATCCTTCATCATTTGGGCTATATCCTCAGCGCCAGTCTTGCCTTTTTTAGTGATAGAGACCAGTGATTCATGATATACTCCAAACTCTTCATAGATCTGCTGAAGCAGTTCAAAGGCTGTCATTCCTTCATCCTTTGCCCAGGCCGCCATTTCTGCGATCATAGCACATGAGGCGATCGCATCCTTGTCTCTGACAAAGTCGCTTATGAGATAACCATAGCTTTCTTCACCACCCCCAATGAATTTTTCCTGACCTTCGAGCTTTTTGATCAAAGCGGTGATGAATTTGAAACCAGTTAAGGTTTCATAATGTTTGACGCCAAAGCCATCGGCAATATCAAGTAGCAGGTCGGATGTCACAATCGTCTTAACGATGAACTGCTTACCATCCAGCTTACCATTGTCTTTCCATTTCCTGAGTAAATAGTAGACGAGCAACGCTCCGGTCTGATTGCCATTGAGAAGTTGAAACTCACCTTTCTCATTCTTTACTGCAATACCCACACGGTCAGCATCCGGGTCAGTCGCCATTACCATGTCAGCATCAATTTCACGTGCTTTATCAAGGGCTATTGACAGTGCTTCGGCTTCTTCCGGGTTTGGGTACACGACAGTGGGGAAATTACCATCTGGCTCAGATTGTTCTTTAACCACATGCACATTTTCAAATCCAAGCTTTTCTAATATCGCCGGAACAAGCGTAATGCCCGTTCCATGAATTGGGGAAAAAACGATCTTAAGTCCCTTTTGCCTCTTGATAGCATCGGGTGATAGTGATAGTTTGGCTATTTCAGCGAGGTATGGATCGTCTATATCCTTACCTATCGGAATAATCAGGTCGTCACTAGCGTCAAACTTTACATCGTTGATACTTTTGATATTTCCGACTTCATCAATAATATTTTTGTCATGTGGTGCAATGATTTGGGCTCCATCGTTCCAGTAAGCTTTGTAGCCATTATACTCTTTCGGATTGTGCGAGGCTGTGAGCACCACACCACTCTGACAGCCGAGATGCCTAATAGCGTAAGACAACTCGGGTGTAGGTCTCAACTCTTCAAATAAATAGACCTTTATGCCATTAGCAGAAAAAACAGCAGCTGTTGTCTCAGCAAAGAATCGGCTGTTGTTTCGACTGTCGTGGGCTATGGCAACCTTGATTTGCTGATCAGGATAGGTTTTGATGAGGTAGTTGGCTAGACCCTGAGTGGCCATACCGATCGTATACTTATTGATGCGGTTGGATCCCACACCCATGATGCCACGGAGACCGCCTGTACCGAACTCCAGATCCTTGTAGAAGGCTTCCACAATTGCTGTGTCATCTCCCGAGCTAAGCATGGATGAGATTTCCGTCTTTGAAGACTCATCTATATTGCTGGATAGCCAGTTGTTGGCTTTGTCGATAATCTGTTGGTCTGCCATATCTCAATAATTTTTATGAATTAGATATCGTGAAAATCAATTTTTTTGGTGTCAAATCCAAGCCGGTGAGGTTGACCATGAACCGATCAATCAAGTAAAGCTCTATCTAAAGCCAAGGACTTTTCTTACTCTGTCCAAGACGCTAGTGGCTATCACACGGGCTTTATCTTCTCCTCGCTGTAGCTCAGCTTCCAAACTAGCAGGGTCGGCCATCAACCCAGCGTAAGTTTCTCGTTCGTTCGCATATTTATCAATCATCAGCTCGAGCAAGGCCTTTTTAGCATGTCCATACCCATATCCACCGCGCTCATAGTTTTCCCTCATCACCTGAGTATCTGACTCGTCGGCCAGCAGTCGGTAGAGACTGAAGACATTACAGGTGTTAGGGTCTTTTGGTTCTTCGAGCGGCTTGCTGTCTGTCACAATCGACATCACTTGCTTTTTGAGCTGTTTTTCTGGTAAGAAGAGGTCAATGATATTGCCGTATGACTTGCTCATCTTCTGACCATCCGTACCCGGAATTGTCATCAGCTGTTCGTCTATCCGAGCTTCTGGTAAGACAAATACTTCTCCGTACCTGGTATTGAAAGAGCTGGCTATGTCGCGTGTCATCTCAAGATGCTGCTTCTGGTCTTTACCCACCGGCACTATGTTAGCATCATAGAGCAGTATGTCAGATGCCATCAGAACAGGATAGGTGAAGAGCCCCGCATTCACATCCGACAGGCGATCAGCTTTGTCTTTAAAGGAATGTGCGTTAGACAACATGGGGAACGGGGTATAGCAATTGAGGAACCAGGTTAGTTCGCAGACTTCATTAACCCGTGACTGTCGATAGAATATATTCCGATCAGTGTCGAACCCAAATGCGATCCATGCAGCCGCCACGGCACGGGTATTCTCCTGGCGAACCTCAGCATCCTTAATAGTCGTCAGTGAGTGAAGGTCTGCGATAAAGAAGAGAGAATCGTTCTTATCATTTTTGGAAAGGGCTATAGCAGGGATGATGGCACCCATCAAATTGCCCAAGTGGGGCTTGCCCGAACTCTGTATTCCCGTAAGTATTCTTGCCATCCTCTTTTTTGGGAGCAAAACTAGTAAAAATGGTATTCGCGATAGGCCTCAAACCATTATCAATACAGCTTTTGATTGAGCCGGGCTTTGCGCAATTTTGCAGACAATGATGAGAAGGAAAATACAATTGATCCTCAGCTTATTGCTGTTGACAGGCGCGGTAGTTGCACAAGATGAGCCAAAAATGAGACTCCTCGGTGAGATTCATGATTTTGGGGAGATCAAAGAGACAGATGGGGCTGTATCTCATACTTTCAAATTCATGAATTTGGGCAGTGGAGCATTGGTCATAATGGATGTAAAAGCGACCTGTGGGTGTACACTGCCAGATTGGTCAAAGAAGGTTATACTGCCTGGTGATACTGGCTTTGTGACTGTAGAATACAATCCCTACAACAGGCCGGGTATCTTCAGAAAATCTCTTACCATTAATACCAACGCGGTTGAGCCCACCTCTTTTGTGTATATCAAAGGTGCAGTTAAGCCAAGGCCCGAGACCATCATTGATAATCTGCCTACCGAAATGGGCGCCCTGAGAATTAGGTATAAGTCGTTCAACCTGGGTAGAATGACGAACGAAAAAGTGTTTTCCAAAGTATTTGATGTTTACAACCAGGGTGAAGAACCATTCACCTTCTTATCAGAATATGCAGCCCCTGACAACCTCAAAGTAGCATTCGATCCAATGACCCTGGAGCCGGGTGAGCTGGGTACACTGACCCTGTCGTATGATCCTACAAATCCTGAACTACTTGGATTCAATAGCCATAAGCTAATAATTAACACCGATGAGCAGGAAGGTTCTGAGAAATCTTTTAATGTACTGGCGACTGTGGAGGAGTACTTCCCAAAGCTCAGTAAAATAGAAGCCATGAAGGTTCCAACATTGACTTTTGATACGGACTTGTATGAATTCGGAACTGTGGATCAAGGCGAAATCGTAACGGGTGTTTTCACCATTACAAACAATGGCGTAAACCCACTTGAGATAAGAACCACACGAAGTAACTGCGACTGCACAAAAGCCCAGGTTGACCGATCAACTATTCCCTCCGGCGAAACCGCCAGTCTTCAGGTCATGTTTGATACCTCGGGACGAAAGGGAAATCAGATGAAGATGGTCACCGTATTCTCAAATGATCCGAACAACCCTACTCAGACGGTGATGCTCAAGGGGAAAGTGGACTTTGAGGAAATAGATTGAAGTCTCTAGTCCATGATGACTTTAATAAGGTATTTGCTCTCTAGCTGTTCTTTGATGGATGTGTCTGGAAGGTCAGACGCCAGCTGCCATTC
>CAYGOT010000090.1:0-19502 GCA_964351595.1 uncultured Roseivirgaceae bacterium | reverse complement strand
TTTAGTTTTCAAATTTGAACTAAATCAACTGTCCCATTTTTTGGGGTACCATCAGAGGTCTTGATGTTTTCCTCTTTAAGAGATAGTAGATCGCTTACTCTCAACGCAACTGTACAACCAAACACAAAAATGTCCTTGACTCTTTTGAGCTTGATTGGAAGCCTATCTTCTAATTCTTTACTAGTTATCAAGTAATTGAGTTGTTGAAGTGATAATACTTGAATCTCTGGCTCCTCTCTTGGAGCATAGAATGATTGATAATCATCACTGATATTGACGTACTTCTCTTTCTTAAGATAATTGAGGAATACCTTAAGGTTCTTGATCTTAGCTCCTACTGAATTATCATAGTTATTGAGATCATCATAGAGATAATCAGTGAATAGATCATAAAACCTTTTCCAATACTTCCTTGACTCCAATAACTCTTGATTTGAGCTATTAATAATTAATGGAAGTCGTAGATCAAACTTCTTCAGCTCTCGAAAATTGATCAAATGCTTTTGGAGTACTTCATAACCTCGAATTGTACTTTCAGTGATCCTATCACCATTGTTTTTCCTCCTTATTCCTGATCTAGTCTCATCTATAAAGAGCTTGAGGTAATCCAAGAAGCTCAGCACTTTGTTTTGAGCTTCATTTAGCGTGCTACAATCGATTTTCAAGAACTGATTGAGTGTTTGTATGAGATCAGCATTAGAAAGGCTTAAACCACTTGATTTCGAATTCCTGTATTTTTCAAGCACTACGTCCTCAAGTTTATTCAATAGATCGTTAAGCGCAGTATATGAATTTTTATCTCCTGTTGTCCTTGCTCGCTTCTTCTTTTTGTTCCATTGCTTGGGATGGATTTTCTCTCGTGTGGAGTACACCAGTAGCTTTTGATCATAGCGAAAGCGTAGTGTGATTAAGGTAGGCTTGGATGCTTTAGAGTTGTAGAGATAGAAATTGACTGTGGACATATTCTGACCATAAACCTCATCCGACTTTAGGTAAATTCAGCATTAAACAACAAATCATGGTGAGGAAATATTAAATTCATTCTGTCTAATCATGAGCTCACTATATGAAATATCGTATCAGTTGATATCAATTGAGTCCATTTAGTCGAAAAATCAAGAGTCTGATAGTAATTAATTCATCACAATGAGGGCTGCGGGCAATAGTAAAACATCAAAGAACGCAAGAACAAAATCAAATAGACTGAAGCATAGGTTGCTTGGCTCAAGTAGATTACCACAAGTAAAAACGAATGGTGTTTTCAACATTTTAAACGGCAATGATTCTGAAATACTATCTGCCTCTCAACTTATTATAGCACTTAAAGCTGAAGTTAAGTGGGGAAGTAGAAATGAAGATAACTCTAAAATCGATTTATTGCTTTCATTCGAACACCCATGGACAAGTAATAGAATATTTGTTCTATCTCAGGTTAAGACAGGATACGAAAAACAAATAAAAGTCGATGAAGAAGGTTACTTCATTGTAGGAGGTAATGTTATAAAGAATATAAAAAGAACTATCAATACGATACTATTTACTTGGGTACAACGCAATACCGGGAAATGCTATTGGGCAAACATTTATTCAACTACACCACAAAAAAAAATAAAATTTGGTCAAAACCACCTTTTAAGCCCTGCCACTAGATATGAACTAACCATAAAATTCAATTGGGCAAACCAGATTCATCGTCATGGAAAAGGAGTTCGATTAAAAAATGGTTTATTCTCAGCAAACATTACTTCAGCACGTAATGAATGCCGTAAGATATACAAGTCTTTGAACTCAATTAATAATCCAATATTTGGCGAAATCTCGTTAACTCGGTTAGGGTGGAATCACATGTTCCGCAAATCTAGATCCTTAAAATTCAAGAAAGCATCGATGGAACTTGTGCCGAATTTGGGAATAATACTTCGTCAAGCTCCAGATAAATATTGGATTAACAATTTTATAGTGTATCAAATGAATAGTTATTGTTTTTGGCATTATGAATACGTATTAAAGTATTTCAATGTCAAAGATCAGTCTGCTAAGAGAATTGAGATCGTAATTAAAATAATAGAAGAGATTGCCTTTCCAGTAAACTGGTTAATTGACCCTTTTTTAAGCCAAAAAGTGAAGAGAATAGTGACCTTTAAAAGTTGCTCAAAAAAATAAGCTTGATGTAAGTCCGATTTGCTCATGCAGATACTGATCAAGCTTATATCAATCCGCAAACCTTTTCAGGCGCTATCAGGGACCCTTCGACACGAAGGAATCAAGCTTATTCGAATATGAATATAAAACATCTTTTTCATAAAATTTGGAGCAGAGAAATTGTACTTCAACATCTTATTTCATGCATCTAATAATTGATAGACTCAGAAAGTGCAAAGAGAATAGATTATTCAGTCTAACATTAAATTGGAGCTGATATCCTCGAATGAACTAATTAGCCACATTTATGACTGTGAACCACTGAAATTTAGATTGTTTATTCACACAATATTCACTAATATATATTCCCAATGTTTAACTATGTCAGACGAGGAAAAAGATATTATATACAATCCAGCTTATTTGGACTACGAGCACAAAGCAGATCGTATTGCTAGCATAAACGAATACAATTCGCAAAAGGCGAAAAATTTCCGCAGGACAGAAAAACGATTGAAACCAAATTATGAAGCATTCAACAAGCTAAGAGAAGCGCATTGGAATTGTGTTATGAAATCAAATAACACTAAAAAGGTATATAAACTATCTAATTGTATAAGGAATACACACAAGAATGGTTATGTCAATGTATGGATTGACCATAATTCATTGAAATGGAAAGTATCTTACAAATGTTCAAAAGGAGTAACATTTAATTTAGAGAATTTAAAAGAAGCAACATTTGAATTAGGTGATGAGCAGAGTTTAACAGTTTACATATCAGAAGTGTTAGATTTGAAAGGAGAGATATTTCAGACTAATGATGGTAATTATCACATCTTAGATTCTATAATCACTGGCCCAAACAATGAAATATTTGCTAAGACTACGGAGGGTCAAATTCAAAAACTGAAATTGTGTTGGTTTGTATCTAATGAAACTATGTTCACAAATTATGTGCGACGTTTCAGTAACAAGGATAATAAAGAACAAATTGCAGATAAAAATCATATAGAATATTTGTTGACTTTCAACGAACCACACTGGTCAGTTGAGACATTAGTAGGATCTGAGTCAGGATCACATATTTTTTATAAACCAACTGATACATTTCGCACCTCTGATACATTAGTGACTCTTATTTCAAAAAATTCTAGCAAAAAGTGGCGAGTGGTAGACAATCAGAAAGGAAATATTGAATATTTTGATTTAGGTCAAGAACAATTAATAGCACGTTTGCTAGTCAAAAAACTGAGTCTGATTGGAGAGTTGTTTCAATCAAATGATGACAAAATTAGAAGAGTACATCGCGTATACCTAATAGAAAGCGAAACCGAATTAGTAACTAAACCAACTACTGTTCTTGTCGATGAGCATGGATGCCGCTATCCTCTTAAAGAGGTGAGATTTGTTGACCATTGTAGGTTTTTGACCACGGACTCACAATAAACTCCAATTCACATTAATTTTTCAATAGATGTCAGCCTGACGATTAACGAATGTCTTGGACAGATGAAATTTATTTTGAAACTCATAATTTATGGCTGAAGTACAAAGAGACCTGTAAGCTTGATGCTGGATATGCGATCTTCTATTCTCCTATGAAAGATACTTCCTCGATGACCATAATAGGCATCAATCCAGGAGGTAGTAAGGATAGTTTTAATCCTACAATGAAGCCTCCAGAATGGCACGAATACACGGAAGACGGTTATGATATGGCTGTAGTCATGAACAATCTTTTTTTGGATACCAGGTTGTACAAAGCATTCGAATCTAGCGTTAAGTTCAACCTCAACTTCTTTCGTACAAGGGATGAAGATCAACTCAAGGAATTACAATGCTTCAAAGAGTTGAATAAATACTGTTATCAAAAGTCGAAGCTGATTCTAGAGAAACTCAAGCCTCATATCATCATCTGTGAAGGAATTGGTACTTATGACAAAGTAAGAGGTATGATTAAAGAGCCGTTTCTTGAAGACAAGGTGTTAATATCAGATTCAAGAGGAAGAGTCATGTGCCAGACACAATATGAAGATGTTACAATAATTGGAATAGTCCACCCTACTGGTAGTCATACAAAGAATAGATTTAAGGCTCACATTGATCAAATAAAAGAAGAACTGAACAACCATGGTTGAGGAACTGAACTTGGAAAGGGGTTTAATCGCCTTTGGCGGACGTCCTGGAATGGGATTGACAAGGTTAACGCTCAAGATAGCCTCAGAACTATCAAAGACTGAAAGAGTACTGTTTACATCCTATCAATCAGATGCTCAATCATTAAAGGTTTCAGCTACGAAAATGGAGGGATATGAGGATAACAACCTCATAATTGACTCTTCCTCTCCCTACTATGATTATGAGTATTTCCCATGGTTAAAACAACACCTCAGAGATAATAAGATCAGCACATTGATTATTGATGACCTAAATAACCTTATTGAACCTCATCAAGATGAAAAGTCAGTGAAGGATAGCATCATATCTCAATACAAAGAGATCTCGAATGAGTTCGAAATAAGAATCATCCTAAATTGTACAGTATCAGAATCGGTTGAATTGAGAGGCGGAGATAAAATACCACTACTACGAGACTTCAGATGGTCTAGGAGGTTAATAAATGATTGTGAGCAGATGATATCAGTATACAGACCCTTCTATTATGGAATTGTTGAGGATGAGAATAGAAATCAAACTGAGGGCATCATTCAAATAATCCCATTAAAACCAGATTCGATAAAAAACTCGATCATTTTATTCGACACAGAAGAATATTTCGTTCATCATTAATCCTTTCATTCAATGCATATCATAAGTATAGGTTATGACATCCATAGCGTAGATAATTATTCATTAACGGAAAGAGTATCTCTATCTGATGCTGATTTGGTCGTATTTAGTCCCTCAATGGACGATTACTTTACTGATCAAAAGTATCTTGGTAAAGCAAATTATTTGAGTGGTGATGCTGTAACGATAAATGAAGATATTGATCACTGGAAGCGGGAGTTGGCGAATTACCTAAGTACCGGAAAACCTATATTTTTGTTCTTAATAGAGAATGAGGAATTCTTCTTACACAAGAACCGAGCAAATAACTATCAATACCTGCCAGTCCAGCTAGACATAACTAATGCACGTGGAACTGGCGTATTAGGAAAAATACCTCTCGCTACCACTTTCACAAAAGCACTAAAAGGCCATTTAAGCTTCTCGGCTTACATTAGTCTTCCTCAAGATAGTATTGAATTATTTACAACAAGAAATAAAGCTCATTGCCTGGGAGGAATCATGAATGAATTAGGCGGATACCTTATTTCTATCCCATACATCGATGTAGATGAATATGATTTTCTTACGGAGTTGGGTGATGCATGGAATGAACAAGGAGTTAGTTTTTGTAAGTCTATGATTTCAGTGCTGGTACAAATGCAGAAAAGCATCCTCAAAGAATCCTCTAAAACACCTACACCAAGCTGGATTGATGATGAACATTACCAGCTCACTTCATCCAATGAATTTCTGCGGTCTATCGAGGAAATAAATGATAAAATGGCCATGCTTCAGGAGGCTAAAGACAAATATCAACATCAGTTGAATGAGATAAATTCATTTAAAGATTTACTTTATGAATCTGGGAAACCTTTGGAAGTTGCGGTCATTAGCTCATTAAAACTACTAAGCTATCATGCTGAATCATACGATGATGGCACACTTGAACTCGATTCAATTATCATGTCTCCAGAAGGATTAAGGTATATTGGAGAGTGCGAAGGAAAGGACAATAAGGAAATCGATATTACAAAATTCAGACAACTTCAAGATGCACTTAACGAAGACTTTGATCGCGAAGAAGTAGACGAAAAAGCCTTTGGTCTATTATTTGGGAACCCTCAGCGACTTATTCCTCCTGATCAGCGTACATTGACTTTCACTAAAAAATGTATGAATGGAGCTAATAGAGAAAAAACAGGTCTAATTCTGACCAAGGATCTCTTCAAGGTGGCTCAGTATCTGATCGATAACAATGATGAAGACTACAAACGCAAGTGTAGAAAAGCCATCTATGATGGACTTGGAGGTCTAATAGAGTTCCCTGACACTCCTAAGCAAATTTAGATAAATAATGAAGAAGGCTCCACAAAGAAAATCACCCAAGTTGAGTAATTAATTTTGACTGGCTATTGCATACAAATATTCAAGGTTATACTTTTGCATCACGTTTGAGCAAAGGCTCAGATTTATTGAAATGGTGTGGTAGTTCAGTTGGTTAGAATGCCTGCCTGTCACGCAGGAGGTCGCGGGTTCGAGTCCCGTCCATACCGCCTCAGAATCAAGCCCTTACATTAATTTGTAGGGGCTTTTTTTATATCTTCTACTTGGTGTTCAAACATTGTGTCTACCTAGCGACTCAACCTCAACGGTATGCAGCTCAGGTATGGACGATATAATGAACTGCGTAAGTCAATCCATATCACCTCAACTCACAATCTTTTCTATTAGAGCCCGTGATCCTGCATAGAAGGGTACTCTTTCGTGATGCCAACTGGGTACAATCTCAAGAATGCGCCTCGTGCCGTCAGTGGCCAATCCATTGGCTTGTTCAGAAATCATTGCCAGCGCGTTACACTCATACAACAGTCTCAGCTTTCCATTGCTGTAAGCACTCGTCGGAGGGTATAGGTAGACGCCTCCTTTCAAGATATTTCTATGGAAATCACACACCAGCGATCCCACATACCTGGTGCTCATGTTTTCGGCTTTGCACCGGGCAATAAAATCCCTGATGGGTTCAGGAAACGAATCTTGATTTTTTTCATTGATCGAATAGTACTCACCGCTTTCTGGCTGAATGATGTTCGGATGAGAAAGGAAATACTCCCCTAGCGATGGTTCATAGGTAAAGCCATTAACGCCATTTCCGGTAGTATAGACCAGCATGGTAGAAGATCCATAGAGTATATAACCGGCGGCTACCTGATTGATGCCCGGCTGCAGGAAATCTTCCATAGAAAAATCCTCACCCAGTTGGGTGACCCGCCTGTAGATAGAGAAGATGGTGCCAACCGAGATATTTACGTCAATATTGGAGGAGCCATCCAAGGGGTCAATAGCCACAATGTACTTGGCATTTTTATTCCCCGTATCAATTATCCCTTCTCTCTCTTCGGAGAGTATAGCCGCTACTTGTTGACCGTTGACAAGCGCCCTGGTAAACCTCACATCGGCAATTACGTCCAGCATGCGCTGCTTTTCACCCTGTACATTTTCATCATCCGTGAGTCCCTCGATCCCACTGAGTCCGGCGCGGTTGATTTCCCTGCTGATGATCTTGGATGCGAGTATGATATCCCTCAACAACTGTGTCAATTCACCGGTAGCGTCAGAAAACTTCTGCTGTTGTTGCACAATAAACCTATCCACCGTTGTGCCGACGGGGTGCGTAAACGAATTGATGCTGGCATTTGATTTGGGAGGATACATGGCCTTATTTCGTTTTGTTACCAGTGTCTAATTCTGCTGTTGCTTTCTTTTCCCGAATGACTGCCTGACCAGCCGCCAGTCTCGCTTGGGGGATGCGAAATGGGGAACAGGATACATAGTCGATGGCCAGGGTATTGAAGAAAGTTACGGATGATGGGTCTCCCCCATGCTCCCCACAAACACCTATTTTCAGGTTTGCATCGTATGACTTTCCTTTTTCAATCGCCACTCTTACCAGTTGGCCTACTCCGGCCTGGTCTAGCTTCTGAAAAGGATCGCTTTCGAGAATTTTGAGTTCCTTGTATTTTCTGATAAACGTACCCGAATCGTCACGGCTGTAACCCAGCGTCATCTGGGTAAGATCATTGGTACCAAATGAAAAATAGTCGGCATGAGCAGCGATCTCATCAGCCACGAGGCAAGCCCGAGGCACCTCGATCATCGTGCCGATCTTGACATGTCCGAGTGAGCCATCAGGGTCCAGCTCTTCAATTATTCGTTTGGCTAGCCCGCGAAGACTGGAGAGCTCCACAGGGTTGCCCACCAACGGTATCATGATTTCGGGTACGGGAGTAGTATGATCCTCTGCTTGAACTTCCAGCGCGGCGCTGATGATCGCCTTCACCTGCATGGCGTATACTTCAGGATAGATCAGTCCCAATCGACAGCCACGCAAACCCATCATAGGATTGACCTCCGACAGATCCTCCATGACTTTCACTATGTCTTCATAAGACACGTTGAGTTGATCGGCCATTTCCTGAATCTCAGCTTTTCCGGTAGGCAAAAACTCGTGCAAAGGTGGATCGAGAAGGCGTACATTGACCGGGTAAGTCCCCATCGCTCTGAAAATACCTTTGAAATCCTCTTTCTGATAAGGATAGAGTTTATCCAATGCGATTTGCCTCCCTTTGGTGTTTTTGGCCATGATCATCTCTCTGATATCCCTGATCCGCTGACCTTCAAAAAACATGTGCTCCGTTCGGCATAGGCCAATTCCTTTGGCACCAAATTCTATGGCTCTTTGTGCATCCATAGGTGTGTCGGCATTGGCGAGCACCGATAGCCTGGCCAGGTCATCCGCCCAACTCATCACCTTCGTAAAGTCATCATTGAGTGTGGAGCTTATCGTCTCCATTTTGCCGAGGTAGACTTTGCCGGTACCTCCATCTATCGAGATATAATCACCCTCCTTAAGCTGGTGTTCGGCTATCTGCATCGTACCCTTTTCCTCATCAATCTCCAGGTCGAAGCAGCCGGACACACAACATTTGCCCATGCCCCTGGCCACCACGGCCGCATGGCTGGTCATTCCGCCGCGTGCGGTCAAAATACCATTGGCTGAGATCATGACATGGTTGTCTTGGGTTGATGTCTCTGTTCTTTGCAGAATGACGTCCTGTGCGTTCTGATTAGATTCCTGGGCCGAACCAGCACTAAAATATATTTGTCCCGTAGCTGCTCCGGGGCTGGCAGGCAAGCCAACAGCCAGCTCTTTGATTGATTTAAGCTTGTCCTGATCAAACTTAGGATGAAGCAGCTGATCGATTTGATTAACATCCAATTGATCAATAGCTTGGGCCTTATCTAAGATCCCGGCTTCTACAAAGTCCACCGCAATTTTGATCGCTGCACTCGCGGATCGCTTGCCATTGCGCGTCTGTAGAAGGAAGAACTTACCCCGCTCGATGGTAAACTCTATGTCTTGCATATTCGCATAATGCGCTTCCAGCGTTTGAGCAGCTGTCAATAGTTCGCTATGAACCGCCGGGTCAACCGTCTGAAGTTCGGCGATGGAACGTGGCGTTCGGATACCTGCCACCACATCCTCTCCCTGGGCGTTCATCAAAAACTCGCCATAGAGCTTATTTTCTCCTGAAGAAGGATCCCTCGTGAAAACCACCCCAGTACCAGAGGACTCACCCATATTCCCGAAAACCATCATCTGTACATTGACTGCTGTGCCCACATCATCAGGAATACCGTTGAGTTGTCGGTAGATCTTGGCCCGCTCATTGTTCCATGACCTAAAGACCGCTTCTATGGCCGCATAGAGCTGCTTTTTAGGAGATTGCTCAAACGGGCTACCCGTTTGCTCCAATACGACATTCTTGTAGTGCGTGATTAGCTGACGCAAATGATCCTCAGAAAGGTCCTGATCGCTCTTCAACTCGTGAGCCTCTTTGCAATCCTCCAGGATAGACTCGAAGTGATACATGGGAACTTCCAGCACGACATTGCTATACATCTGGATGAACCTGCGATAGCAATCGAGGGCAAAGCGCATAGACCCGGTGCTTGCTCCGATGGTATTCAGGTTCTTGTCATTCAATCCAAGGTTGAGGATAGTATCCATCATCCCCGGCATGGAAAACACCGAGCCGGACCGCACTGAAACCAACAGGCATGGAGCGCCATCAAAGCTTTTACCAACTCGCTTTTCCAACGCTGTAACGGCCAATTCCACTTCTTCGATGATCGAGTTGTCAATTGTATTTTGATCCTCAAAATACCTATTGCAGGCTGCTGTGGTGATGGTAAAGCCAGACGGTACAGGCAAGCCCAGCTGGGTCATTTCCGCCAGGTTGGCACCTTTACCTCCAAGGAGGCTCTTCATGTTCTTATTACCCTCTGAAAAAGAATATACAAATTGGCCCATGTTGATTATGTTGATGGTTTCTTGATCAATTTCATTATTTGCTCTGCGGTTTCTTCCACCGCATTGTTAGATACGTCGATGATTGGACAGCCTATTCGCTTCATTATATTTTCAGCAAACTCCAGCTCGTCGATGATACGGCCCAGGTCAGAGTAGCTGCTGTCAGGCCCTACTCCCATGGTTGTATTGCGTTCACTTCTGATATGATTGAGACGATTGGGATGGATCGTCAAGCCTATCACCTTTCTGGAGGAGATTTCGAAGAGGTGCTTGGGCACACTCTCCTCTGCCACTAAGGGTATGTTTACTACCAGGTAGCTGTGATACGAGAGATAAATGCTCAGTGGCGTTTTCGAAGTGCGTGACACGCCTATCAAGACTACATCTGCCTTTTGCAACGCACTCAGGCTCTTCCCATCATCATTATTGATGGCGAATTCGATCGCATGTATCCTCCTGAAGTATTCATCGTTCAGCTGCCAGGAATAATTCAGTTGATAAACTGGTGTGGTTTTGAGCACCTTGCCCATGGACTTGACCAATGGGGAGAGTAAGTCGATACACTCAACTTGCTGCTCCAGACACTTCAAAACGAAGGTGTCTCGGACCTCTATGAGCACTGTGGAAAAAACCAGTAAAGCCGGAGAGTTTTGCTTAGCCAGCATGACTACCTCCAGCGCTTTCTGGGAAGTCTTCACATTGGCAAACTTGACAATGTCATAAGGATGATCGGCAAAATGCGAAGCGGCTAGTCTCGTAATGGACTCAGGCTCTAAAAAGCTCAGTGAATCAGAGGCTAGGTATATGGTGTAATGAGGCATTCGCTTCTCCGGCATCTTTTACTCGACCAAGGTGAATTACAGTCTTAATATAATTAGAGTATTCGACAATCAATCTTTTGGCAGAATTACAATCTCAATAGTTTGATTTCGATTGTTTGCTCAAATAATTGATATGCACACCTGTGCTTTACCAGACAAGCTGAACGAGTTTCTTGCAATACTGATTGCAAAGTATCAGTTAAGCTCATCGGTGCTGACCTCAACCAACAAGTACTCCCAACAGTCCACCGTTTTCCGTGGGAAAGCTTGCATAAAAATCAGTGATATTATGGATATTGAGAATTGATCGCTCGATTATACTGGACTCTATCTGAAAATTGAACGGTGAGCCTTTGAATTTTGTGTTGATTTCATCAACCTCGAATGATCAGAGTAATGAGAGTGGCACGATTTCATTTCAGACGAGTGGGTATTTTCTATTACCAGAATTGGCTTAAAATATGAATCACAAAAAGGTAGCAGTCATAACCGGAGGAAGTGGCGTTCTATGTAGTGTCATGGCCTTGCATATGGCTAAAAATGGATATAAAGTGGCCATTCTGGGCCGAAGGCAATCAGTAATTGATGCTTTAGTAGATCAAATAGTGGGTGAAGGTGGTGTAGCCATAGGTGTCGCTACCGATGTGCTTAAGCAGGAACTCTTGGAAGAAGCGCATAAGCAGGTGAATGAGAAACTCGGTCCATGCGATGTGCTCATCAATGGCGCAGGAGGTAATCATATGGATGCAACTACAAAAGAGTCGCTACTCATTCCGGAAGAACTGGAGAAAGGCTTTTTTGGTCTCCAGTTGGATGGAGTTAGAAGTGTTTTCGATCTTAATTTTCTGGGTACTTTCCTACCCTCTCAAGTCTTTGGCAAAGACATGGTAACTACCGGAGGAGGCAACATCATCAATATCTCTTCAATGAGCGCCTACAGTCCATTAACTAAGGTGATGGCCCACAGTGCAGCTAAGGCGGCCGTCTCCAATCTTACAGAATGGATGGCGGTGCATTTCGCTGAGGCGGGCATACGCGTGAATGCGATGGCCCCCGGCTTCTTTCTAACCAATCAGAACAGATCGCTGCTCACTGCCGAAGATGGATCATTGACTGAACGAGGAAATACGATCATCGGGAAAACCCCAATGAAGCGCTTCGGCAAACCAGAAGAGTTGCTTAGCACCCTTGATTGGATGCTAGATGAAAGGTCGTCATTTATCACAGGCACTGTGATCCCAATAGATGGGGGGTTTAATGCATTTAGCGGAGTTTGATATGAATCAGCTGGAACAAACGATGAGGTGGTACGGTCCAAATGACCCGGTGACCTTAGCAGATATCAATATGGCCGGTGCTTCGGGTATTGTCACCGCACTGCACCACATCCCAAATGGGGAAGTATGGAGCCAGGCTGAAATACTTGAGCGAAAGCAGTTAATTGAAAAAAGTGGGTTGACCTGGAGCGTGGTAGAAAGTGTCCATGTACATGAAGACATCAAAAAACGGACGGGAAACTACAGCACCTACATTGAAAACTATAAAACGACCATTGCCAATCTGGGTGCCTGCGGGATCGATACCTTGTGCTACAATTTCATGCCTGTCCTGGACTGGACCAGAACTGACCTTGATCATCGGATGCCGGATGGATCTACAGGACTGTATTTTGATGCCACCGCTTTTGCGGCTTTTGAACTTCATATACTAAAGCGGCCAGGGGCTGAGCAGGCATACACAGCGGAGCAGATAGATGCGGCAAGGGAATATGCGGAAAGGTTAAGCCCAGACGCTGCTGGGGCACTTACCAGAAATATTATTGCAGGTCTTCCGGGTACGGAAGAAGGCTACACGCTCCGACAATTTCAAGAAGTACTCGACACATACCGTCATATCGACGCGGATAAGCTCAAGAAGAACTTATATACTTTCCTGTCTGAGGTGATTCCTGCTGCCGAGGAGGCGGGTGTCCGTATGTGCATTCATCCGGATGATCCTCCCTTCCCTATACTAGGTTTGCCCAGAGTGGTCAGCACGGAACAGGATATCCATGAGCTATACGAAGCTGTCAATAGTCCGGCCAATGGACTCACTTACTGTACTGGCTCCTTCGGGGTACGATCTGATAATGACCTTGCCGGAATGGTCGAACGTTTGGGCCACCGGATTCATTTTATTCATTTACGATCCACCAAAAGGAATGAAAAGGGTGGATTCTATGAAGCGGATCACCTTACCGGAGATGTGGACATGTATGGTGTGGTAAAGGCATTGGTGGAAGAGCAAAACAAGCGAATCAAGCTGGGTAGAACAGACCTCAGAATGCCGTTTCGGCCCGATCATGGGCACAAGATGCTTGATGACCTGAATAAGCAATCAAACCCCGGCTATACCGCCATTGGTAGATTAAGAGGCTTAGCCGAACTCAGAGGTTTAGAATTGGGAATAAGAAGATCAATGGAGGAATGAAACAATTTTTAGGCGATGATTTCTTACTAAATAGCAAAGTCGCTGAAGACCTCTATCACGATTTTGCTAAGCAGATGCCCATTATCGATTATCACAACCATCTTCCTCCGATGGATATTGCGAATGACAGGCATTTCACCGATATCACTGAAGCATGGCTCGCAGGTGACCATTATAAATGGAGGGCCATGCGGGCATTTGGTGTTAATGAGTCGTATATCACGGGCGACCAGCCTTCCAAACAAAAGTTTCTTAAATGGTCTGAAGTAGTACCCTATACGATTAGAAACCCACTCTACCACTGGACGCACCTGGAGCTGAGACGATATTTTAATATCAACGATATCCTGAGTCCGGATACAGCCGATAGTATCTATGACCAAACCAAAGAAGCGCTTTCTGATAAGGACAAAGGATGTCAGGGGCTGCTGGAAATGATGTATGTCGAGCTGCTCTGCACGACTGATGATCCAACAGACGACTTGAGGTATCATCAGCAAATTGCTGCATCGAACCTTCGGGTAAAAGTACTTCCGACCTTTAGGCCAGATAAGGCGCTGACATTTGAATCAGCTAAGGCATTCAAAGAATACCTGCACAAACTGGAGGCCATTGCAGGACAGCAGGTTTCAAATCTTGAAGAATACCTCTCTCTGTTAGAATCACGCATCGACTTCTTTCATGATAATGGTTGTCGATTGGCGGACGTGAGCTTCGGATCGCTTCCGCAACTGCTTGATAACCAGAAGGTCGACAAACACTTTGAGGTACTCCTTGCAGGAGGTAAGCTTGAACCGATAGAAATGGAATCGCTACAGGCCTATCTGCTACTTGAGCTCTGCAAGATGTACCACGCCAGGGGCTGGGCTCAGCAATTTCATCTTGGGGTGCTAAGAAACAACAATGAACGTGCATACAGGGAACTAGGGCCTGATACCGGCTTTGATTCCATGGGAGATTTCAGTCATGCGGTCACCTTATCCAGGTTCCTAAGTCGGCTCGATAACACCGACCAGCTCGCCAGAACTATCCTTTACAACCTCAACCCGCGAGATAATGACCTGTTTGCCACCATGGCCGGAAACTATCAGGACGGAAAGATTCGCGGGAAGATCCAATTTGGAACGGGGTGGTGGTTTTTGGACCAAAAAATGGGGATGGAAGCCCAGATCAATTCCTTATCCAATATGGGCCTCCTGAGTTGCTTTGTGGGAATGCTCACAGATTCCAGAAGCTTCCTTTCATTTCCAAGGCACGAGTACTTCAGAAGAGTTCTTTGCAATCTGATTGGCCGGGATGTGCACAACGGTGAGCTGCCTCATGATGTCCCCTTTCTTGGCGCTATCGTAAAAGACATTTGTTACCACAATGCGAAGAACTATTTTCGATTTGAGTAACCTTCCTCATTCAATCAATTCCCTGGTCTAGATTGATCTTGTTCCCGCTCCAACCTCTACCAGAATTGGCGTCATCTTAACGTCAAACCTCTCTAAATATGCCTTGCTGAGTTCCGCGATAAACTGATCTTGTCCCTGCCGATGTACCAAATTGATCGTGCATCCACCAAACCCCCCTCCCATCATCCTGGCACCAAGGACAGCATCCTGAGTTTTAGCAAAGTCAACCATGAAGTCAATTTCACCGCACGTGATTTTATATTTTTGCTGCATCCCCGCGTGTGCTTCATACAGGATCAAACCGGCTGCCTTAAAATCCTTCTTTTCAAGCGCCTGAGCAAAAGCAATCACCCTTTGATTTTCTTCGATGACATACTCGCAACGCTTGAGCGTGACCGGATCGAAAACTAATGCAGGAGCTGTTAGCATTTCAGGTCGCGCGTCTCTAAGCGAACTCACCTCTGGGTAGCACTGCCGGAGAGTTGCCACACCAGCTTCACATTGCTGTCGGCGAATATTGTACTCAGAACTGGCCAGGTTATGCTCCACATTGGAGTTGCACAGAACCAGCGTGTAGTCATCGAGAGATAACGGAACTTCACGATAGTCCAGAGAAGCACAGTCCAATAGGATCGCTGCATTCTCAGCACCCATCAGGCTCGCGTACTGATCCATGATACCGCACCTCACTCCGGCAAATTCATGCTCCGCCTTTTGAGAATACCTGGCCAATACCGATTTGGCTATGCCTAAGCCAAACAACCCACTCAATCCATAACCCACAGCATTTTCCAGGGCGGCAGAGGACGAAAGCCCGGCTCCTATCGGAATATCTCCACCGAACACCATGTTCACCTCCTCTATTGGATGTCCCGCTGTTTTCAACTGATGAATCACCCCTATCACATAGTTCTTCCAGCCTCCATTGGACAAAGGGCTTAAATCCTCTTTCAATGAAAAAGCATGCGACGCTTGCATGTCAAGCGACACAACCTTAGACTCACTGTGAGACTTACTTATGGTCAGGTAAATGCCCTTGTCAATTGCGGCAGGCATGACAAACCCATTGTTATAATCAGTATGCTCCCCAATGAGATTAATGCGACCGGGAGAAAAAATGGTATGGTAGTCACATTCGGTACCAAACAGCGCCTTATGCTTGTTGATGATCCTATCCAGAAGGACTTGATTATTCATTTGACCCATCAATTCTCCAGGTGTGCATTCATCTTATCTCGCATACCCGTGCGACCATATGATCTACTGGCTACCGCGTAAAACAACAAGCCCACCAGCAGCCAACAGCCCACAATAGACCATTCTATGGTATTGAGTGCTGATGCATTTCCCGGTAGGTACAGATAAACCAGCCCTAAACTCGACAGGAAAGCCATTGCTCCCACCAACTTCCCATTAAATACCTTGAAGGGTCGGGGCATTTGAGGTGCTTTCTTTCTGAGCTGATAAAAAGAGAGCGCCACCAGACTCCAGGAGATGACGATCCCCAGACCACCAGCATTCACCAGCCAGCCCATCGCTTCCTTACCAAACAATGTAGCGAGCACAGAAGTCACCGTCACGAATAGAATGGCGGTGATGGGAGACTTGAATTTAGGGTGTAATACTGCAAACGCCTTGGGCAACATCCCTGAGTAGCCCATGGCATAGATAGCGCGCGTAGCACCGACGAAAAAACTATTCCAACTGGTGACAATACCCGCCAGTCCAGCGAGTATCAACAAGTCCTTCGCCCATGTCCCACCATAGATTTTCTCCATGGCCAGTGCTGGTGCCAAAGAACTGCCTTCGAGCTCGGTAACCGAAAGTGTATTTCCGACGCTGTAGATAATAGCGGTATACCAGAAAATGGCCAGGAGAACAGATAGGATCAAAATCTTACCAATTTGCTTAAACGGCAAATTGATTTCTTCAGCCGCCTGTGGGATCACGTCAAATCCGACAAACATAAAAGGCGTCATCACGATAACAACCAATAAACCTGTCGACATTTTGGTGGTATCCCAAACCTCCAAACCTGAGACCTGCTCGCCTGGGCTAAACACGCTCCCGAAGATCAACATCAGGCCCGCCACCAGGATAAACAGCGTAAAGATGGTCTGAATAAATGCCGCTGACTTGACTCCCAAAAAGTTGATCAAGCCAATAAGGACAGACCCAACAACTCCGATAACCACCCAGTCAAGGTAAATGGGACTGCCGAGTACGTGCCAAATTGGGGTACCTTCAGAAAGCGGAACAAGGTTACCCAGGACTACCGGAAGGGCGACTGCCTCGAATGCACACACAGATACATAGCCAAGAATGATGAACCACGTACAGAAAAAGGAAGCATCCAACCCCAGCCCGCGAAAGCTAAAAACATGCTCACCGCCTACCTTGGGCATAGCTGAAGTAAGCTCTGAATAAGTGAGACCTACGAGCGCGACTACCAACCCGCCAATGAAGAAAGCCACAATGGCGCCAGGGACTCCCGCTTTGATAATCCATTCACTGGTCAATACTACCCAGCCCCATCCGATCATTGCGCCAAAGGATAGGGTGAATATGTCCCATTTGCCGAGTACCCGATTAAACTCTGAACTCATGTCAATTTGATCTTTTCGCTGTTTTCAAACTCTATCACCCCTAGCCTAGTTAATCTTGTGGACGTACAAAGATCCAGAGATTTCTTTGAGACCTATTGTACAACCACAATTCTCGCAATGAAATAATGGATGCACTCCGAGTAAGATCGGGGCATCACAGCCGAAAACTGAATCCAAAGTAGCTAATTCATGAAAGCAACCGCCTATAAAGTTCTGAACATTCTCGCCTTGATCGCTGTAATAGTGGTCAACACGCTGGCGAACACATTGCCCATCAATGGTCTTCGCACAGGAGAAGTATCCGCTCAGTATGAAAACCTGATAACTCCTGCGGGCTTTGCATTTAGCATATGGTCGGTGATTTATCTTGGTCTTATCGCCTTTGTGATCTTTCAGGCCTTGGCAGCCAACCCCGGCAACTTAGGTTCCAAAAGCCTGTCAGTCAACCTTGGGCCTCCTTTCCTGATTAGTTGTGCTTCCAATATCGGATGGATTTTTTCCTGGCATTATCAGAATATAGACTTAAGCCTGGTGTTCATGGGTCTGTTGCTCGTATCGCTGATCGACATTAACATTCGGGTCTTCACTTTAAGGACCGGGCAAACCTCCAAGGGATTTACCTGGTTTGTACGGGCGCCACTGGGGCTATATCTCGGCTGGATATGTGTGGCCACTATCGTCAATGTTGCTGTCTATTTCACTTCCATCGACTGGAACCAATTGGGTATCAGTCCAACGGTTTGGGCTGTGACGATGATCTGCGTTGGAGGGATGGTTGGTCTCTGGCTACTACTCAAAATGAGGTTGATACCGGTAGCCATCAGTATTGGATGGGGTCTATTTGGGATCCTCATGAAACAGCGTCAGCTGGAAGGCCCAAATGCGGTAATGACCGCCTGTTTGATCATGACAGGTCTCTTAGCCATCGGTATAGGATGGTCATTCTTCAAACGAAAACAGTCAGACATGATGAACTAGACCGGCTGGCCCTCCTGTTGGAGACCATCTTGTGGGTCACTTAATTCATCATGTACACGCATCAAAGCATAGCCTGTGACCAAATAGGTTTCTGTCGTCATAACCATTATGAAAACATCATTTGAAATAGAAATAACAAAAGTCACGGAGGTATTGGATGTTCCTCATTCCTGGCTGGATGCACAGTATGTGGAGCTACTGGAAAAGTGCGATGTAGATGACATTAAGGATATTTCACAGGAGGAAATCAGAGATTATGTTCTCCTAGCCCTGCAAGACCTTGAGCCGGATGAGGCGGCTGAGCTCCTACTCCAAACTAAGCTGGCTGAAAAGCTCACCCAAGGTAAAATTGAAAACCTGGCGCAGGAGATGCAAAATGAGCGGGTTTGGGAAGAGTATATGGATATCTCATTGCACGAAAAGCTATACCATTGTGCCTCACTGCTCTATGCAGCATTCCCAAGAAAAGTCTCCGAAGCTGACGCCCGGTTTTGCACTCTGACCATAACACCGCAATCACCTTTCAGCGCCAAGGCCCTGGCTGACCTTGATGAGTCCATGCTTACCAGAATGCTTGCAGACGGGATGTCTGACCATAGTATCCTGGTTAGATTTTTCAAGGATAAGCTGGTTAGCGGCCCTTTTGCTGAAGCCGAACACATCGTATGGCAATATGAGGTAACCAAATCAGCAACTCCTACATTCACGATAAATCTCTATACCTCAGCTTACTGGCTCGGCGATTTAGGAAAAGGGCAAGTTTACAACTCTGATGCCTTCTCCGATAAATCGGCATCATAAATTAACCTGAGTTCGATGTAAGAGTATAGAGAAAATGCCATCCATCCCATCCCTGGAGGGGCTGGGCGGTCCGCCGATGCGGTGGGTTTTTGAGAAATCATTTTCTCTTTATGTCAATTTTGATTCAAAAATGACAATTTGA
>CAYGOT010000089.1:16727-19566 GCA_964351595.1 uncultured Roseivirgaceae bacterium | reverse complement strand
ACTGCATTTAAACCGCTGATCATCCACCTGACTCAGCATTTTGTGCTTAGCGCTACGCCCTTGAACCCGCGCTCGCCACATTCGGAAACTTGAAGCTTTCATTTCCCTTCGCATGAGCTTGATGACCTCTTTTTCCGTTAGGTCAAACTGTGCCTCTATAGTATCAAAAGGCGTACGATCCTCCCATGCCATCTCAATGATGCGGTCAACATCTATTTCCGATAAGTGTACCATGTTCAGGAAACAAGAGTGGGAAGAAACTTGTTTCCGCAGTGTGAAAAAGCAGCATTTACCTCAAAAGACCTGTGCCACTTGCGGTCGACCCTTCGCTTGGCGCAAGAAATGGAAGACCTGCTGGGAGGAAGTGAAGTACTGTAGCGAGCGTTGTAGAAACAACAAATCAACCGTCACCTGATTATCTCTGTTAGAAATCCCCTCTTGGTAGGGGTGGGTAGTGTACCGCCCAAACAACTACGAGCCTTTCAATATGAAATGAGCGGCAGTCTAAACCTTTCCCAAGAGACCCCTCAAAAACGCCCCCAAGCGCACGTCACATCGAGCGCCAGCCGAGATGTCCCCTAAGTCTGGCAGATTGTCGGTCAAAAAATATCCATTGCCCTTTACCCATTTTCAACTCTCAACTCTTATCTATCATCTCTCAACTACTAAAACCCTCTTCATCGTCACCCCATCCTGATGAATAAACCTCAGTTGATAAACCCCAAAGGGCAAGTTGGAAACGTCCAGATAGACGGGATTCAGCCCTTCCGATAGGTTGTTGAAAGCCTCACGACGGACGACCTGCCCGCCAAGGCTAACCAGCTCCATGACCACCGGAGCAGATTCCGGTAGGGTAATATCAATGCGTGTACGAGAGATGCTGGGATTAGGATAGGGATCGGTGAATAGCGCAGTAAACCTAAAGCTGGCACACGCCTCATTGTTGTCAGGGCGCTCATCAGCGAAGGTACCATAGGTCGCCGGAAGGCTAATGCAGATCTGATCGAGCGGCGTATCAGCAGGCAGCTGTGTGTTGAGTGTCTGGACGATGCTGGTCTGATGCAGAATCGGCTGATCAAACGGTTCCGATAGGGAAATGCCACCTGGCAAGTCGATGTTGATGTCAAAACCGTTGATGTCGATCGTGCCATAGTTGGTGACGCGGACGATGATATTGATCTTATCGCCTACTACCTCCGTCTGGATGTTGTCAATAGATAGATCGTAGAGCGGGAAGTCCACCCGTATGGACTGGCTCGTCGTATCCGTGCAGCCGACGGCATTGCGCGCAATTAACGTGACGGTATAAGTGCCCAGTTCTGTGAAGGTGTAACTGGCATCCTCCTCACTCGAGATGGGCTGGGTGGAAGGCTCCACAAACCAGAGATAGTCAGTGGCACCCTCACTACGATTGAAGAAGTCTACCTCCAAAGGTGGCGGCCCGAAGTTGGTCGAAGGAGAGAAGTCAGCAAGAGGAGACGCGTTGACGACCACCTCCTGGGTGCTGGTAGCCTTGCAGCCCTTGAGTGTAGTGACGGTAAGCGAGACATCATAGGTACCCGCTACCGCAAAATTGAAAAAGGTGGTAGGGCCATTGGCAGTGCCCAGACCGGCAAAGTCCCAGGTACGTGAGATGATTGAATCGCCGGGCGCTACCGAGCGGTCGATAAACTGCGCAAAATCATTGTCACAGGCAGTAGTATGCTCAAAGGCTACCGCAATGGGCTCCTCGATGATGACTTCTGTGGTGGTCGTCACCGAGCAAAGGTTCTCATAGTCGACAGTCAGGCGAACGGGGTAAGTGCCTGGACCAGGGAAGTCATAGCTGACAGAATCATTTTCGAAGATAAGGTCTTCGATCTCCCATAGATAGCCCGTGATGAGGTTGTCCTCATCCTGCGTCGTGTTGTCAGTTAACAATACGGGATCACCAAGACACCCTTGCTCCACGGCGATGGAAGGGGCAGGGGCCTTAAGCACCTGAATAACTGCAGTGGTGGTGCCCACACATTCAAAATTGCTGGAAGCGGTCACCTCGATTTCATATTCGCCCGGAGCAGAGAAAGTAAACTCTGGGTTCTGCTCACTAGAGGTACCCTGATCAGCAAATACCCATTCCCATTGGGTGATATTTGCATCCTGTACCATGGTGGTATCAATAAACCGAACCGGCTGATCTGCACAGGCCAGCTCTACTTCAAACCCCACCTCAGGCAATGCGTGGATGACCAGGGTATCTACCTCGGTACTTGAGCAACTCAGATCGTTGGTGGCAGTGAGACTGATCGGATATTTGCCGGATGCCTGGTAGGTATAGCTAGGCTCGTTGATAGTCGCCGAGGTACCATCGCCTAGGTCCCAGAGATAGCTCTCTACGCCATTGCCGGTAGTCTGATTGACAAACTGCGTCTCTTCCCCAAAGCAGTCGTTCTGCCAGTCAAAGGCTACCTCTGGAGAGGCATTGACGGTGATCGTTCTGAGCGTGTCACTCTCGCAACCAGGGATGCTAGCCGTCAGGCGGATGGGCTGTTCGCCTGCTTCCGAGAAGACCACACTCGTATCTCCTGTTGCGGTAAAGCTCTGGGTGGTGGTAAGCCAGTGATAGGTCACTACGCTATCCGGCCCATCGAAGGCGGAAGTATTCGTCAGTAGGATAGCATCATCTGCGCAGTAAGCCTGATCGGCTTCCTGGAAGCTGGCGATCGGAGGGTTGTAGATGGTTATCTCCTGGGTGGTGGAGTTGGAGCAAAGGTCAGATTCAATATAGAGACTGATAGTGTATATTCCAGATGAATCAAAAACAAATGATTCTTCCTGTGAATTGCCAACACCATAGCCA
>CAYGOT010000089.1:11921-16627 GCA_964351595.1 uncultured Roseivirgaceae bacterium | reverse complement strand
TCAAAGTCCCAGTTATATGTCAATCCAGGAGTGTTAGCAATAAAAGTATTAGATACGCTGACACACCTTTCATTACTTGTTGAGAATGAAGCATCAGGAGCGGTGCTTGGCAGTACGGTTATGTTTTCTGTAGTATGAGCAAATTTCCCATCTGAGTCTGTGACGGTGAGCTGAATGTTATAATCTCCATCAGAGGTGTATGATACTTCTGATGGGTTTTCCATGGTTGAAATGGGGTTAGTGGCGCAAGATTCAGGGAATGTGTATCGTTCCACTCTGTCATTTAACCCTATCGTAAAACCTCTCCACTTGCTGTGATCTTTATATAGCTTTACTCCCCAGTTATTAGTTGTTCCTGAGTTGACAATCAAGTTAGAGGTTTTAAAAGTCCAGTCTGGGTTAAAGTTGATTTTGATAAGGTTACCACTACTAAACTCTTGGATAAACCCATACCTTTCACCGGCTTCCATATGCATTTCAACACCAGCCGGTTGTGTCAATGCAGCACCATTGACTTCTGTTGCCAAGGATAATGAACTCAGATCGTCCTCAAATTCCAATTTGAAGACTTTGTTGTTATTGAAAGAAGAGGCAATCCCATACCAGTTTGGGCAATCATAAGTTATATCAATATCTCCTAATCCGTCCGAGCCTGCTATTGGGATGTTTGCCGTAGATGTAGTATCAGCTGCGTAAGAACCGAAAGACAATCGTGTCATACTTCCTGGATTTGTATAGTTTCCAACGAACACCACTTTATTGGCTCCTTGGTCGACGATCTCCACACTTCTGGGTGTATTCAAGAAACCTGATGTAACCACAATCTCTTCCGAGGTGATATCAGTTGATGTCAACCCTACATTGAAAGTCCATCGGTAAAGTCTGGAGGATCCAGCATCAGTAACGAATGCTATCCATGTGTCATTCTCCTCAACTAATTCAATAGCAAATGGCTGAGATATAGCATTGTCTACGACACCCATATCTACAAGTAATGGGGTGGGTTCATCTAAGGAAGTATTAAAATTAAGTCTGAATAGTTTTTTAGAGGTTCTATCGATAATAAAGCCATAAAAAAGATCACCATCTTGTACAACGGTTAATTGACTGGTACTACCAAGGGACGAGTTGTTCAAAATGTTCTGAACAGTTGGTGTATTAGCTAGATCACCAGAACAGAAGTCCCATTGATAACTAGTTGCATTAACAGAGGAATTGTTCAATGAAAGGTTTTCTCCGATACAGACTGATAGGTCAGTTTCGAAAGATGCTGAGGGACATACCGCGTCTGATACGATCAGTGTTTCTGTCAAGAGATAGCTACACCCTTGGAATGTGGTCACCTCAAGTTGAATCAAATATTCTCCAGCAGAAGGGAATATAAAATCTGGGTTTTGTTCTGTTGAGCTGCCGAGGTTATCAAAAGTCCAGTCCCAAGCGACAGCTTCATCTTCGGCTATTAAGTTGTTAGTGCTAAATGTAGCAGGGACATTCTCTGTGGAGCTCGGAAGCACCATTTCGACCCTAGGATCATTGGTGACAATGATGTGTTGCGAGGAAGTTGTTGAACATTCCAAATTATTAGAAACTACTAGGGTTGTGTTATAAGAACCTTCTGCTAGAAACTGATGTGTTGGATTGATAAGTGAAGAAGTTGCTGTCCCATCCCCAAAATCCCAGGTATAAGTATCGATACCATCTCCTATAACCTGGCTACTGAGTTGTATAATGGAGCCTACTTCACAATTATTGTTGAAATCATAGGTAACCTCGGGTCCAGTATCCACATCCAATATTTGGTAGTCAATACTGGTGGTACAACCTGGGATATAAGCCTGTAAGCCCACTGATTTTGATCCTGAATTGGTAAATGTAAGTGTTGGGTTTGCATCAGTGATAGAGATGCCATTTAAATCCCAGATATAACCTATAACATCTTCGATATCGGTTTCAACAGTGTTGTTCTGAAATAATAATTCATTGTTGGAACATAGGTCACCAATTACTGTAAATGAGGGATCTGACAAACTCACCTCTTCGTAAATAGTGATATCGACAGAGGAACTATTGGTACAAGTACCATTATCCACTGTCAATGTAACTGTTTTATCGCCGGGCGTTGGGAATTGAAATGATTCTTCCTGTGAATTGCCAACACCATAGCCATCAAAGTCCCAGTTATATGTCAATCCAGGAGTGTTAGCAATAAAAGTATTAGATAAGCTAACACACCTTTCATTACTTGTTGAGAATGAAGCATCAGGAGCAGTACTGGCCAATACCGTGATTCCTTGGAAGCTTTGAGCGAAATTCCCAATTGAATTGATTGCCGTCAGTTGAATCACATAATCGCCATCTGCTGAATAGAAAATGCCAGTAGGCGTTGCTTCTGTGGAAATAGCAGTTGTTGCGCAAGTCTCAGGAAAAGTATAACGCTCTACCCTATCACTTAGACCAATCGTAAATCCACGCCAATCACTGTTGTCCTTCAGCACTTTTAGCCCCCAATTGTTTATGGTTCCAGAATTGACCAATAATCCCGCGGTATTTACCGTCCAGTCTGAGTTGAACCTGATCCTATTCAAATTGCCACTGCTAAATTCCTGAACAAAGCCATAACGTTCACCTGCTTCCATGTGTAATTCGGCTCCTGCCGGTAGGCTAGCAGCAACAGTGGTCAAATCGGTTATTGTTGGCGACATTGTCAGATCGACCTCAAAGTCCAGAAGGAACACTTTATTGTTATTGAAGGATGTAGCAATGGCATACCAGTTGGGGCTATCGTATACTACACTGATGTCGGCCAAGCCATTGATTCCTGTCAAAGACATATGGGCCGTGGATGTAGTGTCAGCTGAGTAAGAATCGAAAGACAAACGAGTAATACTTCCTGGATTTGTAAAGTTTCCTACGAAGACTACTTTATTGGATCCTTGATCGACGATCTCCACACTTCTGGGTGTATTCAAGAAACCAGATGTAAGAACTATCTCTTCTGAGGTGATATCAGTTGATGTCAATCCTGAATTGAATGTCCATCGGTACAAACCTGAACCAACGGCATCGGTTACAAATGCATACCAGGTTCCACTTTCTTCAACCATTTCTATGGCAAAAGGCTGACTCATACTATTGTCAACCACTCCCATATCCGTCAAAGTGGGTGAAGACTCATCTATCGAAGTTCCATAATTCAATCTGAAAAGCTTCTTTGAAGTTCGATCTACTGAAAAACCATAGAAATTGTCACCATCTTTGACTAATGTCAATTGACTAGTGTTCCCAATAGCACTACTACTGAATACATTTGTTGCCGAAGGTGTATCTCCTAGATCTCCCGCGCAAAAGTCCCATTCGTAGCTTGTGGCACCCGTACTTGCATTCGAAATAACAAGGTTTTGATCCCGACATACTGATGCATCCGTAGAGAAACTAACCGTTTGTGCCCAAGAGTGACACAACGACAGCGAGAGTGCCAAGAAAGTAAAGAGTGCTTTCAATTTATTGTATAATTCAACGAATTTATATGACTTATAATAATTAATATAAAGGTAAATGTTTTGAATTATGCATGATAAAATATTAGTGCAGAGGAGTCAGTTATTCTCTCCATAAGTCAGATTTTGCGGTAGATTTGATTCAGGACTTCATCTACTCTGTCTTTTGAACGATAATTCAATCCGACTCTTCTACACCGTTCTCGCAGATCATCAGCAGACTCACCGAGTAACCGACTTATTTCATGTAGTACCTGCTTCGACGGTTCCACATTGAAACTTGATACCACCACACCAACGTCCTCATTCCTAGCATAAAGGTCATCTTCTGACACGCCTTCAGCCGTGATATACGGGAGACCACAAAGTAGGTATTCTGCGACCTTGGTCGGAGACCTGTATTTCTGAGAAGGTGCTGGAGGTATCCCACTAATTCCCATATCTGCACAAGATAGATAAGCTCGCGTCTCTGCCTGGGTTTTGGTGTAGTAGATGAAGAAATCTTCTTTCGAAAGAAACCTCAGAAACCTGCCTTGAATTTCTTCATTGTTATTTGGCGTCAGCACAATAAAAAATGCATCTTTCATGTGCTGCTTGATCTTATTCAAAAACTCAGGAATTTCCAGATCATAATACAAACCTCCGAACTTGCCTACGTAGATAAAGACTGGTCTATCTGCCCATTTATTTTCCTCACGCAGAATCTGTCTTTGCTCGGAATCGAAATAAAAATGCTCACTATTGACGGCTGTAGGAGCACGAAACACCTCTGCTTTAACTCCTTTGGATACCAAATGGTCTACCATGTATTGTGTACCGGTCAATATATAATCGGCACCTTTGCCAGCAGCAGTTTCTAATCGATATAACAATTTATATTTCATTCCACTCCTACTCCAATAACCGAAATCGGCCATAAAATCACTGTGGGGCTCATAGGAATAGATGATCAATTTTACGCGAAGTAGTCGTTTGAAAATAATGCTAATAGCAGCAGACAAATTTGCAAAAGCTAAGATAATCGACGTATTGTACTTAATTCGCACCTGTATAATCTTGTAAAAAGACTGCATAAAATCCCAAAGCTTATTAAGTAACAAAGCCCTTCCCGTGTGAAACTTAAGCGGATGCCATTGAATTCTATACTTCAATAATTCTAATTTGATCTTTCGTTTGTCTTCCACCGAGAGATCATATCGATATGGTTCG
>CAYGOT010000089.1:704-11911 GCA_964351595.1 uncultured Roseivirgaceae bacterium | reverse complement strand
CAACCGACAGAGCAGGCCATCCCTTACATAACCTGCATAACACTACTTTCATCTTTCGTTACGCTTCCACCGAGATATCATATCGATCTTGTTCGAAAGTGATGAGATGAAAAGAAATTCCCCGGTTTTGTGACAAGGTCTTGATGTATTCTAACATCAAATTCTGAAACAATGGATCCATGAAACTATTATAGATCAACACCAGGGTTGCTTTTTCCTTCACGCCAATCCAATTTTAACAACTGACAGAATTCCCCGAATCGGGTTTTTTCCAATTTTAAGCCAGGATGCCAACATGATCCTAGTGATTCTCCATTTTAGGTGGGTTAGATTTTCTTCCGGGAATCGCCTACTTGCTTTCGTTATCAAATGCAGATAACCTTTTTCCAGACCATGAAGATTCGACATTGCTGAATAAGGCTGATTGCGATATATTAGTACTGACTTTTTGGTGAAACCATACTTCCTGCCCTGACTGATGGTCAGATAAAAATAGATATCCTCCGAATGGGTCATATCCTCCTGAAATTGATAGCTAATCTCCAACTCGTTCTTGACCATCCAAGTATTACCGAAAAAACAATGGGGATTTAATCGTAACAATTCCCGAAATGGGACTCCCGAATAGCTCGGTACATATTTTTTACCCGTAGGAACAAGTTGCATGTTCGTGTAAATCACTTTCCCATCCACAAAATGAAGTTCCCGATCTCTTTTGAACTCAATTAACCTTGATGATATACTCTCTTGTGGAAAGATATCATCAGCATCGAGGAAACAGAAGAAATCCCCTTTCATTACTTTCAATCCTTTGTTACGAGCTGCACTTACCCCTTGATTTTCTTGTTCAAAGTATTGGATTCTTTTGTCATTGAAGTTCGCCACTACTTCACTCGTTCGGTCGGTACTGCCATCATTGATCACTAACAGTTCCCACCTTTCATGGTCCTGGGCAATCACAGAATTGATTGCAGCTTCCAAATATAATTCAGCATTATATGCAGGCATGATAATGGACACAAAAGGGACTGTTTCAGACATGCCCAATAGCCTTTAGAACCCGATCTACTTTTGAACTATACGTATTTGCATTGGCCTGATCCTGTCTGATCTTTCGAAGTTTCGAAGTATTTTGTTCTTCCAATTCACTTACCACTTGCTTGAATAGCTCGGAAAACTGATCATTTTTTAAAGACATATTTATTCCTTCAAAATCGCAATACTCATGACAATAGGTTGAAACTATGGTCTTACCTGCCCCTAGGTATTCCAACATCTTATGTGGATTTGCCAATTGCTCTGGGAATTCGTCTGACCGATAGGCGAGTAAACAAATATCGGCCGCAGCAAGAAAACCCGAAACCTCTTCGGGTAGTCTTTGAGTCAGGTGATGGCAATTCTTGCGTTCCATCAGACGTTCGAAAGTTTCATTGATCCCTGAGTCATGTTTCCCAAGGAAAATAAAATCCACTTCCACATTTTCCTGAGCGACTTCCTGTATAATGTTCCAATCTAGGTATCTGATATCCAAATTTCCAATATAAATGGCTTTGACATGCTGCTGACCAGGTAGAGCTACCGGTTTTGGAGCTGATTCACGACCATGGAAGCCATGCGATACTTTGATTACATTGGAATTGTATGGCTTGAACCGATCAACGATGTAGTCAGATACTCCAATGCAGAGATTAGCAGTTTTAGCAGCAATCGGACCCTGGAACCACTGATTGTAGTCCACCAAATGTAAGATGCGGTGCTTGGCTTGCTTAAATATCCTGAAATCGTATAGCCGGGATGGATCAAAAGACCACACAACATCTATGGCTGGCAAATGATTTAGCTCAACGATCTGTTGCCATTGCCATTTGAGAAAGAAGTACTGCGCCCATCGTGGCATGAATCGGATGCCAGATAAAGCGTCTCGATTAGCTAAAATAGTAACCCCCTGATCATGATATTTTTCTAGTTGGTTTGGGCCCAAATAATATACTTTATATCCCCTTTCATGAAGTTGTTTCGCATAGTGGTGCTTAGAAACTTTAAGTCCGCACCAAGGCTCTGGGGAAATAATTAGAAAAGTACTGACAATACTCAAGTCTGTTCTCAATTATAATGCGTCATTTTCTTTAAGACCTGAGGAACATGGTCCATATGAATTATTAAGTAGTCGCACGCCTCCAGGTCTTCTTCATTTTCAATAACCTCAATAGGTAGTAATTGATTGTATTGGCCATTCAATTTTTCAATTCGAAAGATAGCATACCCACATTCGGTAATCAATTCGACTAATCTTTCCTGACGCTTAACACGCATGGAATCTTTACTTCCATAAGTAGGTAAAATCTCAACAGCTATCATAGGCTGGTCTTTATTGATCTGATCAATTAAACCTTCGATAACATCCAATTCTCCACCCTCCACATCAATCTTTAGAAATCTAATTTTGAAGGCAGGATCGATTGAGATATCTGAAAAATTGAAGGCGGGGACATTGACCTCCTTCACCACATTTTCTTCCTTTCGGAAACCCTCGACAATTGAAGCGGTACCATCCGTATTTGAATCGCTGAATATCTTCAACTTTTTCAGACCAGACGCATGACTCAACCCTACTGGAAATATTTCAACATCCTGTAAATTGTTCAAAGTAATTAGCTGATCCACAAAGTGCCCACAAACTGGATTAGGCTCAAAACCTACATATTTGACCTCCGGATGCAAACTCTTCAATTTCAGCAACGTCTGACCTATGTTCACCCCTACATCCACAAAACTGCCCTGCACTTCTTCTGATACTAAATTTTTCAACAATGGGTCCGTCCACTTTTCTTCGATAGACAAAACATGGTCCAAGCCTACCTCTCCTTTGATCGGCACATGAAAAACATGACGATTTCTCCGGATTGTCGCCTGGATATTAAGTTTACCAAGCAGCCCCAATTTTCTTAATCCTCTAAAAACAAGACGTTTCACTACGATTTTTGCTGATGTAACACGATATACCAGGCAATTTACGTCAACCCATGATTAAGAGCACCAATATCGAGCTATTCATCAATTGACATCTGACTGTCACGGTGGGCAGTAATTGCTAAATCAAAAATTTTATATTGGATCTTTCTGGGCACCCACTTTTCAACAGCTTTTGAGCTAAGGAGCCGGCGGACCGAACCTAAACACAAAGTTTTATTCAGCATGCTTCTTACCGGGCCAAACCGCCCTTTTTTGAAACGTTGCGGCTGAAACTCAAGAATAGCGGTTTCAATACCTAGCAATTTCTGCTCTTCTGCTGTGGTTGCAGTCAGGCGATTGATGTATTCATTGTAAGACTTAAAATCATCATGGTAAACCCATGTAGACGGATCGAGGAAGACTTGACTGTTGTGATACTTGACAGCCTGATAGGCTAGCAAAAAATCCTCCTTGTCTTTCAATTGTTCATTGAAGCCCCCTACTTGTGCAAATAAGCGCTTCTCTATGGAAAAATTCCCGCCGTTGATCCGTAAAGAAGGTACTGGCACAATACCAGCCTCCAGATCGTACCACTTATCTTCCATCTCCACCCTAAAAGCCTGAAAACCGGAAACTATTTTGTTACGATCATAAACGTATGGCCCACCTAAAATATGATTTTTGCGTGCTTGATGATAAGCCACATGCCTGCTTAATGAATCTGGATTTGGTCGGGTGTCATCATCATAGAACACAAACACCTCCCGTAAAGCGTGTTTAGCACCAAAGTTTCTTGCACCAGACCTCCCAGCGTTCTTGATATGAAAAGGCTTGATAGAAAAGGCATAAACCGAACTTGCCTTCAATTGATCAATCACCTCCCTGGTATGATCCGTTGACCCATCGTTGACCAGGATCAATTCAAAATCCTCCCAGGTTTGATTAGCCAGGGCATCCAGATAAAAATGAAGTTGATCGGCCCGATTATAGGTAGGCGTGATGATACTTACTTTCAAGAGTTAATTTTTTTCATTTACTAAGGCTAAAAAATTATTTCCTGGATAAGACTTAATCTCATCGTGTCCTAGACGGACTTGCTGATTATCATTAAAAGGTAATGTGTAAATTTCATAATCGAATTGTCGAAAGAACTCATATAAATTCATCTTTTCAAGTGATGAATTAGCTTCAAAAAGTATCTTTGGTTTCTTCTCGCTGATCAATTTCTTACTCCCTTCTAAAACCCGCATTTCAAACCCCTCAGTATCAATTTTTATGACATCCGGAAATACATTATTCGCATAGGTGAAGTGATCTAGTGTCACAATCCCTACTTCCAACTCGTGTATATCGGCATTGGCATCTGTCGCATTGGAAAAATCTCTAATAAAACTTCCACACCATGTCTTACCTTCTGGAAACGTAAAAATTTCTTTCGTATCAGCATTCCCAACACCCACCTCTTGAATTTCCATCGACCACCTATTTTCTTTGGAGACACTTTTCATTTCCATGACGCATCCTGGGTTAGGCTCAAAAGAAATGACCCTGACTCCTTGTGATTTAAAAAAGAAACTATGAGTACCGTAGTTTGAACCTACATCAAATACACATTTACTCCCCGTATCAATCAAATATTGGTATGTTTCCTTAATCTCCGAATCATGCCCCAGAACAGATATTGCCGCTTCCCATCTTAAATTGATGTTAGCCTTATCGATAAAGTACTTAATATGGCCTTTTGGTAGTTTTACTTCCCATGTAAATGGGTATTTGACACTCATCTTACCTCTGAAAATCGCATAAAACAACCTGTGAAACTCTGATTTCCTTTCTATATTTAAATTATTGTAAGTCCGATTAAGAATTTTGGTAAGAATCGGCACATTCAGAAAAACTAATAGTGCCTTCCTGATTAATTTAACAAATAATCCATCCTTTTTCATAGCATTAATTTATTGCCTCCAGCTAGTCTGTTATTTGAGATATTTCCTAAATAAAGTGATTATAAAATACTTAAAGTTAAGCAGCGATGGAGTCTTCATTAAACCTAAAAGCGCACTTTTGACCGCATTTGCAGCATCATCCCAATGCAAATAATGGTCAGTAAACTCGCGATAGATCAAACTGGGATCTTCCAGGTAGCGCTGTTCAAGTTTCTTCTCTAATTGTCCTAACTGATCAAAATTCTTTTCCAGCAAATCATTAGAACCTGAATCAATGAGTTGTTGGACTAGGTATTGGGTGATGTGATGAACAAACTTTCTTTTCGGATCGATGTTGATCACATTTTTGGTCAATGACTGAGGATTGTAACGATAGTAATAAAGAGGCTGATCTAAATTCACGAATTCGTATTTGACAACAAAAGACGCGATCCAATACAAGTCTTCATCATTGACCCGATCGAAGTACATGTGATAGCCTCCAATTTCATCATAGATTTGTCGTCTGATCATGACGCTTGCGCAACAGAAATGAAAAGCTCGCGGAAGGGAATTGCGGATGGTTTGATAGTCGGTAGGAATCGTGGATTTGAACAGCTCCTCTCCACTATTATTCACTTTGATGAATTGCGTGCCACAAGCTCCACTCTTCGCATGTTCCTGAAGAAAGTCCACCTGGTGCTTGATTCGGTCCGGGTGGGAATAGTCGTCTGCATCCTGGAAGGTTATGTAATCGCCTTTTGCTATCTCAAGCAGTCGATTGCGCGTGAAAACCACTCCCTGATTCTGATCATTCCTAATGCACTTTAACCTATCATCTTGAAATCGCTGAAGGACCTGCCAGGATTCATCTTTTGAACAATCGTCGCAAATAAGAATTTCTAGTAACTTATATGATTGATTGAGTAATGAGTTCAAACACTGAGCTAAATAATCTGCAGCATTGTAGACAGGCACGATAATGGATACCAGTGGCTTACTCATAGCTTTTGTAGCCATAACGTAATGGTTCTATCACGCTCATTCATTTCAAGATAATAATCATAAACAACCACCCTTTGCTGATAGGTGAAATAGATGAATACGTCTCTCATGTCATAGATGGAGAGGTTCCGGTTCTGAAATATAGAAGTTACTTCGAGGCTAAGGCCTACTTTCTTAAATAGGTTAGTCAATTTTTGAGCCAATTTATAGTTAGTCGTCCCTGTATATTGCTGGTAGGTAGTCTCCTTAAATTGGAATGTTGCTACGTTGCGAGAAGCCAACAAACTCCATTCGGTAGCAATCTTGTATTGAATATATGGCAAAGTTCCCTGTAATTGAACTGAGGTTGCTCGATCACGATCCAATCTTTGCGTAGGAATCGCTCCCCATTCTTTCTCCCAAAAAAAAGCGAGACCATGTGAATCCGGATGATCAAACAAATCACGCATAAAGCTCCGCCATTCATGTGGAAAAGTAGCGTGAGTGGTTTCTATTCGTGGATGCCACTGGTGAAACATAAAATCGTTATCGACATAAACTGATTCCAGTCCCTGGCGTTCCAATCGCTCGTGTAACTCATTGTCTTCATAGCCCCAAATACTGAACATCTCAGAGTAACCTCCATGTTTTTCCAGGATGGTTTTCCTGATTAGCGACAAACCTCTTCCTCTCAAGCTCGATTTGTCTAAGTTTTCTCCTGAAAGTTCCTCGCTATAATCAAATCCTTCCGGCAAAAGGAAAGTATTCAGATAACATACTTCGTGTTGCTGGCTTAAGTTTACCAGCAGTTCAGTGAAATCAGCATGAAAGAGTTGATCAATGTCCGCGGAAAACACAAAATCGGTTTGAGCTAACCTGATTCCAATGTTGAGTGCATGTGCCCGATTCCATAGATGCCCTCTGGTATCGATGAATCGATAATTGACTTTTGCAATTGGTGTCAAATATGATTGAACTGCCTCCTGATATTCCGGTGCAGAACCATAATCCACGAAAATGATTTGAAAATTTTGGTTTTTCTGATCAAGTAATGATTCAATGGATCTTTTGACTCGCTCTAAATCTCTATTTCGATAACAGTATACAATGGTAAACTTCATCGTGGTGATTGAAATAATTGACGATATTGGTTAACCATTGCTTCCATGGTATAACTATTAATCACTTTTTCTCGATTGCCAGAAAACCTGGCATGATTACTTTTCCATAACTGATAATACTGAGCGATTGCTGCCCCCTGTGCCACTTCATCTCCCTGAGGAACAATTTTACTTTCCGTGCCTTCCAATAACGTCTCAATATCAGGCAAATTTGTGGCTACCACGGGTAATTCATGCATAAGATACTCCAGAACTGCATTTGGCATTCCTTCTTTTTTGGTAGAAAGAATACCTAGGTCAGATGTTTCCAGTAGGTCTGCGACATCTGCCTGTCGGCCTAAGAAAATCACCTCATCATCAATAGACAGGTGCTTACAAGTGTTACTTAGTGCGGATTGTAAGCCATAATCTTCTCCGACGATCAGTAGCCTGGTAGAGGCTTCCGGGTATGCTGACTTGAACTGAGCCCAGGATTTGATCAATGTTTCGTGATCCTTGAATTGATGAATATTAGCCACCATAATGGCCAAAAAAGTTGCATCATCTACCTTTAGCTTTTGTCTCCAATCTTGTACTGATTCTGTGACCATTCCCTTCACCACCGCATTGCGGATCAATTCAACCCTGGAAATAAAGGGAAATGTTTGCTTCAGAAAATCCGCACCAATCACCGAATTACTCACAACATGAGTGGCTTGTTTCAAAGCGAAATTTTCCAATATACCCCCCATGATCAATCTACCCTCGTCTCTTTGATTCCAAATTCCAACTCTGGCACTGGTCAATCGCCAAACAAGATTGACATATAAGTTTGGAAAATAAGTGAACGGGACTATGATGGCAGGTTTCAATTTCAATAAAGTGATCCAAACCTTCAAGGCGTTTCTCAAACGGGAAATCTTTCCTCCGTGGGAATTCAGTTTCACTGACGAGTAGCTGATCCCCTCCGCTTCACAGAAATTGATCAATTCCCCCTTATCATCTAGGGTCAGTAAATGGAGTTCATACTCTTCTTTCAAAGACTTTGCTAAAAAAGAGGCCTGTCGCTCAGCTCCCCCCATTTTGAAGCTTTCAAGGAATAAGATTAGTCTCTGGCGGTTTTTCATCCTCATTCAGAACTGCTTACAAAACTAATTCTTATTTCTGTCCATGATTGATCATACGATCATAACAATCGATTCGATTTCTCTGACAAAATCTTCTATCTGCGCTTGTTGTGGCCACATCTTTCCTTCTTTCCAATTGAGTTCTTCATCCCAATGTCCAGCACAATTGTAGACGTATAGATCATAAAAAGTATAGCTAATTTCAATGATTACCGGAGCACCATCCTTGTATAGGAAATCAAAAGCAATACAATTTAAATCCAATTGGCGAGCCACCTTAAATGCCATCGAAACACAGCATAGATCGATCCGGTCCAGGTCATAATTTAGTTTACCGCTACCGGAAGCTCGAAAGTCATTGGTCCGATTTTCTCTGATATAGGCAAAAGCTCTTTTACCAATGATGGTGACCCGGGTATCATGGTCATTATCTGGTAAAAACTCCTGGAACAAAACCTGTCCTTTTTGTGGCATCCAATACGTGTGGGGCAAAGGAGGGTACTTACCTGAAAAGATATATTTGACGGACGATTTCAATGCCAATAGCCCTTTTTTAAAAGTATGTGGAGCGCCTTTTCCGAAGATGCCATTTCTAAAAACTTCTTTTACAAGCTTTTCAGCCTGTTCCTGACCAGACACTTTACTTACATTCGCTGAACTTGCTCCGAAAAGCAATTTGAACACTTTTGGGAAATCGGCTGTGGCGATCCATTTTAGTGCCTCTTCCTCCTTGTAAAATGCATGTGTATCCGGAATGGCCGCACCTACTGCTGAAAGTAGGTGATATTGCGCTAGCTTGTCGTCGAAATGCCAGGATATTTTTTGAGGAGGGAATACAGGAATCCCAAGATAGTCCTCAATGATTTTCAAATTGGTCTGCGCGACCTGACGTTGAAGTGGAGTGTGCAACCATCTCCACATTACACCGTCGAGCCCCTTCACTTGGCTGATAAAATCAGCCGAATAGAGATCAATTACATGAACCGAGTGTCCTGCTTGTTCAAGAGCTTCGGTCCATCTTTTGCTGTAGCTTTCTTCGTCTACTTGATCCGGGTGAATCCCAATTTTCAACTTCATATGATCATCTTTCCTGACTCGAATTTTTATTCCAATCAATCGGCTCTTCACATACCGCAATAAGGGGCGTCATCTTAGTTCCAAATCCCACCGGATAAATACTTGGCACATATTCATCCTTCATGGCATACAATTTCACTTCTTTATAATAGCACCTGAGCACCCAGTAAAATTCACTGGCAGTCCATTCTCTCACATGCTGATAGTAAATGGGAGATGTGGCCATGGCATCTTTCACGGTCCTATCTTTGTTGGGTGTGGTAATAATCGCTTTAGGCGCCAATTTCGAAAATTGAATTAAGAATTCCGAGTAGTCTTTGATGTGCTCGATCACTTCGATACTAATAGCCAGGTCAAATGGACCATTTTCCCGAATAAGCTCTTCCATGCTCTGGGAACCGAAGTGGATATTAGGCGCTGACCGATTGGCCTTACTCCATTCCCTACAATCTAAATCGAACTCACTGGCATAAAAAGTTTTCGAGCGGTCTACGGACGCAAACCATTCCAAATATCCTGTACCAGAACCGATATTGACCACTTTCTTGGCGGACCCAAGTAAAGTGGCAACTGCTTCATTTAAGGCCAGAATATTGGGCCATTCAAACGGCCCACCGCTTTCGACTCGAGCCATTTTATCCTCTAGGTTTTTAGCACCAACCTCGTCATTCTCTTGGTAAAAAAGCCCTTCTATCGGTACTTGATTCTCAAGATCGATTTTCTTGATCGTGTAAGAAGAGTTAAATAATACTCGATTGATGATAGAAAATATTTTTCTAAATACCCTTCTCATAACAATCCTGCTATTTGTTCCATTTGTTTGGACCATACGGTTACTTCATTGTAATCCCTGGTGGCTCTTTTCCATCCGGCTATGGCGATCTTCTTCCTTTCGGCATCATGCTTGACATAATAGTTCACCAATTGGGGTACTTCTTCAATGTTCTGGAAACCTACGACTTCTTTGTCGAGTTCAAAGATGTGTCCAAGGTGATACTTGTTATCGCAGATTTGCATCACCCCATTTGCAGGTAAAGTATACGTTCTCAAATTGATAGGTCCCGTACTATTATGAATATTCAATCCAATTTTTGTCCTGCGGTAATAACTAATGACCTGATCCTCTGAAATTTTTCCGATCGGCCACCCGAGCCCTGCACCAACAAAATTGCTGATGTTCCGCACTATGTAATCTAAGCGAGATTTTCGCCAATGACTTTCCCTTTCACAAAAAATACATGCATCTATATCTTCTGTTCTATCATGAATCTCTTGTTCATCCACCCGTGTCAGCGGATGTTTTCCCAATCCAAAGAAACCTAATGGGCGAAAAAACACATGCTTACATCCGAACCCTCGATATTGATTAAGTGAGGCAATATTACCCACAAAACAAGCATCAAAATTCTTAGCAACCGGTGCTGATAGGAGTGCACTGCTTTCAGGGTCATCGAAACACTGGTAAGCATTGAAGGTATTGAGTTCCTTCAGAAATTCCGGATGCAAACCAGAGCCATTATACAAATAAAGTACATCCTTATCCAGAGTCTTACGCTTCAATTCACCATAGACCTTCAATAGTTTCTTATTGTTCTTTTTCCAGGCCTGATCCAAAGCTGAAAAACTCGACCTTGAATTAGGTGGATCAATGGTGATACAAAAACCTTCTACGTCGAATCCAGAGTCATTCAACCGGTCTATGTACTGATTATAAAAATCCCCTATCCCCTCCCGATGTTCCTCATACACGAGTAGTGTCTTCAGTGCTTTTGACGATTTTCTCATTAGCATTCAAATTTAGGGCTCTCAGGAACACGGTTTCCGGAAATACTATTTCAATATTTCCGTTTAACACGGGCTAGGATAATGTCCAATAGTTTCGGTAAATCCTGGTTAGAAACAAAGCATTCCGAATCGGTGAACCACGAGCCCCTCATATCGAAAGTCAATAGTATGATTTTCACAATTAAGTAGTGAATGGATGCTCGAATAGTAAAATGATGGCGTTTTATATCCTATATAACCCAATCCAGGAGTCCTTT
>CAYGOT010000089.1:0-694 GCA_964351595.1 uncultured Roseivirgaceae bacterium | reverse complement strand
ATAATCTTCTTTAACACTCCATGATCATACAACCTAAAAATACCATGACAAACACTCTTGATCCAGGAATGATGATCAACTAAATCAGGATTAAAATCATGCCATAAGATTAGTCCTCCAGGTTTCATACATTTCATAACTTTCACCGTATCGCTGAATACAAAATCAGAATCATGACTGCCGTCAATAAAGGCAATATCTATCCCTTCAAGCTCCGGTTCCCAGTTGGCGGTATTTACGAGAATTTGATGAATATTTGGGATATTTTTCTCTTTATATACCCTTCCTATTTCTTCCTCAGATGGAGCATAGGTTGAGTACTTCCCCCCCTCTGCGATTTCTTCAGGTGGTATATTGATAGTATAAATCTGGGCATCAGGAGCATTTTCAGCCATATTGGCTGTAGTTTGGCCGGAAGCTGTCCCAAGTTCTAGGATTTGTTTTGGTTCCTCATTTCTACAAGCTCCTAATACAACCTTAGCGTCCAAAAGCCTCCTAAAGTTCAGGTGAGTATCATTCTGATAATCAAGAATATGCTCATCTGATATAATGGGTTCTTCTGTCCATTTTTGACCGTGGTAGAGCGCCTCTGGGGAAGACATGGTATGCACCCTGGACTTCAGCATACGATTTCGGTTAAAATCCCTATACGCGGCAAGGTGTGCTTTAATTCGTCGAATGATCATTGGATTTA
>CAYGOT010000088.1:0-19751 GCA_964351595.1 uncultured Roseivirgaceae bacterium | reverse complement strand
AGAGCCTCAGGATGACCAATATTGGGGAACTATACGTCATTGGAATTTGTGCGTTTGAAACCCAAATGATAGGTCTCGAACTGACGTTAAATTATGGTGCATTGTCATGTTGAGGCTCTCGAAACACATTCATTCAATTGCAGAGGTGTGAATCAATTGAATACCAGCATATTCGATGCATTATTAGTCAAACTCAGGTTACCTACTTACCAGAACCTGTTTGCTACCCTGTATTGATGTGAACATCAAAGTTGGTCGTGAGTAGCCGAAAAAGGTAAGCACTATGTCGGCAGTATAATCAATGTTTAGTCTGTAGACCTCACTCCCCGTCCCGTGGAAATAGCACCCCAGGCCATAGTCTAAATTGCTGAAGGACTACCCTTTCTCCTGGCACGATTTTCAATCATTGTTAGGTAGTATCTTATCATCAAACTCGGAAATCATGAAGAATGAAATGAAAATAGTCATCGCAACGGACTTTACCGATGCAGCTGACAATGCCGTCAATTATGTACATGCTGTACTTAACCAGGATGTTCTAGGCGCTCAGCCACACTACCTATTTGTCCATGCCTTTAAGCCACTGACCCCCTACTCCAACACACCCAGCATGCCAGTCATTAGAAACGATGAACTGGAGCGCGTGCTTAAGCAAAAGCTCGATAAACTACAGGCTGATATCGCTTCAAAATTGAGCGACAATCAGTTCGTCAGTCAGGTTTTTGCTCGCGGTTCGGTCAATGAGGTCCTGAGCGATGTGGTCAAAGACTCCAATGTACAGTTAATCGTGATGGGAAGCAGAGGCAAAGGAGCTTTTACCAGAATGACAGTGGGTAGCAACACCTTAGAAGTAGCCAATACCGTGGACTGTCCGCTGCTCGCTATTCCTGATAAGGAAATACCCCACCGACTCAGTAAAATCACCTTAGCCACTTCCTTGGGCGGTCAGTCATTATCGAAAAGATCCATCGAACTACTTGAGCGACTGGTGGATGGCGGTAAAGTTGCGCTGGAGGTGATTCATGTCTTTGACGGGGAGGTACCGGATGATGTCGAGGCTAGTATGAAGTCTTCGCAAATACATCATCAACTCTCTAACTTGTCGCACTCACATCGACACCTCGAAGGTGAGGACATTGCGGATACCCTATCGGAATATATTGCTGAACATCAACCTGATCTAGTAGCCATGGCGCCTTCTGAAAAAAGCTTGTTTGACAAGATATTTCATCAAAGCAAGACAGAGAAGATGATTTATCATGAGGGAATGCCTACGCTCATTTTAACCTAGGTCATCGCCCACTCAATCCGCTGGGCTAATACTTTTTTGGTGGTTGCAAGCTTGATGAAAAATATCGGTACGCCTCAGCGGCAAAAAATCCAGCGGTTCTCCGCCAAGACAAAATAATCTCTCTCAACACACAGCCAACCAAACCCTCGGTATTTTGCCAGGTTGACCCACTTGAAGGTAAAACTGATTCTACTTATTATAATATACTGTTTACAGAAACACTTTGTCTCATTACATGGATTAGCCAGGTTGACTGTTAATTATTTTGAGATCGTCATATTTGCGACTAAAATGTTGCAAATAGATTTTAAGCTCATCTGGAAGTTTTTCGTCATCGTACTGAATTTTAGATTCATTAATTCTTGCGTCAAACACAACTAGAAATCCTGTTTGAACATTATAGCGCACAACATTTAGTAATTCATCGACATATTCCAGAGTTTGCTTTACTCCTTCTCTGGCCCTTCGTGAAGCTTTGTCAACACCTGAATAGTCAGTTGTGCTAATTCCTGTTCCATCATCATTAAGGCAATTACCTAACCACTTGATTTCAAAGAAGTAAAACTTACCTTCTGCTTCAAAATAGATATCAAGTTTTCTTCCAGAGGGAAGTTCATTCTCCTTATGTATATAATAACTTAAATGATAAGTTAAGTACTCATATAGGTTATCTCTCATCCAACTTTCGGGCGTGTTTCTAAGAAGATATGTATATTGTTTCCATTTATCTTTCCCTTTCCAAATTGATTTAAGGGTTGGTTTTTGAGCAAAAAAATTGCCATAAGCATCTTTTTTACGAAGAATGTGTGACCTATATCCCGCAAAGACCTCATCTAGTTCCTTAACGGACTTCTTTTTATGATACAGTCGTATTTCTTCATCAGAATAGAAAATGTTTTCTCCTCTTTTCGTTCCAGCCACAAAGTCATCAATACCATTTACTCCAAAGAAAAACACGGAATAGCCTGTTTTTGATAATTCAATTAAGCTATGTTCATTATCAGATTTAAAGATTTTAGTCTCAGAAGAGACTATGTTAAACTCAGAATCCACCATTAAGAAATTTCTAGTCCTCAATTCCTCTTCGATGGTAGTAGATAAATTTGTTTTTGTTTTTGAAATATCAATTTTATCAAAAGCATCATTACTAATCTGTATAGCAAATAGACTGCTCTTATTTGCCCTTCCCTCCCAAAAATTCAGTAATAAATTATTCCTAAGAATTTGAAACTTTGGATTATCAAGAACTGGCTGCACAGCTTCATCCACTATCTGTGATAGATTCTCAGAAATGAATTCTTTGAACTTTGGGTTTTTAAAATCAAACATAAGCTTACTACCCCTACTCCTTTTCTCCTTTGAGTATTCTACTGAATACGTAATTGAAATACATTTCTAAGTAGTCTTTATCATTAAGCTTATTCTTTTGATCGCCAAGTGATTCTTCAAAAGCAGCTTTGAAATCAATCAAAACGCCCCTTGTCTTATTGCTCGAATCAATGTTTAGTTCTTTGGTTGAAAGTCTTCTTAGATTATCTAGGAATTCTGGATCTCTATAAACAAAGTCATAGATTTTACTTTCACCATAAATGCCAAGTATGTAAATAATCACTTCAAACCACTTGCGCTTTGTTTCATAGTTTGGCATGAGCAGGAATTCATCAATTTTCTCATTTTCACCACGGAAGTAGGCGCTAGAATCTTGATCATATTGAATATAATGTTCCTTTATTAGTAGTAAAATCGATTTATTAATCTGATTATTAAAAGGGCCTCTTAAGTCAACTGCAAAATCATAATCATCAAGAAATGGGTTTTTATCATCCGGGTGTTTGAATGCGTATAAAACAGAACTTAAATAGATTATTCTTTGAATTGAGAGTTCGTTTATATTATCCCAACCCACTTGTTTTGTAAGATCTATAACACTGAAGATATCCCCTGCAACTTGATACAAATTTCTATTTGACTCTTTTTCCATTTATTTTTTCTTCAACTCTTTTAGAGGCTTCTAACAACTTATCACTATGAGATTGAATAACACTTTGTCTGCCTATTCTTAATAAATTGATATAATCAATTGACTTAGTTTTATCAATTAGATAATCTAAAAACTCACTATTATTCAAGTTTGATGTCAATATCAATGCATTTGGATTTTGCAAATAACGCAAAAAGACTTCCGCAGCATTAAGCTCATAAGAAATATCAAGACTACCATCCGGAGTTTCACATAAAAAGTACGTTGGTCTTGAATAGAAAAAACTGAGTAAACTCATTCTGAATGACTGATCGATGAAAAAACGTTGGGATTCTGAAAGAGCCTCTGGCCCCAATCTCTTCTTACCATTTATAACCGGAATGAATCTCTTTCCCTTATCGTCACCACTGTCATCGAATGTCAGAGTACATGAAACTCCAAGAAAACGGTTAGCATATTCAGAGAATATTTTTGACAAACTTTTTGTAATAGCAGCCCTTTGATCATCCATTTTTGCAGTGATCTCAGAAGCCTTTCTATCAAACTCTTTACTCTTCTTTAATTCCTTCTTTTTCTCCAATTGAAGTTTATCAACTTCTAATCTGAGTTTTTTATCTAAATCATCCACATTCTGTTCACCCGAATCTTCTTCTTGGCTCATGTTATACTCTAAATCTCTAAGCTTATCTTTCAATGTCCTTAGAGAAATATCATATTGCTCATATTCTTGATCATATTCTTCAAGCAATTCGTCAGTTTCGACCAATTCCTTTTCAAGAACCTGCATCTTAGATAAAAGTGTTGTTTGTTCCTTTCTCAGAAATTCTAGCTCATTTGAATCTTCCATCTTCTTACGAACAGGTTTAGAACACAAAAAACAATTGTCTGAATTTGTAAATATTCTATCTATCTCATCTTGATCCAATGGCTGATTACACATTGCGCAAGTATGATTCTTGAGCATGTGATCCTCATAAACAGAGTAATTGAAAGTAAGATTCTGCCAGATACGTTCATAGATTTTATCTTCTTCTAGTTTTATTTTTTCTTCACATACTAGAATATCCTTACCTAATTTATTCTTATCTGCTTTCTGGGTTTTACGATTTTCAGAAATCTTCAAACGTTCTTTCTGGATTTTATCCAGCTTATTCTTTTGAGACTCGATTTCCTTCTTTATTTCGTGAACATTTCCCAAATCAGAATCACTGTCATCATTGTCCTCGCCTTTTGCTCGCTTAATAGCATCATCAATATTCTTTATCGCAACTTGTATATGACGGGATTTGGAATTGTGGTAGCTCGCTTCTCCTCGTAAAAACTCTCTCTTTTCATCTAGCTCTGGATCATTGAAATATTTGCTGCTCAAAGTTTCTTGCACTTCTTCATCCCATAGTACGGTTTTTCGATCCTCCCCAAAAAACAGTATATCATTTACAAAGAATATCAAGCTATCGAATCCATTTAGGTTAGCTTCATTGGCCGCTATCTGTTCATAATTATATTGCAGATATTTTTTCTTTTCATTTTCCTTTAATCGATCATATTTGTCCTGCCTGATTTTATCACCCAGTATTACATTAGTCTTGCCGTCCTTTGTAACCAAAACTTCTTCTAAGTAAAAGTCGTAGAGCCTTCTCACAACAGCAAAATGTGCTTCATGAATGTAGAAGTTAATGGTAACCCTAGCTTCTTCATTATGCAGAAAGCTACTATCCATTCTGTCCTTAAAATAGCCATTTTCATAAGGTGTTCGACTCGGTCTTTTTTCTCCCTTATATGTCTTCACCGACTTATGTTTTTTATAAGCACCTATAATACCATATTTTATTAGACTGGTGAATGTGGTCTTCCCTAGGCCGTTTCCTCCAATTATTAAGTTGACTCCATTGATGAAGTTATAAGTGAAATCAAGGCCATCATCTTCAGGGTAAAGAGAAAAGTCCTTTACTCTAATTGATTCAATAGTGGGTAGGTATATTGGATTCATACTATTCTTTCGCCTATGCAAAATATTATGTACACCTGTTAAAAGATAAAATATTAAGACTTTAAAACGATAACTGTTTCTCTGAGCGAGTCAATAAGGTCTTTTTGTTGGCTACTTGGCCTTAAGTCTCTTGCTTTGCGTATTTCCTGAACCATGAACTCATTTTTTTCAGCAATAGCGGCAACTATCTTATCTACTTCAATTTCAATACCGTAATATGCTGAGTTCGCAACATTAAAATAAATCATTCCTCCTTTGATCATCTTTCCCTTGAGCTTTGAAAACAAGGTGTTCATATCCTGGAAATACCCCTTAATCATACCTGGCAATTCTTTATTCCATGTTTCAGGATGATTCTGATTTAGTAGATTAAGCGCAGATTTCAATTCAGGAATATTAAGTATGTCAACTTCTCCGTGTTTCACCTGAACATGTGATCTGAATGTACTTTTTCTTAGCTCTCTTAACTCATCGTAATTACTTATTAAGTCTAAAACCCATAACTCTACAATATAAATATCTGTGTAGTCCCTTGAGTTCAAGTACGGTGGTGAGGTTATAACCAAGTCAATTGATCTCTCTGGTAAAGTATCTATATTAATTCTAACATCTCCATAGATGCATAAATCTGAATTGTCTGTTGAGGTTGGTGAATTCTCATCCATTTTCTTAATATCTGGGCCTATGATATCTCTCAACTTAATTAGAAACTTATCATGTACTTCCCTCCTTTTAATAGTCTTCTTATCCCAGTTCTTCTTGTACTTAATACTCTTTCCGTCTCTATAGACATTACTTACATCCAATAAAATAGATGCTAAAGCTATTTTAAAGAGTCTTTGATATTTTATATCAGCTATGAGGCTAATTGCATATTTGATATCTAGGATTCCATTGAGAACTCCGGTATTGAAGACCCATTTGTTAAGATGAGGCTTTTTCTGAAATGTCTTAGCTAATGGTGTAGATACATATTGTCGAATTGGCTTTAAATCTCCTTGTAATTCGCTTCCAATTGTTATTAAGTAATTTTCAAATTCTTCTTGCTTATATTCGGATTCAAGCTTTACAGTAGCCAGTAAATGCATAAAAGGACTGACTTCAAAAGAATGACATTTAATTCCGTGTGATTGAAGTTCCAAAGGAGTTGTTCCGCTACCTGCGAAGGGGTCTAGTGCAGCCTTCGGAACATAATCAAGATCTTCTATTACGCTGTTAATGAACTCTTTGGAGTAACCTTCAACAAAAGGATACCATTGGTGAATAAATGCAGATTTGTTTTTATCAAACTGCATTATTCTTTCATAAACTTCAGTATAGTCTTCTAACTTGTACAAAAATTATTTTTTAACTGCAAGTTAGACTTTTAAAAATGATGTGAAAAGAGATATTTCAAATAACCCTTCACACCTTGTTGGAGAAATATGACTTTATCTCCCTGACTTCATCACTCTTATTCTTCTGTTATCTGTACGTTTCCCGGGTCTAAATTTTTCTCTTTGTAAAAAACACTTTGGCCTTTTAGGTAAAACATGATAGTAATTAATCGGAATTCTAAATAAATCAACACATTTTTTGATAGTCTTATTTATGAGTTTTTGATTCATTCTTGAAGAATCCATTGAATGAATTACGTGATAAAAAGATGGCCAAAAAAGTGCCGCTTTGTCAAAATCTAAATCAGTAGGTGTTCCTATCAAGGATTGACATCCACCATTCACAATCAAGGGAGATGCTAGCTTTAAATTACTTCCTTTGCAAGAAGACATAAAAACACGCTTTTTTAAAATCACCGGATTTAGAATCTGGCTTAATTGGTCATTGCTAACATCTTCACCATTAATAGTGATGCCATCAATGTCTCCATGAAAAGAAAGATGAAGATATCTAAAATCTAGCTTATTGAAATTATCAACTTCTCTTTCAAAGTCTTCAATGCTAGCTACTTCTGCATAATGGTTAGAAATTCTAGTTAAATTCAATATTTGTGAAAGGTTTTCACCATCCCAGAAATCATCATCACTTCTAAGTGATTCAATAATATATACGCCGTATTTCACTTAACCTGTTTGTTCCTTTTATTAATCCATTCGACCATTGCTCTTATATTTCCTTCATCAAATAGGCAGTCCATTGAATCCAGATTAGCTGGATATAGCTGAAGGTCAATTAAGCCATTATGTTTTTCAAGAGTCAGAGGATTTTCGACTTCAATTTGTTTGTACTCTCCTAAACATAATGGGCAGATGCAAATATTCCTTTCTGTCTGAATAAACCCTTTATCATTAAGAAAATTAAGGTGATCTTTAAATTCGCTGAAAATCTTTTCTCTTCTATTAGATCCGGAATGATTCATTGAATCCAAGTTAATCAATAATAGCCTTAGTTAAATAGTGCGCACATATTTGCCACTCACTTTACCACCTGTCCTTCATCCCTCACTGTGGCAAGGTCATTCCTCCGACAAGGTGTCTCCCATCTTCACGAGTGGCAAAAGAGCCGTCGTGAAACAGTGGACTAGCCGTCCCTCTCGTTCCTACTAAGAAATAATTAATCATTTTTAATTGGTGTTAGAGGCCATGACTGGCCATCCGCCCTTTCCATGTCGGACGCTAAAACTGAATTACGAGGAACCTTGGTCATAAAAGAGTCCATTTTGCTGTAAGAGCAGCGGACAGTCCTGCGCTCCACGTGTTTGATTATCTCAAAATATTCTTCCCTACTCCACTTCTTGGCCACCATCTCCGATGAGCAGGGCTAAGGGCTCCAGTTCTTTGTAATAGCTACAGACCACTCTGATCACTGCCATGAGCGGTAGGAAAAGGATCATGCCGGGTATGCCCCACAACAGGCCTCCGGCGATCAATGAAATAATGGAGAAAAGCGCATTGATATGAAGGCTTCCCCCGACTATTTTGGGGTTGAGAAAATTGCCTTCCAGAAACTGGATCAACCAAAAAATACCAATGACGCCCACCGGATACCAAAGGCTATCGTAGGTAATCAAAGCGTAAATCGTAGGGATAAATCCACCTACCAACGTGCCGACATAAGGCACAATAGCCAATAGACCCGCCAGGAATCCGAAGAAAATAGCATACTCAATGCCTAACAGTAGCAACCCAATGCTATTGAGAATGCTCAATATACCCACCAGTATAACCATGCCTACCAGGTATTGCTGCCCTACCATCTGTACTTCCTTCAGCATCTTCCCAAACTTGTCACGCTGATCGGGCGCAGCAAACCTTGTGATCGCGTCAGTCAGGGATTCTCGGTAGAGTAAGATCAAAAAAGTGTAGATCACAGAAAGTGAGAGATAAGTAACGAAGCTGCTGGTCAGCCTGATGGTATCAGAAACCATCACTAACCCAGAGTCGGCCAAAAATGAGGTCAATCCTTCTGCAAGGGTGTCGTAATCTATGTCAGGAACGATACCGACTTTCTCATTGAGAAAGCGAATGGAAGTATCTCCCACTTCCTTCAGCTTGTCCAGAAATTGGCGATAGCCCCGGGCCATGCTGACTATCTGAGCAGAAAATATGAAAATCACACCCGAAACGACCAGGGTTACCCCCGCCATAACGGTAATGATCGACCATGGCTTTTTGATTTGTTTATTGGTTAACCATTTGACCAATGGATACAATATGAATGAAAATAATAGCCCGAAAATGAGCGGAATCAGCAATGCTTTGGCAAAGTGTAGAATAGCTACCATCGCGAGCAATGAAGCTAGCGCGTAGAATATAGTTTTGAATGGAAGCTTCATTGTCTAATTGTGATCTTTTGCTTGGTTTGTTTTGTCCCTCTTAAGATAATCTGAATTCGAGTTAACCTACCACTTTAATACGCTGGTATTCAATTGATTAATATTTCGACAGGCTCAATATGACAGGCCTTTTATGGTCTATTGTCATGTTGAGGCCCTCGAAACATATTCCTTCACCTGCAGAGCTGTGAATCAATTGAATACCAGCGTATTCGATGCATTATTGGTCGAACTCAGGTTAAGATAGAAAAAATGGCCTGAAACGTTTTAATGATCCAGGCCATGTAATAGAAATATAGTTTAGCGTACGCTCATTGCTTAGCAGCGCACAAGGGACTCCCAGGAACAATTGTTTTATTTGTTCCCATTCGGAGCGGCAAACATGCCTTCCTTGATCAAGTCGTAAGATGAAGAGATCACCTCTCCCTGATCATTGTATAAGGCTATCGGCGTAGTGAGCAAATCACTATTCTGTCTAAGTGCCGTCAACAATCCCTCCTCTGTCAGATTTGCCTCTTTGTAGTTTTGTAGATAGGTTTTCGACTTTTTATCCACTAACTCCTCCAAAGGCATATCCAGCATATGGGAAATCAGCTTCAACTGAGTCTTGGTAAAAGTGAAAGTCTGCACATCAATTTCCTTGACGACATGATCCTTCACACTTTTGGCGTAACCCAGGATCGCACGATCCTGAGGGTCGTTAGAGTTATAGAATAGTATTAATTCGTTGTTTGCCGTTTTCATTTTATTCAGTTTATATCATCACTGCCATTATCATCAATGGATAGTGAACATTCTATTTGTTGCTTTGGTAGAAGCCAAAATCAAACCAGCAGCCTAAAGCCGACTCAGGCTAGGGATAAAAGGAATTGTGTGGTGCAGATTCCTCAGTTCTGGTAAGATGAGGTAAATTTTTTCCCAATTGGTGAAAGAAAGCTTACTACCGCCAACTTGAATAATACTTTTGAAGTAGTCACTTAATAAATAATAGCTTCGTGGCAAATCTGCTCTTAGAAGTTATACCCGAAGGCCCACCTGCCGGACAAGGCGCGGAATCTATGAGTCAACCTTCTGCTACCTGCATCATAGACTCCCTTCGGGAGTGACAGAATGCTATTAAGTCAAGGAGTTTTTCCTCTGACCTCTCCCTAACCCTCTCAATGAGAGGGAAAGTTGGCCGCTTGACTTAATAGCATTGGGGAGTGACAGCAGCGATTGGTAATGCTGTCAGAATCGAAACTTGGGACATTCACTACGACCAACTTGAATAATACTTTTGAGGTACAAGCTGAATTAGTCCTGCTTCCCCTCCTCCTGGATAGAAATTCGTGCTTTCGGCAAGTACTCCGGATATTCGCTTTGTAAGTAATCGATGAGCTTCTCTCGAACATGCACCCTCAGATCCCATGCCGTGGGTGAATCTTTAGCACTCATTAATGCGCGCAGCTCCATGGTTCTCTCCTTCAGATCGGTGACTTGCAGTACATTCACTTTACCATCCCAGAGCGACGTATTTTTCAGTATTCGCGATAGCTGCTCACGTATAGCCCCTACCGGAACCTGATAATCCACATGCAAAAACACTGTTCCGAGGATGTCTGCATTAGTTCTGGTCCAGTTCTGAAATGGCTTCTCGATGAATTGAGCAGAGGGAACGATAAGCCGTCGTTGATCCCATATCTTCACTACGACGTAGGTGAGGGTGATTTCTTCTATCCAGCCCCACTCATTTTCTACGATCACCACATCATCTAACCTAATGGGCTGGGTAACCGCAATTTGAAAACCTGCCAAGAGGTTGGCAATCAGCTTTTGTGCAGCCAGACCGACGATAATACCCGTCAGTCCTGCAGACGCCAGGATACTCGCCCCAATGTTTTTGATACTGTCAAAGGTCATCAGGCAAAGTGAAACTGCCGTGATCACGATTACCACAATCACAATCCGCTCAAACACCTTGATTTGGGTGAATACCTTGCGAGCCGTCAGATTGTCATCAGCACTTACATCATATTGCTTAGCAAGGAAGAATCGGCCGATGGCTACCAGCTGTATGACAAACCAAGCCAGTAGGATAATCAATGCTATCTGAAAACTCTGTGCCCAGCCAGCGCTCAATTCACCGAATTGCAGTACCGCCATTGCCCTACCAACGAGCAGCGCGATAACCATAGAAGCTGGTTTACGTGCTTTTTCGACAGTCTCATTTTCTTCAAAACCGCGCTTTTTCATGGTAATGCGTGCGATTCTGAATAGTCCGAGTCCTACGAAAAAGACCAGGATAGAGGGCACCAATACCATTAGCCAATTTATTAATGGTGCAGGCAGGGATAGGATAAGTTCTTCGATCATATAGCTATTTGTGTCGATCAATATAGGCACTTATGACATGCCGAGAGGTCGTTTTATTCTGAGCGATTTTCAGATGAGTGAATATTGAAATTGACTTTTCGCTAGGAAGCAGGCATTGGTTGAACGAGTACGGGTTTTGAAGTTTGCCGGATCACCTTTTCTGTCAGGCTTCCAAAGATTACATTTTCCAGATCGGATCGTTCATGGGTCTTCATCAAAATCAGATCAGGATCTATCTCTGAAACCGACTTCAGCACACCTTCCAGCTCGTCATCAGCTTCAATCAGATGTGGGCTGTACTTTTCAATCCCCGCATGGCGTACCAGTTGATCCATTTTAGTCGCTACGTCCTTCTCCTCCATCAACTCAGTCGTCATTGCATTCATTACATGAAGTTCAGCACCTTTAGACTGAAAATACTTAGCAAAGTCAAAGAGCCTGGAGGGCACAGCTTGACCAAGGTCAGTCGCGAGCAAAATATTATCGAAAGCCAAAGCCTGATCTGAACTCACTACCAATACGGGGATGTCAGCATCTCGCAACATTTGTTCGGAATTATTGCCTGTGAAAAATTCAGCAATATTTCGTGAAGATGATGTACCTGAGATGATCAGATCAATCTCAGTCTGCTGCATGAACTGCTCAAATGCATCGGAAAGGCCTGATTGTAGTACAATCACCTCTCCCTGTGCGCCCAGGCCAATATGCTCATCAAGCACTTTTTTTAGCTCGATGAGTTTTTGTGCAGCCACTTGCTCTATCTGCTTTTGGCGTTGGGGATCGGTGATATCCAAAACCGCATATTTCGGGTGTTGATCTTTCACCGCGTTATCAGGTAAGACGAAATGCACCATATTGACCTTCGCTCCTACCATCTCAGACCATTGTCGCGCCATATTCAATCCGAACATGGCCTCTTCTGAAAAGTCAAATGGGACGAGGATGTTTTTAGTTTGATTGTTCATTATTCTTGAAGTTTAATCGACACTTAAAACGTAAGAAGAACAAAGCCTAGCAAGATGATTGCGAGGATAGCCAACTTGATTTTTGTAGCTCTATTGAGTGACATAATGATTAAAAGTTTATATCACTCTACCTAGAAAAAACCGATCCACAATCTTAAAAACACCCCTAAACTGCTCAATAGATGTTTTTACATCAACCGCCTATTGATTGATGTGGCAATAATTCCCCACCAATCGATGGAACATCGATAGATTACGCCTTTATCAGTCGGAAGGCTATGTTGTATAAACAGAGTTGAACATGACGTAATCTGTCGTCAGGTCAGCGCCCCATCCAGTTGCTTCCTCTTCACCATCGTTGAGCTTGATATGCACCTTGATGTCCGAGGGCTTGAGTAGTCTTTTGAGGTAACCAATGTCATGCTCAACCGGGGTACCTTTCTCGAGAAGAGGCACCAGCGTTTTACCATTGCCGAGGTAGAGCTCGACAGCCTCTGGATCAAAAGGTACTCCTGATCGGCCCATAGCCGCCAGAATTCTACCCCAGTTTGGATCACGTCCAAACATGGCGGTCTTTACCAATGAGGAGCCTGATACCACTCGGACGAGCTGTCGGGCCTCTGACAGGTTGCGCGCATGCGTCACTTTGTATTCGATGAACTTAGAGGCTCCCTCACCATCTGATATGATCAGCTTGGCCAGGTGAATCAGGAGTTCTTTCAGTTTCTCTTGAAAAAGGAGAAAGTTGGGATCATTCTCATCTTCAATCAGCTTGTTGCCAGCCATACCATTGGACATGACGGAGGCCATATCATTGGTAGAGGTATCTCCGTCCACGGTGATCATGTTGAACGAGTCATTCACGCCTGCTCTGAAGGCCTTATCAAGAAGGGCCTGTGTAATGTTAATATCGGTGAATGTGAAGGCTAGCATAGTCGCCATATCTGGATGTATCATACCCGATCCCTTCGCCATACCTCCAATATTGATGTCAGTTCCATCAATCTCGAAGGTGACAAAACCCTCCTTAGAAAATGTATCCGTAGTAAGAATGGCATTGGCAGCAAACGAACCAGCCCTGGAGTTGTCAGTGATTTTCTTGACATTCTCTTTAATGCCGTCCACGACGAGTTTCGTCGGAAACTCCTTGCCGATGATCCCGGTCGAAGCAATCATCACATGCTCCTCAGGTATGTTCAGCTCTTCAGCAGCAGCCTTAACCATGGCCTCAGCCGCGTCTTTGCCTTGCTGTCCGGTCATGGCATTGGCATTGCCAGAGTTGACGATGATAGCCTGCGCTTGCCAATTGCTGCTCTGGAGATTTTGCTGTGTGAGCTTAATGGGAGCCGCGACCACTTGATTTTGAGTGAAGGTGGCCGCCACGTTAGCCACTTTCTCCGAGTAATAAATGGCAAGATCACGTCGCATGGATTTGACGCCAGTGTGAGCACCCCAGCATTTGATTCCTCGTACGTTTGTTATATTCTGTATCATCTGTTTAGCTTGTTTAAGGTCTGACAGGCACCTGAAAGAGGCCAGCAGTCTCCTCCCATCCCATCATTATATTCATATTTTGCACAGCCTGTCCGGCAGCACCTTTCATCAGGTTATCGATCACCGCTATCGCAATGATGGTATTCGTCCGCTCATCGTAGTGGGCGTGAACATCGCACAGGTTGGTTGCCCGCACATCCTTGATACTGGGCACATTAGATCGATATCTGATAAAGTTTTCATCTTGATAGCTGCTCTGATAGGCCTCATCTATCACCTCCTGAGTTAAGGAAGTACCTGCTATAGGCTTTAGATAGGCCGTAGCTAGAATGCCTCGATCCACCGGTAATAAATGTGGCGTGAAGAGCACATCATTTACGCCCTGGCCAATCATACCTAGTTGCTGCTGAATCTCAATCGTATGGCGATGTGTAGAAAGGCCATAAGCAGTAAAATTGTCATTGACATTGGCAAAATGTGTGGTGTTGGAAGGCTTGATACCCGCTCCAGTGACGCCTGACTTAGCATCAATAATGATGTGTGTATTGTCAACTATACCCGCTTTCACCAATGGTGCTACCGCAAGGATAGAGGCGGTCGGATAGCATCCTGGGTTCGCTACCAGTCGTGCATTGCGAATCTCGTTCCTGAACCATTCCGGTAGGCCAAAAACCGCACGGTCGATTCCCTCTGCAAAAATGTGCTCCTGTCCATACCAGTCAGCATAACTCTGCTCTGAAGTCAAACGAAAATCTCCAGACAAATCAATGATGCGATAAGGCTTGTCCGAAAATCGCTTGACATAATCCATGGATACCCCGTGTGGAAGCGCCAGAAACACTACGTCCAGGTCGCTGTGATCAACTTCATCAACTTTACACAGCTGGATGTCGCAGAGGCCCAAAAACTGTGGGTGTACATCGCTGAAGCGCTCACCCGCCCTGCTCTCGGAAGTGATGGTGATAATCTCTGCCTGTGGATGATTAAGCAGGAGTCTCACCAGTTCTGATCCGGTATATCCGGTGGCACCTATGATTCCTATTCGATTACCCATGTGTACTGATCTCTTTGATGGATAATAAGAGCACACTTAGCAACCTATCAACGTCCTCCGAAGGGATGTTCAATGGAGGGACAATCCTTATCACGTTATTTGCAGTAGCATTGGAAAGTACGCCATGCTCGAGCATGCGACTGACGACCTGCTTTGCATCGATGGACAGCTGCACACCGATCATCAGCCCGAGACCTCTGACCTCCAGTATTTCAGGGTACTGAGCGCGTGCCTGGTTGAGCTGTTCTTTAATATGAGCACCCGTGTTCATCGCTGCTTCCAGCAGCCCTTCCTGATTAATCACTTCAATCACCGCTATCGCTGCTCTACACGCGAGCGGATTACCTCCGAAAGTGGTGCCATGATCACCCCAATCGATAGCTTGTGCCACATGCTCTGTGGCAAGCACCGCACCTATCGGCACTCCGCCGGCAAGACCTTTCGCCAAAGTGACAATATCCGGCTTTGCATGGTAATGCTCATAGGCGAACATTTTGCCGGTTCGTCCCATACCACACTGCACTTCGTCCAGGATCAGCACCATCTTATGCTCGTCGCATAGTGCCCGTAAATGTCGCAGGTAGTCAGCGTCCACCAGGTTGACACCCCCTTCACCCTGAACCACTTCAAGCATGATGCCTGCCACGCTATCATCAATCATCGCATCAATCTGTGCAATATCATTGAAGTCGACATGGGCAAATCCGGGTGTGATAGGATCAAAACCATTGAGCATGGCTTCCTTACCTGTCGCGGCGATGGTAGCGAGGGTACGGCCATGGAAAGCGTTTTTCATGGTAATGATAGTGCCACCGCGACCATTCTTGGCCGCATATTTTCGAGCGATCTTAATCGCCCCCTCGACCGCTTCCGCCCCACTGTTAGCCATAAATACCCTATCCAGACCGGAGAGCTCGGTGAGCCTCGTCACCAGGTCCATCTGAGGTGGCGTCACGTAAAAATTGGAGGTATGAATAAGTTTACTGGCCTGATCAGCGATAGCAAAGGTCAAAGCCTGGTGGCTATGCCCAATATTGCTCACCGCTATACCCGCCAGCGCGTCTATATATTCCTTGCCTTCTACGTCCCAGACTTTACTACCGCTACCCCTTTCGAGCGCAATGGGGTATCTTTTGAATGTCGGCAAATAGTGTTTTTGATCAAGCACATGCAGTGCTTCATTTGTCATATCTATATCCATCATATTATTTAGAGATTTTGGTACCGATCTGCGGATTCCCCTCCGTCAGCTCAACCAGCAAGCCTGGTTTGGTACCATTAATAATTCGAGCTTCGGCAGCTCCTTTTTCAATTGCGATCAGACACGATTCAATCTTTGGAATCATGCCTCCGCTGATCACCGATCCCATCATCGCAGAGACTTCTTTGAGGGTAAGGGCGCTAATCAATGATTGGGGATCATTGATATCATTGAGCAGCCCGTCGATATCTGTCATTACTATATAACGGTCAGCCTGCAATGCTCCTGCGATATGGCCTGCCACCATGTCCCCATTAATGTTGTAGGCATTACCATCCGCATCGGACGCCATGCATGTGATGACCGGTAGATAATCACTTCCCGTCAATGTTTGAATGAGATCGGGATTGACTTCTGCTACATTACCTACCCAGCCAATGTCTATTTTTTCGTCACCCTGAGGGTGGTACTTCTTTTTTGCCAGGATCAACTCACCATCCTTACCAGAAAGACCGACAGCATTTACTCCGCGGGATTGCAGGCCCCTGACGATCTCAGGGTTGACTTCACCGGTCAATGCCATCTCGATATATCTGATGGCTTCCGTACTGGTTTTCCTGTGTCCGGCTACAAATTCTGAATCAATCTGTTGGCTGTCCAGCAGCTTGCTGATGTAAGGCCCACCCCCATGCACAAGCACCACCTTGTGACCTGCAGCGTGGATCTCAGCAATATTGTCCAATACCAAACCCCGAATAACCGGGTCTTTCATAGCATTGCCGCCGTATTTTATAACTAACGTCTCTTTCGTATTACTCATTTATCTATACCTAGTCTACCAGCCTCTTTTCTATGTAGAAGGAGTTAAAAAGGCGCAATGCACCCATATATTTTAAACTAAAGGAAACAAGATCGCCAACCTTATATCGATCGTTGGTCTCGCCCAGATCCACGACCAGCATGTCAGAGCTGGCACCACTAAACTTAATCTCCGGATCATCCGGAATCAAAAACTCGTCAGACACATCCAGCAACCCTACGTCTAGTATGGCGCGATAGGAGCTCTTTCCATAGTCGTTCTGATCCACTTCAGCCGTTACCCCGGACGGATTGGCTTCTAGTACCCCAATGGGGACTTTAGGCTTTTGAGTGATTTCGATCACTTCAGCGAAGAGCTTGAAGACATCTTCCTTCATCCCTGGCATAGGCCCCTCGGTGGTCAAATCCTTACCAAAAAACAAGGTCTCTCCTACCCGGAAATGATTGATACCGTCTGGAATCTGCTTTCGGAGAATCATCGGGATGACGACAGAGGTGCCACCCGTCACCCACGGTATCTTCCTCTGGAACTTCGCTTCAATCAGCTGCTTGTAGAGACAGAGCTGGATCATCTTGTCTTCGGACGGCATGACACCATTCAGACAATTGAGATTGGCCCCTATACCGGTTACATTGATATTAGGTAGTCGGAAGACAGGCTCAGAAAAATCGACCTGCTACTCACCCATGACCCACTCGCGCTAGGCACCGAGCTCGATCATGATGATGATTTTATGCATCTTGTTTTGCCTGGCGGCCTCATCTGAGATCCATCGGATGGTTCGCAGCTCCGTGTTAAAGCTTGCGTCGGCGTATTTGACCAGTTTGGGAATGCTTCGCTTTGCTGGCGGCTTGATATATACCGTTTCAATCTTAGGGTTGATCTTTTTTATCTTCTTAAGATTGCTAATGCGCGAGTCGCACATCTCTTTAGCACCCAGCGAAATCACCTCTTCCAGGTAAAGCTCTGTACCGCACAGCAGTTTTGTGACAATGGCCCAATCAATACCATGAGCCTTGAAAAGATTATCCAAGTGGTCATAGTTGTTCTTCAGTCGACTCTTATATAATTCTATATATGCCATATCAAATTACTTTTCTTGGTATGCTAAATGGAAGCCTGGTGAGTAGCTCGTAATTAAGTTGATCACTCAACTCTGCGAAGGAGGCGACACTCACCTCAAGTTCACCATCGTATCCGATCAATGTCACCGTATCACCTTTACTCACGTGAGGAGCCTCAGTAATGTCCACCGCCATGTTGTTCATGTTGACCATGCCGATCACGGAAAGTCGATACCCATGTATCAATACTCTGCCCTGATTACTCAGCGATCGGCTAAAGCCATGTGAGTAGCCTATAGGTACTACCGCAATTTTCATATCCCGCTGGGCCAGGTAGGTGGTACCATAGCCAATGAACTCACCCATTTTCACCGTTTTGGTAGTCATTACCCTACTTTTCCAGCTCAAGGCTCTCTTAAGGGGATCATCATTATTCTTATTGTCAATGATATATCCGATAAACGTTTCTTTGGTCGGCCAAAAGCCATATTGAAGTATGCCTATTCTGACCAGGTCAAAATGCATTTCCGGTAGGCGAAGCGTAGCGGCAGAACAGCAGGTGTGCTTGATCTGTGGCTTAAGTCCATGACTTTCGATATAGTCGGCCATTTGATTAAAGGCCCTGGCTTGCGCCTGAACCCGCGATAGGTTTGAAACGCTTTCCGCGCCGGCAAAATGGGTGCAAAGTCCCTCAAACGTAATGAACGAAAGATTCCCTTTGATCAGGCTGATCAGCAAATCGAGATCTTCCTGCTGAAATCCCGTACGATTCATTCCTGTCTCCAGCTCGATATGCACTTTGGCCCTTTTGCCAAGGGTCTCGGCTGCCTCCGCAGCTTTGAGCAATCGGTCATACTCAAATACGAAGAAGGAAATACCGTTGCTCACCGCCCACTCAAGGTTATCATCATCGATATACCCCATGATCATCACCTCCGTGGCGTCATTTTGCTTGGCCTCCAGTACTCGCTTGGCCTCATCAGCGCTGTGTACTGAGAAATGACTGATACCCAATGACTCTGCCAATGGAACAAACTCGGCAATGCCATGACCGTAGGCATTTCCCTTAACCACAGAAGACATTCTCACGCCTTTGGCGAGCAAACTATGGATAAAGCGATAGTTGTTTTTCAGAGCCCCCTTATCCAACTCGATGTAGGAAGGACTATTCATGAAGTAAATATGTTAGGCATATTGATCTTATCATTCTATTCGCCATCGGCTTATCCTAGCGCTGGTCGTTTCCATCGCATTTCGAGGTATTTGTTCTCAAAACCCAGCTTCTCGTAAAGATGTTTTGCCGGATTGTCTGGCTCAACATGCAACGCGATATCACCCTCCGTCTCGTCAAAAGCACTCTTCATAAGCATTTTGCCCACGCCCTGTCCTCTACAGCTCTTATCTACCGCAATGTATACCAGTATGTTTTCGGGTATATAGTCACCCATCCCGGTCTTGTTGATGACTGTGGCACCCACGATACTATCTCCTTTCCAAACAGTGAGGATGAGACCGCCGGGATGACTACCGGCATTAACGGCATATTCCACCGCCTTGCCGATCGCATATCGCGAATCTCCATATTCGTCGAGATGCTCGAACAGGAAGTCCACGACGTTTTGCTTATCGTAAAGCCCCACGGTCATCGCGGGGAAGTATTTCTTAATCGTTAGTTCCATTTTTTTTCTTTTTTCCTAATAATACAAAGGCCACAAAGGCCACTAGAATACCATAAAGGTTTGGATCGAACCCGTACAACTCTATTTC
>CAYGOT010000087.1:14844-21326 GCA_964351595.1 uncultured Roseivirgaceae bacterium | reverse complement strand
TATTATTCTCAATATTACAAATTTTAAAAGAAGCGGCATTACCATAAATCAATTCAAGCCGCTTCTTTGTATTAACAAGCCCATTTCCGGTCCCGCTTTTCTTAATCTTGGCTCCATTTTTATACTTTCCACTGTTCTTGATCTGGATGATCAAGCTGCGATCCACCACCTCAGTATTGATATCGATAACACCTCCGGCAGTCAGATTAGAGATACCATGCTTGATCGCATTTTCTACCAACGTCTGAATCATCATCGGAGGGACATTGTACTGGGAAGAATCGGGATGAAACTTGAACTTGGTCTTTAGTCGCTCTTCAAATCGGATGGTTTCCAGCGCCAGGTAATCGTTCACCGTACGCATTTCATCGCTAAACGAAATCAGCCTCTTCTTATCCAGAATGAGCGAATTTCTAAGGATATGAGAAAGCTGGGTAATGGCCTCCTTGCACTTATCGGGATCCTCTCCTACCAAAGCCCTGATACTATTGAGGGCATTGAAGATAAAGTGAGGGTTAAGCTGCGACTTGAGATAGTTAAGCTCAATCTCATTGAATGCCGCCTGATACTCCAATGACTTCTTATACCATTGAAAATAATGCAAAGTCATGTACGTCAGCGACCATAGGAAATATATGGTCAGAGGTGCGATGATGCTGATAATGGCGTTAATCGCCATAAAATCCTGTCTGTTGAGGGTGTCGAGCGAAAAGGAGACGCCAAGCAGGAATACATAGTTGGCAAAACTTAGAATGACAATCGACAGGGCTATGCGCAATATTAATGTTCCCAAAGGCAGGCTGATCCATTTGCCGCGCTTAATTAGTACCCTAAGGAGATGGGTAGAAATGATGTAGAAGGAAACCTGGAAAATCTCGCCTTCGATTAGCCCCGGAGGTATCTCTCCTTGGACAAAAGAATACAATAGCACAGAACCAAGGCCATAGAGTGACCATCCTGTAATCTGAAGTATCCAATAAAGCCGTTCTTTCTTCAATCGAGCCGTGTGAGTTGCTAACGCAATTTAGAAAACATAAATAGATGTGCTCTTAAGCGATTTCGATTTTACTCCAATGGCATTAGCATTGAAACTAAATTGCCCGTGGCACTCGCCTGATTTGGAACGGGTTTAATCGTTTTATAAAAAAAGGATTCTGCTAGTCAGGCCAATAAAATCCCAAAAAACCTAAACCAGAAATAACCCTCAGCGTTTATAAATGGAGCAACTTCAAAACAGAATAAACTATTGAGCGAATAGCTTATTCAAAGTAAGGTTAGGTAGTTGTTGGTTTTGGTTAAGGTTATAAAGCTGTCTGTGGTGGACAGCTTTTTTTATATCTATATACCTCAGACCAGCTCTTCTTTCAAAAACTGCCCGGTATAGCTATCATTGACTTTTGCCACTTTCTCAGGGGTGCCTGCAGCTACGATGTTGCCTCCGCCATCACCACCTTCAGGGCCCAGGTCTACGATATGGTCGGCTACTTTGATGACGTCCATATTGTGTTCGATGATCAGCACCGTATTCCCTTTGTCAACCAACTTGTTGAGCACATCCAGGAGATGCTGTATATCCTGAAAGTGAAGGCCTGTGGTCGGCTCGTCCAGGATATAGAGCGTCTGACCGGTATCCTTCTTCGATAGCTCAGTGGCCAGCTTTACCCGCTGCGCTTCCCCTCCGGACAAGGTAGTGGCATGCTGCCCCAAAGAAATGTAGCCCAAACCAACTTCATGGAGTGTTTTCACCCGACGCAGAATCTTAGGCTGATGCTCGAAGAACTCAACGGCTTGCTCTACGGTCATATCCAGCACATCTGAGATTGACTTCCCTTTAAATCTAACCTCCAGGGTTTCGCGGTTGTACCTTCTGCCTTTGCAAGTCTCACAGGGCACGTAGACATCAGGCAGGAAGTCCATCTCTATCAACTTCATGCCTGCTCCCTCGCAGGTTTCACAGCGGCCACCTTTTACATTGAAGCTGAAGCGGCCCGGTTTATATCCTCTGATTTTGGCTTCCGGTAGGTTGGAGAAAAGTGACCGGATATCTGTGAATAGCCCGGTATAGGTCGCCGGGTTGGAGCGGGGCGTTCTTCCGATAGGCGACTGGTCTACCTCTATCACCTTGTCTATATTTTCAATACCCTCAATTGATTGAAACTGCTTAGGCTCTTTGTGTGAACGATAAAAATGCTTGTTGAGGATAGGAAACAGCGTCTCGTGAATAAGTGTGGACTTACCACTACCGGACACACCGGTCACGCAGATCATCGACCCAAGCGGAAGCTCCAGCTTCACATTTTTGAGGTTGTTGCCTTTGGCACCTTTCAGCACAATCTTGTCTCCATTCCCTTTTCTACGCTCCTTAGGCACCTCGATTGATAGCTCACCACTCAGATAGTCTGCTGTCTGAGAGCGTTGCTTGAGTAGCTCTGGAGGCGTACCCGCTGCGACTATCTGGCCGCCATGCCTCCCGGCACCAGGGCCAATGTCTATCACATAGTCGGAGGCCAGCATCATATCACGATCATGCTCTACCACGATCACAGTATTGCCAAGGTCCCTCAGGTCTTTCAATGCCTGAATCAAACGTACATTGTCACGCTGATGTAAGCCTATACTCGGCTCGTCCAGGATATAAAGTACACCTACCAGCTGAGTTCCGATCTGAGTAGCAAGCCTGATACGCTGCGCCTCTCCGCCCGAGAGCGTCCTCAGCGGTCTATTCAAAGTTAGATAGTACAGACCCACATCAATCAGAAACCCAATGCGCTTCCTGATCTCTTTCAACACCTCCGCAGCTATGTGATTTTGTCGTTCACTCAGCCTATCCTCCAGCCCTACAAACCATTGTGCGAGCTGCTCGATATTCATTTGCGCTAGCTCTGCAATGTTCTGCTCTGCAATCTTGAAGTGCAGCGACTCCTTCTTGAGCCTGCCTCCTGAGCATTCTCCGCAGGTCTTCACTACAGTGAAATCGCTGATCCATCTGCGGATACTTTCAGATCCTTCGTCCTTTTGCTTCTCGAGAAAGTTGACAATCCCCTCGTACTTGGTATTCCAGTCAGTGCCGGGATATTTCACCGACTTGACGGCTACCGGCTCGGCATCTCCATGTAGTATGACATCCAACACCTCTTTTGGTATTTTGTGGATCGGAGTAGCGATGCTCAGCTTGTGCCTCTTGAGTATTGCCTCTATCTTCTTAAAGATCCAGATGTCCCTGTATTCACCAAGCGGTGCTATGCCACCCTGCGTGATGGATTTTTTCCTATCGGGAATTATGCTCTCCTCTGTGATCTCCTCGATCTCACCCAACCCATTGCAGACTGGGCAAGCGCCATAGGGCGAGTTAAATGAAAAGGTATTGGGAGCCGGCTCATCGTAGGATAACCCAGACTTAGGATCCATGAGGTATTTGGAGAAATGCGACACATTCCCCTCCTGATCCAGCACCATCATCACGCCCTTACCATGGTTGAGTGCCGTTTTCACGCTCTGGTTGATGCGATACTTATCGGATTCTTTGACTATGATGCGATCCACCAAGATCTCTATATCGTGGGTCTTGTAGCGATCAACCTGCATCTTGGGCAAAAGATCTTCTATCTCACCATTGACCCGGACTTTTGCAAAGCCCATTTTCCTGATTTGCTGAAATAATTCACGGTAGTGGCCCTTACGACCCTTGACTACAGGAGCAAGCAAGGTGAGCTTTTGACCCCCCAGATTTGTAAACAAATGCTCAAGAATCTGATCCTCAGACTGACGGATCATCTTCTCACCTGAGATATAAGAGTAGGCATCTCCGGCCCGTGCATAGAGCAATCTGAGAAAATCATAAATCTCAGTCACCGTCCCTACGGTAGATCTTGGATTACGGGAGGTGGTCTTTTGCTCAATAGCAATCACCGGACTGAGACCATTGATCTTATCCACATCGGGTCGCTCCATGTCTCCGATAAATGAACGCGCATAGGCTGAGAAACTCTCCATGTATCGGCGCTGGCCCTCCGCATAAATGGTATCGAAAGCCAGAGAGCTCTTACCACTCCCTGAAATACCCGTGAGCACGACCAGTTGGTTGCGCTTAAACCTCAGGTCTATGTTCTTAAGGTTGTGTTCGCGCGCACCAAATATCTCTATGTATTGGTCATCGACATGCTGATCGGCCAATGATGGCACTTCCTCGATTACTTCGCTATTGGTGCTCTGCGCCATGAATTGTTACCCTTTTTCCGGTAAGTTGATGGTATAACTGTTGCCCTTGCGAACCGTTAATTTATTTTTTCTAAGCCAGGGGTTGTGCCTGACCAGTAGCTTGTAGTTGATGCCTTGATCATTGGCCCAGTTAGCCAGGTCAGGGATGGTCTCTGTCACTTCCACTGCCCTGGTTTTCTCTGCTCGATAGAGGTGGTTCTCTGGTATTTCGTACCCGAATTTGGCCGGGTTTTTCAGTATGATCTTGAGTGCCAGCGCACGAAACAGATAGCGGGCCGTCTCTTCGTTGATGTCCAGGTCATAGTAGCTGGCTACCTTTTGTGATTCGAGCCTATCCGCAAGTCCCTTCTTACCGATATTGTAAGAAGCCGCAGCATTCGTCCAATTGCCAAACTTCTCATAGGCCTCTTTCAAATAAACGGTAGCTGCCCTGGTTGACTTGATCGGATCATAGCGCTCGTCCACTTCACGATTGATCTCAAGCCCTAAGTCCTTGCCCGTACCTTTCAATATCTGCCAAAATCCTACTGCTTCACTCGGAGAGACCACATTCTGCAGACCACTCTCAATAAGTGTAATATAAACCAGGTCCTCCGGTAAGCCTTCTTCTTGCAGTATCTCCTTGATTTGCGGTAGCCAACGCCCCGATCTCTTGATCAAAAAAATGGTGCTGGAATGAAAAAAAGTGTTGACATGAATCTCCCTGTCAAGTCGCTCCATCACATCCGGATCCTCCATGGGCACCCGCTCCCCTGCAAAATATAGGGTATCCGGCAGGTCAAATGTCTTGACGTGCTGTGGCACAAGTACGTCGTGAACATACTCCTCAGGAGTCGGTGAGTTATAAACCGCGCGAGGCTTCAGCGCAGCGTAGACTGCAAGACCGAGCGCAACAACTGAAATGGCAAGGGGTAAATACTGCTTTTGCAAGATTAGAAGTTTGGAGATAGTAAGTACTTGCTGTAGAAGTCGTCGATCACTTTCACAGCTTCAGTGGGGGTGTTGACTAAGTTGACCAGTGATAAGTCTTCCTGATTAATATAACCGTCTTTGACCAAGGTCGATTTGATCCAATCAAAAAGTCCGCTCCAGTATTCTGAGCCAACCAGCACGATTGGGAATTTGCCGATTTTTTGAGTCTGGATGAGTGTCAATGCCTCAAACATCTCGTCTAAGGTGCCAAATCCGCCAGGCATTACGATGAACCCTTGAGAGAATTTGACAAACATCACCTTACGGACAAAGAAATAGTCGAAATTGATCAGCTTATCACTGTCGATATAGAAATTATTGAATTGCTCAAATGGCAAGTCAATATTCAGACCAACTGACTTACCCTTCGCCTCAAAAGCCCCTTTGTTACCAGCCTCCATGATACCCGGGCCACCGCCAGTGATCACTCCATAGCCATGCTTTACCAGCTGCCCGGCGATCTGCTCAGCCATCTTGTAGTAGGGGTTGTCCTGCTTTGTGCGGGCTGATCCAAATATGGATACACAAGGTCCAATCTTGGCCAGCTTGTCAAAGCCCTCAACGAACTCCGCCATCACTTTAAAGATCACCCAGGAGTTGGCACTCTTTATCTCACTCCAATCACGGTCTTGAAAAGCTTCCCTGATCTTATCTTCCTCTTCACCATTGGTATCGTTGGTGTTCTCGATTTCCTTGTTGCTCATATTCGAAAATTTTTCGACTGCAAATTTAGAACTAATCCTCTACAAACGTGAGTCAGAGTAAAATGATAACGGTAACATTATCATAACAGGGGGATCTATCAGATTGTCACCTCGACGAAGGTGAGGTCTTCTTGCGGAGTGTGTATAATGCAGACCTTAAGCCTTAACTCAGGTACATCCTGCATTTGGACAATCTACTTTCATGTCAGTACTTCAGCATCATAGATATCCCATCTTGGATTCATAGTGGCAATCAGATCCTCTTTTTTTTGCCTTCTCCAACCTTTAATTTCTTTCTCTCTTGCGATAGCGTGCACGACAAAACCAAAACGCTCATAGTAGATGAGGTTGTAGCAAAAGTATTTACCCGCATGACTCTTAGGGTTCCCTCTATTCGCTTTATGCTGCCTGATCCTTGTCCTCAAGTCATTGGTCATACCGACATACAGCGCTGTTTTACCAGGGTTGGTTGTGATATAGACAAAGTAGTTGTGATTATTCACCTTTGAAAATAAGAAGATTTTTCGCTCGTGCCTCACTCAAAATGACAAGGTGGAGAGAAAGGCATTCACTTTAAGTGACAAGGCA
>CAYGOT010000087.1:0-14744 GCA_964351595.1 uncultured Roseivirgaceae bacterium | reverse complement strand
CGATTACTAAGATACTCGATCTGGTTTTTCACCAGAAATTAAGAAGATTTTTCGCTCGCTCCTCACTCAAAATGACAAGGTGGAGAGAAAGGCATTCACTTTAAGTGACAAGGCACATAGTTAGGAGATTAAACTAATCCACTGTACTGTCACCTCGACGAAGGAGAGGTCTTCTTACGCAGAAGGCACAAAGTCTGACCCTCCGTCAGCGATTACTAAGATACTCGATCTGGTTTTTCACCAGAAATTAAGAAGATTTTTCGCCCGCGCCTCACTCAAAATGACAAATCACATTAGTACGGCTGTATCGGTACCACGATTGTTATACTAGTATTGATATACCCAATAAATCAACAATCGCGAGGTTAACTATAGTATTGTCATAACCTCATGATCATGTGCTATCCGGAGCTGACCGCATACATCGATAAAGCACTTGGCAAAAAAATGACATCTAATAGGATGGAAGTGTTCATGCTTCTTAGTAACTACCTCCGAGATCTCAGGTAAGCAGATCCTCCAAGGCATGCTTCATGTCCTCAAACTGATACTTAAAACCGGTGGCAGCTATTTTGGCATTGGAGACCCGGTTGCCTCCCAGCACAATGTTGCCCATCTCGCCAAACATCAGTTTGATCACAAAGCCAGGTACATTAGGCAGGAATAGTGGCTTTGAGAGGACTTTGGCTGCACACCTGGTCAGTTCTCCATTGGTCGCTGGCTTTGCCCCAACAGCATTGTAGACCCCCTCCACCTGCTGCTGCTCTAGCGACCAAATCATCATATTTGCCAGATCGTCTATATGTATCCAGCTCATGTACTGCTCGCCAGACCCGAGGGGTGCTCCTGCCCATAGCCTGATCGGCTGCACCATCTTCGGTAGCGCTCCACCATCTTCTGCCAGCACAATACCAATACGCAACTTTACGACCCTTAGTCCCAAATCTGCGATACGATCAACAGCGCCCTCCCATTGGACTACCACGTCAGCCAAAAAATCGTCTGCTGGTGAATCATCCTCTGTCATCAAGGCATCAGCTGTATCATATCCGTATATACCTACTGCCGAAGCGGATACAAAAACCTTTGGCCGATGCTCCATAGCCTTCAACTGATTGTAAAGGAGGTTAGTAGACTGTATCCTGCTGTCCAGGATCGCCTTTTTTCGCGCCTCAGTCCAGCGACCATCAGCTACTCCAGCACCCGCCAGATGAATCACACCATGCACGTTTTCCAGCGCTGCTGGATCAATCGTCTGCGCCTTGATATCCCAGTTATATATTCCTTTTGATCGGTCTGTCGGGCGCCTGCTGAGCAGAGCTGTCTCATAATTTTGCGATAGCAATAAATCCTGCAACCTACCACCCACCAGCCCGGTACCTCCTGTGATCAATATTTTATTTGCCATTTCAATCTGTCTTTGGGTTTACCGTTAGTTTTACAGTATATCGATATAACTAATATGATGCGACTTTGCTTGCTTATCGGGCTATTCTTTTTTTTGAGTCTACTTACCCTACCGGGAATAGCGCAGAATCTTTCTCTGGCCAATCAAGCCGAGCAGGTCGCCATTCAGGAGTTTTCCGGTGATGGGTATCGAGCCGTGCTGGACTTTGACTACAAAAGTGTTAAGAAAGATTTTTGGAGGTTTTGCAATGGTTTTGCGAAGCTTGAGAACATGCGGAGGTACTATGAAGTAGTGATCCCGCCCACTACAGATGATGCCGACGGTGAAATCAAAATCTGGGTAGAGCTCAAGCCACTGAAAGATCGCACACAGCTGAAGGCCCTTCTTAACCCTCAGGAGATGGACGCTAATCAGGCGGCCAAATACAGACCCTCCGCAGATAAGCTACTCAGGGAATTCAAAATCTTCTTCTACCAAAAATGGATTCAGACCAACATAGAGCTGCTGGAAAAAGAGAATCGAAAACTCAGCAAAAAGGAGAGTAAGCTGATCTCTCGGCTGAACAAGGCCAAAGAGAAAAACGCAAGTCCTGAAAAAATCGCTCTATTGGAGCAGGCGAGAAATGAAGCGGCAAGTCAGCTTTCTGAAGGCGTCCTTAAGCTAGAACAGATGAAGGCCAAGCTGAGCGAAGTGAAATAAAAAAGGTCCAGACTTTGATATCTGGACCTTAGTTCTTTTTGATGTTTTTAGAATGAATAGGAGAATCCCATTCCAAAGGATCTGCCAGGGTTTAGACTGGTAAAAATCTGATCCTGTGCCTGGAAAGCAGTGTAAAACTCTTCTCGGACATCATTAAGCAGATTGGTAACTGAAACATTCAATGACGCTCTCTGATCTTTTCCGAATCTCTTATTCATGTTGAAATTTAAGCTATGGAATGGCTCAGAGTACACATCCGGGAACAATCCACCACCGACTACTGTCAGCGTAGCACCTTTAACATTATAGAAGAATCCAGCATCCAGGCCATCAACAAGATTGTTGTATGATAATCCTGCATTTACAATCCATGGGGCTTGTCCTGCCATATCACGTGTGTTGGTGATGTTCTCTCCTTCCTTTTCGAAGTTCTTCCTCGAAGTGAATTCTACATCTGTCATTTCAATAGAGCTTTCAACCAAAGTGAAATTACCATTGACGCTTAGGTTACTGAAGGCATCCGAAATAAAATCAAGACTCTTTTTGAATTCCAACTCGAATCCAAACACGGTTCCATCTCCTACATTCCTAGGCTGAAACTCGTTGGTGGTAACTGCCTGAGGAATTCTGACTAATTCGATAGGGTTTTCAAAAGTCTTATAGAAAGCACTGACAGAGATCAATTGTCCTCTATTCAAGAATTTTTCCCAACGCAAATCATAGTTGCTGATCAATGTTTCCTTAAGGTTACCATCCCAGTCATCACCGTAGGTAAATAGACCACCATTAAATATTCTATTGGAGACAGGGTCAAGGATTTGAGCAAATGAAAGCTCTTTAAAAGAAGGTCTGGCTATGGTTCTTGAATATGACCCTCTCATGTTTTGATCATCCTGAACCGCATAGATCAAATTCGCCGATGGGAAGAAGTGAAGGTTGTCTAGTACTTTGGCATCCTCCAGCACATTCTCACCGCTGATATCACGTCCCGTGTGTCTTTGCACATAATTCTCCGCTCGGAGACCGAATATACCTTTGAGCTTTGGAAGCGGATTTAGCTCTGTTGAGACAAATGCGCCGGTGTTATTCACGTCTGAGTTGTATTGGTTAGGGTTAGGATCAGGGTTCTGTGAGCCTACAAACAATTCTCCAAAAGGATAAAGGTTTCTGGATGTCCAAACTTCATTGGGGTCACCATTCCAATATTGAGGAGGAAGTTCATCGTCAAAGCGCACAGAAAAGGCCAGAATTTGATAATCCCTCTCTTTGTAAATATGATTAGCACCAAACTTCAATTTGGCCTCCTCACCGAAGGCGTTGAAGGTTTTGCTTACTTCAATCTTTCCTACCACATTAATCTCGTCCAACTCTCTCCATAACCTGGTTGGGTTACCACCTTGTCCCGGCTCAAACCCGACATCACCTGGCAGGTCGGTGAAAGCCGTCTTCCTAATATCCGGATCATCAAGTGTTGATCGCGTGACCGCACCTTTCCAGTTTACGGCCCATGATGCGTCATTGTTAATGTGCTCACCGCTTAAGAAGACATTAGACAAGCCACGCTGGTTATATTCAAGATTGCTTGAGTTAGCAGTGAACCCCGACTTACCTGTCGCTTGCTCATTGTCAAATATGAAGAATTGACCGGATCGGCTTTCCCCATTCTGGAGGTGCATTACGTTTAATTTGTATTTGGAGAGTTCAGTCTTATATGCAAGCCCACCCAAGGCTCCAAGCATCACACTGTTTTCCGCCAGGATGCCCTCCTGAGTTGTCGCCTGTACCATTTCATAGTCAGGGTCTTCTGCTTTCGTTTTCTGATACTCTCCGAACAACGCATTGTCATAGAATCTAGTCGAGTTCTTATAGCTCGCAGAGAATATGTACCCCAATTTGTTGCTGTTCTTCAGACCGATTTGGTCTGCTAATGTCAAACTAAGGCTGTAATCCATGAAACTCGTTTGAGCTGTTGGCCCTAACGTAGGATTAAACTCTCTCAAAAACGAATTTACCTCGCTTGGATTCGAGCCGTTCAAAGGGCTCGGTATTTCGTTTGCTCCCAGCCTTCCCTGCTCAGGAAGTGCTCTCGATCCATCATCAAAACCCAGTCCATCAGTCTTGCCTCCACTATAGTCTATGTAGTTGTTGTTGAAGTGCATCGACGGATTTACAGTCATGCTTACTGAAGCATCGATGATTCTTTCATCCGGGAAATCTTTGGTTTCTATATTGACAATACCACCGGTAAAATCTGCAGGTAGGTCTGCAGTAAATGACTTAAGGACAATCATGTTGTCGATAAGGTTAGTTGGAAAAATGTCAATCTGGATACTGTTCCGGTCTGGGTCAAGTCCAGGGATATCTAGATTGTTTAGTGTTGTCTTGGTGTATCGATCACCAAGACCTCTTACGTATACATATTTGCCTCCTTCAATAGAAACACCTGGCACTCTTCTAGCAGCCTCAGCAGCATCAGAATCTCCAATTTTTTTGAAATTAGCAGCTGAAATCCCGTCAATTACGTTTGCTGACTTCCTCTTAACTGTGAGCAGGGCCTCTTCGGTTGTTCTGATCGCTTCAGCGGTAATAACAACTTCCTCGAGCTCAGCAATATCCTCCAGTAATCTGATTTGATCAATAACAGTGATTTCTCCCTGATTGATCTCAACACCTGTAATAGTAAAATTCTTATATGAAACAAATGACGCTTGAAGATCATAAACACCAGGTTCTGCTTTGATCTCAAATTTTCCATCAAAATCGGAAATGCTACCATTCGTTGTGCCCTTGATCACTACTGTTACTCCGAAGAGAGCTTCTCCAGTGGCATCATCAATAATAGTACCCCGAACAGCGCTTTTTTGTGCCATTGCAAATACAGGAAACAAAGACACAAGTAGGAAATATAAAAACTGCTTTACTTTCATTTTGGAACTGGCGTTTTTCTCCGCCTGATTTTAATTTCACTGCAAAGAGAGAAAAAAGGAAAGTATGCAACAACCCAGATCGGCAACCTTAACATTAATATAACCTGCGCTTTACAATTAAAGAACAGGCCTACACCTGTCCCAAATGTCCATTTTGAATAAAAAAGGCTTGTCCTAATAACTTAAGACAAGCCTTTAAAGTGAGTCGGAGTTGAATTACTCTATACCGATACCTGCTAAGGCTCCTGACTTAGACGCCCATGTCCAACCAAAGACAGATGCATCAGCGCCAACAGTGTTTGCATTTTGCGCGACTTCAGTCAAAGCTTCAGCTGGTACACCGTTGAATACCACATCAACTGTAGCTCCTCCGTCTGTCAAAGTGTATTCCCAAGAACCGGAAGTACAGTTGCCATCACCACCGAAAGATTCGATAGCTTCAAAATCAGATGGTGGATAGCTTGCATCCCATCCGTAGAAGTACATATTTTCCAAACCTGCGTTAGTGCTACCGTCCCAGTCAACAAGATGGTCAACACTTGATCCAGCGTAGATCGTACCGTTTGTGATTGTGTGACATCCTCTGTTAAGTGAACCTTCGGGTCCGTCAAGTTCGAAGGCAGAGCCTCCCTGAGGAGTTACCACAATAAAGTTATCTAATGTACCGATCCAGTCCTGATCTGTATCCACTGCATCATCACCTGAGTTCCATACTAGTAGGTTGGTAATATCTACGTTACCACCAAACCACTCAACACCATCATCTTGGTTAGCAACTACTTCAATGTTTGATATAGATGTGCCAGATCCAACTCCGCCAAGTGTAAGTCCATTAATCTCGTTACCAGCACCGATCAAGGAACCACCATGACGGATTGAAACATATGATAGTTCACCTGAGTTGTCCGCATCATCAGTTCCACCATATAGACCTCTTGTCTCAGAAGATGGTATACCTTCTATTTGAGCTTCCGAAACGTCCTGATCATCATCATTGGCCGCAGATATCCTGGCATTACCAAGAACAATCAAGCCTCCCCATCTACCATTTTGAGTAGGGGTTAAATTTGGACTACCAAAATTTCCGTCTTGAATATCTTCAGGAGACAGCTCATCAGTAAGAGAAGTAAAGATAATCGGCTCAGTGGCCGATCCTACCGCATTAATTTTACCTCCTTTTGCAACTATTAGAGCAGAAGCTCCTGCACCTTCACCAGGCTGGCCCTTGATGACAGTACCAGGTTCTATAGTCAATGTTTGGCCTTCATTCACGAAAATGAATCCTCGTAATGCGTAAACATTGTCTTTGGTCCAGGTCACGGTACCCGTACCATCAGCAGATGCAAACACATCAACTATGGGTGCTTCGACAGAAATCTCTCCGGTTACATTAAAGTTCACTGAGTTATTTGCAGAACGACCTTCAGAATCTGTCACCGTTAAAGTGATTGATGCAGCACCAGATTCTGCTGTGGTGAAGTTAACATCAACAGATGCCCCTGACACAGCACCAGAGCTTGAGGCCAGGGTGACACCCCCTGTAGAAGTTGCTTCCCATGTTGCTGTTACATTATCTGCAATCGCAACGAAGAAGGTGGCAGTTCCGGATGAACCTGCCTGCTGATCTCCCAATGTCGGTTGAGAGACTAATGGGTCAGTCACTTCCAAAGGGTCTTCGTCATCATCGCCGCATGAGAAAGCAAATGCACTCACAGCGAGGATAGTCAGTATGTTGAATAATTTTTTCATTAGAGAGTAATTTTAGATTTCGGTTCAACTTTGTTTTGCTCTGCAAAGTTGTCTCTCTAATGTTAAGTGCTCAGGTCATACCTGTTACCAAATCTTTAAGCTAGAGTGATTCGGTTTATCCCAGCTTTATCTGTATTAACTGTCTATTAAGTACAGGGCAGGTTTGTCTATCGATTGATATTGACCTTATTGAGAATGGTATTGACAATCTGCCCGGTCGTAATACCATCAGCCTCTGCTTCGTAGTTAAGGATAATCCTATGATTAAATATATCACTGGCCACTTCTTTAATATCTTCTGGTAAGACATAATCACGCTCCTCAAAGAAGGCCATTGCCTTGGCCGCAAGGTTCAGATTGATTGAGGCTCTGGGAGAAGCCCCAAACTGGATGTATTGTGCCTCATCATTTAAGCCATAGTCTTTTGGGTTACGTGTGGCAAATACCAGCTCAATGATGTACTTCTCCAATGACTCAGAGATGCTTACCTGATTGATCTCATCACGGATTGCAAAGATGTCCTCCTTAGTCAGTTTGGTAGATACCTTGCTATTAAAGCTCATATTGGCCATTCGGCGCATTACTTCGAGCTCTTCATCCTTGGTGGGGTAGTCCACATGGACCTTCATCATGAATCTGTCCACCTGGGCTTCCGGTAGGGGGTATGTTCCTTCCTGATCCACCGGGTTTTGAGTAGCAAGCACTAAGAAAGGTCTATCGAGATTGAAAGTATTCTCCCCAATCGTCACTTGTTTTTCCTGCATCGCCTCAAGCAATGCAGACTGTACCTTTGCAGGAGATCGGTTTACCTCATCCGCTAGAATGATATTGGCGAAAATAGGACCCTTCTTTGTCTCAAACTTTGCGCCTTGCTGATTGTAGATCATCGTACCAATCAGATCGGCCGGCAGCAAGTCAGGAGTGAATTGAATGCGCTTGAAGTCCAGGTGAAGCACGTCAGCAAGGGTGTTTACAGTCAGCGTCTTTGCCAAACCGGGTACACCTTCGAGCAGTATGTGACCATTGGTAAACAAGCCAATCAACAGGCGATTGACCATATATTGCTGCCCAACTACGATCTTACCTACTTCAGAGCTTACCTCCTTGATCTTACGCTGGTGTTCTTGCTTGATATCGTTATTTACTTCCGCTTCCATTCAGGCCATTTTTAATCCTAATCATTACACAAGGCTTTGCCTTGGGGTACCTATAAAACGTCATCCCCGCGCAGGCGGGGATCCCAATAAATAACTGTCAGAATTCAGCCGCGACTGGCATTGCTGTTTCCACTGGTTTTTTATTGCTGCGCAAAAATACCCTAAGTTTTAAGTTATTCAAACCGCTCATACAGACATTGGGGTACCTAATGGCTGTTAAAAAATGTTAAACATTGATGTTTCTTAGTACCGTCTCAAATCCGCAACCTCGCCTACCGAGACTTGAATACTAGCGTAATAAACCTATGAGGTTTCGCAAAAAACCAATGAGGGCTGGTGAGGCTTATGTCAACCTGCAACAGTTATTTACCTACTAAAACCTCATAGGTCTGTGGATATGAGTACTATTTCAGCATCGTCTCTACGACCACCTGACCATGAAGTGACCTATGCACCGGACACCTATCGGCAATTTCCAGTAATCGTTGGCGCTGCTCTTCGGTCAAATCTCCGGTAAGTCTAAGCTCACGTGATATATGGTCTATTTTGGTTTTTGAGTCGCTCTCACTGTCTTCCCGATGCTTTTTTTCGTGCCTGAGTCTTACCTCCACTTCTTCCAGCGGCCACTTCTTTTGATCAGCATACATACGGAGCGTCATGCTGGTGCAAGCACCTAATGAGGCTGATAAGTAGCCATAGGGTGTAGGCCCCTGGTTGCTACCGCCAACAGAAGTCGGTTCATCTGCGATCATGCGATGCTGACCAATGGCAACTTCTGTGGTATAGCCCTGAGCGCCTGTTCTGGTCATCACCTCCTCGTCATCCATGGTCTCTTGATAGTGGCTCAGGTCGATATATCTTGTGACCCAGTTGGCAATCATCAAACCTACATAGTTGGAGTCTTCCTTGTTGAACAAAAGGTGATCCGCACCATCAAGGGTGATAAAACTCTTGGGGTGCATAGCGGCAGTGTAAATCTTTGCGGCATTCTCTATTCCCACGATTTTGTCCTGAGGTGAATGCAGCACCAGCAAAGCTTTCCCAAGTTTTCCGATCACTTCGTCACTATCAAACTGATCAATGTCTTCCAAAAATTGCTTTTTGATCTTGAAAGGTCGGCCTCCAATATCCACCGTTGCTTCGCCGCTCGTTTTAATATCTTCTATTTTCTCTTTGAGTAGCGCTTTGACATGAGGCGGGTCGGCCGGCGCGGCTATGGTCGCCACCGCCTCTATCCCTGGCAGCTGACCTGCTGTGTAGAGCACGGCTGCACCTCCGAGAGAGTGCCCAATGAGTATATTTGGTACCTCATAGTGCTCTTCGAGGTATTCGTAGGCCTCCACCAGATCGTTGATGTTGGTACTAAAGTTCGTATCCGAAAAATCTCCCTCGCTTTCTCCCAGGCCTGTAAAATCGAAGCGAAACACAGCGATGTTGTGCTGAATGAGCGCACGACTAATGTTGACAACAGGAGCCAAGGTCTTCGAGCAAGTAAAGCAATGGGCAAAAATCGCATATGCTGCTGGCTTACCAGTAATAGGCATATCGAGGATTCCGCTCAACTGTTCTCCCTTTTTGTTTTCAAAACTTATTTTTTCTGATCGCATAGCGTTACAGTTTCGATTCTAACAATAACAATTGTAACTACTCAGGGCCCAAAAATGATCCTGAACATCATGAAGTGCCAATTTCTTTATAGCCATGGGTTTTAACCCGTGGTTATCAATGCAAGAGCTGGCTGATTTTGGCGATATTTTTGCCCCTTCTGGCAAAAAGCATGACAAAATCTAAATTGCCCAAACATTTTAGTCCTGAGTAGCCACTAACAATTTATACAACTATTAGGGAAGCACTGGTTTATGCGATTGGAGGCGGTACATCTTCTGATCACATCCAGCCAAAACTTCGATCCACTAAAGTTGATTATACGGTTTGTTCATTTTTGGTTAGTTTAGAAGAAACCTTTACTTGCCCCAAGTGTCTTTGGGCTACTACTTACATAAAAATACTGTGCTAAAAAGGTCTATTGTTCTCGTCGTAATCCTCTCTCTCTCTGCCTACCTCACCGTAGATGCTCAAAAGCTCTACTATGATGTAGTGAAAGGTAACAAGACGCTGGGTTCGATGGTGGTCGAGAGAAGTAAAGTAGGCTCAGAAACAGTATTCTCGGTAGAGAGCTCTGTAGAGTATCGACTATTGCTGTCTTTCAAAATAGAATATGAATCAAAGGAAAGGTTTGTAAATGGCATCCTGGCAGATGGTTCGGCGGTCAATACCCTAAACGGTAAAGTACAAAAGCAATCTGTCGTAAAATGGGACGGTGGTAAGTACATTATCAATCTTAATGGAGAGCTATCGCAAATCAATGAAAAAGGCATAGGTTTCAGTATTCCGCATTTATACTACAACGAGCCAGTCAATCAACGGCAGGTGTTCTCGCAGCAGTTCGCTGAGTTTGTACCCATGTACGAGGACAAGACCAAAGTCTATGTGCTGGACTCCCCAGATGGCAAAAACTATTATACCTACAACGCCGAAGGAATCTGCGAAGAGGTCAAAGTCTCCAGAACCTACGCCACTTTCTATTTTAGATTGAAAGAGAAGGTAGATGATCGCAAAGGGGAGAAAGGAAAGAAAATCTCCGATTCCCAGTGAAACGCAATTCGCTGTAGTGCGTCTTAGAGTATATGCTTAAGCAACTACGTAGTATTTTCCTGCCGCTCAGTATCCTCTTCATTCTGGGGTTTCTGCTGTTTTTATTCAATCAGGTGTCCCAAATCTATCTGGTGCTTTTAAGTATCAACGCGACACTCGCTTATGTTGTCACTGGCATATTAGCGGCTGTTCTTGTTTTCTTGATGGTACTACCCGTGGTGCTTTTCCTAAGGCTCCCTTCTCCGTTGACATCTCCATCTTCTCTGGCGGAAGTCGAGCAGTTTAAGAGTAAGCTTAAGCAGCGGCTTGCAAGCAATCAGTTTCTGAAGCAGAACAATATTGGGACTGACTCGCTGGAAGACGCACTAGTCGCACTTAATGGAGAAGCCAATTTGAGGATAAAGAAAACGGCCAATACGGTATTCCTGGCTACCGCAATCTCCCAGAATGGTAAACTAGATGCGTTAACCGTACTTGTAACCCAGTCAAAACTTATTTGGGACCTGGCCCACCTTTATTATCAGCGTCCCAGCCTCCGTGACCTCTCTCGGCTGTACGCTAACGTGGGGGCTGCCACATTCCTGGCAAGTCAAATAGAAGAAATAGACATCTCTGAGCAAATGGAGCCGATCATAAGGTCGCTTTTCAAAGGCATGACCACACAGTCCGTCCCATTAGTCGGAAACTCCGCTACGATCATTATCGATTCCTTGCTAGAGGGATCCACCAACGCCTTTCTTACGCTAAGGGTCGGCATCATTGCGCGCAACTATTGCAGCGGGCAGTATTTTGCAACCCGCAAAGAAGCCAAGCTCTCGGCCTTTAAAGAAGCCTCAGGTATGCTAGGTGCAATAGTGGTATCTGCTTCTAAAAATGTCATAGCTGGAATCGTAGAAGCCACAAGAAGAACAGGCGTCAAAACCGTAAAAAGCGGTATCGATGCTGTGAAGCGTACCGGAGAGAAGATCGGTGGACAGGTGAGGAAAGCAGGCAGCAGGCTTAATCCGTTCATAACTCCGAGCAAAGAAATTCCGGCAGATACGTCTTCTCAGTAAAACCTTAATTCCTTTGGCGTACGACCTAAGAACACAACCATTTTTGGTTTTCTTAGTATACCAAATTGAACTTATCATAAAGTCAAATGCATAAATCTATTCTTGCGGCAATTTGCCGAATCAGCCTGTTAGCCCTGATCATTTTCTCTTCCCAGCTTGCACTTGCCCAGGAGACGAGTATTTCTGACGATCTGGAGGATGCCATTCCAATAGATGAAAATGTCAAGATTGGTAAGCTCAGCAATGGGCTCACCTACTACATCAGGGGCAATGATCGCCCGGCGCAGCGCCTGGAGCTAAGGCTGGTCGTCAACGCAGGTGCCATATTGGAAACAGAAGATCAACACGGTCTTGCGCATTTCTTAGAGCACATGGCCTTCAACGGCACCAAAAATTTCGAAAAGAATGAAATCGTCAACTACCTGCAGTCCATTGGTGTGAGGTTTGGGGCGGACCTCAATGCCTACACCAGCTTCGATGAGACGGTATATATGCTCCCCATACCTACCGACAATGATACAATCGTCAATCAGGGTTTTCAGATTTTGGAAGACTGGGCACACAACCTTTCGTTTGATCCGGAAGAAATTGAAAAAGAGCGTGGAGTAGTCATCGAAGAGTGGAGACTGGGCCAGGGAGCAGATCGCCGGATGTTGGATGAGTTTCTGCCGGTATTGCTGAGGGATTCGAGATATGCTGTTCGTTTACCGATAGGTACCAGGGAAAACCTCGAGACATTTGAGCACAGCAGTTTGACCAATTTCTACAAGGATTGGTACCGACCGGAGTTGATGGCAGTGATTGCGGTAGGAGATCTCCCCGTAGAGCAGATTGAGTACAAGATAAAACAGCATTTTGGGGGGATAGCCAAATCTGTTTCTCCCAAACCACGAGAGGAGTATGGTGTGCCGGATCACACAGAGACCCTTGTCAATATATCTACAGACAAAGAGGCTAGTTACACCATCTCCCGCCTTTTCATTAAAACTGATCCCACCACAGATGAGACGTTGGCTGACTATCGCAACTGGTTAATGAACCAGATTTATACCGGTATGCTCAACCAGCGCTTGAGTGAATTGACGCAGCAGGCAGAGCCGCCGTTTTTATTTGGCTCGGTTTCATATGGCTCCTTTTTCGCTCGGACCAAGACGGCCTTTCAGGCTTTCTCCGTCACGCAGGAGGATGGCATTGAGGAGGGTTTGTCAGCTCTCTTAGCAGAAATAGAGCGAGTCAAGAGGTTTGGTTTCACATCCACAGAGTTGGATCGCTACAAGAGAGACATGCTTCAGAGCTATGAGGTAGCCTACAACGAAAGAGATAAAACAGAATCCGAAAACTATGTCAATGAGTATCTGGGTAATTTTTTGGAGGCAGAGCCAATCCCTGGAATCGCCTTCGAATATGCCTTTGTCCAAAAGTACATGGAGGGAATTTCGGTAGAAGAAATCAACAGTCTCACAGATAAATTGATCCGCGACGAAAACAGGGTGCTGGTAGTCACAGGTCCGGAAAAAGACGGGTTGGTATACCCTACCAGAGAAGAGCTGCTCTCGATACTGGATCAGTCTGCCAACATGGAGCTCACTGCCTATGATGACGGAGACGTGGGCACTGACTTGATGACCAACTTACCGGAACCTGGAAGCATCACCAGTAGCGACTACCATGAGAAAACTGATATTACAGAGCTCAAACTATCCAATGGAATAACCGTCTACCTCAAGCCGACTGAGTTTAAAAACGATCAGGTAACGATGACGTCATTTAGCCCGGGAGGTCACTCACTTGCTGATGATGCTAACTACATGTCAGCGTCAAATGCCAGCTCGATCGTCAATATCAGCGGTGTAGCAGGTTATAGCAATGTTGACCTCCAGAAGATGCTCGCCGGCAAATCGGTTAATGTAACACCATTCATCAGGCAGCTATCCGAGGGCGTACAAGGAAGTTCGACACCCCAGGACCTTGAGACCTTATTGCAACTCACCAACCTTTATTTCACAGCCCCCACGCTGGACATGGATGCATTTCAGTCTTTCATTACCCGCAATAAAGGCTTTTTGAAGAACCTTAATTCGAACCCTCAGTTCTACTTCAATGACCAGGTGGCACGCATCATGTCCCAGGGTCATTTGCGTGGTGGTGGCTTCCCAACAGAAGAGCAACTTGACAGTATAGATCCTGAATGGGCATTAGACTTTTATAAGGAGCGATTTGCGGATGCCAGCGATTTCACCTTCTGGTTTGTGGGTAATTTTGATGTGGAAGAAATGAAGCCTCTATTGGATACCTATCTCGGCTCACTGCCCACAGTAGATCGCACTGATGAATGGAAAGATGTCGGTGTGCGACCTCCTACCGGAATGGTAAATGAAACCATCAACAAAGGCACTGATCCCAAGAGTATGGTGATTATGAATTTCACCGATGCTTTTGAGCGAACCAAAGAGGAAAACTTCTACTTCGGGGCATTGGCTGATTTGGTTAACATCAAGCTAATAGAGATTCTTCGCGAAGAGAAAAGTGGTGTCTATGGTGCGGGATCGAGTGGCAGCACAACTGGCCTACCCTATGAGCATTACACTTTCCGAATTCAGTTCCCCTGTGGGCCGGAAAATGTGGATGATCTGGTAGATGCCACAAAAGGAATCATTACCTCAATCAAAGACGAGGAGGTCACCGAAGAAAACCTTCAAAAGATTCGCGAACAAAGAAGGCGAGCCTTTGAAGTCAATATCAAAGAGAATGACTACTGGCTCAATACGCTCCGCTCGTACCATATCAACGGCTGGGACTTCAATGAAATCCCCGAGTCCATCAACAAACTGGACGAGATAGAAGGAGAAAAAATCAGAGAGATCGCCAGGAAGTACCTAGATACAGACGAGTACATCCAGATTGTGTTGATGCCGGAGGGGGAGTAGATCACATTCACTTAGCACTAAACAAGAAAGGCCCTGAGTTTGCTCAGAGCCTTTCTTATGAAGTACCTCGGGCGGGACTTGAACCCGCACGGACTTTAAGGTCCACAGGATTTTAAGTCCTGCGTGTCTACCAATTCCACCACCGAGGCTTATCCTAGTAGCTAGGA
>CAYGOT010000086.1:0-21582 GCA_964351595.1 uncultured Roseivirgaceae bacterium | reverse complement strand
CTATTGTAGAACTTAAAATGATACTAAACCTGTCTTAATAATTGGGGGATCATCAGGCACTATTTTCAGATTCAGAAGAAACCTCACCGGATCTTGAATATCGAACAAAGTCGATCAAACTATCTGCCATATTAAAAAGCTGTTTTTCTTTAATAGTTCCATTTTCATAGTAAAATGTCATAATCGGATGGTCTGTAACGAACTCACTTCGGATACTACCATCTTCATAAAAGCTCACCGCAGAATGCTTATTAATCTCATTCCCAACATACATAACCCTGAGTTTAGCTTGACCAGACTGGTAAAACATGGTTGACAATCCATTTAATTCACCATTCTCCCATGTTTCAATTGCTTTCTTGTTCCCATTCTCAAAGAAATAAACTGACTCCCCATGAGGCACACCATGATTTAATTCACGTCTCATTTTAAGTGATCCATCTTCATAATATGTTTTTTGTATCTCACTGTTATTACAGGAAACAAGCAGGATAAAAAGAATCAAGTTTAACCTTATGGGCATTTTACTCATCAATTGGTAACAACCCTGCTGGTGCGAGTTTGCAGCTCCTGCCTTAAACGTGCATCGATCAAGCAGTATACCAAAGCGCCCATACCTCTAATCCAGCAACTTATAATACTCCTGCATCACATACCTCACCGTGCGGTAGGAATTGTACAGCGCCTGGCGCGTGTTGCGCACATCCATCCAACGGACGTCTTCGATGCTCTCCCCTGTTTGAGGCTTCATCTGAGAGTCGTCGAGGCATTTCATCTTGTACCAGTGAGTCTTCTTAAGGACATACTTGTTGTTGCGCATGTAGGTGTGCCAGGTAGCGCAGATTTTTTCTTCCAGCTCTACCTTCACATTGGTCTCCTCTTCGACCTCTCTGACTGCTCCCACTTTAGGCTTTTCACGCTTTTCCAGCTTCCCCTTGGGCAAGTCCCATTTCTTGAGGCGGTAGATCAGCAAGGCTAGTCCGTCTTTGTGCACTACACCGCCACCTGCTTCTATCACCTTAAACTTATCTTTGATATAAGCTACTGCGGCCTTGCGCTTGGATACGGCAAAGGTGATATTGTCCAGCTCTTTGAACTTGCGGTGGGTCATGAGCTTGAGCAGCTCGTCGATGTGCTCATGGGAAGCATCCCAGATCAACACATCATCAATCAGTTTTTTGGGTACACTGTTGTCACTACCGTCAATGACATGATCGAAATCATCTCGATTGATGCGGTCATCAAGTTTCTTGATGTAGACAGGGATATCGTTGATGAAGATTTTCAATGTTCCCTATTGGGGTACCTAAAGAAAGTCATTCTTAATGGATACATCTAGTGCTCCAGCCAAAAAATAATTCATTTTTTAAACTAATTTCGAGGCATGGGTTTTGAACATAGTAAGCCGGAAATTGCCGAGAAGATAGCACACCATCTTTTAGAAATTAAAGCCATTAAACTCAATCAGGAGTCACCGTTTCAATGGGCCTCTGGATGGAAGTCGCCCATCTATTGTGACAACAGGCTGACCCTGTCCTACCCGGCCATCAGAAGTCTGGTCAAGAAGTACCTGATCGATGAGATCAGACGCTGCTATCCCGACTGTGAGGCCATTGCTGGTGTAGCTACAGCGGGTATCCCTCAGGGCGCATTGGTAGCGGACGAAATGGAACTGCCCTTTCTCTATGTCCGCTCAAAACCAAAAGGGCACGGCATGGAAAACCTGATCGAAGGTCGGGTAGATGCCGGGGCTAAAGTAGTAGTGATCGAAGATTTGGTATCAACCGGTGGCAGTTCGCTCAAAGCCGTGGAGGCGCTGCGAAAAGAAGGAGTCGAAGTATTAGGCATGGCTGCCATCTTCACTTATGGCTTCCAAAAGGCCGAAGACAATTTCAAAGAAGCTGATGTAAACCTTATCTGCATCAGCAACTACGATGCGCTGCTTAGACAAGCCTTGAAATCCGGGTATGTCCAGGAGGCGGATATTCCGTTGTTGGAGAAATGGAAGGCTGATCCTGCCGGCTGGGGTCAGTAACAAGCGCAATCACCAAAAAGGTGTATTTTCATTTGGCTTAATCAACTCTACCAGCGCGATACTATTAAGTAAAACTTGATTTTCCATTACCTCTCCCTAACCCTCTCATGGAGAGGGATAGATGGCGTTTTACTTAATAGTTTCCCAATACACCCAGACCAAATAGCGCAAAATCATACTTGACAGGATCCTGAGGGTCATATTTCTTAAGATTGGAGGTAAGCTCTAGCGCAGTTTGCCAGTCGGTTCCCTTTCGGGTAATCAAATTGAATCTCCGGGCCACTCGATCTACGTGGAGATCGCAAGGACATACAAGCTGCGAAGACTTGATCTTCTTCCAGAGTCCAAAATCCACGCCTTTGTCATCCTGCCTCACCATCCAGCGGAGGTACATATTGAGGCGCTTGCATGCCGACTTCCGCGCAGGTGTAGCGATGTGCTTTCGTGTCCGAAGGGGTGCTTCTGGTAAGTCAAAAAACTGATAGTGGAAATTGCTCAAACCGACCTCCATATCTTCATCATCCTCGCCAAGCCCGATGATAAAGGCCTCCTCCAGCGACTCGTGCTGCTGATAGAAATGCTTCAGCCAATGAATAAAATAAAGGGTATCTGTGGCATTGAAGGTCCTGTGCTTGAATGCAGTAAAGGGCTTTAGATCAGACTCCTCGTGATGCAAGATGAATTGATAGGGGTCATTGTCCATCATGCCGAACAGCTCCTGACATTTATTGATGATCGTGACACGCTGGCCCCACGCCAGTACAGCTGCCCAAAAGCCTGTAATCTCAATATCCTGCTTCTTGGAGTATTGGTGTGGAATGCTGATGGGATCATCTTTGATGAAGCCTGGCTGATTAAACAACTCCACCTGCTCATCAAGAAATGCCTTGAAGTCTTGCTTTGATGGTCTTCCCATCTACTCTCTCATATAAGCCACCTCTATAGGGATCTTAGGATCGATGGCTCCAAGTCGCTCAAAAGCCTGATCAGTCAGACGAATCAGCACTTTTTTGTTAGGACCAGTATCCGGCAGCTTCCCAACCACTCTCACAAAAATACTCTGGTTATTCATCTGATTGCGCACTTGCATGATCGTGCCAATAGGAACCGTACGGTGCAGTGCGAGGTATTTTCTTGTTTTAGGCGCATTTTCGATTCTCATCGCAAACCCTTCCTCTATTACCTGGCCAGGTACGAGATTGGTCGTATCCCGCTTATCAGAATTGCCATACCTGGGTAGCTCTTCGGGTGGTGAGATCACCTCTACGCTGTTGGAGTCACCAGCTACCGCAATGGATTGAGCTGAGTCAGCAGCCGCTATCTCATCTACTCCAGCTATTTCAAAAGGTATGGTCAAACGCTGATCAATACTGATATTATTGGAGGTGAGCTTGTTGGTCTCTCTCAACTCCTGTACATCTACGCCGTAGCGTCGGGCGATCGAATAAATGGTTTCCCCAGCACCCACTACATGTACATTTCCCGGTAGGCTATCCGCAATGAGCTCGACTTCCCCGGATGTATCATCTGCAGAATCATCGAGGATTTCATTATTCACTGATTTTTGTCCGACGATCAATAGTGTACCCAACTCGAGTGCATTATCTGCCATGTCATTTAATGTCTTGAGCTCCGCCACTGTAAGACCATATTGTCGCGAGATACCGTAGAGCGTCTCTCCCGTGGTTACTTCATGGGTAAGGTAGTTGTCAAGAGTATCAACCTCCGGCATAGACGCAGCTTGTCCAATAGGTACAGAAAGGATTTGACCTATGCTCAAGGTATTTTCAGATAGGGAGCTGGCCCGCTTGATCTCATCCACAGACGCCCCATACCTCCTCGATAGGCCAAATATGGTTTCACCAGCCTCTACTTCGTGTATAACGAGACGCTGATCCCCTCTCAACTCAAGTCTGAGTGAGTCATAACTCCCTGCTAACAAGTCAGTTGAAATCAAAAAAACCAATCCAATAAGGAGGCCGAAACTATATCGCATAAACGGAAAGACTGTTGTTGTTTGAGATGAAAACCAATTTGCGCTCGAAAATAAAGAATGTATCACGGCCCATGCCTTTTGCACTTGCATTTATCTTTTTGTTGAAGAGGATTTCTCCAACTAGATCACTGATCAGCAAATAGTTGGCCAGCATTTTTTGCTCATTGATGTAGTAGGAAATGAAAATATACTCGTCAGTTTCAAGGTACTCAGCACCTGCCTCTGGTGTCACGTTCATACCTTGAACGATAAACGAACTGATGGTATCAAAATCATCATCACCTGACTGGTACTGAAACGGATGATACACGGATGTATTATCTGCAAGCGCGGGGTTAGTTTCCGGTAGGTCTTCAATAGCTAGACCCTCCCAATCCATTGTATGCAAACCCTCCTCTTTTCTGACTTGAAAGCCACCTTCCAAAACCCTAACCAATGTGGTATTCTCGTAGGTGGCAAGAACATGATCATGCTCAATATCCCAGAGAATTATTGACTTGAGCTCCGGGTTTTGATCGTCTTCATAGATGTGAAGCAGGGCGCGGTTTGACTTAATGGCCGATATTCCAATCCACCAGCTTTCTTCAAATTGCTTGCCTCTGAGTATCCATTGGCCGGTATGCAGATCCACAATGCTGAAGGCCGTCTCGTGCTTCTCTTCGCCACGGGTTTGAAGCAGCAGCCGTCCAGTGATTGGGTCAAGGGCCGTCTCCCAAATCATCGCCTCACACTCAAATGAAAATAATTCTTCTATCTTTCCCTGCACATGCGAATTTCAGTAATTTTAAAAAAACTAAAGCACCAGATGGGGTTGAATAAAGGGATGTTTCGAAGGGTTGTCACAACTTGTCTCTTGATCATATTGTGTATGAGTCAACGGGCCGTACATGCGCAGGACAAACCAGTTGTGTTGTTGATGAAAATCGACCAGGAAATCGACCCTCGAATGAATCGCTATACAGAGCTGGCCCTAGACAAAGCCAGGGAAATAGAAGCAGACTATGTGGTCATTGAAATGGACACCTATGGTGGTGCTCTCAATGATGCCGACGATATCAGAACGCGGATTCTCAATTTTGAAAAGCCGGTGTATGTTTGGATCAATAAGGATGCAGCATCGGCTGGTGCGCTGATCTCTATTGCTTGCGATAGCATCTATATGGCCAAAGGAGCCAGCATAGGCGCTGCTACGGTGGTCACCGCAGATGGTGCAGCAGCTCCCGACAAATATCAATCCTATATGCGCTCCATCATGAGGTCAACGGCAGAAGCCAAAGGCAGAGACCCCAAGATTGCAGAAGCCATGGTCGATCAGAACATAGAAGTGGACAGTGTAAGTACCTCAGGTCAGGTAATTACATTTTCCACCTCAGAGGCCATCAAATTTGGATTCTGTGAGGCGCAACTTGACAATGTAGATGAGGTGATGGCACGCGCTGGTGTAGAGGATTATGAGCTGACAGAATTCAAGCTGGATAATGCCGAAAAGATTATCGCCTTCTTTCTCAATCCGGTGATCAGCGGTGTACTCATCCTGATCATCATTGGTGGTATTTATTTTGAGCTACAGACGCCAGGAGTCGGTTTCCCGATCCTCGCCTCATTGGTAGCCGCTATACTTTATTTCACTCCATACTACCTCAATGGTCTGGCCGAAAACTGGGAGATCATCATGTTCTTCATAGGAGTCGCATTACTCGCGGCTGAGATATTTGTCATACCGGGATTCGGAATAGCAGGAGTATCAGGGCTTATCCTGACCATCGGCTCTCTGGTGCTTGTGATGCTTAACAATGACACCTTTGACTTCTCTTTTGTCAACTCAGGTGATCTCTTCATTGCTGTGTCGACTACCATTATGGGGCTTTTTGGAGCAATCATCGTGATGTTCATTGGAGGCGTGCGGCTGACCAATACCCAATTCTTCAACCGTATCGCACTGCAAGATGTGCAGGACACGTCACAGGGTTACAGTTCTAACTTCAAAAGTGAATCTTTCATTGGCAAGACAGGAGTAACATACACTGTATTGAGACCTTCTGGTAAGGTAATGATCGAAGACAATATCTATGATGCCTTCACCAGAGGCAACTATGTCGAAAAAGGCACTAATGTAGTAGTCATCGGAGAGGAGGGCAACTCAGTGAAAGTGAAGGAGGTCGAATCATGAAAGTATTGGGAATTATTCCGTCGCGATACGCCTCCACCAGATTTCCTGGTAAGCCATTGATTGATCTTGGAGGGAAGTACATGATCCAGCGGGTATGGGAGCAGGCCAACAAAGCCTACACGTTCACTAAAGTGATCGTGGCAACCGACCACTCGGGTATCTATGATGCTGTGAAGGCCTTTGGTGGAGAGGTGATCATGACGGAAGATCATCATAGCAACGGTACCGAAAGGTGCTTTGAGGCATACCAACAGCTGGGTGAAGAATACGACTATATCGTCAATATTCAGGGAGATGAGCCATTTATCGATCCTAAGCAAATTGATACGCTCGGCAAAGTGCTTGATGGAGAAGTAGAGCTTGCCACCCTGGTGAAGAAGGTGCAAGATCAGGAGGTGCTCTTCAACCCCAACGTCATGAAGGTCGTCTTCAATAAAGACCGAGATGCCTTATACTTTAGTCGTCAGTGTATTCCTCACATCCGTGGTAAGGATCCTGACTCCTGGTTGATCCATCACACCTATTACAAGCACATTGGCATCTATGCCTATCGCGCTGACATCCTATCGGAAATCGTGAAAATACCGCTCAGCTTACTCGAAAAAGCCGAGTCACTCGAGCAACTGCGGTGGCTTGAAAATGGCTATAAGATCAAAGTTGCCGAGACCGATATTGAGACTTTTGGGATCGACACACCTGAGGACATGGATAAGGCCATAGATCACTTATCAGAAACCAAGCACTAGCGATATGAGACTTTTTTTTCTTTCTCTAATTTTTTTAGCTCAGGCTTCATTAGCTCAAATTCCTTTATTGGATAACAAGAAGGAGATCACCGCATTTCTGGACGACTGGCATGTGGCGGCTGCCGAGGCAAACGCAGAAGCTTACTTTGGTAGCATTGCATCGTCAGGAGTTTTTCTGGGAACTGACCCTACAGAGAGATGGACGAAAGAGCAATTTCAAGAGTATGCAAAGGAGGCTTTTGACAATAATCGTACCTGGAACTTCAAACCTCAAAAGAGGTTCATCAGCTTCAATGATGACTTCTCCATTGCGTGGTTTGATGAGACACTCGACACCTGGATGGGGCCATGCAGGGGATCGGGCGTGATCCAAAAAATCAGTGGAGAATGGAAAATCCGGCAGTACAACCTGGCCGTCACGGTCAACAATGACTTAATGACTGACTATATCAAACTTATTGGCAAGTGATCTCAAGCATTTTCAAAACACTTTACTGGGTAACCTTTGCCACCGCCATTGTTGCATTTTGGGTCAGCATCAGGACTGAGGAAGATCAGCTGATGTACACGCTATTTGCACTACTCATCTGGGGAATTGCTTATTTCTTCCACTGGCTCGAAAAACGCTATCGCCAGGAGGAATGAAGACCCAACGTAAAGGCAACAAATGCCTCAACTGTGGAGAACCTCTCCTACCCGAGGACAACTATTGCCGTATTTGCGGACAGCTCAATGACGACCCTAATGTCTCATTCAGCACGCTCCTTTTTGACTTCCTTAGCAACTATTTTTCGCTAGACTCGAGGTTTTCAAGGTCAGTCGTGCCATTTCTGTTTAGGCCGGGGTATCTCACCAATCGCTTCATTGAGGGCAAAAGGGTAAGTTTTGCTAATCCCATCCGACTCTATTTGATCGTCAGCGTGGTTTACTTCTTCCTATTGAGCCTTGCAGCCACGGATGTCACAGAGACCTTTAGCAGTGCCAAGGAATCATTATCCAGTGATGATCAGGCGAAACTCTCCCAGGTTATGGATACTATACAAGTAGCGATGATCCGGGAAGCGGAGATGGACAGTACTTCCAATGACCTAATACAAATGAGTCTCGGTGAAGACAGCACCGACAATTCAAACCTCGAGAATGCATGGTCAGCGTATCAGAAGCTGAAGAAGTCAGGTGACTTCTCTACCAGCGAAATGATTCGGAAATTAACCAAAGAAGAGTACAGTTGGTGGGAAACCATTCTGATCAGGCAATTTATTAGGATCGACAATTCAGATGTCACTAGCATCACAGCCTACCTGATCAAGAATGCTTCAATTATGATGTTTGTGTTGCTGCCGATATTCGCTCTGGTATTGAAGATCATCTACGTACGGCGTAAGCATTTCCTTTATTTTCATCATCTCATCCATGGCATACATCTTCACACCTTTGCCTTCTTCATATTCTCTCTGATCCCCCTACTCGATCTGGTGTGGGGTGTAGATATCGAAGCGATAGCTTTGCTCCTGTTCGGTATATATATCTTCTTTTCGTTTAAGAGAGTTTATGCGCAGAGCTATATCAAAACCATCAGCAAGTTATTCGCCTTGTTCTTTATTTATGGATCTGTTTTCGCGCTAGCATTAGTGATTGAGGTGATTGTCTCTTTACTGATCTTTTAGTTCAGAGAGCACTTCACCGTTAGCCTTGACTATTGCATCGATCTCCTTCTGCCCTAGCGCTGTGGATATGAATAATGCTTCGTACTGGGAAGGTGGAAGGTAAACTCCACGATCCAGCATTCCTCTAAAGTACTTCCCGAAAAGTGTGGTATCAGAGGTCTTAGCATCTTCGAAGTTGTTGACTTGCTGGGAGGTGAAAAACAAGCTAAACATACTCCCCTCCTGATTGATGGTGTAGTCAAGCGCCAAGTCAGTCAGGTTTTGCTTAATGCCTGCAACAATCGCATCTGTGGTTGCCTTGGTCTGAGTATAGACTTCATCATGATCGTTGAGGTAATGAAGCATAGCCAGACCAGCAGCCATGGCAATAGGATTTCCTGATAAGGTTCCCGCCTGATAGACAGGTCCAACCGGAGAAACATAGTTCATGATATCGGCTCTGCCACCATAGGCACCAACCGGCATACCACCACCGATGATCTTACCCATAGTGGTCATATCGGGTGTCACTCCATAAAGCTCCTGAGCACCACCTTTGGCCAAACGGAAGCCCGTCATCACCTCATCAAAAATCAACAGTGCGCCGTGCTCATTGCACAGCTTGCGCAGACCTTCAAGAAAGCCTTTTTGCGGTAGCACACAGCCCATATTGCCAGCCACGGGCTCCAATATGATGGCCGCTACCTGGCCCTTATGCTCTATTAATGCCTGTTCGACCGAGGCGAGATTATTGAACAACACGCTGATCGTATCTCCTGCGGTCCCTTTGGTCACACCAGGACTATCGGGAGTACCCAATGTCACTGCTCCACTACCTGCAGCGATCAAAAACGAGTCACCATGTCCGTGGTAGCATCCTTCAAATTTTAAGATTTTGTCCCTACCGGTAAATCCTCTCGCTACCCGTATGGCTGACATAGTTGCTTCCGTACCCGAATTAACCATGCGCACCCGCTCCACGGATGGCACCATATCTACGATCAGCTCTGCGATCTCCACTTCTTTAGCGGTAGGTGCTCCGAACGAAAGTGAAGCTGAAATGGCCCCACGCACCGCTTCTTCGATCATTTCATTGGCATGGCCAAGAATCATTGGCCCCCAGCTGTTGATCAACTCGATGTATTGGTTGTCATCTTCATCGGTGATGTAAGCACCCTTCGCTGACTTGATGAACAGTGGATTGCCACCCACCGCGCGAAATGCGCGTACGGGAGAGTTTACACCACCAGGAATGGATTTTTGAGCACGATCAAAGAGCGTCTTACTATGTTGGTTATTCATTTGGGCTATTGACTATTTTAAGGGCAGAATCGACCATTTTTACGATAGGTACCAATTGGTTGTCTCTTGCGAAACCATATCTGTAACCAGGGAATATCCTCCCAGGAACTATCTCTCCATCCCGAAGACCAATCTGAAAATAAACTCCGTGTTCGAAGAGTTGTTGACCAACAAACCAAATAAGATCATATCCGGTGAGTTGATTTATACTTGGTTGATTTCGGTAGAGTTGGGTGAGCTGCTCCTCAACGGCATATACCCCGGTGCTGTCGTAGTTGACATAGTTGGTATGGATCAGCGCTACTTCCAACCTCTCGAACTGCTCTAGTGTGAGTACATTGAAATTGAGCCATTCGCCAAGGCCAACGATGGGTATCCTGTCACCACGTACTTCTACTCCACCTACGGCATTCGCTGCGATAAGTGAATTGGTCGAGGCAACAAAAATATGACCGATACTATCAATACCAAGATCATATCGATCCTCAAAGTACAGTAATGAATCAGTCGGGATATTAGGGTCTCTTCTTTCCTGTTCTGTGGGTTGGCGATCACTAATTCTCCTGTAAGGCAGAAGCAATAGGGAGTCTCTTTCCTCACGGCTAACTATTATTTCACGACTCGAGGTGAGGGCGTCAAGTATTTCTCTTGAGTTTTCCTTTGACAGTTTTAGTCGCTGAACAACATTGTAGCCAGCCTTGGTCATGACAGAATCATAAACAGACGCCATAGAAGCGAACCTGTCTTCATCCTCGTAAAGGATGATCAGATCTTCATCGGCTATATAAGTCTTCTGGGCATAGTCAGCGGCCACCTTCGCCATCGTCTCATAGGTGGGCTTTAGCAAGAATGAAAATGGGTTTTCCGCGATGATCTCTCCATTACCCGAGAGCGGGTTGAACATGTTGATTCTGTTTTCTCTCGAAAACTTGTTAACGAGCTCAAAAGGTCCGGGATATAGGGGGCCTACGATCAAGTCCATGCCTTTCATCTCTTCACGGGCCAATATTTTTGCGGTTTCCGGCTTAGATCTACGCGTATCGTATGGCAGCAACTCAATTTCGATTCCTTGTGATTTGAGATCTTCTGCTGCCAGGACCATGCCCGCATACAGGTCTGTAATGAACGTATTTCGCACGATCATGCTCATGTCGTCCAGTGACTGATACATAAATGGCAGTAGCACCGCCACCTTATATACATCCTTCTTCACCACCTGAAGCTCATTAGCCAATGAGAATTTCTCATTGATTTCAGCGATGATCTCATTGTTGGCTTGTGTGAGTGGGGTGCTCAACAGTACCTGAGCATAGCGCTCGGCCACTGGGCGATTTTCAGGATACTGACTATACCATTCTGATAAGAGCTCTAAGTCCTCAACCTCTTGCAATCCGCTCTCTACCATGGCGGTGATAGACTTCACAATAGTGGTATCCGTTGCTTTTTCAACATACGGAAGTGCTAAGCCGAGCTGATCAGATTCGAGGTTTACTTTGGCAAGCCAATAGTACACCTCATCGATATTTTTCCAGCGACTGTCTTTGACCTCTATCTGTCTCCAAATATCCTTGGCTATTGAGAGTTGTTCCAGTCTATAGGAGGCAATGCCATAGTAAAAAGCACCATAATTCCTAAATGGGTTTTCCGGGTCATCGTTGATTACCTTCTGAAAACTCTGCTGTGCGAGCTGATAGTTTTCATTAGCCAGGTAGCTTTTACCAGCCAGGTATGAGGTCTGATAGTCTTGTCCAAAAAGCGTTTGGGAAAGGAGTAGCAGACAAAATAGAATATACTTCAAATCAAGATCGGTTAGAGACTACAAAGAAAACAAATTATATCTCAGCTCAAGCCTATTCCCACTCAATGGTGGCAGGGGGTTTGGAAGATATATCGTACACTACTCTATTGACGCCCTTGACGCGGTTGATAATATTATTCGATATTTCTCCTAGAAAATCATAGGGTAAATGACACCAGTCAGCGGTCATACCGTCCACACTCGCCACAGCACGTAAGGCTACCACGTTCTCATAGGTACGCTCATCACCCATCACTCCTACTGACTGTACAGGCAGCAGCATCGCTCCTGCTTGCCACACATCATCATAAAGCTTAGCTTCCTTCAGTCCATTGATGAAGATGGCATCAACTTCCTGGAGTATTCTGACTTTCTCAGGTGTGATATCACTTAGTATCCTAATACCCAAACCAGGGCCAGGGAATGGGTGTCTTCCTAGTATAGCCGGGTCAATTTCGAGAGATTTGCCAACTCTGCGAACTTCATCTTTGAAAAGAGTATTCAAGGGCTCTACCACTTTGAGGTGCATCTTTTCCGGTAGGCCTCCCACGTTGTGGTGGGACTTGATGGTCGCTGATGGCCCCTTAACAGAAACTGACTCTATAACGTCCGGGTAGATGGTGCCCTGACCGAGCCACTTCACATCCTTTATTTTGTGTGCCTCCACATCGAATATCTCGATGAAAGTCCGGCCTATGGCTTTCCGTTTAGCTTCTGGCTCAGTATGACCTTCGAGCGCTTTGTAGAACTGCTCTTTAGCATCTACGCCGATCACATTGAGGCCCATATCCTTGTAGGAGTGGAGTACATCTTCAAACTCATTCTTTCTCAAGAGACCATTATCGACGAATATGCAGTACAGGTTCTTACCGATAGCCTTGTGAATCAGTACTGCCGCCACTGAGCTATCCACTCCTCCTGACAGGCCAAGTACCACTTTGTCATCGCCCAGTTGGGCTTTGAGACTTGCAATAGTGCTCTCTACGAAAATATCTGGTGTCCAATCCTGCGCACAATGACAGATGTGCACCACAAAGTTCCTTAAAAGTGTCTTGCCCTGTAGGCTATGCGTCACCTCAGGGTGAAACTGTATGCCATAAGTATTAGTGTCTTTGACCTTAAAAGCCGCCACCTCTACAGAAGAAGTACTAGCGATAATCTCGAAATCATCGGGCAACTGCTTGATCGTATCACCATGGCTCATCCATACCTGAGAATCTATTTCAATCTCCTTGAGTAAGTCGAAATGTGTGTCCACTCTTGACAACCGCGCTCTACCATACTCTCTGATCTCAGATGGCAGCACGAACCCCCCGGCTTTATGCGCCATGAGCTGTGCTCCATAGCAAACACCCAGGACAGGTACACCCTCAGGTATCAAATCCAGGTTGACATCAGGAGCATCCTCTTCCCTCACCGAACATGGGCTGCCCGAAAGAATCACTCCACGGACGTCTTCTGCAATCTCTGGGACATGATTGAAGGGATGAATTTCGCAATAGACATTGAGCTCTCTGACACGGCGTGCGATCAGCTGTGTATACTGTGAACCAAAGTCAAGGATCAGGATTTTTTCAAGCATGCGCAAAAATAGTTGTACTGGTTAACACAACCAATGTAGACCACCAATTATACATAGGTAACTTCATCGATTGACAGGTGGGGCGTACTATTAAACTCTCTAAGGTGGAGGCGGCCAGCACTCAGTTTCAATTCTGTGATGGAGGTATTCCGTATTTGCCAGTTAATATCTACCACTTTATCATCTTTGAGCCCAAGCACTATTCCGAGGATGGAGGCGATCAGGCCTCCTGAAGTGTAAACTGCTACTGAACCTTCTTCCGCAGCAGACAGCACGACCTCATATGCTTCCTGAGCCCTCAACTTGAAAGCCTGCCATGACTCATGTTCGCCACTTTCCACCTTGCCTTGGGTCCAAAGGTGGTGCATCTGGAAAAAAGCCTTGATCAATTGAGATCTGATGGTTGGATCCTGCATACCCTTAGTTTCAATTTCTTCAGCCAGCGAGGGTTTTTCCGATAGGTAGGTCGGAAAATATGCCTTGAAGATCGCCGGTCCCTCGTGTTCATTAAAATTAGTGTCTATGGTCGGAGGTCTGCTCTCTCCAATTGACAGTTTGCAGGTATCCTGCTGGCGGCTCAGCGTACCCGAAAAAAGCAACTCGGGGTTAATGCTTTTCTCCGACAGCCATTGGCCTAATTTCACCGATTGCTGCTGTCCCAGGTCAGACAGCTGATCGTAATTCTTCTGCATGAAAGAAGCTTGCCCATGACGGATGAGGAGAATTCTCGACATTTTTTGTGCGGCAATATATTGGATTTTGCGGTAGTCATACAGCCCAAATGTGATACAAACGATTGCATCACATTTAGGCGAACAATTACTAATCTGCGAGATCGAATTGAAGTGAATTTCTATATCTTCGGAGGTCACATCCGTGAACAAAAATGAGTATCGAACATCAACGTCTTAAGGAAGCGAGAGCTGGCAAACTCTGGAAAAAATGGGGGCCCTATCTATCTGAGCGGCAGTGGGCGACTGTACGAGAGGACTATACCAAACATGGTAATGCGTGGGAAAGCATCACGCACGATCAGTCGCGCAGCAAGGCCTACCGATGGGGTGAAGACGGACTTGGCGGTATTTCCGATGACGATCAGCAGATTTGCTTTAGCTGGGCGTTTTGGAATGGTAAAGATCCCATCATAAAAGAGCGCCTCTTTGGGCTTACGGGCATAGAAGGTAACCATGGCGAGGATGTCAAAGAACTCTACTACTACCTCGACAGCACGCCTACGCACTCTTATATGAAGATGCTATATAAGTATCCTCATAGTAGGTTCCCTTATGAGCTGTTGGTCAATACCAATCGGGCGATAGGAAAGGATAAAACGGAATTTGAGCTGATTGATACGGGGATATTTGATAATGACGAGTATTTCGACATCTTCCTCGAATATGCCAAGCATAGCGAGGAAGATATTTGCTTACAAGCCACGATTCACAATAGAGGGAATAAAGACGCTGCAATCCATGCCATGCCCACGCTCTGGATGCGCAACACCTGGTCGTCGGGTAGGGATAAGCTCCTACCGGAAATCAAATCCAATGGTGATAAGAGCTCCAAAGTTGAGCATCATTCACTTGGTGACTACTTCATGTACTACGAGGATAGCTTCGAGGAAGTGGTTTATTGCAATAATGAAACAAATCGCAAGCAGCTTTATGGTATCCCGAACTCAAAGAAATATGTAAAAGATGGCATTAACGAATATGTCATCAGAGGATCTAAATCTGTTAATCCAGAAAAGAAAGGCACTAAATCCGCTGGCATATTCAAGACCAGAGTACCTGCCGGTGGCACTATCAAAGTGAAGGTTCGGCTCAGCAAAGAAAGTTTGAAAAATCCATTCTCGGATTTTGACCATATTGTGAGTGGAAGGAAGGCTGATTGTGACTCTTTTTATAGAAGCCTTCAGCACAAAGTCACCGATCCGGACCTACGCAATATCCAACGTCAGGCCTATGCTGGCATGATGTGGAATAAGCAGTATTACTACTACAACGTCCGGGAGTGGCTCAACGGAGATGATGGTAGGATATCACCACCCGAAGAGCGGAAAAAAGGCCGTAATCGCGATTGGCAGCATTTGCAAAATGCTGATATCATCTCCATGCCGGACAAATGGGAATATCCGTGGTACGCCGCATGGGATCTGGCTTTTCATTGTATCCCGATCGCCAGGATTGATCCTGACTTTGCCAAAGACCAACTCCTGCTCCTCCTTAAAGACTGGTACCTGCACCCCAACGGTCAGATACCTGCATACGAGTGGAACTTCAGCGATGTGAATCCTCCGGTACATGCCTGGGCAGTGCTTAGAGTCTATCATATTGATAGAAAGATGAACGACGGTAAGGGCGATGAGGAATTCCTTCAGCGCGCCTTCCATAAACTACTGATCAATTTCACCTGGTGGATCAATCGCAAAGACACTGACGGCAATAACATATTTGAGGGTGGCTTCTTGGGACTTGACAATATTGGCGTATTTGACCGCAATCATCCGCTTATAGAGAACAGCAGACTGGAACAGGCAGACAGCACCAGCTGGATGGCTATGTTCGCGCTCAACATGCAGCGCATTTCACTTGACCTGGCAGTACATCAGCCAGTATATCAGGACATGGCAATCAAGTTCTTTGAGCATTTTCTCTATATCGCCGGTGCGATGAACGGTATTGGTGAGTCCACAGTCAACTTGTGGGACGATGAGGACAACTTCTACTACGACATCATGCACATGCCTGATGGATCGGCCAAACTGATGAAAGTAAAGTCAATGGTAGGTCTGATTCCATTGTTCGCCGTAGAGACATTGAAGTCGGAGGCTTTTGAAAAGCTCCCCGAGTTTCGAGACCGATTGGAATTTTTTCTGAAAGCAAGGCCAAAGCTGGCATCCTTGGTCTCAAGATGGGAAGAGCCTGGCTCAGGAGAGCGCAGGCTGCTGAGCCTACTTCGAGGGTTTAGGATGAAGAAGCTGGTGGAAAAGATCCTCGATCCCGAGGAGTTCTTATCTGACTTTGGCGTGAGGGCTATGTCTAAGTACCATGAAAAAAATCCTTACTCGATTACTATCGAAGGGCAGCACCTGGCGGTTTCTTATCTACCGGGTGAATCGGATTCCTCCTTCTTTGGCGGCAACTCCAACTGGAGGGGACCTATCTGGTTTCCTGTCAACTACCTGATACTGGAATCACTACTGAAGTTTCACCACTACTACGGTGATGACTTCAAAGTCGAATACCCCGTGGGAAGCGGTGAGTTTGTTAATATCCGAGAGGCAGTGAGGGTATTGGCTGAGCGGATGATGAATATTTTCCGACGCAATGAAAAGGGAGAGCGCCCGATTTATGGAACTTCAAAAAAGTTTCAAACGGATCCTCATTTCAAAGACTACATCCTCTTCTATGAGTATTTCCATGGTGATTCTGCTAAGGGGCTAGGAGCATCCCATCAGACAGGGTGGACAGGCTTAATCGCCGATATTATACACAAGTACTACAATAATTAATTTAGCGGTAATCTGATTTGGCAATGGAATCACTAAAATTGTGAAGCAATCAACCGGGCCATGAAAAAGACACCACTACTTACCCTACTTATACTCATTGCATCATCCACAATTGCGCTTGCGCAGACAGAGCGGCCTAAGCTGGTGGTGGGCATCATTGTGGACCAAATGCGTCAGGAATACCTCTATCGCTTTGAAAATCACTATGGTGAAAATGGTTTCAAGAGGTTGATGAATGAGGGTTTTGAGGTAAAGAATGGGCATTATGACTACATACCGACGTATACCGGGCCCGGTCATGCCTCGGTCTATACGGGCACCACGCCAAGGACCCATGGCATCATTTCCAATAGCTGGTACAGTCGTGAATTAAAGGGCATGATGTACTGTGCGGGTGATTCGACAGTCACAGCCGTGGGCGGCACTGAAAAAAATGGCAAGATCTCCGCGAGGAACCTTTTGTCCACAACTATCACTGACGAACTCAAGCTTTTTACGCAAGGAAAATCTAAGGTGGTAGGAGTGGCTATCAAGGATCGTGGATCTTCCCTCCCGGCCGGTCACATGGCTGATGGTGCATATTGGTACGACAGCAGTACGGGTACTTTTATGTCCAGCACTTACTACATAGAGGAGCTACCGAAATGGGTGCAGAAGTTCAACAAACAAGACAAGGCTGATGACTATCTCAAGCGGAAGTGGAATACTGTCAAGTCTATCGAAACCTACGTCGAATCAGCTGCCGACAACAACCCTTACGAGACGCCATTCAAAGGTCAACGACTACCAGAATTCCCATATGATCTAAAGAAACTACGAGACGAAAACGGCAACTTTGGTCTTATCTCCAATACCCCTTTCGGTAACTCGCTTACTACGGATTTCGCGCTAGCGGCTATCGAGGGTGAAGCGCTAGGTGACGATGAAGTGACCGACTTTTTAGCGTTGAGCTACTCGAGTACGGACTATGTGGGCCACCAGTTTGGACCCCATTCCAAGGAGGTTCAAGATACTTATATCAGACTGGATCAGGACCTGGCAAGATTGTTTGAAGCACTGGATAGCAAATTGGGGAAGGATGGGTATTTAGTTTTTCTAAGTGCTGATCACGCTGTAGCGGATGTCCCCAATTATTTGAAGGATCTGAAAGTGCCAGCGGGAAATTTTACTGAAAAGAAGCACCTACCGGCAATCACTGCAGCGCTCAATGCAGAATACGGTGTAGGTGATTGGTTGGAAAACGCGTCCAGCGATCAGGTTTTTCTAAACCTTGCGCTATTGGAAGAAAGAAAGGTCAACAAGGCTGAGATACAGGCATTCCTGGCTGATCAACTCAACCAACTGGAAGGCGTAGCTCAGGCATTTACGGGTACGGATATGACCAACAACTACTACAGTAGTGGAAGCCAGGCCCTCTTGCAAGCGGGTTATAACCTTGATCGCTCCGGCGATATACTACTGGTCTATGAGCCTGGGTGGATATCCAGCAGCTGGCCCACGGGTACGACACACGGCTCTGGCTACACTTATGACACACACGTACCGATACTATTCTATGGCTGGGGTATCCCAAAGGGCAGCACAGTCAAAAAATACGCCATCACTGACATTGCGCCGACGCTATCAATGCTCCTGAATATCAAGCTTCCCAATGGAGCAAGTGGTGAGCCCATCCTGGAGATTTTTGAGTAGATGAGCCGACCTATCGGAATCGTATTCGACATGGATGGCGTGATTGTCGACAATCACCAATATCACATGCAGGCATGGCAGACCTTCTGTAAGAAGTACAGCATTCCGCTGACTGAGGAGGACTATCGTGACAATATAAATGGGCGCACGGCACCAGCCATCATGCGCTACCTTTTCGGCGAAGACATCAGTGCGGACCTGATACTGGAGTATACTGTAGAGAAGGAATCACTCTATCGAGAATTGTTTGCACCGCATCTTGCACTTACTCCCGGCCTGGCCAGTTACCTAAGCCAGGCCCAAGCTAATGGCATCCCTATGGCAGTAGCGACCTCTGCCCCTACCGAGAATGTAGAATTCACGCTGGATGGCTTGAGCATTCGACATTACTTTGCGGCCATACTGGATCAGCACCATGTGACTCATGGCAAGCCTAATCCTGAGATTTATACCAAGGCCTGTGCTGCCCTCGAACTACCCGCCTCAGATTGCGTTGTATTTGAAGATGCCATCTCCGGGATCAAAGCTGGGCTGGCTGCTGGCTGTACAGTGATCGGAGTGGCTACCTCTCATAGCAAGGAGGAACTGACCGCCTCAAAAAAGAATATTTATGATTTTAACGAAATCAACATTGAAGAAACTATTGCGACCATACGGGCTTAACGTTCACATACTAATTCTCACCGTACTGGTATCCCTTGTGAGCGCGGCTGATGGCTGGTCGCAGATTAAGATCGCACAGCTGAAGTACAATGGTGGTGGTGACTGGTACGCCAACAAAACTGCACTCCCTAATCTCATCGAGTTCAGCAATAGAAACCTCAGAACCAGTCTTGATCCTACTCCAGAGACCGTAGAGGTGGGAAGTCGCGATCTATTCCTTTATCCGTTCGTCTATATGACCGGGCATGGCAATGTGGTCTTCTCCAACCAGGAGGCTGAGAACCTTCGCAACTATCTCCTATCCGGTGGTTTCCTCCACATCGACGACAACTACGGATTGGATCAATTTGTCCGCCTAGAGATGAAGAAGGTTTTCCCGGAATTAGAGTTTGTGGAGCTGCCCTTCGATCATCCGATCTATCATCAGAAGTATGACTTTGAAGAGGGCCCACCAAAAGTGCATGAGCATGACAATAAGCCTTCTCAGGGATTTGGGTTGATTCATGAAGGACGGTTAGTGTGCTTCTATACCTTCGAAAGCGATCTCGGCAATGGCTGGGAGGATAAGTCGATTTATAATGATCCGGAGAGGGTTCGACAAGCTGCTCTGCAGATGGGTGCTAATATTTTGGCGTACGCGTTTACGCAGAGTAATTGAGATACGTCTTTTGCACAGCCAGTCGTCAGACCACTGCGAGTGGTCAGACGACTCATACCGATGTTCTATTCAAATATTTTCAAATCAACTAGAATAGATAGGCCTTCAACAGTATGAATTTAACACTAGCCGAGAAACAACAACCAAGGGTTATAACACTCCTTCGCCTATTTTAAAGCCTAAGTGAATATTCTCCAAAAATCTCATTGCGGCTGTCGTCCAACTCGTCTGTGATGAAGTCCTCATGAAATGTATTAGAGGTAGCTCCGTAAACTCGAAATTGAATGTCTTGTCCAGCAACATCCGCCAATGGGATAGTAGAGAATTTCTCAACAGACAGAGAAACTTTACTTCCGTCCAATGGCGTCACAGTTATTCCTGTTTCGGAGGATTGGAATGCAAAAAATCGTTGCGTGCCTATAACCTCGTCATTGACGCTCATTTCTAATTCAAAGTAGCGCCTGATATCTGCATTCGTTAGATAGTTATCCACTTCAAATGAAAGATCGACACATGAGAGATCACCGCAATCCGCTCTAGTCACCGAAAGATTACTCACCTCCACGGTTGATTTTTGACTTAGTCGAATGACACGACTTTGTAAATACTCGGTATCTCTATCTTCGATAACTCTTGTAGCGTACGATGGTCTTGATATCCAAAATCTCGTCCATTCCCCTTCTACATCAATCAGATATTCACCGTCCAGCATTGTTATGGTGGTATAGGTTTCTCCACCATCATGGGTGATAAGAATCTCTACACTGTCAACAAGTGGTTTACTGTTTCCGAATTCATCATAGAGTTCGATCATTCCTGAGACCAGGACTCCCTTGTTAGGCACCTCATCTTCATTATTACATCCTATCCCCAGGATTGCTACTGCCAAAAGCAGCATTTTGCTCGTTTTCATTGTTGTTTAATTTAAGTTTTGACCACTCCTTGAAACGTGATTGACAAGCCACGGTTGTGCCTTATCGAGAAAGATTTTAGTCCTTTCATTATGATATAGATCATGAATCAAAATGTGTTCTTTACATTCTTATCTCCGGTACTTCCAATAGCTAAGGTTTTATAGTTCGGAACCTATTGAGAACATTTTTTTCATCAGGACGGCAACCCCTGCGCTGGCGCGAGTCTTCAGACTCGTGTCTTTTTTAGTCCTTACCGAAACTCAGCACTAGAATGAGGAGATTCCCGACGCTTCGCCTGCCAGGTGGCAGTCAAGCTGGGAATGACGTTGGTGTGGGAGCAAAAGAAACCTCCCGCCTCCGTTTGTGTCCTCACAAACGGAAATCTGGCTTGAAATGGCAAAGCAACCCTCGAAAGTGACACCTCCCTGGGAGCTGTGATTCCCACGAGGTGAAATGTCATTGCCTAGTCGGGAGGTGCGATTTTTTAATGGGAGATGTGATGCTAGGGTGGGAGTTGTCATTGCCAAGTTGGGAGATATGAACTCTACTAAGGGAGGCGTGGTTTTTTCATGGGATTTATGATTTTCTAAAGGGAGATATCAGTTACCCTCGCTGGTGAGAGTCTGTAGACTCGTGTCTTTTTTAGTTCTTACCTAAGCTCAGCGCTAGAATAAGGAAATTCCCGACGCTTCGCCTGCCAGGTGGCAGTCAAGCTTGGAATGACGTGGGTGTGGTATTTTGTGAATGAAGGTATGCTTTCCAGCTGTCGCGCGTTTCCGAACGCGTGACTTTGGTGTTTTACTAGCACCTTTCCATAGCCACGGGTTTAAACCCGTGGCTATGGAGTGGTTGGAGTCATTTCCAAC
>CAYGOT010000085.1:0-21818 GCA_964351595.1 uncultured Roseivirgaceae bacterium | reverse complement strand
CCACCCAAACACAGCGATCAAATCAGGGCCCTCAGACTTTGTAATGACGCCGTGGGAAAATGAAAAGCTCCTTGCCACGGTCTATTCGGCTATGCGGCTTAGAGAGTCAAGAAACGAGACGGAGAGCCTTCGAGAGAAAAACAAACAGATGTCGGAGGATATTGATCACAAGTTTCAAGAAATCATTGGAACGAGTGCCGCCATCCAAAAAGTCTTCGATACCATAGAGATGGTGGCAAAGACTGACGCCAATGTGCTTATTCTCGGCGAAAATGGTACCGGAAAAGAGTTGATCGCAAGGGCACTGCATCGTCATTCTTTGAGGGCTGCTGAGGCCTTCATCGGCGTGGACCTTGGGGCCATTACCGAGACGCTATTTGAGTCAGAACTATTTGGTCATAAGCGAGGAGCATTTACAGATGCCAAAGAAGATCGCACCGGAAGGTTTGAGGTAGCCAGTGGTGGCACATTATTTCTTGATGAAATAGGCAACCTCTCTACACAGGGTCAGGCCAAGATACTCACCGCCATACAGAACAAGCAGATCTTCCGAGTGGGATCTTCCAAGCATGTAGACATTGACGTTAGGTTGATCTGCGCTACAAATAAGCCGCTCTATGACATGGTCGACAAAGGAGAATTTAGGCAGGATTTGCTCTATCGGATCAATACCATAGAGATACAACTCCCGTCGCTCAGGGAAAGGCTTGAAGATATTCCCTTGTTGGCCGAGCATTTTCTCAGACAATTTGCTGATAAGTACAACAAGCCCATCCGATCACTTAGCAATGCGCTGATCAAGCGGATGCAGAAGTACACATGGCCTGGCAACATCCGTGAACTCCAACACGCCATGGAGCGGGCCGTCATCATGTCCCGAAATCAGGTATTAGATATCGATGATTTCTTCAACGACAGTCAGCGCGATAAAGAAGCCCATCTCAACATGGAGGCGTTTAATATCGAGGAAATGGAGAGAATACTGATCAGAAAAGCTATACAGAAGTACAATGGCAATATTACCAAAGCTGCCAATGAGCTTGGCTTGACGCGCTCATCCCTCTACCGCCGAATGGAAAAATATGGCATTTAGAAGCTTCCGCACAAATGTGGTTATTCGGGTATTGCTGATCAGCGTATCTGTGATCCTGGTGATCCTGCTTTTATGGTATGAAAAGTATGTGAGCGCGTTTATCATCACCGCAGTGTTGGTATATCAAATCTCCAGCCTCATTCACTTTGTGGAAACCACCAATCGAAAATTGGCAAGGTTCATCGAATCCATCCAGTATGACGACTTCTCTCCGGGATTTGAAATTGACAACCGACTTGGGAAGTCCTTTCAGATGCTCAATGACTCACTCAAGGGCATCCTCGAACAATTCAGAGAAACCCGAAAGGCCAAAGAGGAAAACCACCAACTTTTGGATACCCTGGTGAAATATGCCAATGTCGGCCTAATGGCCTATGATACCAATCAGGAGGTGCTTTTCATCAATACCAAATGCTGCTCCATACTTGGGATACCCACGATTAAGTCCATATCTGAAATGACCAACTATACGCCGGAGGCGGCCAGGGTAATTGATGAACTAAAGGCAGGCACCAACTTCCTGTACCGAATGGATGAGAACCGGTATCTATCCATTTATGTCAGTGAAATCAAGCTACAGAATAAGCTGTTGAGACTGGTCTCTATTCAAAACATCCAATCCGAACTACAGCAGAAAGAGCTGGAAGCATGGCAAAATCTCACCCGGGTACTCCGCCATGAAATCATGAACAGCGTCACACCGATCTCCAGTCTCATAGAGACGTTGAATCAGATATTCGAAGAGGAGTTAAAGGATCATGCACCAGATGAGCCGCTGGATAAGGAGCTGATGACCGATATGCGCGAGGCGCTACAGGCGATTCAAAACAGAAGCCACGCCCTCAAAAATTTCGTCAGTGCCTATAGGAGCTTTACTCAAATACCATCACCGGAATTCAGTGTGGTCAAAGTCAAAGATGTCTTCTTCAATATCGAAAAGCTCTTTGCTCCGGAAGCTGAGTCAAAGAAAGTGCAGTTGACCTTTGAGGGAGCAACTGATCATCTGGAGATCAAAGCGGATCAATCCATGGTAGAGATGGTCGTGATCAACTTAGTAAAGAATGCCATTGAAGCTTCGAGCGAGACCAAGAATGCCAAGGTCAGCGTATTAGCTAAGGAAAACAGCGCCGGCAGGTGTTTGATAACCGTGACGGATAATGGACCTGGTATCATTCCGGAAGCCATAGAGCAAGTATTCATCCCCTTTTACTCCACCAAACCCACGGGCTCTGGCATAGGATTGAGCCTTAGCAGACAAATCATGCAGAAACACTTCGGCAATCTCCTGGTGGAGTCAGTCCCTGAAAAGCAGACTGTCTTTACGCTACAATTTTAGTCTTCAAATGTGGCTTTAAATAGGCCTTCCATTCCTCTTGGAGCTGACCAGAGCTGTCCATCAAAAACATCACATATGATGGCTTATGAGGCATAGTCTTTGGCTTCATATCGATCTGATCAATCTGATAGTCGCCCTTTCTTGCGTTGCACCGCCTACAAGCTGTCAGTAGGTTGTTCCATGTGGATTTACCTCCTTTTGACCTGGGTATCAAGTGATCCAATGTCAGATCCTTATGCGTACCGCAGTATTGACATTTGTGACCGTCTCGTCTGAAGATGTTTTGACGCGTGAGCACCACCCCCATGTAGGGCATGTTCACATACCTGTTGATTTTTATTACCGACGGGAAGGGGAATGTGGCGTTGACGGATCTTAGAGATTTGCTTTCCACAGCATTTAACAGTTCTGCCTTTTTCAAGTAAATCAGCAAGAAAGCCCTCTCAACAGAACAAACTGTCATTGGACTATAATCTTGATTCAATACCAGCACCCTGTTGGTCATGTCTTAATATATCTCCGAATACAATTTATGTTTTTTAAGTCACTGAGCACCACTTCCTCACGATAAACGAACCCTCGTATGCCCACCACCTCAGCTTCACCGGTGATGATATGTGCATTCTCAGGCTTTTCCTTACCATAAAATATCACATCACCCATTTGGCTCTCCTCGATATTCGCAACCAACTGACCTTGTTTGGCTTGCTCTGTTAAGGAACGTTTGAGCCTGTAACCCGCTGTTTTGAACGATTGTTGGATTAGTCCTGCAATATCAATCCCAAAAGGAGACTTACCACCGCACAGCAATGGGCTTGAGATGAAGCGTTTCAGGATACTTTCCAAAAACTCTGCATCCCGCTTCTGGGCCAGGCTTTTGGCATCTCCATTGAAAGCCAGCTGCTCTTCCATCTTAAAAAGCTCATTAGTGGCTATAGGAAGAACAGACCCTAGGAGAATAGCAATATTATTTTTTCTAAATAGGATGTTGGAGACTACATCCAGGCAGACCTTGTAGTCCGACTCATTGATCTTGTTGAAATATTCGTCCGCTATCGGAAAATGCTGATCAGCTCTTATCCAACCAAGTTGTCCATCGAAGTACTGCTCTATTTGTACCCATTGATTATTCTTTGATACCTCAACGACCGTATAGTGTTCACCGAAGAGTAGCTGCGAAACCATCTCCGCGTCATCAACGGGCTTCTTTCGCATCGCTACCAGGCTCAACCGGCATATCCCCTTATTCCCTACCTCAATCATCTAATACTTCAGTCTTGACAGCTCTCGTTTCACATCCTTTTCCTTTATGCTATCCCTCTTGTCATGGAGCTTTTTACCCTTAGCCAATGCTATTTCTACTTTAGCCAACCCTCTATCGTTAATATAAATCCTTGTCGGGATGATAGTCAAGCCTTTTTCATTCGAATTAGCCTTCAGTTTTTGAAGCTCCTTTTTATTCAAAAGTAATTTCCTCTCCCGGACAGGATCATGGTTCGCATAGGTACCCTGCGTGTACTCAGCGATGCTCATGCTTTTGAGAAAGAGCTCCTCCTTTTTAAAATAAGCATACGCTTCCTGCAGGCTGACTTTACCCTCCCGGAGGGATTTGATTTCAGTACCCTTGAGCATTATTCCAGCTTTGTAAGTATCAATAAATTCAAATTCGTAAGAAGCCTTTCGGTTCTTGACGTTAATGATTTTTTGAAATCTGGACTTAGTATTGGACATAGCAACTGTTCAAAGAAGAACTAAAATATCTGGAATAATTAGAATTAAAAAGGCAATCGCGGGTTTGGTGAATCATCGAGTGCCTCGAAGATACTAGCCTCATATTTATATTTGGCCGCTATCGCAATCATAGCCGCATTATCTGTACAATATTCAAAGGCTGGAATGAATACATTCCAATTTCTCTTTTCGGCTTCATTGAGTAGCGCTGAGCGTAAGCTACTATTTGCCGACACGCCACCGGCAATAGCGACATTTTTGATTTTCAGGTCTTTAGCTGCCTTTCTTAGCTTGACCATCAGCATCTCTACCAGCGCCCTTTGTACGCTTGCGGCAATGTCCTCTTTATTATTCTGAACGAACCCTGGCTCTGATTTTTCACGATCCCTCAGAAAATACAGTATACTGGTCTTAATACCACTGAACGAATAGTCATAGCCCGGCATATCGGTCTTGGAAAACTCATACGCCATTGGGTTACCTTTTTGCGCTAGCTTATCGATCAGTGGCCCTCCCGGATAGGGTAGCTCCAACATCTTGGCGCTTTTGTCAAATGCCTCGCCTACCGCATCGTCCTTGGTCTGTCCGATCACCTCCATATCAAGATAGTCTCTGACCAAAACTATCTGTGTATGTCCACCACTAACCGTCAGGCATAGAAATGGAAAACCTGGCTTTGGTTCCTCAATGAAATGAGCTAAAATGTGGGCATGCATGTGGTGCACACCGATGAGAGGTATCTCCATCGCATAAGCCAGAGACTTAGCAAATTGAGCGCCGACAAGCAGCGCACCGAGCAGGCCAGGACCCTTTGTATATGCTACGGCATTGATTTCATTTTTAGCTATTTTTGCAGCAGAAAGCGCTTCTTCCACTACCGGAATAATATTTTGCTGGTGGGCGCGAGAGGCTAGTTCAGGAACTACTCCTCCATATTTTTCGTGGATCGACTGAGTCGCGATAATATTGGAAAGAATGGTGCCGTTTTTAAGTATCGCTGCTGCGGTCTCATCACACGATGATTCAATAGCCAGAATTATCTCACTCATTCTTTGGAAAAGGATCAAAATTCGTCGCAAGTTACCAAAAATCGCTCCGGCGGCATAGTCTTTTGGTCCGCCTTATCCATCGTCAGTTTATTACTGATCATACTGCTGTTAGCTCAGCTTCCCGTATTCCAGACCTTTATCACACAGAAGACTTTTGACTGGTTGTCTTCGAAAATGGACAACCGATTGGAATTAAAAGGCATCTCTATCAGCTGGTTTGATGAAGTGCGCGTAGAGGGCCTTGAGATTTATGATAGTCAGGACAGCCTGATGGTCGCCATCCCAGAGATGTTTTTAGATGTCAATGTGATGAACCTGCCCTTTCAGGATGACGGCTATTACTTCGACGCAGTACGCGTATCTCATCCGGAGGTTAGGCTGATCAAGCACAGCGACAGCAGCTATATCAACATCACGGAGTTTATTCAGCGCCTACGCGGGCTCTCTGGTGATAAACAAAAGAAGAAAAAGGCCATCGCCTTGAAAGTGGGTAAAATCAAACTTGATCACGGGTTATTTTCTCTCAATGACCGGAGGAAGGACTCTATCTCGGATCGATTTGACTACATGCATTTTAAGTTTGATAGTATCAATGGCGACTTTTCAGATTTCCAGATAATTAGCGATTCCCTGCTGTTGACCGTTGACCAGCTGGTAGCCTCAGAGCCATCCGGCTATTTTGACATCAACAGGCTATCCACTCACCTCAACTTCAATTCAAAGTCATTGCAATTGGCGGAGTTGGATCTGCGTACCGACCATAGTCACATCACTGATTCTTTGGTACTTAAGTACAGCAACCCTTCCAACTTGAGCTATTTTGTAGATAGCATAGATTTTGATCTCCATTTGATCAACTCCACTATTGGTTCACAGGATGTCCGAGCCTTTGCGACGGCCTTTTCACAAGTAGATGATGTATATGACATCTCAGGGTATTTTAGTGGAAAAGTAGGTAGGCTAAGTGGTGAAGAACTGTCCATTGCGGTAGGAATAACAAGTCGGCTGAGAGGGTCACTCTACATGACCGGATTACCCAGAATAGAAGAAACATTTATTGATCTCAATGTACGCTCCGGGAGGCTCAGGCCTCAGGACCTAAGGCAATATCTTGGCAACTTATATCCGAATGTGGTTAATATTGGTACACTCAACGTTCAGGGTCAGTTTCTGGGGTTTGTCAATGACTTTGTCGCCAATGGTCAATTTTACAATAGCAGAAGTCGGATAGTCTCGGATATTAATATCAAAGTTCCCAAGGATGTTCGATTCACCAGATACAGCGGGCAATTATCATTAGAAAATTTTGATCTTAGGAGTATCCTCAATGATCAGAACTCAGTAAGGAGAATCAGTCTCACAGGCCGTATCAACGGCCAGGGTATCACACTACCTACCGCCAATTTCTCCCTAGAGTCAAATGTTTCAAAAGTAGCCGTAAACGACTATGTGTACAAAAACATATCGACCGATGGTAGATTCGCTGATCAGTTCTTTCAAGGAAATTTTGAAGTAGATGACCCGCTACTAAAAGTCAATGGGCGAGGATTGGTGGATTTTCGTGACAACAAGCAGACCATCAATGGCCAAATTCAAATCGATAGTGCGCGGCTACAGCTGCTCAATATTACCAAGCAGGACTTTGCGATTAAGGGGCTAATAGACGTGAATATCTCCAGCTTTGAGATTGACAGCCTGCAGGGAGACCTCATGGTCAGCTCGCTGGATATTGGTTTGAATGAGGAGCTTGCACATATTGACACGCTAGTTGTAAGCTCACAGAAGCAGACCGATGGCAGGTTACTAAGCCTTACTTCAGATTTGATAGACTTGTCAATCAACGGTGACTATCTATTCACTAATATTTACAAAGACTTCCGTAGACTATACCAGGAATACCTTCTCAACATAAATAATAACAGTGAAGAGCTCACTGCATATTATCAAGGCGGTGATTTTGAAGATCCTCTTGAATATGACATGGACATCAATATCGCCTTGAAAGATGTCAATCCTTTGATCACACTATTTCATCCCGACCTTCAACTATCGAAAAATATTAGAGTAGAAGGCAGCTTCCAGCATGGCCATACAGCAATTCTTTCTTTCTACAGCCAGTTTGACTCATTAGCGCTAGATGACAAATATTTTCTGGGCAATGAAGTAGAGCTAACAGCCTCTAAGGTCATAGACAGCACCAGCGTCTTAGGGATGCTTTATGTCTCTTCTGATGTACAAGACTGGAGCAAAATCACCGAAACTCAAAACGCATTCTTCGAAGCAATTTGGAATGGGCAACACATAGATTTTCAGTCTAACATCGATCAGAACGAACTAGACAATCATGCCTCGTTGTATGGAGAAGTCTCATTTCTTAAAGACACCACCAGGATAATCCTCAAGCCCTCCGAAATGCTGGCATTTGATAATCAATGGAGGTTTAATGATGACAACAGCATCTCCTTCTATGACCAACAGATAGACTTTGATAGCCTGGTACTCTACTCTGATGAAGAAAAGCTCTTTGCCCATGGCGTATTGAGCGATAGCAGTGATCAGCAACTGGAACTCAATCTTCGCAGGTTTGATTTGCGAAATATACAGTCCTTGCTACCAGTAGATATCTCTGGGATCGTCAATGGAAGCGTGTTTCTGAGTGATGTATTTGACACTCCGGCAATTGAAAGCAACGTTGGAATTTCAGACTTTTATATTGAGGAGTTCCTGGTAGGAGACATACAGTCGCTATCGCAATGGCAAGACGAAAACGATCGATTCAATCTGGGCTTCTTTGTCACCCGAGAGGGTCAAAATGTGATTCAGATTGATGGTTATTTCAATCCGTCCAGAGCGGATGATCAGCTCGAGCTGAGTGCAGATATTCGGGATGCTAATCTTAATGTTATTCAGCCATTTATCGCAACACGCTTCACCAATTTCAGTGGATTAGTGCAGGGTACGTTTGCGATATCAGGGTCGCTTGATTACCCGATTCTCGAGGGAACGGGTACAATAACTGACGGTACGGTTAAAATCAACTATCTCAATACTGACTACCGCTTCGAAGGAGGTGTCATATTCGACGCAAATGAGATTGGTGTTAGGAGACTACAACTCACCGATCAGGATGGAAACCTCGCCCGTATCAACGGTGGTATCTTCCATGATGGGTTCAGGGATTTCATTCTCGATCTATCTGCTGACCTACAGACTTTCCAGGTACTTAACACTACCGTAAGCGAAAACGAACTTTACTACGGGACAGCCTACGGTACGGGACAGCTCAATATGATTGGCTCTCCCTCTAACCTGACCATATCCGCTAATGCGACAACTGGCCGAGGAACACGGATATTCATTCCGCTAAACTCCAGCACCTCCATAGAGCAGGAAGAATATATTAGTTTCGTGGATTTTGATAATGATTCGCTGACCAGTCAGATTCAATCTAAAATCGAGGAGCAGGTAGACTTATCAGGAATCAAATTAGACTTTGATCTCGAAATTACCAATGAAGCTTACTGCGAACTGATCTTTGATATCAAGTCAGGCGACATAATAAGGGGAAGAGGAGACGGTAATCTCAAACTACAGATTGACACCAAAGGTGACTTCAATATGTTTGGCGATTTTGAAATAGAGACGGGTGCCTACAACTTCACATTATACAACATCATCAACAAGGAGTTTGAAATAGAAAAAGGAAGTCGGATCTCCTGGTACGGAGACCCCTATGGCGCAATGCTCAACATTGATGCGAAATATCGACAACTCGCGTCTCTGGCACCACTGATAAGCACACTTGATGAAGAGAGCTTAAATTCTCCGGAAATAAGACGTAAATACCCGGCAGCCGTCAACCTTAGTTTGCAGGGAGAGATGCTTTCTCCGGAGATCGGTTTTGGAATAGAGGTATCGGAATACCCCGATAACGTGGTACTACAAAATGGTGCGACTATCTCGTTAAATGCGCTTGTGAATGCCTTCCAAAGCAGAATTGCCGCTGATGAACAAGAGCTCAAGCGTCAGGTATTCAGCTTGATCATTCTAAAAAGGTTCTCACCGGAAAACAGCTTCAGCGTAGGTGGCGGGCAGACGATCGGTTCAAGTGTGAGCGAATTCGTATCCAATCAGCTGAGCTATTGGATTACTCAGGTGGATGAAAACCTGGAAATAGATGTCGACCTCAACTCCCTGGATAGTGACGCACTGAATACCTTCGAGCTACGGTTGGCTTATACATTTTTTGATGGTCGTTTGAGAGTCAGTAGAGATGGTGGATTCACCAATGCAGCAACAAATACCTCTGACATCTATTCTATTATTGGAGATTGGACGCTTGAATACTTACTCACCCAAGACGGGAAGTTCAGAGCCAAGATGTACAATCGCACGGATCAAAACGCCTTCTCAGCACTGAATCAGAACAATACCGAGACTGGCTTTAGTATACAATATATCCGGAGTTTTGACCAACTGAAGGAGATCATCTCCGACACCAAATCTGAGCGGGATAAGGAAAAGGCCAGCGATAATGTCACGATGAATTAAACCTTATCAGAATAGGTCTGTTGTCCTAAAAAGAATTATTCCGTGGAAGAGATTAATATTTTTTGGTTTCGCAGAGACCTGAGATTGTTCGACAATGTCGGTTTGTACTATGCCCTGACCAGCGATCGACCAGTACTCCCTCTATTCATTTTCGACAAGTCAATTCTTGATGATTTAGAAGATAAGTCGGATGCCCGTGTCAGCTTTATACATGATAGAGTAAGTCAACTGGAGGAACAGGTCAATCAAGCTGGTTCGGCAATCAAAGTAATGCATACTACTCCTGTAGAAGCCTTCAAGGATCTACTGAAGAATTACACCATTAAGGAGGTGTATACTAACCGGGATTACGAGCCTTATGCAACAAAGAGAGATCAACAAATAGACCAGTTGCTTAAAGAAAACGGCGCTAAACTGCTGACTTTTAAAGACCATGTCATCTTTGAGCAAAAAGAGGTGCTCAATGGATCGGGTGAGGTTTATAAGGTGTTTACCCCATTCAAAAATAAATGGCTCGAAAAATATAATGAGCAGACGTTAAGCCACCACGCCTCCGAGAAGCAACTTCAAAAGCTCGTCAAAGTAAAACCATTTGGGATACCAAGCCTTGAAGAATTGGGGTTCAAACCATCTGATATCCCAATTCCGTCAAATGAGTATCCAGAAGGAATCATCGCAAAGTACGATGAGCAGCGAAACTTCCCAGCCGTTGAGGGTACCTCGAGGCTCGGCATCCATTTCAGGTTTGGTACGATCAGCATCAGGGAGGCAGTCAACAAAGCTGCCCAATTGAATGACACCTGGCTCAACGAGCTCATTTGGAGAGAGTTTTACCAAACTATACTAGCCAATTTTCCCCACGTCGTAGATAAAGCCTTCAAACCTCAGTATGACAATATACCCTGGTTAAACAATCAAGAACAATTCGAGCGCTGGTGCAATGGAACCACTGGATATCCTATTGTGGATGCTGGCATGAGAGAGCTAAACACGACAGGTTATATGCACAATCGCGTAAGGATGATTACGGCCAGCTTCCTCACCAAGCATTTGCTGATAGACTGGCGGTGGGGTGAAGCTTACTTTGCTAAAAAGTTGTTGGACTATGAACTTGCGAGCAACGATGGTGGTTGGCAATGGGCGGCCGGAACAGGTACTGATGCACAGCCCTACTTTAGGGTCTTCAATCCCAGCTCGCAGACTGACAAGTTCGATAAGGACAAGAAATATATAAAACGCTGGGTTCCTGAATATGGAAGTTCCAGCTACCCGGAACCCATTGTTGATCATAAGTTTGCTCGACAAAGAGCAATAGACACCTATAAGGAAGCCCTGAATTAATGAAGAACATAGTCATAGGCGATAAAGTCAGAGTCCTCAGTAGCACTGAGGAGGGACTGGTAGTAAGCATAAAAAAAGATATAGTAGAAGTTGAAATCGAAGACTGTTTCACCATCCCCGTACTCGACAAGGATCTTGTAGTAGTCTCTAGCCGCGAGCGTGAATATTTTGGGGGTGATCATGAACCTGAGCAAGAGCTAGCACAAGAAAGTGTCGTAACCAGAGCCACCGGGGAAGTCTATGTGGGTTTGATCAAGCATCAAAATACAAGTGGCTATCAGCTTTCTGTTATCAATCACACGACTGACGCTATCTTCTATCATGCCTACCGGAAAAAGGAAAATAGATGGCTCAAACTCGACGCTGGTCAACTACAAAGCCTTACCTTCCAACCACTTAGTAAGACCGTTTCGGATGGTGAAACTATTAGTATCAGCCTTATAAAATTGGTTGACGATACCGATAGCGTGCCCAGGTCAATAGAAATTGTCTTCAAGGTCAAAGCCCAGTGGTTTTTGAAAGAGCTACCTACAGTACCCTTAATAAGGTCCGAAGGTCATTATTTTCCGGTAAGCAAGGCCATAGATCCCATAAATACCGAAGAGCTTAAAAATGCCATGTATGGTCAAGGTGAAAATGTCAACAAGTCGACTTATTCTCCGATAGGAAGTCTGTTGGATCTGCACATTGAAGAACTGACGGATACACCGAAGATTTTTGCAAAAAATGATATACTACCCTTTCAGCTTGAGGTGTTTGAATCTCATCTGGACAAGGCGATTAGTGCCGGAAATGATGACCTTACCGTTGTACATGGTGTCGGTAATGGTACCCTGAAACATCATATTCAGAAAAGGCTAAGTGGCCATCCGCACATTGCATATTTCAAGGATGCGCAGAAAGAAAAATTCGGGTACGGAGCTATCTATATAAAATTCAAGTGATTTGATCATATCACGAGCCGTTTGGTCATCCAGATCAACAAAAAATTCTTACCTTCATGGGACGAAAAAATGTGACTATGGACCTTAATAGCTTTATGCAAAGATTTGCCGATGAAATCGGCGGTGATTATTCGCAATATGACGCGACCAGATCTGTTATCATTGTCAAATTACCGGATGAGCGTTTTCAGACGGTGCTTGGCAAAGTTGTAAATCACGACAAGTACGATAAGGAAGTGATCGAATTCACTTCTAAAGTGTGTAGTGTAGATGAAGATATCGACTATGCTTCATTGCTTCGCCACAGTGACGAATTCATTCATTCGAAGTTCGTAGTTGCTCCGGACAATTATCTAAAAGTCGCAGCTGCCGCCTATACAGAGACGGTGACGGAAGCTGTACTGAAGGAGATGATCCTAGAAGCTGCCAATGTAGCTGATGAATGGGAGAACAAGATCACGGGTCTTGACGTCAACTAATAGCATCACCAAACCCAATTAAAAGTATTGCAAGCTGGCCTATCGTTCCGATGAGAATCGGGAAGGAAAGTCCGGGCAACATAGAGCGCCGCACTTCTTAACAAGAAGGTTTTGGCCTTTGGTCAAAAACAGACAGTGCCACAGAAAATAAACCACCACGCCTCGGTGTGGAAAGGGTGAAAAGGTGAGGTAAGAGCTCACCGCCCACATGGCAACATGTGGGGCATGGTAAACCTTGCGGGTTGAAAGATCAAATAAATCTCGACTCTTTAAGAGAGGGGCTGCTCGCTCCTATACCAACGAGAAGGGTAGATCGATTAATCTCAGAAGTGATTTTGGGATAAGATAAATGATAGGACGTCACTTGTGGACGACAGAACCCGGCTTATAGGCTTGCACAATTAACTAACCAGGCAACAATCATGACCAAAGTACTCATCATCGATGATGAAAAGTCCATTCGCCAGACCCTACGCGAGATTCTTGAATATGAGAAGTATCAGGTAGAGGAAGCTGAGAACGGTGAAATAGGGCTGGAAATGGTACTTGCCAACAATTACGATCTGGTACTTTGTGATATCAAGATGCCCAAAATGGATGGTATAGAGGTGCTTGAGAAAGTAAAAACGCAAGGACTGGAGTCGCCATTCATAATGATTTCCGCCCATGGCACTATCGAAACGGCAGTAGAAGCCACTAAGAAGGGGGCTTTTGACTTTATTCAAAAGCCACCAGATCTGAACCGACTGCTCTTAACGATCAGGAATGCGCTGGATAAATCAAAACTCATCACCCAAACGAAGACGCTGAAGCGCAAGGTCTCGAAAAAGTACGACATGGTTGGTGAATCACCAGCGATGATGGAGATCAAGGAAATGATCGAAAAAGTGGCTCCAACTGAAGCCCGTGTGCTAATAACCGGACCCAACGGATCAGGTAAAGAACTGGTTGCCCGATGGGTGCATGAGCAAAGTCAACATAAGGATCAGCCAATGATAGAGGTGAATTGCGCCGCTATTCCATCCGAACTCATAGAAAGTGAGCTCTTCGGACATGAGAAGGGGTCTTTTACCTCAGCTGTAAAACAAAGAATTGGCAAGTTTGAGCAGGCGAACAATAGTACCCTATTCCTCGATGAGATTGGAGACATGAGTTTGTCAGCGCAGGCCAAAGTGCTCCGTGCGCTTCAGGAGAACAAGATTACCCGGGTAGGTGGTGATAAGGAGATTAAAGTGAGCGTGCGTGTACTAGCGGCCACTAATAAGGACTTGAAAAAAGAAATTGCCGAGGGTCGGTTCAGAGAAGACCTTTATCATCGACTCAGCGTGATCATCATTCAGGTGCCCGGCCTTAAGGATAGGAAAGCCGACATACCACTACTGGTGAAAAAGTTCCTTCAAGATATAGCCGAAGAATATGGTGCTGCCCCTAAGGGTATCAGCGATGAGGCTATAGACCAACTGCAAATACCCGAATGGACCGGTAATATTAGACAGTTAAGAAATACGATAGAGAGGTTGATAATAATGAGCGGTGAAGAAATTACCGCCCAGGACGTGTCAAAATATGCAGATGCTTAATCATCTGACTGTTAATCACAAATAAAGGAATAGCTTATACTCTTACTTTCTCGGTTTTCTCAACCTGAGTATCTCCCTGGGCATATGTAGGGCAAGTTCTCTGCGTACAAGCAGATGCTAAGCCTACGAGGAATAAAGCAACAATTGCAAGTCTAATTTTCATGGCGCTCATTTTAGAATACTAATATATGTAAATCTAATTCGGGTACAAACATATAATTGCAAAGTGCGGTACCGCTCATCAGATAACGGGAGTAAAGTCAATTAATTATTGGAATATTACAATAAAAGATTACATCCTCTGATGTCCGAGTTGTCGAACCGACCCAGTACTTCGAAACTATTTTGATCAGGTTTGCGCCCTATATCCTTGGTCTCAACGAAACAGCATGAATGAATATTAGCTAGATCAATAACATTAATTCCTCCGTTTGACCCGGCCTCCACATAACTTAAAGGGTCATTGATATCTCTTATCAGGCACTTAAGCCAATCGTTCTCGGAGAATAGCCCGTTTCCAGTAGAGTAAGCCTGAGATAGCAACTCTGTCATGCCGTACTCAGAGTGGACACTATCGATATTGAAGGCTGATTTGAGTCGATCGTGAAGCTCGTTTCGGATCATTTCTTTCCTTCGTCCCTTCATGCCTCCTGTTTCGATAACATTTACCCCTCGCATATTTATCCGGCCCATTTCCGCTAGGTCGAGTAAGGCGTAAGACACGCCAATCACGATCGCTCGCCGACCATTATCCTTACTATTACTGATGGCGGCTGCAATATTACCCGTGTTTGTCAAATAGTATCCGGATTGCTCTGACGCACTTGAATTCAGCAGTTCATCCACCATAGCGATCAACGAACTATCCCCCTGCTCTTGGTAAGACGGCAGGAGGGCTATCAAATCTATTCCCTGGGGTTCACCATAGGTATCTCGAAATAAATCGGATGAATGCTTCAGATAAAAATCTAATTGATCGACGGCATGCTCACTCCTCCCTGTCTTGGTTGTGCCGCTACTCTTAAATGTTTTTTCTGGTAGCCATTGTCCTGTCATGACCTGGCTTGTTTTGAAGAATTCGATCGGTAGGAATGGAATATTGTAGATAGTAGAAGTCTCGGCTGGGTCAACCTTAAGGTGATCAACATACGCTCGATACAGTTGATTATGAGCATACTGTATCCAAAATGCTTCAAGTGCCAGTTCCTCAAAATGGAAATCATCAGACGCAACTTTTTTTCTGAATTCGCTGATCAAATTCTCAGGTTTTGACGTTGTAAGGGAGACGAATGAATTAGTTGTCATTAAATTTGAACTACTTCGCAAAGTTATTCATGCACAAGAGATTTAGCCTTCTATACCCTTTTATAATCTTTCTGGGACTACAGAGCTGTTATCCACCGGAGGAGTTTTCCAATACGCCATCTATTGCGTTCAGAAGCCTGAGTTACAATCAGTCGGATGTAGCTAGTGATTCTCTGGTACTCAATATAGACTTCACTGATGGAAATGGTGATATCGGGCTTGAAGGCAATGAGACCAGGGCTCCTTATCATGCTTACAACGTCATCATTGACTCAGAAAACCAATACGTCACGCTAAGTAATGATAGTGCAAGAACACCATTCTACTATGCCGTAGCACCGAATTTTGCCAGCAACCCAGAGGATCTCGAGCTGAGGTTCTTTAGTGATACAGACGATAGAAAACCGTTCAATTGTCAGGAATACGAGATCGTGGAGTTTTCTGACAATCAGGGCAACTCGTTTAAAGATACCATCTACGTATTTCGCAACGAGAATAACAAAAACATTTTTGTTGACTTCTATCGCAAGGTCAATGGTCAATACGAGTTTATAGATTGGACAACAGTCTTTTCAGCTATTGGTTGCGGAACCAACTTCGATGCTAGATTTCCTGTATTTGAGCCAGACAACAACGGTCGATCATTGGAAGGAACAATTCGCTACGCCATGGTGTCAGACGGGTTTAGCTTGGTGCTTCGAAGTGATACCTTTCAAGTCAGGGTGAGGATTAAGGATCGAGAACTCAACGATAGCAACGTGGCAGTGTCCCCCGACCTCACGCTTAACGATATCCTAACTCAATAGAGAATTATCTTCCTAAGTCCAGATACATTGGGTATTTCTCCGGACTAGACTCATTCATGATATTGTAGACCTTCTCCACTACATCTTCGACATTGGGATTGCTGAAGTAGTCTCCATCTGTTCCGTAGGCCGGACGATGATCACGCCCAGAGAGTGTGGCAGGAGCCGAATCCAGGTATTTATAACCGCCCTGATGCTCAAGCACATTCTGCATCATATAGCCTGTAGCCCCGCCAGGTACATCTTCATCAGCCAATAAAAGTCTATTCGTCTTTTTCAACGACTCAACAATTAGGTGATTTTTATCGAATGGAATTAGTGTCTGCACATCCATGACTTCACACTGAATCCCTAACTCCTCCAGTTGATGAGCAGCCTCCATGACAATCTTACACATGGAGCCATAGGTCACTATCGTAATATCTGAACCTGTCTTGAGTATGTCAGGCACACCTAGCTCTACCTTAAACTCGCCAATATTACTGGGTATCCGTTCTTTCAGTCGATACCCATTCAGACATTCCACGATGATAGCAGTATCATCAGAAGACATCATTGTGTTATACATACCAGCTGCCTGGGTCATATCACGGGGAGTAAGGATATAAATACCCCTTAGCGCACTAAGCAGCGAACTCATTGGCGAGCCTGAATGCCATACGCCCTCTAGCCTGTGTCCGCGCGTTCTAATAATCATCGGAGCTTTTTGTCCGCCTTTAGTTCGGTACTGTAGGGTTGCCAAATCATCTGAAAGCGTCTGAATAGCGTAAAAAACGTAATCTAAATACTGAATTTCAACGATTGGTCTAAGGCCTCTCATCGCTGCTCCGATACCTTGACCTACTATTGTAGTCTCCCTGATACTCGTGTCCATCACACGCATTTTGCCATGCTTATCCTGCAGCCCTGCAAAACCTTGATTCACGTCACCGATTTTGCCCACATCCTCTCCTATAGCAAAGACTCTTGGATCTCTGGTCAACAGGTCGTCGAAGCAGGCTTGAAGTACTTCCCGTCCATCAACCAACTGGGCGTCATCAGCATAAGCAGGAGCTACAGGTTTGACCTTCTTAGCAGAATAATCTGACTCACTGTAAAGATGAGAGCTATACTGATCGTCAAACTTCTCCCGCTTTTCTTTGATCCATTCATTGAGTTCTCGCTTTACGGAGTTGTTCTCATTTCTAAGCTGTCTAAGCGCTAGTCGCATCGTGCGGTAAACGTCATTCTTGACCGGATTGAGTATGCTGGTCATCTCCTCTTTCAGCGTTAGAAGTGCTTTTTTAGATGGGCTTCCTTGTGAGGCTTTCATCAACAAGGTCTCCGCCTCAGCCATATCATATTTTATCTCCTGCGTATATTCCTTCCATGCAGCATTCTTTGCCTCCTTGACACGGGCCTTAGCATCTTTCTCTATTTCGGTTAGTTCTGCTGCTGAAGCTATACCTTCCTCAATCATCCACTCCCTCATCTTAAGCATACAATCATGCTCAGCTTCCCATTTCAGTCGTTCTTTTGACTTGTATCTCTCATGAGAACCAGAGGTGGAATGACCTTGAGGCTGGGTCATTTCCTTTACATGTATAATGGCAGGCACATGCTGCTCACGAGCCAGTTGTGTGCTTTTCACAAAAGTTTCACACAATGCCATGTAATCCCAACCTACTGCGGATTTGAGCTCAAACCCCTTGTCTCCTTCTCCTGATCTTTGAAATCCAGAAAGTGCCAGTGAAAGATCACTTCTAGTCGTGTGATATTCTTTAGGGACTGAAATGCCATAGTCGTCATCCCAGATAGCCATGATTAGAGGCAATTGTAGCACACCCACAGCATTAAGCGCTTCCCAAAAGTGACCTTCGGAGGTCGAAGCGTTACCTATTGTTCCAAATGCTACCTCGTTACCATTAATTGAAAAGTCATGTAGTTCACTTAGGCTTTCATTGTTTCTGTAGAGTTTGGAGGCATAGGCCAATCCTACTAGCCTGGGCATTTGACCGGCAGTGCAGGAAATGTCGGCGCTGGAGTTCTTCATATCCGTCAGCGTCTTCCACTCTCCTTTATCGTTAACCATTCTGGTAGCGAAGTGGCTATTCATCAAACGGCCAGCACTGGATGGGTCGGCCTTTGGGTCGGTGTGGGCATACAGTTGTGCAAAAAACTGCTGAGTAGTGAGTTGACCAATGGCCATCATGAAAGTCTGATCTCTGTAATAACCTGACCTTATATCACCATTTTTGAACGCCTTAGCCATGGCTACTTGGGCAACTTCCTTACCATCGCCAAAAATTCCAAACTTGGCTTTGCCCATGAACACCTCTTTCCGGCCAAGCAAACTCGCTTCACGGCTCTCTGCCACCAAAGCATAGTCTTTAAGAATCTCTTCTGCGGTAAGTTTAGTTGAAGTTTGTTTAGGGGCTTTAGCACTCATTTGTCAAAAGTTGAAATGATGATTACAAGGAAAGTCAGCCACTTATAGCCTATGTCAAATATACATCAAAATCCTCAAAAACTGAAATCGATTGCATTCAAAAATCAGAACAATAAGTTGCCAATTGATTTAAAATATCAAATAATCAGTATAATATTCTGATTATTGACGTATTACTGATCTATTATTTGTGATTCAAATAATAGGTTCGATAGATAATTACGAGCTCACTAAACGTTCTTCAAGCGGGATAAAGCGTTCAACTCTTGCTTTCAGATACTATATTTGCCTACCTTTTTCGAACAATATAAACAGACCCAAACATGATCATCAGTGTACCCAAGGAAATCAAGAATAATGAAAATAGAGTAGCCCTAACACCCGCTGGAGTACAGGAGCTAACTAAACGCGGACACCACGTCAACATTCAGTCCACCGCTGGCGAAGGAAGCGGGTTTAGTGATAGCAGCTATGTAGAAGCCGGGGCAAAGATTCTGCCTACTATCGAGGATACATATGCAAGTGGCGAAATGATCATGAAGGTCAAGGAGCCAATAGAGCCAGAATACAACCTCATAAAAGAGGATCAGCTTGTCTTCACCTACTTCCACTTCGCTTCTTACGAGCCACTTACGAAAGCGATGATCAAGAATAAGTCTGTTTGTCTTGCCTATGAAACTGTTGAAAAGCCCGGAGGTGGACTTCCACTACTCGTTCCAATGTCAGAAGTGGCAGGAAGAATGTCTGTTCAGCAGGGCGCCAAGTATCTCGAAAAGCCAATGAAAGGACGTGGAATCCTGCTCGGTGGTGTACCAGGTGTGAAACCAGCAAAAGTCATGATACTGGGTGGTGGCATAGTCGGTACGGAAGCTGCAAAGATGGCTGCAGGTCTTGGGGCAGACGTCACCATACTCGACTTAAGCCTTCCCAGAATGAGGTATTTGGATGATGTCATGCCAGCAAACGTAAAAACCTTAATGTCTAATGAATACAATATTCGTGAGTTAATTCAGGATCATGATTTGATCATTGGAGCGGTCTTGATTCCTGGAGCCAAAGCGCCTAAGTTAATCACAAGAGATATGCTCAAAAGCATGCGTCCCGGTACAGTCCTTGTAGATGTGGCAGTAGATCAAGGAGGTTGCTTTGAGACAACTGTGCCTACTACCCATCAGGATCCTATTTTTATCATTGATGATGTCACACACTATTGCGTGGCAAACATGCCTGGTGCAGTACCTTATACGTCTACATTAGCCCTAACCAACGCCACATTACCATATGCCATCCAACTAGCTAACAAAGGCTGGAAGAAGGCTAGCCAGGATAACAGAGAATTGGCGCTAGGCCTAAATATCATCAAGGGAGATGTAGTTTATGAAGGTGTGGCCGATGCTTTTGGACTGCCATTCGTACCTGTCGAAAAATACTTAGATTAACTTTTTGGATATGGGGGTAATTCGTCAATTACCTCCACTCCTTTCATATTGATATTGCATACCACCTGACGCATGCCATTGGTAAGTACCAGGTAGGGGGCGTTATACGTCCGATTATAGTTAATCACCTGAATCAATGCTGTCTGATCAATGTTTACATACGGGGATTTACACTCCACAAGCATCCAAGGCTCACCATCCCGATTCAGGATTACCAGATCACTGCGCTTGATCATCCTATTAACTTTAAGTCCAGTCTCTACCTTCATCAAGGCTTTAGGATAGCCAAATTCGTTGATTAAAAAGTGGATGAAATGCTGCCTCACCCACTCTTCAGGGGTGAGCACTACGTACTTACGTCTAACCAGATCCCAAACGAGAGTTGTTTCTCCCTCTACCTTGACTTTGATATCAGCTTTGGGAAGGTTAAGCTGTTGATCCATCACTAGCCAGCTTATTAATCCTCACCGAGCTGAGGAAGACTATGCCTAAAACGAAAAAAAGCCCCAGTGCGATGGTGCTATTTCTCATACTACCTGTGAGTTGCTCTATAAGACCATAGCTAAAGGTGCCAAACACAATGGAAAGGTTGAACGTGACATCATAAAAACTAAAGTAAGACGCATGATCGATCGTTGATTCTGGAATTAGCTTTGCGTAGGTAGCTCTGGAAAGTGCCTGGATACCACCCATTACAAAGCCCACAACGGTGGCCAGGATATAAAACTCTATCTCCTGTGTCACCATATAAGCGCTTACACAAATACCAACCCAAATTAAATTCATGGTAATGAGTGAAAAAACGTTACCCCTCAATTTTGAAACTCTTGCAAAGAAGTATGCACCTACAATAGCCACCAATTGAATAAGGAGAACAGTGAGTATCAGCTTCGAAGATTTAAGTTTTAACTCCTTGGAGCCAAAAGTTGCAGCTAAGTACATAACCGTTTGTACCCCCATATTGTAAAAAAAGAATGCCAGAAGGTATTTCTTAATGTTCGGTGATTCCTTGAGGTTCCACCATACTTTTCGAAGCTCCAAATAACCATTGGTCAATAGGTTCTTTACAACTTTATTTTTGACGCCCCCCTCAGGAACCAGATAGAAGGTGATCTGTGCAAAACCAAACCACCATAAACCCACGAGTAAGAATGAAAATCTTGTAGCTACACCCTGGTCTGCAAACCCAAGTGTATCATACATCTCTATCATTGCTATATTAACCACGAGCAGAATTACACTCCCTACGTACCCGTAAGAGTAGCCTTTCGCACTCGTCTTATCATAATACTCCTTGTCAACAATTTCCGGTAGGAAAGCGTCATAAAAAACAAGTCCTGAAGAATACCCAATGCTGGCGAAGACCGAGCAGATAATACCCCACTCAACATTGTGACTTTCGAAAAAGAACATACCAGCGCATGATGCTGAACCCAGAATTACGAAGAATTTAAGGAACAGTTTCTTTCGACCGCTATAATCAGCCATTCCCGATAGGATCGGTAGCATAATCGCAGTAATGAGAAAAGAGAATGATAGCGCATAGGAATAGAGCACAGAATTAATCACCTCAACACCAAAAAAAGAAATGATGTCTGAGCCGTCGGCCCCTTTGGCTACTGCCTGATAGTACACCGGAAAGATAGCCGAAGTGATGACGAGTGAGTAGACCGAATTGGCCCAATCGTACATGCACCAGGCATTCACCACTTTAGGTTGATTCCTCATATGGTTTG
>CAYGOT010000084.1:0-22168 GCA_964351595.1 uncultured Roseivirgaceae bacterium | reverse complement strand
TTCGAAGGACTATTGGAAGGTGATTACGAACTTGTGATGGACAAGGATGGCCAACTCGTAGAAGGTGCTGATAATACTATAACGGAAGGAGAAGATGTGCAACTCAATGTAGTGGTGCAGGAAGATGGCGTGATTCTGGTCACGCAGGTCGAAAGCACCGTCACAGGTCTCGATGAAATCGAGCTATCGCGGTTGGTAAGTCTTTATCCAATTCCGGCTCAAGATCAGATCACTTTGTACATGCACAATGAAGGTTCAGGTGTGGTGAATGTCAGACTGATGACGATATCTGGCCAAATGATGAGCCAAAGGTCATTTAACAAAGTAGGGCTCGAGCATCGAGAACCTATTTCGTTGCAAGGGTTGGCTTCAGGTATCTATATGCTGGTCATCGACTTTGATGATATCACGATCACTAAGAAAATACTTAAATAATAATCTTAACTCGGTACACAACAACCAAAAAGGTCACCTAATCAGGTGACCTTTTTTGATTTTACAGGTTATTGAATACCACTTAATACCAGCTTCAGCTCACTATCGTCACGTTTGATCTGACCATTCTTCTTATTGAGATCGGGGTAAGGGTTGGCCTCTATCAGTTCGACTTGAAACCTTATGAAATTGGCGGTAACCGGATCAGTCTGACCTGGAGAATGCTTGAGCTCAATGGGGATGGACACACCTCCATGAGCGCCTTCGAGTTCAGCGACGATCTCTCCTTCCCATACGTATGTGGCATTCAGCGCACAACGAGAGTCGGTGGGTATATCGATTAGCTTGAGTTGAGCGCCATCACTGGTTATTGCTCTTTGACCTATGCGCAGCGTGAAAGCTTGATCATAATCGACATAGACATCATCCAAAGTGTCATCATTACCACATGCGGTGAAGAATAATAGGCAGGCGACAGAAAGGAATGTTTTCATAAAGACTTCATTTAATCCATACCAGAGACCCATGAAAAACGATCGGGGTTGTAAGTAGGCACCTTAAATTCATGCTAAAGGTTAATGCACTATTTCCTACTTGCCATTACGAGGCTTTGCGATCAAAGAATATCTTCAAATTTTACTCTCACATAATGGTAGTTTCTCCTGTAGTAAAGCCATTGACTGTCAGCGGTCAAATAAGCTGAAAAATCAGGTCCAGAACTGTTTATTTGCTCCAAAGGGATTGGAGTTGTCCATTTGCCTGATTCGTGAATGGACATATAAAGATCGCAGCTTGCCTCCCAATTGTCAGGATCAAACTTCGTGAACAACAGATATCTTCCATCCGATGACAAACAGGGATCGCTTAGGTTGGCCGGATATGGGAATAGATTTAATCGGGTACCAGCCTTAGTTCGCTCACCCTCAAAATTCGTTTGATACAATGAATAGATGATATGATTTGCAATCTGTTCTTCCTTGGTATAGATCAGTTTTCCGTCTTTAGATAGGGTTGGGTAAGACTCTTCTCTTTCAAAAGTATTGACGTTCACAAGACTTCCTGGAGTCGTCCATGCCCCGTTCTCTAGTCTGCTAAACCAAATATTGTTGGCTGGAGATAGACTATCGTCAGTCCATTGCTTCGAATTGAATAGTAGAATACTGTCATTTGGAGATAAAGTGGGCTCATATTGTGAGATTTTCCCCGAAAACGACAGCAAGTCAGGCCGGCTCCAACCAGTATCGGTTTTAGTGGCTTGATAAACTCCTAGTCTGGCTGCTTCATGATCCGTCTTTAAGCCAAAAGATGATTGGTATTCCGAATGTGGAAGAGTGAAATACATAATTTGATCATCTGAAGAGAAACTCACCCCTTGAATCAGCCTCATTGAGTTTTCCCGATAGGGCTCGAAAGGCTCGAATGGTGGTTGAGCCAGTGCCTGATGGAGAAGTACATGGAAGATGAAAATTGGAATAGAAATCCGATTCATGCCCTTACTTATACACGGCTACCTCGCTCGTATAGAGCTGAAAAACACCGGCGCGACTGTCGGCCCAGACCAATTGAAACTTGCCGTCTGCCTTAGCTGCGATTCCCATGTAATGGCCTCCACCTGAGAATTTATTAGCTACATCAGCATTGCCATGCGTTTTAGGCGATGAGCTTGTGGAAGATACGCGCTGAGGTCGGCTAAAGCTTGCTCCACCATCAAAGGAGGCTGTACAGTAGATGTCATTGGCTCCTATTTCCTCTTGACTATCAACCCAGGAAATCATGATTACTCCGTCATCATTTACGGCAAGAGTTGCAAGTTTGGCTTTGCTTACTTTGGCTTCATCATAGAGGTCGATTCGGGTGTCTTCACTCCAGGTCAAACCGCCATTTTTTGAGGAGTTGAGCCAAACGCCGCTTTTCCCGGAACTTTGGCTTAAGGCTCTTACGAAATAGACGCTGTTATTGAATTTTGAGCCTTGGTGATTATCCGCTACGAAGCTCATGTAGCCTTGTGCACCTCCAGAGTGGGTAGAGACTTCTGCTGGTTCACCAATTTGTCCGGTCAAGGGACTGTATCGGTTAACCCATATTTCTTTTTGATAATGCGCATAGGGAACTATGAGCGTACCATCACTGAGTATGGCGGGTTCACAGAAGTTGAGCCTGACTCCTTTGCCATCGACTCGATCCATGAGTTCAAATTCCCCCTTACCAGAATTTCGGTATACCATTACATCTGCACCCATATCATCTCTGAATTTCACTGTTGTGAAATAGGTTCGGCCATTATGTGTTACCAATTTTGTACCGTCATGATTTCCCGGTAGGGTTTGAACAGCTGAATCCCAATCTCTCAATGAAGCGCCAGAATAAAACAACCTGATCGGAAAGGCGTGTTGAAAGCTTCCCTTATTACCAATCCAGGAGACAATGGCGGCTCCATCGGACAAGATGGTCGACCAGGGATCATAACCATACCAGTCGTGTGTCTGCTCCAGCCAGGTCTGTCCGCCATCTTCACTATGAAAGGTCAGTAGTTGACAGCTTTCATACGGGCGATCGATATCGTTGACCAGCTGACCAGCAACCAGCAGTATATTGGGATCAGAAGGGTGCGCACTGATGTGAGGCTCCACAAGTGGCAACTCGCTCCAGTCAGTACTAAGTTTTACGTTTTCTGTGATTTTGAACGTAATTCGCTCATCGATTTTTGCGCTGGGTTCATCGGCTTTGGCAAGACATGATACTAGCATCAAACTGGTTATCCAGCACAGTAGTGGAGGTGTTTTTAGGTAATTATTCGTCATGGGAACGGGTTTGTGTTACTCGATTGGCCGTAATGGTTACGGTGTGTTTTTCATCTTGAGTCGCTGTGTTGATATGTATTATTCCGGGTCCGAGTATTTTATTATCCAAGCGTCCCGTAAGTGAAGCCGGGCTTACATCCGTCCAGGCAATTTGTCCTTTTAGTTCTTCCCGGAGCGTAGAAAGGAATTGAGCCTCATCAATCCCGCTTCTCAGTTCGAAGCGGTACTCCCATTGATCAATCCCTCCATAAGAGTAATTGAAGTCCTGAGCAAAAAGATTGACTATTGACTGAAGAGAGAGGAGATAGTTGTCGGCCAACTGAGTTCGGGCATAGTCTGACTTAATATCCCAGTCATACTCCATGTGATTGGCGACATTCTGCGCAAACCCCTGACCGTAGTATTCCGCCAATACCTGATAGGAGGCCTCTATACCAGAGGACAATCCAGCCGAGGTAAAGACATTGCTGTTATTGGTGTATTTGACATCACGAAGGACCTTTACTTCTGGAAACTCCTGCTCAAACTGTGGGATCAGGGAAGCAAAAGTAGTTGCTTGCTGGCCATCGAGTATTCCGGCCTTACCAAGTAGGAATGCACCGCTACAGACAGAAAACATTGTTTCTACAGAGTCACGTTGTGCTTTGAGCCAGGATACGATCTGCGGATCCTGATTGCTTTCTGCAGGGCCACCGCCGGGGATGACCAGCACATCGACCTTTGGGAAGTCTTCCAGCTGGTAATCAGGAGTGAGGACTAATCCACCGCTCAGCTGTACATCATCTGTGGTTTTGGCGACAGTCCTCACACTGAGATGGGCATGAGAGAATACTGACCAGGGCCCGGTCACATCCATAATATCTGCGCCATTGAACAGGAGTATGCCCACCAATACAGACTGTCTGCTTATCGGCTCATAGCCGTGCAGACTTGCATTGAGGGTCATATTGCATGACGGACAGCTTCCAGGCTCGCCGAAAACGACATCATCATGTTGGCAACCGCAGGGCACGCAGCGGTAGATCACCTCACCGTGTTCGGGCGCCCTATCGAGAATATTTTGAGCTGATGCATTGACTACCATCACAGCTAGTCCAATGAATAAGAGGCATTTGATTATTTGATCCATCACAATTCTTATTTGAGTTTAATGCAAACCAATAGTGCTGGTGGTTAGCATAATTGTACAGAATTGCTCTTTTTGACTTTAACTGAGTGCTTTCCGGTAGGAGGAAGGTGAGACTCCCAAAATTTGGTAGAAATTCCTGATGAAATGGCTTTCATCATAGAAACCAACACTGGCGCTTATTGAAGCTAAATTGCTATTATCAATCAATTGTTTCCTGGCCTGATCTACCCGGTAGTTCCTTAAGTACTGGAATGGGGTCAAGCCGAGTTGCTTGTGAAACTGGCGGATAAGATGGTGAGGGCTAACGCATGCAGCGGCTGACAACTCCTGAAGTGTTATATCCTGATCATAATGGGCATGGAGATATTCGATCGATCTTGCTATATATGGTTTTGTACCGCGCTTACAACTATCACGCTCAGTAGGGCAGTGGGTGGCATCACCAGAGACCATTGTGCTGATGAATTGATCAAAGAGCAACTCTATTTGCAGGGTACTTTCCTTTAGCCTGATTGCCGCGCTTAATTGTTCAAATAATTTATAGGCCTTGGCTGATGTAAAAGGTGCTCTGCTAAATTCATAAGTACTTGGCGTGATGTTATTCCTCAATGACCACTCTTGCAAAGCTTTATCTTCCACGTGGAGTACATCGAAAATGAGCGGCTTTTTTTGATAGCTATTGCCTGCATGCACCTGACCCGGGCCAATAGTGAGCACAGCCCCGGTACCAAATCGATAAGGCGTTTTTTCCGTGAACCCCTCATTTACACCTTTTCTTACAGACAGAAATGAGTAATAATCATGGAAGTGGTTTGGGAACTGGTGCAACTGATAAGAAGTGGTGAGTAGCCTGATACCGTCAATATTGTGCGGCTTCCACTGACGTATGATCAACTCACTTCTTCGCTGTTTCATTGGACTATTTATTCATCTCTCAATCCCCTTATTGGATTTTGTCGGCTGGCCTTCAGAGTTTGAAAGCTGATGGTGATGGCACATACGAGCAGCGCGAAAAGGCTAGCTGGCAGAATTTCGCTCAAACCGACAGTAATTCGATAGGGATAATTGTCCAGCCACTTATCCATAAAGTACCATGCGGCGGGTGAGGCTATAATGATAGCTGCCGCTATCAGGATGAAAAATTCTGTTGATAGAAGGCTCGCAATAGTGAGTGTACGTGCACCTAGCACTTTTCGGATACTAATTTCCTTCAGACGACTTTGAGCAGCATAGGTGGCTAAGCCTAATAGGCCAAGAGCAGAAATAATAAGTGCGATGACAGAGGCATAGCGGTAAACCTGCGATCTATTCTCTTCCTGAGCATATTGTTCCAGAAATGACTGGTCCATCCAGTAGTAGTCAAAGGGTTCGTCGTTGGCCATGGTGAGCCAGACGGATTCGATGGACGTGAAGAGCTCCTTCCTGGCTTCTGGTCTTACACGGATAGCCAAATGTCTGCTGGGACGAGCCTCTGGTCGGTTGTAGAGTATCAGGGGGTTAATTGGCTGCTGAAGTGATTGGAGATGGAAGTCTTTGATGACGCCTACGATGGTAGCAACAAAGTCCTGATCATTAGGGTCTCTGGTGAGCTGCTTGCCAATGGCTTCTTCAGCAGACCAACCCAGTGCTCTTGCGGCAGTTTCATTGATCAACGCGTTGAACCGGGGCTTTTCACCGTCGGCAACCTCTGTCGGATAATGGTCTGTACTACGATTTATATCCAAGGCACGTCCATGAACCACGTTTAGTCCGATCGTACTCAGATATTCAAAGTCGACCATGTACTGTGTCATTGACGTACCTTCTTTGCTCAGATCATTGTAATCAGCGAAGATGTCACCCACGCCCTCGTTCCCCGGTACCCCAATGGCGCTCGTCGCGCCTATCACACCCTGAATTCGTTGCACCTCATTCATGAATGCTACCTCGTTATTACCTAGGTAGTTGATTTTTTCAGGAGGTATTACGAGTACGCCTTGCGGGTCAAATCCGAGCCCAAAGCCTTGCATATACGTTATTTGATTGCCCACTACGAAAGTGGCAATCAAAAAGAAAATGGAGATGCCAAACTGTAGTACTACCAATGACTGACGGAGCTTCCTCCCGGATTTTTGCGATAGCTTAATGCCCTTGACTAGTCGATAGGGAGGGAATCTGAGGATGAAGAAGGCGGGGTAGCTTCCAGCGACAAGTCCTGTAATGATACTGATGACGATCATGCCTGGAATGATCAAAATCCAATCTATATCAGTTATTGAAATGGACTTGCCGAGTAGACTGTAGAAGGTTGGTGAGGCGATCAGGAATATTAGGAGGCCGGCTATAGCCGCCAGCAAACAGAAAATAATCGACTCAACAATCATCTGCTTCAGTAGTATACCCTGACTCGCTCCCATTACGCCTCGCACACCAAGCTCTCTACCTCTTTCTGCAGCTCTGGCAGTAGCAAGGTTGATATAATTGACCATGGAGATTAGGAGAATAAACAGGGCGACTACACCGAGGATGGTGAGTTGGGTTTTGTCACCTCCGGGTTCAGGATTACCATTAAACTGGCTATCGAAGTGAATGTCCTCCACTTTTTGGAGCAGCGGGATATAGTCGTAACCGCGTGAAGTAGTCATATCACCCAGGTATTTATCTATGAAAGGCGCAAAGTTTTGTGAGAATAATTCAGGGGAGGTATTTGGATTCAAGAGCAGGTAGGTATAGCCGACTGTGCCACGCCAGTACCATGATCTGGGCGTGAAGCCATTGACCATATCACCACTAAAATAGCTGTTGAGTGTAGATAAAGAGATCAGGAAGTCGGGTTTGAGGTGACTCTTATCAGGAATGTCATGCATTACCCCTGTCACATGAAAACTTACATTGGTTTCAGCTTTGTCCGGATTGCTGGAGTTGGTGTCGAATGTGATCATTTTACCGATAGGTGACTGACCCTGGAAATATTTCTCTGCCATGCTGGTGGACAGGACGATGGAATTGGGTCGAGCTAACGCGGTGGAGGCATCTCCCTCGAGCATCGGCCAGGTAAATACATCAAAGATGGAAGCATCTGAGAAGTAAAGCTTATCCTCGGCCACCCAATCATCATTTCGGCTGGCCAACCACGTATCAGCGAATGGCCCGGTGATGTAGTTGACCGGAATTACTCGCGCATATTCATCAATGCCCGAGTAGTCTTTTGCCAGTGCCGGACCCCAGAGATATGAACTCGACGCACCGAGATATTCAGCCTCACTACTGAAGACATCTACTTTGAGTGATAGTCTATAGAGTCGGTCTTTTTCATCGTGGTATTGATCATAGCCTATTTCATCATTGACATACTGCAGTACCAGCAGACATGCTGCCAAGCCAAGCGACAACCCCAGTATATTGATAAGCGAGAAGCCTTTCCTTTTAAGAAAATGGCGTAGGGCTGATTTGATTACACTTTTGAGCATTTCTATTCGTATTTGATAGATCGCACTGGATTGACACTGGCGGCTTTGAAGGTGATGAAACTAATGGTAAATATGATCGTGCTGGCAAAGGCCAGTCCAATGGCAATGAACCAAAGCACATTTACGGTAGTGGCATATGGATAATTGGAGAGCCATTGGTTGATGCTGTAGTAAGCCAAGGGCCAGATGACGAGGTTGGCAATGCCAATAAGTATGAGAAAGTCGATCGAAAGGAGTGCCATGATCTGGGGAATATTAGCACCAAGCACCTTGCGGATGCCGATTTCTTTGGTGCGCTCTGCCGAGATGAAAAGTGATAGCCCAATCACGCCAACTAACGCAATGGAGATGGCCAGGATAGAAAAGCTGGTGAAGACATCAGCGAACTTCTGCTCCTCTCTATACAAGGCGTCAAACTCATCATCCAAAAATGAGTATCGAAAGAGTTCACCCGGCACCCACTCGGCCCATTTGGTTTCCAACTGATCCAGAGAGCTTCTCAAGTCGGCTTGTGCAGCCAGCCTGACAGAAATGAGCGGGGGCTGAGCCGTCACGACATTATCAGGGTGAATACCGAAAAAGACCATCGGGCTGATTTCTTCGTGTAGCGAGGTTTGGTGAAAATCCTTTACTACGCCTACGATCCGATGTTGAAAAGGAGCGTTGGTCACTAATATGCGCTGACCTATAGGATCATCCCAGCCGACCATTTTGGCACATGTTTCATTGATGACTATCGATGCTGTATCACTCTGCAAGTCAGAGTTGAAGAACCTACCAGAGACCAGTTCCAGATCGTATGTTTTTGCAAAAGAATAGTCAGTGTTGAATGCATCAAAAAGAAAGCGCTCGGTAGCCGGTATCCCAATGGCTTGGAAGGTACCCCCGCCACTTCGTCGACCGGGCGTATGAATTGATGCGCTAACTTCGGCTATATAGGTCTGATTTTGAAGATCGTCCAGAAAAGCACGATAGTTCGATCCCAGGTTGTTGCCTGTATTCACGATCACCATTCGCTCCTTGGCAAAACCAAGCTTTTGGTTCATCATATAGTCCATCTGCCGCAAGATGAAAACGGTGCTAATCACAAGGAATAGCGACGCTGCAAACTGAAAAGTGATAAGGATATTTCTCAAGCCAAATTTTTTACTGGACAGCTTGAGTGCACCTTTGAAGATGCGGAGCGTATCAAAACCGGAGATGAAGAAGGCCGGGTAAAGCCCAGACAAAATACCGACGACAATCGTCAGCAGCGTTAGGAATGCCACGACCTGTACACCCGAGAAGTCTGAGAAAGCAAGCTCCTTGCCTGATAGCTCATTGAAGTAGGGCAGTAATAGCCATGCACCAAGGAGAGCTATGGATACAGCCATGGCTGTAATCATCACAGATTCTGATAAGAACTGAAAGACCAGTTGACTTTTGAGAGATCCCAGCACCTTGCGGACGGCCACCTCCTTGCCACGTTTTACCGCATTGGCGGTAGCGAGATTCATAAAGTTGAAGCTGGCAATGAACAGGATCATCACCGCGATGATGCCGAAGAGATAGATATAGCGAATATCCGCATTGGGTGTCAGCTCCCGTTCGAGGTTAGAGGAGGTATGGATTTGGTCAATGCGCTGCAAGTAGTAGTTGTGAATATTGCCGGCATCCACATATTCCTGATAAGTATTGCCAAGTACAGCCTCTACCTGTGGCGCCATGTACTGTTCTATGATGGTGGGCATTTTTGTTTCTACCGCCTGCTTCGTTTGAGGGTCTTTGAGCCTTATATAATTGTACAGACTGTACGATCCCCAGAAAGTGTTTTGGTGAAAAGGGAAGCTGTGAAAGGAGAGCAGCATATCAAACTTGAAGTGACTCTGCTTCGGTGGATTTTCAATGACTGCCGTGACTCGGTATAGCGAAGTGTCACCCACCTCGATCAGCTCACCCAGCGCATTGTTTTTCCCGAAGAGCTTCGTTTTCATATGGTCAGTCAGCACCGCAGCACGTGGTTGCTTGAGTGCATCGGATAGACTTCCCTCCAGCGATTCATAGCTGAAAATATCAAAGAAGGTAGAATCTGCGGCATATACGTTCTCTTCAAAGAAGCTTCGATCCCCGATTTTGATCCTTACCTGGGTGAACGGTTCGAATACCCTTGCGGCTGCTTCGACTTCAGGTATTTCTCTGGCGATAGTTGGGCCCAGAGGGGCTGGCGTGGTAGCATAGCCGGTAGTTCTGTTCGGGAAACTTCGCTCCAGTGCTACGCGGTACGTGCGCTCAGTGTGCTCGTGATATTGATCAAAGTGGAGTTCGTCCCAGACATAGGCGAAGATGAGTATGGTACAGGCGACACCTAGTGAGAAGCCAACCAAATTAATAATCGAGAAAACCCTGTTTTTGAGCAGGTTACGCCAGGCAGTGAGAATGTAGTTTTTAAGCATAGAGATCTTTATAGAACCTGAAAACTAGACTCAATAATGAGAATTTGATAGTAATAATTGGACACCATTTATCAAAGAAGTGGATATAAACCGGACAGATGGTGTTCACCTCACCTGATCAACTCCTCCAGGCGGATTCTCAGCGTTCTTCGATTAGCTGTATTACTGCGAGGTGCATAGCCACCGAATAGGTACAAGTGGTCTTCTATTACCGATATCCCAGGTTTTTCGAACCCAAACTTGATATCAAACTGATTAATGTCGTTGGTCTTCGAATTGATCATCAGGAGCTTGTCGGCCTGCTCATCGCCAGCTATGATGAAGATGTATTCATTTTGCGATGTTATTGAATGAGCATTGGATGCGTAGGGTAGATAGCCCACGAAAGACCAACGGTCTGTTGCAATGTTATACTTGAGCACTTCTGCGGTTACTCCATCCTCGGTCTCACCACCGATAACGTAGAGATGATTGCCTGTGATCACACCTTTACTACGCCGACCTTCCGGTAGGTTACTTAGTTCGATCCACTCGGAAGTAGCCGGATTGTACTTATGAAGTTGATTATTGAATTCAAACTCCCCTTCCTCGTTGGTCGAGTAGCCTCCAAATAGGAAAAGGCTAGCACTATCAGTTGCGATACCAGCTAGCGCAGCTTTGTGAGGGTTATCCTCATCATATGTCAGCCTGTAGTTATCCAGGTTGAGTACTTCAATGGGATAGGTTGCATCACCCTCTCCATTGACAGCACTAAGAGCAAGTGTATAGATGCTATTGCTACTTTGAAGGTAGGCACTTGTCGACGAACCCTTGACTGCTATATCCCCGGATGTAAATAGCGCCTTGGACCAATCATCCGTGAAAGGAGAGTAAATCATAATAACCTCTGTATTCTTAATCTCTCCTCCTTGAACAATCCGACCTCCGATGCTAAATATGGCTTTTTCAGTAGCGCAATAGCCCATATCAAATACACCGACCGGGAGCTTATCGACTTTCTCAAATTCAAGAGGTGATTGAGCTTCCAGCGTTTGGATACTGAAGAATACAGGTGTAATCGCGATGCTTAAAACTCGTATTATTCTTTGTACACCCCTCAAAATCGACTTTGTCATTACAATCACAAGATAGCCAGAGTCAGCTAATTGTGGCTGAGGGATATAGAAAGGTAACCCCAAATGAATCCGATTCAACTTTCAAGGCATCAGTTTCGTCGATTTTTTGAGAGTATGTCACTCTATGTTACCAAATTTCTTATCTTTCGATAGGAGAATTACCGATTTTTGATTCTCACTTGTACTTTTCAGAACACAGCTATCGAATTGTTAAAGCATTGTTGTCATTACTATGACAAGGGTAAAAGGTGGAACGCCTGTTTGTGAGATTTATTAATTGAGTAGAGCATATGAAATTTCAGTTTAAGGGACTCACGCAAGATGAGGTGGTCGCTTCGCGTAAGCAACATGGTAGCAATGAATTGACGCCATATGTGATTGAGAGCTTCTGGAGTAAGCTGGTAGAGAACTTCAAAGATCCTATTATTATCATTTTGACCGGGGCACTGGTCATTATTTTTGTGCTATCACTATTTGGTCTCACCGAGTGGTATGAGGCAGTCGCCATTGGCGTGGCGGTATTGTTGGCCACAGTGGTTTCGACCCTATCGGAATACAGCAACGAAACCTCTTTTCAGAAACTACAGGAGGAGGCTTCACAGATTTCGAGCAATGTTTTCAGAGATGGACATGTTACTCATGTGCCTATCGGCGAATTAGTCAAAGGAGACTATGTCTTGCTGCAATCTGGCGACAAGGTTCCTGCTGATGGTGTCCTGGCAAGTGGAGAGTTGCGTGTAAACCAAGCCTCCCTGACAGGAGAATCAGAGGCAGTCACCAAAAGGGTGCCACACGACGATGAGGATGAGAAGGATTTCGACCTTGGTAATCCTTATCATCTCTTCAGAGGGTCAGTCATCGAAGACGGAGAAGGAGTAATGCAGGTGGAGACCGTTGGAGATAAGTCATTCTACGGCATCCTATCAAAAGAACTTGCGGAGAGTGAAACGAGACTTTCGCCACTTCAGCTAAAACTCAAGGGTCTGGCTGAGCAGATATCCAAAGCCGGTTATATAGCTGCTGTGCTTATAGCTGTCACCTTTATATTCAATAAGCTTGTTGTCGCTCAGGGCTTTGAGATGGAGCGCATTATTGCCCACATCACCGATTGGGAGGTGGTGATTACCGAAGTGATGAATGCCCTGGTGCTTTCGATCATTATCGTGGTTGCAGCTATACCTGAGGGACTGCCGATGATGATTGCGATAGTGCTATCGCTAAATATGCAGAAGCTGCTTAAAGAAAAGGTGCTGGTAAGAAAACTGTTGGGAATCGAAACAGCAGGTAGCCTGAATATACTTTTTTCTGATAAGACAGGTACCATTACGAAAGGTAAGCTCGAACCGAAGATGTTCATCGATGGATCCGGAAAGAGCTTTGATTCCTACACGAGCATTCATGAGCCATTGGGCACGCTCCTGGGCTTCTCTATTCTTGAAAACACCTCCAGCTTTATAGCACCTGACGGAGAAGTAGTAGGAGGTAATATGTCCGAGCGCGCTTTGATCAGCTTTATGGCACTCGATGATATCAAAAAGATCAACAAGTGGGAGGTAGATCAGAAAAACAAGATTCTCTTCAATAGTCAGCGCAAGTTCTCAGCTGCCGAGGTAGAACTCAATGGTGAAATCAAGGGCATCAAAGAGAAGAAGTTCACCTTGGTGAAAGGCGCTCCAGAGGTAATTCTTTCGGGTACAAAAAACTACTATAAGGAAGATGGTACAATAGCTCCAATCCCGGATATTGATCGCCTTGTGAAGGATATGGATGTATTGGCCGACCAGGGAATCCGCTTGATTGCACTGTCGACTTCTGACGAGCCGATCAGAGATGACGAGGCTTTACCGGAGCACAGTACGCTGGTTGGCATTGTAGGTATTCGCGATGAGATACGTGATGAATCTTTGACTTCCATCGCTGCTGTGCAAAAGGCAGGAGTGCAGGCTGTGATGATCACCGGCGATAGAAAAGGTACTGCAAAAGCCATAGCACAAGAGGTAGGTCTTCTTCAAAATAAAGATGACGTCATCTTAGTTTCTTCAGAGCTCAATGAGATGTCTGATGATGACATAAAGAAAATTCTGCCTAACCTCCGTGTAATTGCGAGAGCGCTACCGACGGACAAAAGTCGAATGGTGCGTATTTCGAAGAGCGTAGGTAAAGTGGTCGGTATGACGGGAGATGGTGTCAACGACAGTGCTGCCCTAAAGCAGTCTGATGTAGGAATAGCCATGGGTAGTGGATCTGAAGTCTCAAAGGAGGCCGGCGATATTGTCATCCTTGATGACAACTTCAATAGTATCAACAATGCGATTCGATACGGTAGGACGATCTTCAAGTCTATTCGCAAGTTTGTTGTCTTTCAATTGACCGTCAATGTAGCGGCGGTAACCACCGCATTCTTGGGTCCTATTTTCGGCATTGACTTTCCATTGACGATCATTCAGCTCCTTTGGATTAATATCATCATGGATACCCTAGCGGCAATAGCCTTTGGTGGTGAGCCAGCGCTGATGCGCTACATGGAGGAGAAGCCTGTAGATAGAGATGAGAATATTGTGACTAAAGAAATGTTCAAGGGCATCATGTCAAGTGGACTATTTATCACATTCTTCTCTTTGTTGTTTTTGACTTACTCTCCCTTCAAAGAGATGTTTATGCGAGATGGCGTTTACAACGAGGCTGTATTCCTCACGGCCTTCTTTAACCTGTTCATCTTCATGATTGTGTTTAATGGGTTCAATGTGCGCACGGAGAGTATCAACATCTTTGACAACCTTGGTCAAAACCCAGGCTTCTTGCGTGTGATGGGGCTGATATTTACACTGCAAATTGTATTCACATACATAGGAGGAACTATCCTGCGTACCGTAGGCCTTAGTCCACGTGAGTGGTTGATGATCATTGGAATGTCATTGATCATCATACCAGTGGATATGATCAGGAAGGCGGTCTTTAAATAGCCATTATAGGTTTTTTAGTTCTTCCAGTTCTTCAGTGAAACCTGAAGAGAGAATTGGGAACCTGCACCAGGTTCTGGGATCAACATTGAAATCATCCAAATGAAAGGAGGGGGCAATACGCTCCCTTTTCCACTGGTTCATACTCCAGAGCTTGAAGAATTTGTGAATGTAGGTTTTGAGCTGACCAGCGGGTATACTGAACTCCTTAGAAAGCTGCTCAAAAACAGCAACAGGAGATTGACGGTCTCGAATGGCGCGTCTTTCGATTGCAACCAGAATATCATAAGGCATAAGATCCGCCTCGTCCGTTTGATCTTGGTCAAGAGGTCGAAGTTCAGCTGTTGGTCTCAAGTTGTTTACTCCTCTGAGACCGGTGTAACCCAAGTCATTTTCGGCATATTTGAGCCATTTCAGAATAAACGACTTATCCACTGCCGCAATAGGGGAGATGCTTCCGCTGGTGTCACCATCCATAGTGGCATAGCCCACATCGCCTTCACTTCGGTTTGAAGTAGTGAGTAGCAAACTGTTTTTGATATTAGCGAGCATCCATATGATAGGAGACCTGGCGCGGGCCTGAATATTTTGGAGGGCTATGTCATCTTGCTCCCAGGTGAGCTTGCGACCTAAGACTTTCTCAATGTCGTGAGTATAGTGCGCTACCTCTTTGTCAATAGTCCAATGGCTGAATTGAGCGCCCAGGTTTTGAGCCAGTTCTTTGGCAGACGTTAGGGTATCAGTTGATGAATTTTCCGTGCCTTGATAGGCGGTATGCAAGATTGCTCCCACTAGTGCCTTTCGCAGTTCATCTATTGGTAATGATCTTAGTTCTTCAATTTTGATTTTGCGATGAATGTCGAGCCTATCGGCAAAGGCTTCCAAACCCAATTCGCTTAAACCATGACGTACACTTTCGGCGACCAGTACTGCGATCGAAGAGCTATCGGCTCCACCGCTAAGTGAGAGTACAAAACCCTTACTCTTACTTTTTCTCTTGTAATCAAACAGAGCCAGAGAACCAGCTCTTCCAAACTCCTCAATGCTTCCGCTCCAGTCTTCTTTCACAGAGTGAATAGATGCAGAAGAGTCATTAAGATCCACTTCAGTGCTGAGTAGATTGAATGATTTGAAGGAGAGCCTTCTGTTTTGCGCTAGCATCTCTCCCTCCTGGGCAATCATCACATCTCCATCGTAGATCATCCTACCGGCTTCATTTCCAAGCAAGTTGGTATACAAATAGGTGCACTTGAAACGCCTTGAGCTATCTACTACCAGCGATTTCCTGAAATCAGCTTTACCGAAGGCAAAATGGCTTGCACTGGGGTTAAGGATAAGCTTAACTTGGTCATTAAAGTATGCCGCTGGTCGATCTTCTCTCCAGGCATCTTCACAGATTTCAAAGCCTATTTTTATGTCTTTGTATGTTGCGGTAATAGAACCAAACGGCACTTTTGAACCAGCTAATTCTATGCTGGACACCTTATCGATTGGCCATGAGCTAAACCATCGGGGCTCATAGTGGACGCCATCATTGGCCAGGTGGTGCTTGGCATAGCATCCCAATATTTGACCATCATTAAGGATACAGGTCGTATTGTACACGTTTTGCCCAAGCCGGATAGGCAAACCTACGCTGACTAATATTCCGTCTGTATGGGGTAATATATCCTTGAGTTTCAGCTGGGCTTTTGCAGGAACCCAATCGCTCAGGAACATGTCTTCACAGCCATAACCTGTAATGCATAATTCCGGTAGGCAGAGGATCTCTACCCCATCAGCCTTAGCAGCCGCTATCGCATCCAGAATATTGCGAATGTTACCACTCCAGTCGAGAGGTGTTTGGTTGAGACAGGCGCCACCTATTTTGATTAAGGCCATCGACTAGTTGAGATTTAGAATATCGCAGGTTTTTAATGCCGCATCTTGCTCCGCTTTCTTTTTACTTAAGCCATGTCCTTGAGCCATCATTTCTTCATCGATGATGACCTCAGCGACAAACTGGCGCGTTTTATCTGCGGTTTCTGTTTCATTGACAACAAATTCGATTGATTTGTTTTCCTTCTGCGCATATTCAATAACGATACTTTTGTAATTCTGATTGGCGTTGACAAGCTCTTCAAGATCGAAATGATTAGCAATGAGTCGGTCAACCACGAATTTAGTACACGCCCTATAGCCCATATCAAGATATACTGCGCCGATCAAGGCCTCCATAGTATCGCCGTACATCGACTTGTGGGAAATACTAGACCTGGAGGACTGATTGTAATTGATAAGATCCTTCAAGCCAAATTTCCTGCCTAGTCTGTTAAGTGATTCCCGGTTGACAATACGAGAACGCATTTCAGTGAGAAAACCTTCATCCTTGTAAGGAAACTTTTCGAATAGGAGTTGAGCGACAATTAGCCCCAGGACGGCATCACCGAGGTACTCAAGGCGCTCATTAGATACTTTAAAGCCTTGTTTGTTCACTCTTGCGACTGAACTGTGCCGCATTGCAAGATGATATAAGGAGAGGTTGTACGGTTTTCTACCGACAATAGTCTTTATGGAAGCGGCTAGCTTCTTATCCTCAAGTGTATAGAATTTTAAATAACTGAAAAACCTTCGGAAAAAGCTGGACAGCACTAATCTTCAAATTTTTTGAAGATAATGGAGGTATTGTGACCACCAAAGCCGAATGTATTACTCAAAGCCACATTCACCTCCCTGTCCTGTGCCTTATGAAAGGTTAGATTGAGTCCGGGATCGATGTTTTCATCATCGGTGAAATGGTTGATCGTCGGCGGTATTTTGCTGTGCTTCATCGCCATGATGCTGGCTATTGCCTCAATAGCCCCAGCCGCACCAAGTAAATGTCCAGTCATGGATTTGGTCGCGCTGATATTCAGTTTGTAGGCATGATCTCCAAATACATTCAGAATAGCTTTCAGCTCACCCACATCACCCAACGGAGTAGACGTGCCATGAGTGTTGATATAATCAATATCAGAAGGAGCCAGATGAGCATCCTCCAATGCATTCTTCATCACTTGAATAATACCTATACCATCTGGATGTGGTGCAGTTAGGTGGTAGGCATCCGCAGACATGCCGCCTCCGACAAGTTCCGCATAGATTTTGGCGCCTCGCGCTTTAGCATGCTCAAGGTCTTCTAAGATGATAGCACCACCACCTTCACCCAATACAAACCCATCACGATCTTTATCATAAGGTCTTGATGCGGTTTCAGGAGAGTCATTTCTTTCTGATAAGGCCTTCATGGCGTTAAATCCACCAATGCCTGCCTCTACCACCGCTGCTTCAGATCCACCCGAAAGAATAATGTCAGCTTTACCAAGTCTTATGTAGGTGAAAGCATCATTTAGGGCGTTTGTAGATGATGCGCATGCTGATACAGTAGCATAATTGGGTCCTCGCAGACCATATTTCATAGATATCTGCCCTGCGGTGATGTCCACGATCATCTTGGGAATAAAAAATGGATTGAACTTGGGAGTACCATCTCCCGAGGCGAAGTAGGCTACTTCATCGTGAAAGGTTCGTAAGCCGCCGATACCTGACCCCCAGATCACGCCAGCACGGCTCTTATCAATTTTGTCAAGGTTGATACCCGAATCTAGCATCGCCTCGTCACTCACAATCATGCCGATCTGAGTGGTTGGATCCATTTTTCGGGCTTCTTTTCGATCCAGGTATTGAGTAGGATCGAAATTTTTTATTTCGCAGGCGAACTGCGTTTTAAATTTTTCGGCGTTAAAACGCGTAATTGCAGCTGCGCCGCTGGTTCCGCTCACCAGTCCATTCCAGTATTCCTCTACAGTATTGCCGATTGGAGTGAGTGCACCTAAGCCGGTTACAACTACGCGTCTTAATTCCATTTAGAATGATTAAGTAACTGTGCTTACTTTACGTTTTCTTCAAGATATGAGATAGCCTGACCTACAGTTGCAATGTTTTCAGCCTGATCATCCGGGATAGAGATATTAAACTCCTTTTCGAATTCCATAATGAGCTCTACAGTATCGAGGGAGTCAGCACCCAGGTCGTTGGTGAAACTTGCTTCAGGAGTTACCTCAGACTCTTCCACACCTAACTTGTCGATGATAATCTCCTTTACTTTCTGTGCTATTTCTGACATTATTTTAGTGTTTGGTTTAAAAATTCAGTGCAAAGAAATACATTAATCGCAATAATGGCAAAAAAAACAATCAATCTTAAATTGCACATAGAGAGCATAATGATGGTATTAGATATGGCCTTAATAACTGAAAATCAATTACTTGTATTTTTATGAAGAAGAATAAGTTAGCTTCCTCTTTCGCGTACAACCTGGGCTTGATTGGAGTGATTTCTTCCCTACCGGAATACAAGGTAGCATGGTGGATAAATCAACAGACACAACTCCATTTGATAAAGCAAGATGATATTGAGATTGAATTGAAGGGACAGTCAGTATTGACCATATCGAACTTTGTTTTTGAAACCGAGCACACTATCATTCGGTTATTGAATAATCGCCTGGTAGTAGATAGGGTTGGCACGCGAGTATATTTGGTCAATGACCTTGATCAATTCCAATATCTTATCACTGTCGACGATAAATATGATACTTTTGACCAGCAAAATTTCATGGGTGAGCTGAAAAATATTGCAGCCATCCAGTATTCGACATATATCGATATCGAAAAGCTAAAAGACAAAGAGAATTTAATACTGTAAAATGGATAATACAATACTGTTTAACAAGACCAAAATAGTAGCTACCGTAGGGCCTGCAAGTAATAATAAGGAGACCCTTATTAATTTGGTAAAGGCGGGAGTCGATGTTTTCCGCTTGAATTTTTCTCATGGTACTCATGCTGATCATTTGAAGGTAATTAACCTTGTTCAGGAGATTAATAGTGAACTGGGAACCAACATTGCGCTACTTCAGGACTTGCAAGGGCCAAAGATCAGAACCAATCTGATAAAGGGCGGTGAGGTTCAGATCGAGCAAGGTCGGCAATTGATAATAACTACACGTGAAGAGGTGGAAGGTGATGAGAAGATTATCAGCACTACCTATAAGGCACTTCCTAATGATGTCAATGTAGGAGATACTATACTGATCGATGATGGGAAACTTGAGCTAAGGGTGGAAAGTACCAAAGACGATGAGGTAGTTACCAGAATTATCCATGGTGGCTCGTTGAAATCACGAAAAGGGATCAACTTGCCCGATACTAGGGTATCGGCAGCTTCTTTAACGGATAAGGATGAGGAGGACTTGGCGTTCGGTCTGACACAGGAGATTGACTGGATAGCACTTTCTTTTGTTAGGTCAGCGGTGGATATTCACCACCTGAAGGAAAAAATAAAAGCGGCTGGAAAGAAAACTTTGGTGGTTGCCAAGATTGAAAAACCAGAGGCTATAAAGAATATTGATGAAATCATAGATGCAACTGATGGAGTGATGGTCGCCAGAGGAGACCTGGGAGTTGAAATTGCAATGCAGGACGTACCTCTGCAACAAAAAAGGATTGTAGAGAAATGCAATAGAGCTGGAAAGCCGGTGATCATTGCTACTCAGATGCTTGAGAGCATGATCGACAATCCAAGACCAACACGAGCCGAGACCAATGATGTTGCTAATGGTGTACTAGACGGTGCAGATGCCGTGATGCTTTCTGCAGAGTCGGCCTCAGGTCAGTTCCCGGTTTTGGCGGTAAAGGCCATGGCAAATATTATCAAAGCTGTGGAAGATCATTCGACTGACATCTACAACAAATTCCATGATGAAGGCGTAGAGGATTCACTAACCAGACTTAATGACAAGCTGGTAAGAGCCGCATGTCGCTTGAGCATGAGCGTGGAGGCCAAAGCGATTATTGGAATGACCAAGTCTGGCTACACGGGCTATAAGCTTGCCAGCCATAGACCTAAAGCCAGCATCTTCATTTTCACAGACAAAAAGCCTTTGTTGCGTGCGATGAACCTTGTATGGGGTATCCGCGGATTCCATTATGATAAAATGGAAGGGATCGATGATACTTTTGACCATCTGGAGGAGATTTTAGTAGAGAGGGGTCATCTTTTCACTGGTGATGTATACATCAATACTGCGTCTATGCCGCTTCACTGGAAGACCCACACCAACATGATAAAGATCAATGTGACGGGTTAGGTTCATTTGAGGGCCTTACAAGCACCACTTGTTCTTTTTCAACTAAAACCTGCCCCGGAAGCAGGTTTTTTGCTTTTCTGACAAACTTGCGCGGTGTATAGATGACCGGGGCAAGCGTATCGTGCTTTCTTTTTGAATAGAATGCTGCAAGCTGGGCGGCCTGTTCGATAAGACGTGGCTTGATTTCCCTATTTTTTTGATGCTTAATAAGCACATGACTACCTGCAACATCGCGAGCGTGAAGCCAAAGATCGTCTTTATGAGCAAATTGTCTGAGCATCAGATCATTGTCCTTGGCGGATTTTCCAATTCTGATTTCGAATCCATCTATATCATGCCGATAAAACGGCAAACGAATTTCATTCTTCCCATGGACTTGTTCAGCACTATGCGCCTTGATGAATTGATTTAGTTGCTTCCTATCGGAAATGGTTGAGAGCTCATCAATAAGCAATTGCAGGTTTTCCGCCTCATCTACTTTCTGTCTAAGGTTTGCTTCCAGGTTTTCTTTCTCTTTTGACTGATTTTTTGATTTGCGATAGTATTGCTCGGCCTGCTTTTGTGGGGTAGCATCGGGTTTGAGTTTTATCTCTACAGGCTCATTAGTATAGAAGTCTAATAATTCGACCTTCGATGCACCTTTAGGAATCGCATGGAGGTTGGCCATAATGATGTTGGCAATCTCATCGAACGGCCGTTTTTGCGATAGCAAAGTCATTTTTTGCTCGGTATTTCGAATGTACTTGTTCGCTTTCTGTTGAGCCGACTTTAGCTGCTGCAGTTGTTTGTTCTTATCTCTTTCGAATAGGTAAGTCTGGTGATAGTACTTGCTGAGGGCATTGGTAGCCTCTATCGCTGAATGGTGTTTTGAAAGGAGGTTGCCTTGTTGAAAAAGTGAAAGAAAAGGCATGCCATTTTCCTCGTTGATGAAAAAGAGCGGATTCTCGAATGAGGTCAACAGGTCAGCAATCTGTGACCATTGCTTTTCAGGCGTGAGATTCTCAAACCCCGTACGCTTTAGGTATTGAGCTACCCGGGGGCCAAAAGTGGGGAATGCCGAGCGCAAATCGGGCTTGTTTAGCCAGTCGCGCTCATTAATCTCTGTCGGTTTTGCGATAGCAGCTTCTATCAAATGCTCATCTTTCTTGAGCGCATTATTAAACATGCCCAAAAACTGAGATTCCTGATAAAGGATGATATTAGAGCGATTGCCATGCAGCTTGAATAGGAGAGAATATCCAGATGAAAGCCGCATTTTAAAACTCCTGTCATTTGGAATGATCGAAATGCCTTCTACGCTTTCCCCAATTATCTCAGGAAATAGGTCAATCGAATTTCTCTTGGCTCGATGAAGGGCCTCAGGGAATGACAGACAGCTAAAGCTTCCACTGAGATAAGCTCTGATACAGTAAGAATTATTCTTGCTACCCAACTCAAATATCAGTTCATCTTTATTTTGACTGTAGCACTCGACAAAGCTCTTACCAACAAGAACTTCGTTTAGTTCATCGACAAGATGTTTGAGGAAATGATAATTGAGGTGCATTACAATTTGACCTTCAAACCATCATGAGCTAAAAAAACACCTTCAGGTAGTTCCTTCGAAATCTCCTTGTGTTTACCCAGCCGATGACTGATATGAGTAAAGTAAGTCTGTTCAGCTCCTAGTTCTTCAGCC
>CAYGOT010000083.1:0-22217 GCA_964351595.1 uncultured Roseivirgaceae bacterium | reverse complement strand
ATCGCCTGGTATGAAAATGATGGCAGCCAGGGGTTTACGGAGCGCACCATTAGCACCAATGCCACTGGCGCTATCTCTGCCATTGCAAGGGATGTAGATGGGGATGGTGATATGGACATCTTGAGCGCCAGCGCAGGAGATGACAAGATCGCATGGTATGAAAATGATGGTAGTCAAGGTTTTACCGAGCGGGTCATCAGCACCAATGCCACTGGTGCCAGGATCGTACATGCGGACGATATGGATGGTGATGGAGATTTGGATGTACTGAGTGCCTCCGGCACAGCCAATAAAATCGCCTGGTATGAGAATGACGGTAGCCAGAGTTTTACTGAGCGTGTCATCAGCACCAATGCCAACACCGCACGCTACGTCCATTCGGCAGATATGGATGGTGATGGTGATATCGACGTATTGAGTGCCTCGCTCAATGATAACAAGGTCGCCTGGTACGAGAATGATGGAAGTCAGGGCTTCACAGAGCAAGTTATTAGCACCAGTGCCAGCGGTGCAAGATCCGTTTACCCTGCCGACGTTGATGGTGATGGGGACATGGACGTGCTCACCACGGCCGCCAGTGGTAATCGCGTCTATTGGTATCAGAACAGTGCCGGAGAGCAGGCCTACTACCCCTTCAATGGCAATGCCAATGATGAAAGCGGGAATGGGAATGATGGAGTAAATAGTGGTGCAACCTTCACGAATGACCGCTTTGGCACTGCGAATGCTGCTGCTTTTTTCGATGGTTCTAGTTCTATACAGGCATCCCCAATGGGAAACAATCAAAGCTTTACGACTTCATTCTGGTACAAGACCACCAGTGGCGGCCACATCATAGCCTCCGATGATGGATTCAGCATGTTTGCCGATCCTGTTGGAGATCGGTTTGGTACGAATTGGGTGAACTCAAACGGATTATACGATGTAGGCGGAGCACCAGCCTATTTTGATGAGACATGGCATCATGTGGTGGCCACCCACAATGGTGATACAGAAACCATAGTGGTGTATTATGATGGTCAGGTTTTCCATAGTCGTCCCAATTCGGGAACTTTCAGTGGTAACGTCACCGACCTTTACTTTGGAATTACCAGGAATTCAAGCCAAGCACCAGCACTAGGCAACTTCACAGGTGCGGCTGATGACATTCGCCTTTATAATAGATCCCTCTCTCAGGAAGAAGTTGTAGCGATATACACCGAAAACAATTGGGGTACCCCGATCGTCCACAGCGTACACCCCCCGGCAGCACCGGTAGGTAGTCAGGTCACCCTCACCGGCAAGCATTTCGGCGAGCCCAATACAGTCGTGACGATCAATGGTCAGGATGTTGTGCCTGATGAGGCAAGTCATAGTAGGTTGAAATTTACAATACCGGATATCACAGCTCAAAAACTAAAAGTCTCTGTTACCAATGACTATGGTTTATCCGCTGAGGTTGGACTTCAAATTATTGGTTCTCTCAATGTTGTCGGGTTTATAAGTGAATCAGATGTCATCTCAGGTGAAACGGGGCTTACCAATGTGGCTATCGGTGATATTGATAATGATGGAGATAATGATTTGTTGAGCGCGGCAGTCACCGTAGATCGCATAGCCTGGTATGAAAATAACGGCACAGGCACTTTCACACAAAACTCCATAGTCACAGCTCAAGGCGGCACTACCGACGCTATTTTTAGCGATGTAGATCTGGATGGAGATCTGGATGTCATCGCTAACTTTGATAGCAAAACAAGTTTATTCGTCAACGATGGCAATGAGAATTTCAGTGAAACCATACTTGACAATCAAGCCAGTTCAAGATATGGTACTAGTGTAGCCACCGATCTTGATCAGGATGGAGATATTGATATAGTGGTTACAGCGCATAGCAATGACGAAGTGTACGGGTTTATCAATGATGGACAGAACAATTTCAGTAGGATAACAATAATCAGCGGTATCGATTTCCCCAACTCTGTAGTTGCCGAAGATATTGACAATGACGGTCTCACTGATTTAATCTTGTCGATAAGAGGAGACGATGAGGTAGTGTGGTTGAGAAACAATGGCGATCTCAGTTTTAGTAGCAATCTTGTGGTGTCAGGCCTTAATTTCCCCCACGAGGTATTCATAGCGGACATGGACAAGGACGGTGACATGGATGTGCTCACCACTTCCGAATTTTCCCCAAATAAGATATCGTGGCTAGAAAATCAAAGTAACGGTTCGTCATTCACTGAGCATGTGATTACAACCAATATGAACAGTGTTTTTGGTGTGCATGCCAGTGACATTGATGGAGACGGTGACGTTGATGTTGTCGGAACAGCCACGAGTGGAGGAATCACGCTCGCAGTATATATTAATAATGGGAATCAAACCTTTTCAGAGCAAGTACTTGAAACAGGCGGTGGCTTTAGATCAGCTGTAGTTGGAGATTTCAATGGAGATGAATTACTTGATATCGCTGCAGCAGATTTTACCAATGGCAACATCGTGCTCTACACATTAGCAGATATACTGCCAACCATTACCTCCTTTACCCCTATTTCAGGGCCTGTAGGTACCTCGGTGACCATCACTGGCACCAATTTCGACCCAACGCCTGCCAACAATATCGTCTATTTCGGTGGAGCCAAAGCAACAGTCACAGCTGCCGGTGAGACCGAACTAACCGTGACCGTTCCGGTAGGTGCTACTTATGATTTTATTAGTGTATTAGCCAATGATCTAATAGCGTATAGTCCACTTAAGTTCTCACCGAGTCTGCCCGCCACTTTCACACTGGATGCCAATAGTTTTGAGGCTCCAGTCAATATTACTGGTGTAGCGGGCCCAAGATCATTGGTGCTGGCAGATATAGACCTTGACGGTAAATTAGACATGGCGGCACTAAGCCAAGGAAGTGCTGCAGTAGCTCTCTACAGAAACATCGCCAGTGCCGGTACTTTAGATCCAACTTCCTTTGAAGCTGCTAACACGCGATCAACAGGCGGTAATCCTGTTTGGATGAGCGCGGCTGATTTCGATCGGGACGGCCAGCTGGATTTGGTTAGTAATCATGCTTCCAGTGTATCCGTCGGCTTCTTTAGAAACAACGCTGGTGTAGGTAGCTTTGATGCAAGTACCTTCGATACCAGGGCAGACATATCACTTAATGCCTCCAGTGAAGAACTGGCTATAGGAGACCTCAATCTGGATGGAAAGCCTGACCTGACTACCACGTTCAATGGCAATACGTTATTTCAGATACTCACAAATACTTCTACGGTAGGCGCATTGACCACAGGATCCTTTTCTGCAGCTGAAAATTTCACTTCAGGAAGTGATGCCATTTCTATTGCGGTAGGTGACCTGGATGGGGACGGCCTTTTTGATGTGGTCACGGGAAACCGAGATGACGTGACCGTCACTTCCATGCTCAATGAAACTACGGGTTTGACCTTCTCCTTTGAAGCTCCCGAAGCTAAGTCGACAGGCAACAATCCCTGGGGACTGGAATTGGCCGATATCGATGGTGACGGAAGGTTGGATGTAGTGGCATCCAGCCAGTCCAACAATCAACTCTATCTCTACCGCAATACTTCTTCTATTGGCAACATCAATCTGGAAAATCCCGTCAGCTTCGCGCTACCTTCTGGCTCGTTTCAATTGGCCATTGGTGACTTAAGTGGAGACGGCAAACCTGAGATAGTGGTCGCTTCGACAGGAGGTGGTATATCTGTATTCCAAAATCAGGCTATTTCGGGTACGATCAATAGCAGTAGCCTGGCGACTCGAATAGACTACCCCTCTAACAATGGAGAACTACTGGCGATTGGAGACCTTGATGGTGATGGAGCTATCGATATTGCGGTAGCAGGGGCAGCAGGTACCATATCCCTGCTCAGAAATACACTCCTTGATGGCCCTATTGCCCAATACGATTTTGTGGGAGGAAGTACGGCCGACCTTTCCGCCTATGGCTTTGACGCTACTGCTAATGGAGGGCCTGCTCAGGTGCAAGACAGGTTTTTAAATTCCAATCAGGCCTACAGCTTTGATGGCAGTGATGACAACATGCTGGTAAGTGGCTTTGACGTTGAGCCTGAGACCATTACGGTAGTCAACTGGTTTAAGTTTCCCGAAGGGGGCGCTGGTGGTACACGGCAGATGATAGACATAGAAGGTGTCGGAGCACTGGCGTTGGTAGATCAGCAGTTGATAGGAGTTCTTAGAATCAACGGCAGTTTTAGCACACCCCTTCATCCGGTCACTTTGTCACCTGACCTTTGGTATATGGCCGCTCTCACCTTTGATGGTAACGATCTGAACCTCTATCTGAACGGGGAGTTGGTGGCAAGCAATGCGGATGCAGGGACTATTGATTTATCCGGTGGCACTAATAATGTCATCATTGGAACCAACTTTGACGCCACGCTGAACTTCAACGGTCAATTGGATGATCTGAAGATTTATGGACGTGCATTGGATGCGACCGAAATACTCGAACTCTACAACACCGATGGCTGGGATGTCACAAATATCAATGAATTTAGCTTTGCTGAAGAGTACTCCGAAGCGGTCATCGATACAGCGGCTAACACGGTAGACATCATTGTCAACTTCGGTACAGACCCATCCAGTCTCACCCCTACTTTTAGGTTATCTCCTTTGGCCACAGCACGCGTGGCGAGTACAATACAGACAAGCGGTGCTACCGCAAATGACTATACGAACGCCGTTATATACGAGATCACCTCTTCAGATGGGTTGACCGTGGAAGATTGGACAGTCACTGTGACAGTCGACAATGGTCTGATCGTAGATATGCCTTTCAATGGAGATGCTAGTGACCTTTCTGGAAAGGGAAACGACGGAACACTACAAGGACCAACCCTCACGGCCGATAGATTTGGAGATGCCAACTCCGCCTATACATTTGGTGGCAATGACGAAATCAACGTCCCCAATAATGCCACATTACAACTCACAGACGACATCACTTTGTCGGCTTGGGTAAAACTTAACGAGACAATTGATGACCAAGCCATCATTCATAAAGGTGAAGACGGCTTTATTGACTACTTGCTCAATGTATTTGGGACAGGTCGACCAAATCCGGGGGTTGTGGAGTTTGGTTCTCAGTCCTTTCCTCAATTTGCCGAAGGAGTCACCAGAGTGGATGACGGTGAGCAGCATCACATACTCGGCACCTATGATGGTGCGACACTGAGTATCTATGTAGATGGTGTCCTTGACAATACTCAGGCCGCATCCGGCAATCTATTCGTGGGTAATGGTCCCCTTAACATTGGCTCTTTTGCGACTCTGCCTAGCACAGCGCGTTTTGCAAATGGTACCATCGATGATTTGAAGGTCTTTAGCCGATCTCTTGACGCATCCGAAGTACGAGATCTCTATAACGAGCGTGGCTGGGATGTCACCAACATCAATGAGTTTAGCTTAGCCAACCAGGTACAGGAAGCTGACATTGATACGGCAGCCAATACCGTTGATATTTTTGTTGCCTTTGGAACTGATCTGACTACCACTCCCCTCACGCCTACTTTCACTTTATCTACCGGAGCTACCGCCAGAGTAGCTGGTGTAGTACAGACCAGCGGCGCTACCGCAAATGACTATACCAACCCCGTAACTTATGAGATCACTTCCGAAGATGGCTTGACAGTGGAAAACTGGACAGTGACTGTCACAGTTGATAATGGTATCGTGGTAGACCTGCCCTTCTCAGGTGATGCACTTGACCAATCGGGAAAAGGAAATGATGGTACCCTCAATGGAGGTATTGCGTTGACAGAAGACCGCTTTAGCAACCCCAACAGTGCCTATCTTTTTGATGGCATAGATGACTTTATCGATGTATCAGGCGCAAGCTCTACAGAGTTCAGCGCTAGCTTCTGGTTCAAAGCCAATACCATCACCACAGCTAATAACAGCCCTGACTTACAAAGTATCTACTACCTCTACAACACAGATGGCGGCACTACAGCGCACTCCACTACCCGACTCAAGGCGAGCAAGATCGATGTGGTACAGCTCAGGCAGCAGAGTCCAAATGCCTTTGAGTCCTACAGCGTAGCATTCAATGACAATGTTCGCTGGCACCATATGGTGGTGACCGGAAGTGCCACACAAGCAACGACCATCTATGTGGACAACCAACTTCAGTACACCGGGCAAATGGGTTTCACAGGTTGGACTGATCTGGTTCTTGGCTACAGTAGGTTCAGCGGTGGCACTGACTTCTTCGATGGTGCCATTGATGATGTCAGGATATTCAGTTATGTGATAGATGAAGTCAAAGTAGATGAGCTGTATCGAGAAAATGGCTGGCCGCTCCTATCGGAAGACACTGATATCATCAGCTTTAGCGTACCCGGCCAATCTGGCGATGCATTAATTGATCTTGATAATCATATCGTCGATATCGAGGTGCAGTTCGACACTGACCCCGCTGCGTTGGTAGCGACCTTCGAGCTCTCAGCTGGCGCTACCGCAACAATAAGCGCGATAGATCAGACTAGTGCTGTTTCTGTCAACGACTTCACCAACCCTCTGATTTATAAGGTACTTGCGGAAGATCAGTTCACCTCGCAGAGCTGGCTGGTGACGGTTACCGTACTACCCGACATGATCGCCTACTATCCTTTCAATGGCAATGCCAATGACGCTTCGGGTAATGGCAATAATGGCACGCCTAATGGAGGTGCCACGCTAAGCGCTGATCGCTTCGGAAATGCTGATCGGGCTTACAGTTTTGATGGGCTGGATGATTTTATATCCGCAAGTAATATTGAATTAAAAGACGCTTTTGCGACTTCAGTATGGTTTCGAACTGATAACGACTTTACTAGCAGCTATGCACTGATGCTCGATATATCTGGATATTTGGGCCTGGTGGCTGTTGATCAGACTAACGCCAGGACACTCATAAGAAATGGCGTGGCTACTAATGAATATGAAGTTGTTAATGGTACTTCCGCTATTGTTGACAATTCCTGGCATAATGCTGTAGTGACATTTGACGGAGATGATTTACAACTCTACATAGATGGTGTCTTAGAAAATCAATCTCCAACTACTGATTTCAAAGAATTCTCCAGTTATAATATTTTCATTGGATCAGGCAGTAGTGGAGCTTATTGGAACGGATTGTTGGATGACATCCGCATGTATGGCCGTGCCCTTACCCAACAAGAAATCACTGACCTCTACACTGAAGGTGGCTGGCCATTAACCCCAGATGGGTCTGAGTCAGTCCTGGCCCGCCAGGGCTCAGGTGGTATCGCCGCAGATGGGGTCAGCTATGAAACGCTCACTGTACAGGTCAAAGATGGTGCAGGTAAAAACATTCCCACCGCCGGCATAGCAGTAGAGTTCACTGCCACCGAAGGCACTACTAATAACGACACAGACATCTTCATTGATCCCAACAGTGTAGTACCGGATGCCAGTGGCAGCATGACCGTAGTTACTGATGGCACAGGTCTGGCCACAGTACGACTCGCTAACAGTGAAATAGAGCAGCTATCGGTTGTTGCTCAAATAGATACTGATTACGATGATGTACCTGATGCCACAGCGTCTGGCGGTGTTACTCCCCAGTTGATCGACTATGTCATCGGTAATCCTAGTGTTGCAGCTACAGGGTCAGTTATCTCCGGAAGTGGCCCCTCTACGGTGGCTGACGGCAGTTCTGCCATTACCGTTAGTGTCCAGGTGAGAGATGTCAGCGGACGTAATATCACTCAGGCCGGTATTGAAGTTCAATTTATCGCTACAGGCAGTGCGAGCCTATCAGGGTCCCCCGGCACTACGACAGTCACGACCAATGGTCTGGGACTGGCCAGTGTAGAAGTAACCAACACAGTCATAGAAGCCATTAGCGTAAGGGCATTTATTGATGTAAACAGCATCAATGGTTTCGAAGATCCTGCCGAGCAAATCAGCTCTGGTGGTACCAGCGGGTCTGTACCCATCACCTTTACAGCGGATCCGACGGCCGCATTCCTATCCAATGTTGCGATCACGCAGGTGGATAAAGCCAATGGTGTGGATATTGAACTGGAAGCTGATGAGACCGGTACCGTTTATTGGATTATCAACCTGACCGGTGTAATCCCCGAAGCGGCTGCAATCAAGAGCGCCAGCGCTGCAACTAATGGTAGTGGTAGTTTCAATATCACCACAGCAGATGTGCTTGTTCAGCAGAGTATCTCCGGCAGCTCCCTAGGCGACTCCACGCGCTATCAGCTGTATCTGGTTCATGAAGATGAAAATGGCAACTTCTCCTCTGTAGAGCAGCTCAGCTGGACGGCCGATAAAACAGCTCCGGTGATAACCAGTGCTACCATCGATCCGAATACGCCCACGACTGTTTCGTTGGTGTTTAGCGAGGAGTTGGTCTTCGATGTAGTGGCAGGTATCACTTTGACAGACGATGACGGTGCAACGGTACCTTTTTCAAGTGGCGCAACCGGCCCTACGCTTAATTTTGGACTTACCCTGAGTTCAGAGCTCACTGATGTTGACACACTATATGTCAACTATGATGGCGCCTCCGGCAGCTTCTCAGACGTTGCTACTAATGCTATGGCAAGCTTCGTGGAAAAGATACCTCTCAATACAGGTGGATCTTCCGACATAACACTCGATCTGGCACTGACGCAGATTAATCAAGCCAATGGCATCACCATCAGTCACACTTCCAATAAGACAGGAAAGCTCAAGTGGCTGATTCTGGATACGAGTACCACTCCTATTCTCGCGGCATTCTCCAGTCAAAACATTGGAGGATTTGGCATTGACAGTATCACCGTTACTTCCACCACTGCTGTTGAGTCAAGCATTCAGGCTACTGGACTTGCACATGGGATCACCTACTATCTATTTGCGATAGCGGAAGACGCATCAGGTGAGCCATCACCCATCCAGTCCGTCTCATGGACGGCCGATGGTGTAGCACCGGAGATCAATAGCGCGGTAGTCACCACTGACAATCCGACCAAAGTCAGCATCACGATCTCTGAAGATGTCACTGCATCAGCTATCGCCGGCCTCAGTATCACTGATGCCCAGGGTGCGGCGCTCACCACATCTACTTTTGTATTGATTAGTCCTACACTACTCGAAGTGACACTCAGTAGACCGATTGTGGAGGAAGATCAGCTGACGCTAAGCTATACCCCTACCGGAAATGAGATTGTAGATGGTGCGCTTAATAGTCTTGCGGCAATAAGTGATCTGCCTGTAACTAACAATGTGGTAACCGTACCACCGGTACTCTCCAATGTGGAGATCACCGGTATCGACGGAGTAGAAAGTATTGATATCAGCTATCAGGTCGATAAAGGGGGCACTATCTACTGGCTTGCAGCTCCAACAGGTGGTAGCTTCACTACTGCTCAGATCAAAGCGGGTACAGGCAATAATTCAGGTTTCTCCAGCTTTCCTATCGGCAATGTCGACGTGCTGCTGTCTCAGACCATTGCGCCATTGATCCTGGCCAACAATCAGATGTTTGACATCCACCTATTCGCCGAAGATGTAGCCGGGGTGCAAAGCGCCATCGAAGTAAGAACGTGGGAGGCAGATGGTAAAGCGCCGACTTTGCTATCAGCTGAGGTAGTCAATGCCACACCCTCGCAGATCACCCTGGTATTTGATGAAGCGCTGGTTTATGATGATCTGAATGGATTTTCGCTTGAGTTTATTGGTAGCCGACTATCGTTGAGTTCTGTAGAGGCTATTGATGAAGTTACGCTTGCGCTCAATCTCAATGGCAGCCTGGTTCAATCAGACAGGGTGCTACTCTCCTATTCGCCTACCGATGGTAGCCTCCGGGATAGCTTTGGCAACATCGTCCGAATTATAGAAGACTTTGAAGTGGACGTTAACGTACTGGATCCACCGGCTGACTTATCCAACCTTGAAATCGTCGGCATCAATGAGCTATTGTCCATTGACCTGCAGTATCAGTCTAATAAAACCGGGAAAATGTACTGGGTGATGACCAATAGTGCGGCAGTACCTTCAGAAATTCAACTCAAGACCGGAGGCTCTGAAAATTTTGGAAATGGTGTGTTCGATATTACGGTAGTGGATGAACTAGTGGTCGAGAACCTACCCGCTGAAGGGCTGAGCTACCTGACCGCTTATTACGTCCATCTGGTTCAGGAGGATCAGGATGGCAACCTGTCAGATGTTTCCTCACTGCCATGGATCACACCCAAAGGGCCGCCGACAATTGACCCGATCGCCGTGTTGAATATCGAATCACTTCAGATCGACCTGCAGTACAGCTCTTCCAATGAAGAAAGCTTGGTCATCCATTATGCCATTTACAACGAAGAGCAGCCCAATATCACTACAGCGGCCATACTTAATGGCATTGTGACGGATGATGGAGATGCTGTTCAGTTTTCAAGTTTCGACGCAAATCTCAATGGAGAATATTTGGAATTAATCGTGTTTACGAACGAATTGTCCTCTTTGGATCACTTTATTTACGCCTTTGGTATCAATGAAAATGATGTGAACTCCGAAATAGCCGCTACTTCATGGCTACCCGTGCGGGAGTCAGGTACTGATCCACTTATCAGGAATCTGATTACGCCAAATGGCGATGGTGAAAATGATAGACTCTACATCGAAAATCTGGAATTATATCCAGGAGCACATACAGTGACTATAACAGAACGAAATGGAAAACCGGTAATGACAATCAGAGATTTCAGCAATGATAATATCAGTGTCTCGGACGATTTCGCAAGGCTGGACGAGGGAGCTTACATTTGTGTGCTGGTTTTGGCTGATGGCAACAAGTTTATGGAATCAATAACTATATTGAAGTAGTGAAGAAGTTACTAGCACTATTTATCGCAATCACCTGGGCAAGTCTGAGCTTTGCGCAGGACGTCCCAATCTTCACTCAGAAGCTAACCAATTCGTTCTTCTACAACCCTGCAGTTGCGGGTCACACTTATGGGTCGATGACCTTTTCGCATCGCCAGACCTTTGATAATCTTATCGCCAACAACTTTGTGAGTTTTCATACACCTCTGGCCAATCACAGATTAGGTGCAGGAGCAAGCATTTTTACAGATAAGTTCAGCTTTGTACAGCGTACTTATGCTTCGGCCGCTATGGCCTACCACATCAATTTTTCTTCTTACAACAACCTGTCTTTCGGACTATCGGCAGATTACACAGGGGTGAATTTTGACTTCAACGAGATCAACTTCGACTCAGGTTCAGATGATCCTATTTTTGGTCAAATGCGAACTGAGAATGGACTCGATTTTTCATTTGGGATGCATTACCAGCATCAGTATTTCAAGCTCGGCCTGGCCGCCAATCGACTAGTGCAAAACTGGTTTACCAATGAAAGCAACATCCTTTTTGATGGCTACTATTCGGTGATGGCTTCAGGCCTCATTCCTTTTGCAGATCGCAGGGACATCCTGGAACCGACTTTCAACTATGTGAGCTCAGCCACCAACTCACTTTGGAATGCGGGCCTCTACTATACGTATGATGATGCCGTCATGCTCGGTGGCGCCTACCGGCAAAATGATATCATCAGCATGACCGCCTCGGTAAAGCTCGCTAAAAAGATAATGCTGGGGTACACCTACGAAATCTCCAATGGCAATGTGAACCTGGGAAGTACTAATGAGATCGCCCTTCGGTTTGATTTCTCCAACTACAACTATCAGGAACGGTTTAGGGAAGACTACAAGGCGGCCGTCTCTTATCGACGCAAGGCACTTAATACCCAAAAGCCTGGAAAAATAGGTTCAAGCAACGCTAGCACAGCTCAGAAGAAGAACATCAAGAAGATCAATAGCTACAAGTCGCCGAGTGCTCGCTATAGCAATAATAAGAAGCTCCCGAATGTCAAGAGGAAAAAGACGCAAATGCGCAACAAACGCAAGTTTGGAAAGCAAAGGAGATCCACTAAAAAACGATATAAGAAAGGAAAACGATAGCCTTAGGTTTCGTTAGGTCATTCTTAAGTCCTCATACCATTCAAAGAATTTAGCTTCCATCAGAATAGAGAGGTGCTTAATTAGCTATTAAATTATAGTTAATATTATGCGCTACTCTTCCACTCTACTCTCACTCTTAGTACTATTATTTGCTTGTGCGCCAAGCGATCAAGAAGAACGATCTACCCAGGTGCAAGTTGATTTCTCGGCTTCTACGCATACTGAGCTGGTCAACTTCTTCTTTGATTGGCGAGAGTTTCACAATCCTGAAATGAAGGAAGGAGTACCTGACTACTCCAAGTCGGCAATGGATCTGCAATATGCCGAACTCGCCACATGGCAAGCCAAACTTGATGCTTTTGACACAGCGGGTTGGAGTATCGAGGAGCAAATAGACTGGTACCTCGTATGGGCTGAAATGAACGGGTTGGATTTTGCACACCGCGTGAAGCAGCCCTGGTTTCGGGATCCGGCATTCTACGTATGGTTCTATCCCGGCAAGACTGACGTACCCGAAAGAGAAGGCCCAAACATTCATGGTAATATCGAATACGCCTATTTCGATCAACCTTTGAGTGCTGAAGATGCCGCCTCTATCGCCACTCGCCTCCAGTCAGCTCCAGCACTCTATGAGCAAGCCAAAAAGAACTTGACGGGCAATGCTAAAGATCTATGGATCACAGGTACGAGAAGTATTCGCGAGCAAAGTGAAAACCTTGAACGCCTGGCCATATCCGTTGAGAGTGATCATCCACAACTGGCAATGGCAGCAAGGGAGGCCATAGAAGCGTCAAACGACTTAGCCACTTGGCTTGAAGGCCAGTCGACTTCAAAGACCGGTACCTCAGGAGTTGGAAAAGACAACTACAGCTGGAATTTGCAAAAGGTACATCTGCTTCCTTATAGCTGGAGAGATGAGGAGGTGCTGATGAGGCGCGAACTTCACCGATCTCATGCATCTCTCAGACTGGAAGAGCAGAGAAATAAAGACCTCCCAAAACTTGAAAAGATTACAGATCCGGAAGAATATGACAGGCTATTCAATGCTGCCATTGATGAGTATCTGGAGTTCTTTGAAAAGGCTGACATTGTACCCATAAAGGACTACATGGAGCCCGCGCTCAGAGCACGAGTCAACAAATTTGTGCCATTCGATGGCATCAGAGGCTTCTTCGCAGAAATTGGCTACCGCGACCCTATCATCATGCGAACACATGACTATCACTGGATAGACCTTGCAAGAATGCGTGAAGAACCACACCCCTCACCTATTCGAGCCACACCACTATTGTATAACATCTTCGATAGCCGAGCGGAGGGCATGGCAACCGGGATGGAGGAAATGATGATGCATGCGGGCTTTCTTGATGACAAGCCGAGATCCCGGGAGTTGATTTGGATACTTCTGGCTCAGCGGGCGGCCAGAGGACTGGCCGGGCTTTATCAGCACGGCCTGGAGCTGGACTTTGATGGCGCTACAAAGTTTGCGTCAAAATGGACGCCCTGGGGACTATTACCCGCAGATGGTGGCACCATTCAGCATGAGGAGCAATTTTACCTTCGACAGCCAGCTTACGGCACCAGTTACAACATAGGTAAGCTGGAAGTTGAGAAGATTATAGCAGAATACGCACGCCAGCGAAATGGTGAGTTCAGCATGAGTGAATTCATGGATGAGTTCAACAAATGTGGTATGATCCCTACCTCATTGGTCTACTGGCAGATGACCGGCGATAAGTCGCTGCTGAATGAAGCACTGAATATGGCCGAATAGAAAGTCGAACTAGTTTCGCTTTTCTCCTGAAAGATCCTGAAAGAAGGAGTTAAGCACGGTTAGCACGAGGCTAAATAATAAGGCCCACCAGAAGCCATCGACTTGAAACCCTGGCACGATTGCGTCAGCAAGCAAGATGATCAATGCGTTGATCACGAGTAAGAATAAACCCAGCGTTAGGAACGTCAGCGGCAATGTAAAAAGAATCAAAAGCGGCTTTACTGTCCAATTCAGTATGCCCAGAATTACCGAGACCACTATGGCAGCAAAAAAACCATCAACATCAACTCCGGGTATTATGTAAGCGGCTATCAATACGCCCACGGCAGATAATACTAATCTGATAACTAAACTCATAGCTTATATTTTTCTTTAAAGATATTCATATGGTGGTTAAGGTGACCTGCCATTATGTAAACGATCGTACACAGGCTCATGGTCGTTCCATTGGCATTGCCTGTATTGGCGATACCTTGATCATCCAGTGATTTCAACATGACGAGGTTAGATTGTCTTAAGAACTCGAACTCATCTACCAATGAACGAAAATCTCTCTCGTTAAACCTCCCCTGCTCTACATAGGCGTTTTGATCAAATCCCGGCAGTGCCCCGGTTTCGCCCCTCGCAATGGACATGACCCTAAAGGCGAATACCCTTTCGGTATCGATGATGTGCCCCACTACTTCAGCAACAGTCCATTTCCCATCGGCGTAAGCCCATTTCTGCTGGTCGGCTGTCAGTCCACTGAGCCAAACCATAAATGAATCGGTCTGCTTTCCAAGGTAGTCTATGATCCCTGTTTCCGGTAGGGGTCTCACATAGCCCTGATAAAAGGCCGGTACTTCTTCGATACTTGGTTTTTTAATCATTGTTTTCTGTTTTGAACCAACCGGCGTACTTGATGTAGTTTTTAGCCGTACGGCCTATCATATCCTTCACATCTCCCTCAGCCATCTTTACCTTCTTAGCAGGAATTCCTGCGTAAATAGCACCGGCCTCCACAATTGTCTTTGCCAATACCACAGCCCCCGCGGCGATAATCGCTCCTTCTTTCACCACTGCATCATCCATGACTATTGCACCCATGCCCACTAATACATTGTCTTCCAAAGTGCAACCATGTATGATGGCAGTATGGCCAATAGATACATTAGACCCAATCGTAGTTGCAGCTCGCTCATAAGTACAGTGGATCACCGCATTGTCTTGAATATTAGTTCGGTCCCCAATCTTGATGGAATTGACATCTCCCCTGACGACCGCATTGAACCATACAGTGCAGTCTTCCCCCATACTCACCTCTCCTACTATTGTAGCATTTGGAGCTAGCCAGCAGGAATCAGGAATCTCAGGAGATTTACTATTAACAGGGAGGATCAGAGCCATGAAAGAGGTGATTTTAACTGTAGGTACATTTATTTTTCAAGAATCGAAACAAACATAAACTCCTGTCGTTTGTTTACCCTCTAAACCTTAAAACTATTATAACTATGAATCTAAAACAATCACTCCTGGCACCAGCGGCTATCGCGATGCTCGTCTACGGATGTGGACCAAAACCGAGTGGTGAAACCGCTGAGACTGGTGAAGCAATGGAAGTGGCTGACGCTACTGCTTCGGCAGAAACCTTTACGGTTGATACAAATTTGAGCAAGGTAACATGGAATGGCTACAAGCCTACCGGAAAGCATAATGGTACAATCAACATCTCTGATGGCAGTATTGCTGTTGAAGGTGGCGCCATATCTTCTGCCAGTTTCACGATTGACATTACCTCTTTGACTGTGCTGGATATTCCTGCTGACGATGAAAGTAATGGCAAACTAACTGGTCACTTGATGTCGGCTGATTTCTTTGATGCCGAGAATCACCCGACCGCTACTTTTGAAGTTGTTGATGTTGCTGAATATGCGGCTGATATGGCAATAGAGGACAAGGAGCAATTCGAGACAGAATTCACACCGGCATCAGCAAGCGAAATCATGGTAGCCAATCCTACCCATATGATCACTGGTAATCTCACTATGAGAGGAGTCACGAAGAGCGTAAGTTTCCCAGCCGCTGTTACATTGGCAGATGGCGGAGTAACCGCTACCGCAAATTTCAACATAGACCGTACTGCCTGGAATCTTGCTTATGGCGATGAGGCCAATGCAGTAGACAAAGCAAAGGATAAATTCATCTACAATACAGTGAACGTTGGATTTGAATTGACCGCTACAGCACCCACAAGTGCAACTATGTAAGTCGTCATAATTGAATTTGAAATAAGAATCCCGGCTCGATCGGGATTTTTTTTGTCGCTGCAGCAAAGAGATCTCCTCCATTTAAACACTTAGGGTATACTTTCCATAAAGAGACTGACATTTTGTCGGTATTAGCTAAATTTGCCGTCCGAATAGGAAAAATTAAGAATGACCGAATTAATAAAAGATATAGACATTCTCAGCGAGGAGGAAGCAGCTTGTGAGACCTTCAAAACAACTGTTGACGGTGCTCAAGGTGCTGCCAAGAAACTGTACATAGAGAGTTACGGATGCCAAATGAATTTTTCTGATAGTGAGATCGTGTCTTCTATCATGCAAAAAGATGGGTTTGGCACTACTTCCAATTTTGAAGATGCAGACGTGATTTTCATCAATACTTGCTCCATTAGAGAAAAAGCCGAGCTCACAGTACGTAAGCGGCTGACTCATTTCAATGCAATCAAGAGGCAAAAGCCGGAAATGAAGATCGGTGTGCTAGGCTGTATGGCAGAGCGCCTTAAGGCGAAGCTGCTGGAAGAGGAAAAAATCGTAGATATCGTAGCTGGCCCGGATGCCTACAGAGACCTACCCAACTTACTGAAAGAGGTTGAAGAAGGGCACAAAGCTGTCAATACCTTCTTATCTCGTGAAGAGACTTATGCCGATATCAGTCCTGTCAGGTTGAACTCCAATGGCGTCACGGCATTCATCTCCATCATGCGTGGCTGTGACAATATGTGCTCATTTTGCGTAGTACCATTTACCAGAGGCCGGGAGCGCAGCAGAGACCCTCACTCTATTGTTCAGGAGGCGCAAGACCTGTTCGACAAAGGGTACCGTGAGGTCACGCTTTTGGGTCAGAATGTAGACTCCTACAAATGGAGTGCGGAAGAAAACAACAAGGCACGGCTGGAAAAGAATGAATCTGTAGCATCTCAAGTAGTCAATTTTGCTAATCTCCTGGAAATGGTAGCGCTCATTCATCCAGACCTGAGGATCCGGTTCTCTACTTCTCATCCAAAGGACATCACAGATGAGGTACTTCATACAATGAAGAAGTACGAAAACATCTGCAACTACATCCACCTACCTGCTCAAAGTGGCAACTCTCGGGTCTTGGAGCTAATGAACAGAACCTACGACAGGGACTGGTATATAAACCGTGTGGATGCGATCCGTGCTATACTTGGTGAGGACTGTGGTATTTCCTCGGATATGATCGCCGGATTCTGTACGGAGACTGAGGAAGAACATCAGGACACCCTGACCTTGATGGACTATGTGCAGTATGATTTCTCCTACATGTTCTACTACTCTGAGCGTCCAGGTACTCTTGCAGCAAAGAAATATGAAGACGACATTCCGTTAACTACTAAAAAGACACGTCTCAATGAAATAATTGATAAGCAGCGCGCTATATCGCTTACCAGAAATCAGAGAGATGTGGGCAAGGTTTTTAAGGTATTAATAGAAGGCGTATCAAAGAAATCAGAGGCTGAGTTGCAGGGAAGGAATTCAGCTAATAAAGTAATAGTGTTTCCCAGACACGACTTTGAGAAAGGTCAGTATGTCGATGTAAGGGTGAACAGCTGTACTGGAGCCACATTAATCGGAGAACCTGTCTTATAGTCTATGACTCCATCAGAAATACAAAGCATCAAACAGCGGTTTGGAATAGTAGGTAATGCGCCTCAGCTCAATCATGCCATAGAAGTAGCTGCTCAGGTAGCCCCTACTGATATGAGTGTGCTGATCACTGGAGAGAGTGGTAGTGGAAAGGAAAGTTTTTCCAAAATCATCCATTCACTCAGCCATCGCAAGCATGGGCAGTTTATCGCGATCAACTGTGGAGCCATACCGGAGGGCACCATCGATTCAGAGCTCTTTGGTCATGAAAAAGGGTCATTCACAGGAGCTCATGAGGCTAGAAAGGGTTATTTTGAAGTAACCAACGGAGGCACCATCTTTCTTGATGAGATTGGCGAGATGCCGATGAGTACCCAAGCCAGATTATTGAGGGTACTGGAAAATGGTGAATTCATCAAGGTCGGATCTTCTAAAGTACAGAAGTCGAATGTGCGCGTAATCGCTGCGACTAACGTCAACCTCCTTTCGGCAGTAGAAAAAAAGAAGTTTAGGGAAGACTTGTACTACCGACTTAATACTGTTCCTATCTATGTACCACCCCTGCGCGAGCGTGGAGAAGATATTCATTTGCTGTTCAGGAAGTTCACTAGTGATTTTTCTGATAAGTATAATGTGAAACCTATCGTATTGGACGAGCCGGCAAGGCGGGCTTTGATCAACTTTAGGTTTCCCGGCAATATCCGCCAGCTCAAGAATCTGGCCGAGCAGATATCTGTCCTGGAACTGGATAGGCAGATAGGTTTGGATAAACTTCTAAAGTATTTACCGCAGCAATCCTCATTGCCTGCATTAGTCAGCAAAGACAAGGAAGGTGCGGAACAATTCTCTGAGCGCGACCTGCTCTACAAGGTACTCTTCGATATGAAGGGCGACATGACGGAGCTCAAAAAACTTGTACTGAGTCTACTCAAGGGCAAACAGTCTGGAGGCGATATCCTCAAGGAGCATGAAGACCTGTTTCATAGCGTATCCGATGATGAGACTGATGAAACCCCACTGGTACCCAGTCAGTATTTGTTAGAGTCGCACGAAAACAAACCTGATGAGCGTGATCTCGATTATGAAAAAATAGAAGACATTACGCACGAAACTGAGGATGATGAATCGTTATCCATAGAAGCAAAGGAAAAGGAGTTGATTATCAAGGCATTGATGAAAAACAGAAACAAGAGAAAGTATGCTGCCAAGGATTTGGGTATATCTGAGCGTACCTTGTATAGAAAAATCAAGCAGTATGAGATTGATGAACTCTAAATATCATCTACTGGCCGTCATCTGCCTGGCCATTCTTCCTTTTCTTCAAGGATGTGGGGTCTATGGTTTTACCGGAGCTTCCATTTCACCTGATATCAAAACCATATCTATTCAGACCTTCTTCAACAACGCTACGCTCGGACCGTCAAACATGAGCGTATTATTCACAGAAAAGGTAAAGGACTACTATCAACAAAATACGAGTCTCGTACTTGTGGACGAAGAGGGTGACTTACAACTGGATGGTACAATCGATAGCTATAGACTGACGCCAGTAGCCCCCCAGGGAGGTAGAGGAGATGATCAACAGAACATCACAAGTCTCACCAGGCTAACCATTTCAGTAAAAGCGGAGTACATCAACACTCAAAATGATGAGTATGATTTCAACAAGAGCTTTAGCTTCTATGTAGATTTTGACCAAAATACGACTGATTTAGCCGCCAATGAGCAGCAATTTCTTGAAGAAATATTTGATCAGATTATCCTCGACATCTTCAATAGTTCCGTGGCGAATTGGTAATTTTTCATATATTAGTGTCAAAGCCATCAAGTCAATTAGTCCGTGAACAAAGAAAGTTTTATTCAAGTACTCCGGAATCCCAAAAGCATTTCTGCCGATCAGTTGGCTCAAGTGGAGGAAGTTGTCGAGCAATTCCCATATTTTCAGATAGCAAGAAGCGTCATTGCTTGCGGTAGCAAGTCCTTAAGTAAAGAGGATGCCCAGGCCAAGCTAGCCAAAGCTGCCATCTATACGACCAATAGACAGCTTCTCAAAAAGTACGTGAGCGGCCAGTTTGATTTCGATGTAGCGGATAGCATTCAGATAGGTGTTCATCGGGAAACGCTGAGAAAGGACATTTCTGCAGATGGTGAAAATGAGTCAGGTTCAACCAAAAAAAGAGCGAAGTTTAGAATCATTGAGCGCCGGAGTGCACATGATGAAACTACGGGTGGTAGCGGGAGGTTTGTAGACCTCACTAAGAAACAAGAAGAAGAGGATATTGATGAAGAGCTGACCATCATTGATTCGAAAGGTGTTGAAAAAACGACAGTAACACACACTTCCATTCAAACCGCCAAAGAACAGGCTGAAAAAGAAGCCTCAGACATCAAGAAAAAGGAACAAAAGGTCGCTGCTCCGATTGTTGAGGAAGATTCTACTCAAGCCGAGGAGGTAGAAGAAGAGGTGGTAGAAGAATCAGTAGCTCCTGCCCCAAATGTCGCCGAAATTGAGAAGGAGGAAACGGTTACTCCGAAAGTAGAAGAGCCCAAACTCAGGTCTGGAGAGCTCGTAGATGATGTGCTTAAAAACCTTGAGAAGTATAGACAGAGCAGAGATCACTATTTAGAAGTCGAGCAAAAGATTCTAAATATGCAGGAGTCTGATGCCATCAATGACGCGATCGAAAAGGCGAATACAAAGATTAAAAGTAAAGACGACAAGCCTGAGGAAACCCCGAAAGTAAAAGAGAAGGCGAATCCAGAGAAGCCAGCCGCATCCAAGTCAAAACCCGCTAAGAGCTCAAAAAAAGAAGCCGCTAAGAAATCAACAAGCGCAACTACAAAAGCGTCGACCAAGCAAAAAAAGGAAGAACCAAAGGAGGAAAAGCCTTCTAAACCCAAAGAAGACCCTTCCATAGAGATGGTTCCTGAAAAAGTTGACAACAATATTATTGACAAGGAGCAGTCTGAGTCAACCAAATCAAATACCAATCCTGTGGACAAAAAGGAAGCACAAAAGGAGATCATAGAGCGCTTCATCAAGACTAATCCCAAAATACTGCCCTCCGATGAGGAACCGAAAGGTGAAATTTCGGACCTTTCCACTGCAAGTGCGGAAATGAATGATGATCTCGCTACCGAAAACCTGGCTGTAATCCTGGCCAGACAGGGCAAACGCGATAAAGCAATTGAGATATACGAGAAGTTAATCTTGAAAATTCCTAAGAAAAAGAGTTACTTTGCAGCGCGAATTGCAGAATTAAAATAAACAAGAATGTACGCTGTATTGATTAGTGTGATAATATTGGTAGCTGTACTACTGGTATTGGTGGTTTTAGCTCAAAATTCAAAAGGTGGCGGTCTATCCAGCCAGTTTGGAGGATCAGGAGCAGGCCAGTTGATGGGAGTGAAAAAGACGACTGATCTATTGGAGAAATTGACATGGGGTCTGGCAATCACTATGGTGATTTTGACACTATCTACAAATTTCCTTTTGTCACCTCAAAATAATGGTCCCATCATCAATAGCCCTAACCTTGAGAAAGCTCAGGAGCAAACAATCATCCCAGGATTTGAAGGTGTGGGTCAGGAAACAGCTCCTGTGGAAGGAACTGAGTTGCCAGATCTAAGCGGCGAGGAAGAGCCTCAGCAGTAAATTTCTGAGATCGAAAAAATATAGGCTTCCCTTTGGAAGCCTTTTTTGTTTACTTCAATTCTCTCCTTCTTTCTGCTGATTTCTCCAAGTCTGGTCAACCATTGGTCCTGTCTTCATGCCTCCAAGCAAATGCATGTGGATATGGAAAACAGACTGGCCGCTATCCTCATTGTTGTTGATGGCCAGGCGATAGCCGGTTTCGTCGACTCCATATTCTTTAGCAATTTCTCTGGCAGCAAGAAACATATGTCCTAGCATCACTACATCATCTTCAGTGACCTCATTGACGGTAGGAATCCTCTTCTTAGGTACGATTAAGTAGTGTACTGGCGCCTGATTTCCCAGGGGCACAAAGCCAATGACATATTCATTCTCATAAACAATGGTCGCAGGCAACTCACGGTCTATGATCTTTTCAAAAGGTGACTTTACAGCGAGTTTCTGCTCTTTCTGCCTGATATACTCCTCGCTTTGAGCAACGACATTACCTATCGGAATAAATAGAAGTAGCAATAGATATTTCATAAGCTGGATTTTTGATTCTAATGAATATAGCCACTATGTACTCAAGATGTAATAGCCGCTTACTATTCATTGCTGAAAGGTCATGGATACATTGTCAAATGGTCACCTTCTTGCTGCTTTGAGCTGATCTATAGATCGCTTCCACAATTCTGATATCCGCCATTCCTTCTTCTCCCGGCACCAATACAGGACTGTTATTCATTATGGCTAAGGCATCATCGTCCATTTGCTTTGCCTGTTGGTTCGGGATACTGGCATTCAACTGTATACCATCACTTGTTCTTCCTCTGATACCTCCATAGGCTTGAAATGGCCTTAGTTCATACCATCCGTTATCACAGTTCACACGCAACTCATTGAGCCCCATACCAAAGCTGGTCATACAATTTGCGGTAGCGCCATTTGGGAAGTCC
>CAYGOT010000082.1:4571-22320 GCA_964351595.1 uncultured Roseivirgaceae bacterium | reverse complement strand
AGGTTTTCTTAAAATTGATTCTGCGTGCATATGCTATGAATTAGGCTTCAGTTTTCTCTTTATTTCTGATCTTAGTGAAGTACCATACGTTAGGGTCTACCCTGATCTCCTCCAGTACATGATAGGCTCTTGGTTCTGCTACAGCAGTCTTACCTTCTTCGTTGACCCTAAGCTTCAACAACTGTGAAACCTTGGACTCAGCATTTTTCAAGTCTCCAAACACAATTGCCTCAGATGGACAAGCTTTGGCACACGCCGAAGTAATCTCTCCATCCACTGGTCTTCGACCTTCTCTCTTCGCTTGTAGTTTACCTGCCTGTACTCTCTGTACACAGAAAGTACATTTTTCCATAACACCACGAGCCCTAACGGTCACATCTGGGTTCAATACCATCTTGCCAAGATCATTGTTCATGGCGGTATTGTTTCCAAATTCCTTGTTGTCATGATACTTGAACCAGTTGAACCTTCGCACTTTGTAAGGACAGTTGTTAGCACAATATCTTGTACCAATACATCTGTTGTAAGTCATCTGATTCAGACCTTCAGTACTATGTGTAGTAGCAGCTACCGGACATACTGTCTCACAAGGTGCATTATTACACTGCTGACACATCATTGGTTGGAAAGTAACCTCTGGATTCTCAGCTGCTTCTTCCAAACCGATTAGGTCACTGACATCAGCATCACTACTATAGTATCTATCGATTCTCAACCATGCCATTTCTCTGCGGTTGAGGACTTCTCCTTTTCCTACTACCGGAATATTATTCTCCGCCTGGCAAGCTATTGTACAAGCTCCACAACCAGTACAGGAGTTTAAGTCGATAGCCATGCCCCAATGGTGATTAGGGTACTCATGGCCACTCCATAGTGAAATAGCCGCTGGCTCCTTAAATCCTTCCGATGTGTATATCTCAGGTCTTTCTCTACCGGCAAACGGATCTTTCTGATAATCAGAAAGCAACGCCTCCTGAAGGACATTACCACGATCCATTACCGTCTGACTTGTCTGGGTCTGGGCGACTTGATAAGTTTCACCCGTGTTCTCCATAGTCACACCAGCTACTTTCAAGCTTTGGTAGCCTTTGCTGTAGTCTGCAAAAGGGTAGGCGTTAGCACCTATATTGTCTGCTACTTTTCCTGCTTTTGTTCTGCCGTATCCAAGCGCTAAGCCAACAGTGCCCTTAGCCTGGCCAGGCTGGATCAGCACTGGTACATTCACGGTAGTGCCACCTACAGTCACATTGAACTTTTGGGTAGTCATGTCCCCGGTCTTCAAGCCTAGCTCGGTGGCCATACTTGGCGACACAGTCAGGTAATTCTCCCAACACGCTTTTGTAATTGGATCTGACATCTCCTGAAGCCAGGGATTATTGGCTTGGATACCATTTCCTACAGAGGCGTTGGTATAAAGGATGAGCTCAGTACCAGAGCTATCTGCTTTGTAAGTAGAGGCAACCTTGGAGGCTGCACCATTGATATCACCTGCAAAAACTGCAGCTGTTGGCTCTGCTTCTGACTTGGCGGCATATACACCGTCGTGCAAGCACTGATCCCAGAACATCTGCATGTCAGACTGCTCAGACTGATTGGCAAAATGCCACTCACCCCAGTTTGCCTTGACGAATTCGAAATAGTCTTCTTCTGCGCCTGCCCACTTTAGGAAGCTCGATTGCGCCTGACGCGTATTAAATATATTGGAGATAGTTGGCTGTGATAAGCTGAAGTGACCTTTCACAGGCTCAGCATCATTCCAACTCTCGAGATAATGATGATCAGGAGCGACAATGCCCACAGCGGCAGTTGTTTCATCCATCCTATCAGAAGTGGACAAGGAGAATTTCGCTTTGCCAATAGCCTCAGCAAGCTGAGCGCCCATAGCATGATCATACACTGGGTTGCAATTATAGAAGATGATACCAGCCACACTGCCTTTCGCAGCATCATTGACCAGTTTTGTCATTTTAGCATCATCACCTCTTCTTATCTGATAAGGACTTGCAATGTCTATAGTCTCATTGTAGGCTCCCAACAAGTTGTTGATGGCATTGACGATAGTCTGTACAGATTCGTCGTTAGATCCGGATACAACTACAGAACTCTGCTTTGACTTCCACAAGTCCTCAGCAGCCATTGCTATTCTTGGACTATCTAACTTGGCAGCACTGATCGTCGGTGCTCCTGCCTTAGCAGCAATCAAGTTGTAAAGATTGGCAACAAACAAACCTTCTTGTGAAGGCTTGATGGGCGTGCGATAATCTGCGTTCGCACCAGTCAATGAAAGATTAGACTCGAAAGAGTACAATCTTGACATATTCTTATTGCCATCACGCAGTTTTCTAGTGGCAGCAAATTGCTTGCTAAACAGCGTTGAGTTAAGCCAACCGCCCAAGAAATCGGCATCAAACGACACAATTGTCTTGGCCTTGCTGAAGTCGTAAAAAGGAACTGCTCTGATGCCAAAAGATTTTTCATTGGCGGCTAGCATACCATGGAAAGAAACCTGATCATACTGAACATGCTCTCCATTGAACTTAGCCAAAAATTGGTCTAAAGCCTTTTGAGTTGATGGGCTGAAAATTGAGTTGCTGACCACAACAAGTCGGCCTCCTAAACCGCCCAACTGCTTCATCACAGCGGAATCAACCTCGTCCCATGTGCTTGCGTCACCATTGATCATTGGCGTTTGAAGCCTTTGCTGATCATAAAGTGATAGCACAGAGGCCTCTACCTGAGCAGAAGTACCGCCACCGCTCACAGGTGATAGGGAGTTGCCTTCAACTTTGATGGGCCTACCCTCTCTTGTCTTCACCACTACGCTGCAGTAGTCGCTACCGCTAATAAAGCTGGAAGCATAGTAGTTAGGAATACTGGGATCTACATCTACCGGCTTATTAAGATATGGAATGGCCTTGCGTACAGGTGCCTCACAGGCAGCCAATGAAGCTGCTGCCACACCAAAACCCATCATCTTCAGAAAGTCCCTTCTATTAGGACCGTCTTCACCATTTTCGTTAATCGGCAAGTACTCTGGAAATTCACCCTCAGAGTTCTTGACAAACTCAGGGTTGTTGGTCAGTTGCTCTAACCCTTTCCAATATGTCTTTTTGGTTTCGCTCATTTTACTCGAATGTAGTCAGTCAGGTTATTTTAGTAGTGGCATTTTGAACATTCCAACCCACCTATGTCTTGCACCTTGAGTGGATTTTTGCTGGTCTCATCATGCAACTCCACCAACTTGGTATAGTATTCATTGCCCTTGGCATTGACTTCAGTTTCTCTATGACAGTTGATACACCAGCCCATGGTCAGGTTTGAATACTGGTACACTACTTGCATTTCCTCTATCGGTCCGTGACAGGTCTGGCATTCCAATCCACCCACCTTCACGTGCTGGGAGTGATTGAAGTACGCCAAATCGGGAAGGTTGTGAACTCGCACCCACTCTATCGGCACACCAGACTCGGCAGCATCATATATTTTTTGAATTTCAGGTGACATACCTGTCTGCCCACCTACGTTTTGTATTGCCGAATGGCAATTCATACAGATGTTGACAGATGGAATATTTGCCGACTTTGCTTTCTCAACACCAGTGTGACAGTATACACACTCGATCTCATATTGACCTGCATGCAGCTGGTGAGAGAATGCTATCGGCTGCTTAGGTTGATACCCCTGCTGGACACCTACCGTAAATAGTCCATCAATGGCGGACTTTAGTACGATAGCCAGGAAGAAGAAAGTAACAAATCCCAGGAATGCATTACTCTTAGCAAGGTGTGTAAGGTTGAAGTCCTGGTTGACAATGTCTTTATCCTCTTCATTAAGCTCTTTGCTTTGATTGAGGTACTTGGTGAGAACTGAAATAATCAAACCAAGCACGATCAGAATCAAAACAAGCACAACAACAAACCCGATCAAGATCGCTGTGATATACTCAGCCGCCACTCCGCCACCTCCGGCAGCCACGGTCTCTCCGTCAGCAGTTGTCATAGTAGCTACAGCTGCTTCGACAGGCTTAGCTGACTCGGCCTTGATATATGCGAGCAGGGAGTTGAGCTCTTCATCAGAAAAGGCAAATGAAGTCATCTGTGTCTGGTTGTACTCATTGTACAAATTGACAGCATACTCATCGCCACTGGCGATCACTTTAGATGAGTTTTTAATAAATGCCTTGATCCACTCTTCATCTTGACGTTCATGTACATTTCTCAACGCAGGTCCGATGACCTTTTCATTGATCGCATGACAAACCGTACAGTTTCCTTTGAACAAAGACTCCCCTTGGGAGACCAGGGCAGGATCAGCACCTGCGTCTGCAGCCTCAGCTGGGGCAGCTTCATCCTGTGCGTAAGCACCAAGAGAAACAGACGTGATCAGCGTGAAAGTGAGGAGGAATTGGCAGAGAAGGTGGTTAATGCTTTTAAATCGGTTGATCGACATTTCTTCGGTTTAGGTATTCCTTTTCTAGACGGCTACAAATCTAACATCCGAACCCATAACTTCAAAAAGATATTCACTGCCGCAATTAGGCTTATTTGAAGCATATGAGCTGATTTAGAAGCCCAAGTTAAAAAACTTGAGCTTTGTGATTCTTAAAAAGCATTGATCAATACTATTTAGAATAATACTAAATAGTAAACCCGACTCTTGATTTATTCCAAAGGCTTAATCCGCGCTTCCAACGGCATAGAATAAGCTTGTCAACGAAAGGCAATCTGTCACATTTAGCAAAATGTACCAGCCATGGCTTAGTAAGTTTGAATTAGTCCATCCATCCACTAGCTTTCATCAATGACAAGTCAATGATGTTGCACTTAGGAATGAACGATTCATTATCATTTGGTCAACCATTAGTCACCAGTGCCATTGGCTTTCTGATTCTCGGCACATGTATTTTGATTTTTGCCTTTCAGCTACTTACCAGAAAAAGTCCGCTGGTCATTCGCGGCAATTATGCATTGGTTCTGTTCGTACCGTCTTTGATTTTCATGGTGGGGACTAATGCTCTTGCGATTAGCCTTTCACCGATGGCCTCACTTCCCTACTACGCCCTTCTCTTGTTAATTTCCGGAATCATGACCGTCATCCTGGCACGAATTAGTCAGACTATTGTACTCATTGGAATAAAAAAGAAGCTTATTGGAGATATGTTTCCGCTTAGTCCAAACAGCTCTGTAGCACATCTAAGAATTAATAAATGGATGGACGGAGATCAATACATAATAGAAACTCCGAAAGATAAATGGGAGGTGAACATTGTTGGCCGATCTGCAATGATGACCGTAAGAGCTGATAAGAAAGTGACCGCCTCTCGATTCAACGACATTACCTGCGAAATCAAGGAAATGAATACAAACCACTTTACTTCCAAGGGTGCCACGATCTATCTTGTTTTGGGGGTGGCTCTTTACTTGTTTGGGTTAGCTCAAATTCTGTTTCATCATTTTTTGTTCTCGTAGTGTTAAGGGTAATTCGCACGGCTATCTGTTTCTGATGAAAAAATCCCCCAATATGGGAAAAATCAACTTCCTAACCGTTAGCCTTATATTAGTTCTTCACTTGTCATCCTACGCACAAGATCTGAACACCTATCGTATCACAGGATCCTATATCGACCAACCTTTTCTTGAAGTCATAGAAGATATAGAGAGTCAGATTCCCACACGTTTCTATTTTATTGAAGCCTGGGTGGAGGACCTCAGGGTCACCGGAGATTTTCAGAATGCCACCTTAGCAGAATTCATGTCTCAGGTACTCTCTGGTTACGATCTGCAGTTTGTGGTCTTTGATCCATTCACGGTAGTGCTCACGCGTGATGTCAGTATCCTACAAGCCATATCTGCCCCATCCGAAGAAGCCGCGGAACTATCCGTGGGGAATGAAGATGACTATGTGCTAGGCAAGCTTATCCAGATTTCCGGTAGGCTGACCAATGAGAAAACCAACGAGCCGCTGGCCGGTGCGACCATCTCTTTTGAGAGCATAGAGCGATCTGTTACCACAAATGGCAATGGCGCCTACTCACTGGAGATACCGGCGGGGAAGTATTTCGTCACCTTCGCCTACGTAGGTTTAGAACCGCAGCGAAAGCTGGTCCAACTCTACTCCTCTGGTGACCTGAGTATCGAAATGTATGAGGAGCCCATACGGCTGCAAGAGGTTTCCATCGAAAGTACCGCTGAAGACATCAATATCGCCTCGCCCTACCTTGGCTTGATCAAGCTCAACTCTGGCATAGTCAACAAGGTACCGACGCTCCTTGGTGAAGCGGATATAGTGCGAACACTACTTATGATGCCGGGTATCAATACGGTCGGAGAAGGCGCCACAGGTTTGAATGTAAGGGGTGGAAACATTGATCAGAACCTGATTACAATTGACGATGCACCTATTTTCAATACCTCTCATCTGTTTGGGTTTTTCTCCACGATCAATCCGGATGCGGTAGGAGAAATCGATTTTTATAAAGGTTCCATGCCTGCTTCGCTGGGAGGAAGAGCTTCATCAGTCTTGGACATCAAGCTCAAGGAAGGTTCTTCCGATAGGTTCAACATCCGTGGTGGAGTGGGTACCATATCCAGCCGCCTCAGTGCCAATGGCCCTATCGGAGAAAAGACGAACTATGCCATCTCAGCACGTGCCAGTTATGTCAACTATATCCTGAAACAGATACAGGATATTGACATACGCAGAAGTCGCGCCAATTTCGGTGACTTTAGTATGAAGGTGAGCCATCGGTTTACCGATAAACTCAAGCTGTCTTATACCTCCTACTACAGTGAGGATAGCTTCAAGTTTGCAGAAGATACCGTGTACAATTGGTCAACGTTTAACAATACGCTGAAGGTCAACTATCTTTTCAATGAGGGTATGGTTGGGTCGATCACGGCTTTTAACAGCAACTATAAATACTCGGCCGAAAATGTCACCGATATCAACCCTTTCACACTCGACTACAGTCTGAATCAGCAGACGATCAAAGGAGACTTCTCGGTGATCAGGGACAATTTCACCCTGGACTTTGGAGCCGGATACAACTATTATGACATCCAACCCGGAGAACTCACTGCCGACAGTGATGAATCCGGGATCGTGCCGCTAACTCTTCAAAGTGAATTGGGAGGTGAGGCGTACTATTATGCGAATATCAACTACAACCTCAATCCGAGCGTGACGATCAATGCTGGTCTTCGGTACGCACAGTACACCGCACTCGGACCCAAGGATGTGTATTCCTACGATGATAATAGCGAGAAGTCACTGGTAAGTATTAACGATACTACCAGCTACTCGCAAGGCGAAAAAATCACGAGCTACAATGGCCTGGAACCCAGAGCAAGCATAAGATGGCAGTTCAGCCCCTCCTTTTCATTTAAAGGCGGCTACTCGAGAAACTATCAATATCTGTACTTAGTCTCCAATACTGCTGCCTCCACACCTCTTGATGTGTGGCGACCAGTGGACAGTCATGTACCACCATTGATCAGCGATCAATATTCCGCAGGTCTATTCAAGAACTTCAAAAACAATGCTTATGAGACATCCTTTGAGGTGTACTACAAGGAACTACAGAATCTGGTAGACTATAAGGACGGTGCAGATATATTACTCAATCCAGCCTTGGAGACCGATCTTATCATTGGAACAGGTGAGGCCTATGGTGCCGAAGTGTTTTTCAAGAAAAACCGAGGTGATATCACAGGCTGGATCTCTTATACTTACTCACGATCCCTACGAACCATGGTCGGTGATAATCCGGGTGAAACAATTAACAATGGTGAAGCATTTCCATCCAACTGGGACAGTCCTCACAATGTGTCTCTGATCGCCAATTGGGACGTGAATGACTGGTTTGACGCTGGTCTTAACTTCGTCTATAATACAGGCCGCCCAGTCACTGCTCCAGTCTCCAAGTATGTCGTCAACTATCTTGAAGGGCAGAACCTAATCGTGGCAGAGTTCTCAGACAGAAATCAATTCAGGATACCTGACTACTATAGACTAGATATCTCCATAACCTACAAACCCAAACCACAGCGTATCAAAAAATGGGATGACAGCTGGACATTCTCCATCTACAATGTACTGGGCCGAAAGAATCCTTACTCCGTCTTCTTTAAAGGCGAAGGAGGTCAGGCAGCAAGAGCCTATCAGTTGGCTGTCATTGGTGTTCCTATTCCTGCGATTACCTACAATTTCAAGTTTCCTAAGTTCTAGAAGTATACCCTATTACCCAATTTTCTTAGGTATATATTTGAATACATAAGAACAATAGGTATTATTGCTTCATGTATTCTAAAGAACTACTCAAAGGAACACTCAGAACCATTGTGCTCAAGCTACTTGCTGAGCATGGCACGATGTACGGTTATGAGATCACGCAAAAAACGAAAGAACTTACTGGTGGTAAGATCGTACTCACTGAGGGAGCACTTTATCCTCTCCTTCATAAACTAGAAGCTGAGGGCTATCTGGTTACCAACACTCAGTCGATCGGAAAGCGCATTCGTAAGTACTATGCGCTTACCCCGGAAGGCGATGAAAAAGCCATTTCACTTTCGAATGAGTTCGCTGATTTTGTCCAAACCGTTATCTATCTCTTGAACCCAAGCCTGGCCCCAAAAACATGATACGACTATCCAATACTCAATCCGAGCAAATCCTGGAGGTAATACAGTCCTCAGTTGGGAATAGCACGAAGGTGCGGCATGAGCTTTTTGATCATTGGTGCTGCTTTGTGGAAGCAGCCATGTCCAATGGTACTTCATTTGACCAGGCTTTTCAGGAACTGAAGCTACATTTTGATCTGGCTGAAGTGAAAGCAATCGAGGAAAACTACCTTGCCTATCATCCGCGCACGCCATGGTTATCCACGTTGCAGCGCGTTGGTAGCATGGCCGCCATGCTGGTCTTCCTGGTAGTAGCAGGTGTTGACGCTCAGAAACGCCCTGATATCAGTCCCGTATTCGATCAATATCCAATCTCATCAGGTTTTGGAGATCGTGTTGATCCGTTTGCTGAAGAAGTCAAACATCACGATGGCATTGATCTCAAGGTTCCCAAAAATACCCCGGTCCGAGCTACGGCGGATGGGACTGTGGCTAAGGTCATTAACCACCCAAAAGGGCATGGTTTGCATATCATCATTAGCCACAATGATGGATATGAAACGCTTTATGCTAACTTGAGCCTTGTCGATGTTGCAGAAGGACAGGTGGTAGTCAAGGGTGAGATAATAGGTAAGTCCGGCAACTCAGGACTATCAACCGCGCCGCATCTCCACTATGAAATTAGGCACGATCAAAAACCTATCAATCCAGAAGTATATATCAGTAAGTAAATGACTCAAAATTCTTTCAAAGCTTGGCTCAAAGAATGGTTTGACGCCATACTTTTTGCCGTAGTAGTAGCCACACTCGTTAGATGGTTGACGCTAGAAGCATTCGTGATACCGACCCCTTCTATGGAGAAGTCCATGTTGGTAGGCGATTATCTTTTTGTGAGTAAACTCCATTACGGAACCCGAATACCTAAGACTCCTTTGCAGGTGCCTCTTACACACCAATTCATTTGGGGTACCAAGATACCCTCCTATGTCGACTGGATCGAGCTCCCCTACTACAGGCTTCCCGGATTTAGCGAGGTAAAGCGCAACGAGCCGGTGGTTTTTAACCTTCCCCATGAACATGAGTATCCCGACGATCTCAAGACCTTCTATGTCAAAAGGTGTGTGGCTATCCCGGGTGATACGCTGAACATAGATGATCAGCAGATTTATATCAACGGAACACCCCAGGAAACAAAGGGAATTCACCAAACCTCTTATCTAATCGTCACGAATACTCAGATCAACGAGCGGATATTTGACCAATACGACATCAGAGATTTCTACAAGGTGAATAAAGGCTATGTGGTTCATATGCCTGCGGAGACCGTTTCGGAGATTGAGGCATTGGAATTCGTAGATGGGGTCGAGCCCATCCAATACAATCAGCGCATCGTCCAGTCCAATGTCTTCCCCAACGACGGGCAAACGCGCTGGACGATTGACAACTTCGGACCACTGTACATGCCTAAGGCCGGCGATCAAATCGAGCTCACACCGGAAAATATTTCGCTCTATCAGGACGCTATCATCTACTACGAGGACAATGAAAATGTAGCCATAGGCGAATCAGGCGTCTATATCGATGGTGAAAAGATAGAAACGTACACCTTCAATCAAGGCTACTATTGGATGATGGGTGACAACCGTCACAACTCTCTGGATGCGCGCTACTGGGGTTTCGTACCCGAAGATCATATTGTCGGTAAGCCGCTGTTCGTATTCTTCTCTGTCGAAGAAGGCCCATGGTACACCTTTCCGCTTCGGGTTCGCTGGTCGCGCCTCTTCAAGCTGTTCGAATAATGAAATCAGCCATAGCCTTTCTTATTGGCACTGCTGTTGCCATCAGCCTCCATGGTCAGTCATCTAAGCAGATGGCCATCACGATAGATGATTTGCCAATGGCCGCCCTGGAGCAAGACGATTCGATCAGACTTCAAATGAACCTCGACCTCCTCTCCCACCTATCGGAATATGAGGTGCCTGCCATTGGCTTTGTAAATGAGCAGAAGCTGTATAATGATGATGGAGCTATCGTACCTATTCGTCGACAAATGCTCGTTGAGTGGATGGAGGCAGGTCTTGAGCTGGGCAATCATACCTACTCCCACCCAGACTACAATTCACTTGAACCAGAGCAGTTCTTCGAAGAGATCGTGAAAGGCGAAGAGATCACCAGAGCGCTCATGTCCGCTGATCAGAAAGAGCTTAAGTACTTCCGACACCCCTACTTACATCGAGGAGACACCCGCGAGAAGGTGGATGCACTCGAGGACTTCCTATCGGAAAAAGGCTATACCGAAGCACCCGTCACCATCGACAACTCCGAGTGGATCTTTGCCCGTGCATATGAGCTTGCCCTTCAAGCCGATGACCAGCTCATGGCTGACCGCATCGGCAACTCCTACATCGACTATATGATGGACAAGACCGCTTTCTTCGAACGAAATGCTCAAGCACTTTTCGACAGGCCTATCAGCCAGACCTTGCTGATCCATGACAACTTCCTGAATGCGCATTTTCTGGGAAAACTATTGTCAGCTTTACAGTCAGATGGATATGAGTTCATTAGCCTGGCCGAAGCGTTGGAAGACCCTGCCTACACTTCAGAGGATAAGATGGTTACACGAGGTGGTATCACCTGGCTCCATCGCTGGGCTGTAACGAAAGGTGTAGATAAAAGCTTCTTTGCCGGGGAGCCGAGCTGTCCTCAGTTTGTGCAAGACTATGCGGGGATTGTTGAGTAGTTGTTAGTTGTTCCGATACGGGATGTGATGGTTGGAGTTTCAACATTCGAGGTGCCTTACTTCTTTCATACTTATATTGTCTCTCTGGTCCCCTTCCCTAGTCCTTGTTTTCAAAACGAGGATTCCTGGTTCATCCTCGTCTCAGACGAGGACGAGTGATGGGGAAAGTTTTTTAAATTCAAGCTTTCGAAGAATTGTCAATATTCCTTTTTCCAGTTTTAAACGTATTCTTTTGGAATTTGCTTTATGATTATCATATCCTTTTCACAAAGCCTTTCTTTAGAAAAGCGTTCGAGTTGTCCATCGTAAACAGTCTGGTTGTTTTTTGAATATCTAATTCTCCATTTGCTGTATCCTGGAATTATTATGGGTTTTGGGAATGCACTTACTGACCTTAAATTTGGTATGTTCCATATTGCCGTTGGTCTTTTGTCCCCTCTTATTCTATTAGGTTCTTGGTTCCAAACCTCAATAGTGTCTTCTCCTGACGGTTCAGAACTTGGTGCTAAAGTCGGGACTAAAATTTTAAAGAGCTGTTTATGTCCTCGATGATACTCCCACCCATCTGGAATTTTTGGGAATTCTTTGAAACCAATCTTTTTCCATATTACTTCTGATGAAGCTGGCGAACACTGAAGATCAAGCGCAACAATTCCCTGTTTGAAAGCCCTATTTTCTAAACAATGAATGAGTTTTTTACAAAGGCCTTTGTTACGATGAGATGGCCGAATTTCGGCGATGTTTATACGAAGTGTTAGTTCACCTTCAAGCCATGTTACAAAACCAACAACCTTCATGTCAAGAGTTATTACAGCGATTTGCTTTTGAAGGAATGAATTTTCAATCAGATGAAAGTTACAATAGAATCCATCTCCTGAGTGTTCCTCCTCTTCTTTCAACCAATTCCCTATCTGGGTTATTTGATCATTTGTTACATCAAAGTGGATTAGTGTTTCCAATGTTTTCTCAGAGAGCTTGCTTATGACTGTTGAATATAATGTCTAAACATATCTATACCTCATCGTGATTATCAAAATTTATCAAGCAATTGGCGTGATCCTAAAATCCTTAAAGATTCCAAATACTGAGGTTTAGCGAACATAAGATAAGTGTACATATGTACTTTGACTGTTATTCTGCGCAACCCTAGATCAAAAGGTTTGTCTTTGAGGTACAATCAAGTCCAGGCATATGACTACCATCAATCAACTCACCAATACAAGAGTCAAGACTCATTTAAAAGTCCTTCTGCTACTTGCAATATCCTATTTCTTTTTGGGGATGACCGAGGGCAGTTTCTTTTGGTTTCCCAATACCAGGGATACCCTGATCAACTTTGCGTTTACATTAATCTGCGTTGGTTCTTCTTGGGTGCTATTTAAATATCTCAGTGCTCAGCTTCAATCACTGCCTACCGGAATTAAGACCGTTGTAATCCTTGTTACACTCTGCACTTATGTCACATTAATCAATTGGATCTATATTGAGTTGATTTGGCGAGAGTCATTGAATAACACCCCGTTCTTCAATATTGTACTTCCGCTTTCTGTGCCACTATTTCTAGGCTGGATTTTTGGCTATCCCTGGTTTGACCAGTTCACTACCCAAAAGAGTAGAAAAGAGGAGCCGGAGTACCTTCTAGTGCAACAAGGAAAAAAGAAAATTGCCCATTCTCTCGATAATACCTTGGGGTTTGTTGTAGATCAGGGGCTGGTATTTCTGGTAAGTAATGATGGCCAACGTTACCTGATAGAGAGATCGCTGAATGAGTTAGAAGCGTCGTTAAAATCGAAAAGCTATTTCCGGGCAAATAGACAGCTACTTATTTCCAAGAAAGCCATTCGGTCCTTTCAAACTGGAAATAATGATAAACTAGATATAATGCTTGATTCTCATTTTAGTGAATATCATAAGACTACCGTCAGTAGGCACAAAGCTCCCCAGTTTAGAAAGTGGATGGAATGTTGATCCACCATTCAGTCTTAAATTCCCTACCATTGACATTTCATTAACCTGTTCAGCAGTGACTCAAGATTGCCATTACCGTACTTCGACCATGATATCGAATAGGATTGATTATGAAATGGTTGCTATTGCTGGTAGTGCTGCTGCATTGCTCATTCCTGACTGCACAAGGGGTCTTAGAAAGACTCAATACGGTAGATGCTGGTTTTTTTATTCATTCTGTAGGCACTCCTTTCGTCGGTGAAGACTTCTTCACATGGGATCACACGCCTGGGTTCTTTGCTAGCACCAGTCTTCCTATTCGGGTACAAGAAAAATGGCAAACGGACTACAAACTTCTGCTTGCAGTATATCATCAAAAAGACCTCCACTATGGCTTCAATTTGGAGAATCAACTTGTACAGTCATTCAAACCTACCCAAGGCCTGACCATCGAAGCACCTATGGGATTAGGGTACTTACACACGTTCGAAGATGCTCCAATTTATTCTCTAGGGTCAAGTAGCTATGAGCGGAAGCGGGACTGGGGGAAGTCTCAATTTACATTTTCACTCGGGCTCGGCTTTGCTGCTAGATTGGGTGACTCCTCAGCGTATTCATTATTCATCCAGCAGCAGATCGTGCTGCAAGTCCCCTACGCACCTAGGTCGGGAGTACCACTGCTCGCCCATAACAGAAGCTATTTAGGTCTAAGAAGAGAAATCAATAGAGCGCAACTATGAAAGACTTATGGATCATCGTTCTGCTAATCTACTGGGGAGTCTCATGCCAGATTAAAGAGGACAATCCAATACTAGCTGAAACTTGTACAAGTCAAGTATCACTGGAGAATACACATCTGGCGGGCTCGCGTATCGACTCGCTTATTGATAAGCGAATCGAAGAAGGGCTAGTCGGAGTTGCTGTGAGCGTGCGTTCGCGTGCTAAAGGCAACTACTGGAGAGCAGCCGGTGAAGTAAATCTTGAGAGCAATCTTCCGCTTGAGTTGTGCAATAAGTTTCGTGTCGCTAGTCTGACTAAGGTGTTCACCGCGACGCTAACGATGATGCTTATTGCCGAAGAAGAATTGAGCCTTAGTACTAAAGTGGGCACCTATCTGGATGAATCACAGGTCTCAGGCATAGAGGACATTGACGAAATCACTGTCGAGGAGCTCCTTAACCATACGAGCGGCATACCCAACTACGACGATGATCTGAAGTTCGCACCAATGATACTCAACAACCCTGGTGGACATATTACATTGGAGCAAAAACTCAATCTCGTTCGGCAAAGCGGCGGAAGGGCTCCTAAATGGGTGATCAAGAAATTTGGTCAGGTCTACTCAAATACAAACTATCTGCTACTTCAGCTTATCATAGAGAAAGCGACCGGTAAGCCTTATGATGAAGTTTTAATCGAACGCATCATTAAGCCTTTTGATCTAGTGGACACGTCTATAGGGTCGATGGTGGCCTACCCTAATGGCTTGGCTATCGGGTATGTCGACTTCTATGGAAACGGGCAAATGCGCAATGTTAATGAATGGGACGCCCATCGATTCGATGCGGAGGGGGACCTAATCTCTAATGTCACGGATATCGACCGTTTCTTTCAAATGCTACTAGACGGTCTAATACTCAAACCGTCACTCGTACAACTTATGAAAGAACGTCGACTTGGGCTACTACAGGAAGAATTCGAACTTGAGAATGCCGTGGGGCACGACGGCATTGCTATCGGCTACTCTACAGAGATGTGGTACTTGCCCAAAAGCGAATTAACGATAGTGATGCTCTCTAATCAAGGGAGGCTTGTGAATGAAAATGAATCTGTACTCAACTTCGAAAACCTACTGAGGGAGATTATAGAGGTTGCCCGTTAAACAGCAATAAACTCAAAGTCGTATTGCTGGATATGGTGATCGGAAGTGACTAGTGGAATACCCTCAACTATAGATTGTGCAATGAGCATTCGGTCAAAGGGATCACGGTGGATCATCGGTAAATCTAGAGTTTGTTCCGCATGTTGATAGGTAAATGGTAGTTCTATAAGGTCACCTGATTCGAACAAATCCTGATATCTGGGGTCTCTGGACAGTTTTCCTATATATCTTTTTTGTTGAATCTCGAAGCAGCTAATGCTGCTTAGGTACAACTCACAAGAGTTTAATAATTCACTGAGTTTAGTTGATAATCTCGGATCATTGTAAGAAGCCCAAAGAAAAGCGTGGGTATCAAGGAGAATTCTCATCTTCAGGAAAGAGTTTGGAATTTGTGAATAGCTCTTCAATCTCCTTATTCGTCTCTGGACTATCCCAATCGTCATCTAGCGGTCCTTGATCAGCCCATATCCCTATGGGGAAAGGTTTTTTCTGCTTCTTGTGAGGAATCAGCTCCGCTACGATCTCTTTTCCCTTGGCTATGTAGACCGTTTCGCCTTCCTGTACCTCGTTCAGGATTTTGGAGAGGTTGGTCTTAGCCTCATGTACTTTATAGGTTTTCATTACTTAGCTAAGTTAGCTAAGTAATGAAAACAATGCAATTACCTTCTAATCACCTCACTTGGAAAGACGACCATACTCTCATTGCCATCCTTACCTACCGAGGCTACTCCAAACAGGAAGTTGTCAATGACGATACCCTCTAGTGTATACTCCGTTACATCAGCAGGGACAAAGCGACTATACTGCCACTGCGCTTCGGTCGTCTCTCTCCAGTAGACCTTGTAACCAGCGAGGTTTTTAGCCTCCACAGGCTCCAAAGCCAGGATCGTACTCGGACGAACTGCACCCCCAATACTCACCTTGGCAGGCTGTGGTGGCGCCCAGGCAATGCCCGCGAGGTTAATGGCATTGACAGCTGTCATCTTAGCGTTGTAGTCAAAGTCGACCTTTTCGATCACATCACCATATTTGATACCGTCTTCTGTTCGCAAGTCCTGATGCTGACGCTCATATTGCTCCTGGGTCTCCATGATGAGAATACCCGCATAGCCAGCATCGTTGAACGGGCGGTGATGTCCTCCTCTTCCAAATCGATCCAGACGATAAACCATCATCGGCTTCATCTCCGGCATGTAAGTGCTCGTCATGCGATGGACGTATCGCGCAAGCTGACGAGAGACGCCATCCACTTCCCCACCATAGAATCTTCTGCGCTGGCGTGTACTATCCGGCTCAGTCACAGGCGTTGGTTCGGAGAATATTCTGAAAGAACGGTTATCGATCACCCCATCGATCCCCTCAATGTTACCAATCATATCATTGTTGATGACACCTACGATATCCCAGCCTTCTTCTTTCGCCATCTGCGCCATGAATTTACCTCCATAAAGCCCCTGCTCCTCACCAGACAGACCCACATAGATCACACTCGTAGGAAACTTGTATTTCGTTAGAATCCTCGCAGCTTCGATAGCACCTGCCATACCAGAGGCATTATCATTGGCTCCAGGTGAGTCGTCAGTGTAGTTGGTAGGGTCGGAGATCCGCGAGTCGATATCACCGCTCATTATGATGTACCTATCGGGAAATTCTGTCCCTCGCTGGATTGCAATTACGTTGACGATTTCCACGTCTTTTACGATCCTGGAGTTGTCGCCCTCCTTGACCAAAGTTCTGTGGAACGAGACCTCAAGGCAATCTCCACAGTCCGTTGATATCTTGTCAAACTCGCTCTTGATCCATCTGCGTGCAGCACCGATTCCGCGCGTTTGTGATACCGTATCCGAAAGGGTGTGTCGCGTACCAAAGTCCACGAGCTTCTGAACATCCTGCTCCAATCGATCAGGGGATGCTGCACTGATGATATCATACATGCGTAAATCAAATTGTGGTGGTACTTGCGCATAAGCACCGAAGCTGAAAGCTACCACAAGAAGGGAAAGTCCTGTAATCCTGAATTTCATAGGTTATTCTATTTTGTCTTGATAGAAAGTCTTGTAAGATAATGAAAGCCGTGAATGACCAAACTTGTTATTCCGCTAGTGGAAAAATCAAAGGATGATAGCATAGAATAGTGCTGGTGTCGCTATCCATGAGTTTAGATTCGTTAAGTCGAATACACCGGAAAATCTACTTTTAAAACAATTTCTGGCTAGGCAGGGGGGCTACCTCACGAAATAATTTCAGCTATGGGTTTGACATAATAATGCGATTTCTTCTATTCGGATAAGATGCCTACGGCATGACGGGGATGGCGAGATTAGTACTCTATACTGACAATCTCGATTATAAAATCATAAGCTCGTCATGTCACTCTCAGCTCGTCGAAGAGTGCGTGCGCAGTAAGAAAAGTGGTTCGACAGGCTCACCATGACGGTTGTGGAGGCAGCTTTCCACCAACCAGTCACCCCGTCAGGGGTGCTATACGTGCGGTAGTCCTTTTCCTTCTGATGGTATAAGATCCCTACGGCATGACGGGGTGGCTAGATTAGCAGTCAA
>CAYGOT010000082.1:0-4471 GCA_964351595.1 uncultured Roseivirgaceae bacterium | reverse complement strand
CCTACGGCATGACGGGGTGGCTAGATTAGCAGTCAACCTGGACAATCTCCCTGGTGTTGGCTTCTCAGCGTCAGGGATGCTACGGCGGCAGTGAGCTGGCTTACCCACTGAACTATGCCTGCTCCTGCGTTTACAGATTCCTGACTTCCGCTACGCTTCATCAGGAATGACGCGGGTAGGAAGTTTCGTAGATGATGAACATCTCTTATTCCGCATTATTTTAACCCAAGACCAAAGCTCCCATCCACCCTATTCTACAATTCGTCAGGAAATCATGTCAGATCAGAGCAACTAATTTGAGTACTGGTGCGGCAAGCCCTTCATTTGAAGAAAAAACACAATGGAAAAGCTACTCATCTTCTCTCATGTATTTTGCGGTATCACGGTTCTTATCCTCGGAATGGTCAACCTCCTCAACAGGAAAGGCGCCAAGAACCATCTACTCATTGGCAAAATCTATGTGGCTGCCATGTGGTGGATCTGCCTGAGTGCCGCGTTGATTATTAGCTTTTACCGCTTCAGCGGATTTCTATTGGTGATCGCGGTGCTCACTTTTTACAGCACTTTTGTCGGAGTGAGGGTACTGCGAAGAAAACAGCCGGGTACAGAACAATGGTACGACTGGCTGGTTGCCGGGCTTACTGCAGCTTTCGGAATCAGCCTATTCGGGTACGGGATATACCGGTTTGTACTTGTCGGTGGCTTTGATGTCTTTGCTATGCTCTGCCTGATATTTGGATTTATTACCGCTAATGCTGCACTTCAGGACATCCGGTTCTTTGCTACACAGCATCTGACAGACAAGCAGTGGTGGCTCAGGCAGCACATCGGTGCGATGGGTGGTAGCTACATTGCAGCGATCACGGCTGCTGCCGTGCAGAACGGAGAAGTACTAATGCCAGGTAGTGCTTACAACTGGATACTCTGGCTCCTCCCCGCCATCATCGGCACACCGATCATCAATATTGCCAGTCGACAGCACCGCAAGAGAAGAGCACTCGAAACTGCTGCCTAGCACTCAATTATGCAGTATCCCATTTCCGGTAGGAAGAAATAGCTACTCGTCACTCAAAGCCATCAACTCATGTAAGCTGCCTATGAAAAGGCTTCCAGAATTGATATATTGAAGTTGTAAAAACTACATATCAATCAAGATGGCGAGCTATAACTTAAACATCAACGGTAAAGCTTTACAAGTAGAAGCTGATCCCGACACCCCGATGCTATGGGTGCTGAGAGACAACCTCAACATGGTAGGCACCAAATACGGATGCGGCATAGCCCAATGCGGCGCATGTACGGTGCATATGGATGGCAATGCCATCCGCTCCTGCTCCCTGCCGGTTTCTGCCATAGGAGATAAAAAAATCACTACTATCGAAGGCCTATCGGCAAAAGCTGATCATGTCCTTCAAAACGCATGGAGGGAGCACGATGTACCCCAGTGTGGCTATTGCCAGGCGGGCCAGATCATGAATGCTGCCTCACTGCTTACCAGAAATCCCAATCCCTCGGACGAGGATATAGATACGGCCATGCAGGGTAACTTGTGCCGCTGTGGTACCTACGGAAAAATCAAAGCGGCGATCAAGACCGCAGCAGCTAACCTTTAATCCATCCAAACCCGAACAGAAATGACTTTAGTAAGCACAAAATTCGATAGAAGATCATTCCTCAAAGTATCCGCGTTGAGCGGTGGAGGAATGATGATGGGTTTCAGCTGGAATATGGGCTGCACACCCGCTGATCAGGAGATGGCCTCCGTACCCGAAGAATGGTTTGATGTCAATGCCTTCCTCAAGATTGCCAAAAATGGCAAGGTGACCATCATGTCACCTAACCCTGAGATTGGTCAAAATGTCAAAACCTCCATGCCGATGGTCGTGGCTGAAGAACTTGACATTGACTGGGCGGATGTGATCGTGGAGCAAGCTCCATTGAATACTGATGCATTTACTCGTCAGGTAGCGGGCGGCAGCCAGTCGATCCGTCAGGGCTGGAATAGCCTGAGAACTACAGGAGCTACGGCTCGGCAGATGCTGGTCAATGCTGCAGCAAAAGAATGGCAGGTAGACGCTTCTGAATGCACCACTGCTATGGGTATCGTCAAGCATTCCTCTGGTAAGAGTATGGGCTATGGAGAACTCGCCTCCAAAGCGGCTGGCATGGATGTGCCGGAAAAGGTGGAGCTCAAAGATCCTAAAAACTTCAGCATCATAGGCACTGACCGTGGCAATGTAGACCTTGATAAGATCATCACTGGTGAGTCACTCTTTGGGCTTGATCTGAGAGAAGAAGGCATGGTCAGGGCGGTAGTCATGCGTCCACCAGCTTTTGGTCTCAAGATCAAATCTTATGATGACACAGAAGCTCGCAAAGTTAATGGTGTTATCGATGTAGTGCCTTTTGGCAATAAGGTTGCTGTCTTAGCCGATAACACCTGGGCTGCCTTAAAAGGCAAGAATGCCCTGTCCGCAGAATGGGAAAAGGATACGGATCTGGAAAGTACACAAGGACATGACAAAGCCCTCCGGGACTTGCTTTACACCAAGGCAGAGGAGCCGAAGCGAAAAGACGGGGATGTCGAAAAGGCGTTTGCATCAGCCGACATGGTCTTTGAGAAGGTCTACGAAGCACCCTTCCTGCCCCACAACTGTCTTGAACCGATGAACTTCTATGCTAATGTTACGGATCAGAAGGTAGAATTGATAGGACCTATTCAGACTCCTGCGCGTACCAGATCACAGGTCGCTGAACTCCTCGGTCGTGAAGAAGCAGAAATATCAATCATGATGACCCGGATGGGTGGTGGATTTGGACGAAGACTGTATGGTGACTTTGTACTGGAAGCTGCGGAAATCTCAAGTATCAGTAAGAAGCCTGTGCAGGTGGTCTTCAGCCGTGAGGATGACATGACGGCTGGTACCTACCGACCTGCATCTAAATATCGCTTCAAAGCGGGTGTAAAAGATGGCAAGATGATCGCCTATCACCTCGTCGGTGCTGGCGTGAATATGAGGAATGCGACAAGACAAGATAACTTCCCTGCCTCTTGTGTTGAAAACTACCTGGTGGAAAGCCATGAACTTGAGAGTAATATTACCACTGGGGCGTGGAGAGCTCCTATCACTAACTTCCTGGCCTTTGCAGAGCAGGCTTTCGTTGATGAACTGGCTGTGGAGATGGGTGTTGATCCGGTACAGTTCAGGTTAGATCTGCTAGAGCGAGCCAAAAGCGATCCTGTGGGTGAGCTCGGGTACGAACCAGAGAAAATGATCGGGGTGATCAAGCTAGCTGCGGAGAAATCCAACTGGGGTCAGGCCGCTGAAAATGGTGCATCCAAAGGCTTTAGTGCCTACTACTCTCACAATACTTACGTGGCGGAAGTCGCTGAAGTAAGTATGGATAAGGGTAACCCAAAAGTCAACAAGGTGGTTTGTGCTGTGGATTGTGGTATTGTCATCAATCCAATGGCTGCTATCAACCAGATCAAAGGGGGTGTGGTTGACGGTATCGGTCATGCAATGTTCGGTGACTTTGCCTTCTATGATGGCCAACCTCAGCAAAACAACTTCCATCAATATCGACTGATCAGGATGCCCGAGGCACCTCCAATCGACGTTCACTTTGTGAAGAGCTACAACGATCCTACTGGATTGGGGGAGCCGACATTGCCGCCTGCAGGTGGAGCTATCGCCAATGCTATATTCAATGCCACCGGCAAGCGATTGTATAAGCAGCCATTTATGAAGGAGAAGATCGTATTAGGCTAGCTACATAAAGCTTCGATTCAAAGAGGCTTTCTCAAAAACTTGTTTGATAATGTGATTGTCACATTGAGCTCCGTCGAAATGTTTCGTGCAAAACAAAATGAAGGTTTCGACAAGCTCAACCTGACAGCTATCGAGTTTTTGAGAAGGCCTCTGTTGTTTTTACGGTCAGCTAAAAACCACTCAACATAAAGTACCCCCCGACCTTTCTCTATTTTGCGTATTATTCTTAATTCTGCACTTCGTAAATGGTCAAACTAGATTCTAAAAACCGCTCTCAAATCAAGCAAATCTCTCATCAAACGAGAGACTGGAGAAAGGTGCACCATTATCTGGGGCTAGCGGTGGCGTTATTTCTTTTGATCAGCTCAATTACCGGTATAATCCTGGCACTCAAGAAGGACGTTGATATCATCCAACCCCCAACTCAAAATGGAGTTGCCAACAACCTTGCTGAGTGGAAAAGCATGGCGGAGCTGGAGCAGCTCTCTTCGGATGCATTAAGGAGCCATTTGGGCTACCTACCGCCACTTGATCGGGTAGATGTCAGACCAGATAAGGGAGTGGCTAAGTTTCAATATTTACCCGGTTATTGGGAAGTACAAGTCGATGGAAGCTCCGCTCATATAGTGATGATCGAAAAGAGATACTACGATCTTAGTGAGAAGCTTGAAGACGGCTCTAGGATGAGTTACCGTTTC
>CAYGOT010000081.1:0-22415 GCA_964351595.1 uncultured Roseivirgaceae bacterium | reverse complement strand
AGGTCAAAAACTCAAAATAAAAAGGACTAATCAAATCTTAATCCACAACAACACTCGAATATACACTGATTCACTTGAAAAAAAAAATCTGAAATACGCATTAAAGGGGCAACTTTGTGGCCGCTAACCTCATTGATACTTGGCATAGTATTGGTTGCGATAGGAGTAAATGAAAATGAAAAAACTACAGGTACTAATATTGATCATCAGTCTGGGCATCTGCCTGTATCTTGTGTATGCCGCTCAAGAAATCCAGAGGGTCGAATCAGCTCCGCAGAGCAGCTTGACCAGCTTCATAAGCGATGATCCCGAAAACGCCATTTCTTTACAGCTCAATGCCATCCAAACAGGCAATAGATTTCAGCTCACTCCTACCGGCAAAGGGCAGTTTCAGCTCACTTATGACAATCTCAATAAGGATGAGGTAAGTATTCAGGTATATGATGTGATCGGCAATTTGCTACTGGAAGAGGATAGCAATCATGAGGAAATCCAGCGCCAATATGACCTATCGGAAAGCGGATCAAGACTGTTTGTCGTCAAAGTGGACAATCAGGAGGTGGCCCGAATCAAAAAAGTTACTGCTGGGTAGCCACTAGCTCGATCCCAAGGTTGGACGTGCCCGCAGACCACATTAAGAATGCCTTCTCCTTTTCGTAATTGACCTCCAGCTTGAGCAGCTTGCTCCGTGCCTCTATCAGCTTCGACTCTCGACTATTGACAAGGAAGAGCGAACTTTCTCCGTTTTCGAATTTCATCATCTCGCCTGCCACAAGCACCTCATAGTTAGCAACCATGGCTTGCTGAAGCGTAATCATATCTGTGGTATTGATCAGCTGATTGTAGCTTGTCCGTATATCATTGAGGATTTCTCTTCTAAGCCTATTTCGCTCAAGACTGACGTCCATCAACTTGATATTGGTCTTTGCCAGTTTTGCCCTCTCCTTTCGCAGAAGTAGCGGAAAGGCAAATTCAAGCCCGAATTTATAATTATCATCGAAAAGAAATTCGTTCCCCGAGTTATTGGCCCCCTCCTGACGAAGGAAGTTGTAGTTGAGATTTAGTTGAGGTTTAAGCATTTCGCGATTTAACCTTTGCTCGATTTCATATTGACTGTACTTGGCATTGATTTTTCTCAACTCAGGATGTTGGTCACGGGCAATATCTAATAGCAGCTGCAACTCCTGTGTCGTTAGAAATTCATTTCCGGTAGTGATAGAAGGAACCACGGTCTCGCTCAGCTCTACTGGCTCATTGTCTGGTGACCAAAGATGGTTTGAAAGTATCAGCCCGGCATTCAAAAAAGCAATCCGTGCTTGCTGCATTTCGATATCACGATTCTGCTTGGTGATTTCGGCCTCCACTGAGTCTATTGGAGCTTTGTCACCATTCAATACACTTTCTATGATACCATCTAGTCGGAACTGTGCCAGCTCGAGGGCCTCTATTCTGATCTTATACTCGGCGTATTTCAAATACCAATCCCAATAGTCCTTGGCCGCAGAGAGCAGTATTTTATTGATCATTTTTATTTTCTCCGCCTCGGCCATATCCACCATCAGCTGTGATTGTCTTAGTGACGCTCTTCGCTGATCGATAAACATACCCTGACCTATCGGAACTGAGACACCTATTGCCAGCAACCCATTCTCAGTATTGACAAAATCTTCGCCCAGATATTGACCATAGGCCTTTTGGTACTGCACCTTCAAGTCAGTATTGAACCAGACAGGCACCTTCAACTCGTGATCCCACTGATCCCAGTATTCTGTGCCCTTCAGTGTCTTGTAGTCATAGTTCGAGTTGAGCTTGGGGTCAAAAGAACCCCTTGCTAATCGAATCTCTTGCTGCGCATTGGCTTCAAGCAGTGCTGCCTGGCGAACCACAGGGTGATTTTGGAGTACTAGTCCATAAAAATCATCTATGCTTAATACATTGACCGAATCTTGACTCTGTGCAAATCCTGACTGGATCAGCAATGAAAAAAGCAACAGGTACAAGTATTTCATTACTTCTTGGCCACTTTAGTTTCAGGTTGCGGTTCTTGCTGAAGGCTTGGAGGGAATCCATTGAGCTGTCGCCAGATTTCGTACCAGACCGGCACCTCGTCCAACATGGCCCATCCTTTTACTCCCGAGCCAAGCCGCAATTGCGTAGGCCATGGGTCTTCCTCAGGGTCAGGGGTCACAAGTATTCTGAACATCCCACCGGTGCTGTTGACATAGTCTATCACACTAATCACGCCTCCGAAAGTACCCACGGCCACATTCGGCCATCCTGAAAATTGTAAGGCCGGCCATCCATCAAACTCTATTCGTACCTTTCGCCCCTTGCTAAGTAAAGGCACATCCATCGCCTTCACATACATCTCGACCGCAATGTCAGGCGACTCGGGCATAATGGTCACAATTGGCTCTCCTTCTTTGATCGTCTCTCCAAGTCCGGCCAATTGGGCTTGCACGATATATCCATCCTGAGGGGCGAGGATGTGATATTGATCATTTCGGATACGCATGTTGGCATATTCATTTCGAAGTTTCGAGATTTCTCCGGTGGTCTCAAATATATCGGCTCGAGTGGCACCTAGATCCGATTCCGCTTTACTGATCTTATCCAAAAATTCGGCTTCCAGCGTACTGAGTTCGATGATCGCATTAACTCGTTCGTTTTTGCTGCCTAAGTATTTATTCTCTACCGAAATCAGCTTGGCCTGTGCCTCCTGAAACTTCAATCTACGCCCTTCCAGCTCTGTAAGTGACTTTAGGCCTTGATCATAAAGCTTTTGCTGACGATCAAATTGCTTCTCGGCAATTTCAAAATTGACCTTTTCCGCCAGGTAATCCGTACTGTCACTGGTCACCTTGAAATTCATTTGCAGAACCTTATTTTCTGTTTGTCGAAGTTTAAACTTCATTCCTTCCTTGAGTGCGACAACTTGTCGTTCCAGCGCCATTGCCTTAGCCCTCTTCGCATCAAGGCTGGATTCCTTAGCAGCAATCTGCTCCATCAACCGGTCAAGTAACTCTGGATCAAAGTATTTCTCTTTGACTTCCGAAATGGTAGCTATCGTATCACCTGCAATAACGTACTCTCCTTCCCTTACTTTCCAGCTCTCAATCCTACCTCCTATCACCGTCTCAACCCGCTGAGGCCTATTTGATGGAGTGAAGGCGGTAACCTTACCATAACCATGAATATTTTGCTGCCATGGAATAAACAGGCCTAAAAAGACCAGTCCCATGAGACCCATAATCCAACGTGCCAGGTATTTTGCAAATGGCGGTGTCTTGAGCGTTCTGAGGGAATAGAGATTCTCGAGCGCTACTTTACCCTTGATCCTATTGTGCGACAAATTCAACATGACTAGGAGGTGTAGGCTATTTCGTTAAAAATTTTACTTTTTTGAATTTCCTTGAACGTAGCAACTTCGGCTATGGTGCCGTCCTTCATCAGCGCTATTCTATCACAAGAAGAAAGAATAATCGGATCATCAGAAGATGCTATCAGCGTCCAGGGATGCTTGGGATCAGTAAGAAACTTAATCAACCTGAGTTTCTCGGTTTTCTGGAAATTATGGAAGAAGTCATTTAGGATAAGCAATTGTGGTTTTTGAGCTAAACATCTTGCTAAAATTAATTTGTTGACCATGCTTCCCGAGAAAGTCTTACCTGCACTATTCATAGTAGTATTGAGGCCATCCGGTAGAGCGTGTATTTGGTCACTTAATCCCACACTGTCGAGCGCCCACATTACATCAGCGTAAGTAGTATTGGCTTTTCCTACCGTAATGTTTTCCATTATCGTCCCTTCGAAAATATCCTCTGTCGAAATATTCTTCGCTATGCTGTTTCGAAGACTGACCAAATCAAAATCGCGGAGCGATACATTGTTCATCGTTACGATCCCTTCATAGTCATTGTATATACCAGCCATTATGTTAAGGAATGTACTCTTACCAGAAGAATTAAAGCCTGTAACACATATGCGTTCACCCGCCTTAATATCGAGATCTATACCGTTGATCGTAGCTTTTTCATGTCCGTGATATTTGTACTTAAGCCCTTTGATGTGAATATCGAAACCTCTGTATTGCTTGAGTTTATCAACAATCCTGATTCCGCCATAACGCTCTAATGGAAGGTCAGTGACATGGCCAATCTTGTCCACGGCTGTAAGAAGATCGTAAATCACGTCCATGTAGGTGATGATCTTTTCCACCGAGACCAAAATCAAAATAATGATGATCTCAGATGCCACGAACATGCCAAGTGTAATCTGCCTGTCAATTACCAGTAGACTACCGATAATGAGCATACCACCAGTCACAAAGAACTTAAAAAGTATAATGTAGGAGAATTGAGAAATCAATATTCTAAAATGGATGCTTCTATTCTTTAAGTAGTTATTTACTGTTTCATCCGCCTTCTTCATCGGTAGATGGGTATTCCCCGCGAGCTTGAATGAATTGACAGTCCTTGCCAATTCTTCTAGCCAATAGACCACCTTGTATTTATACTTCGACTCCATGATCGACGATCTCAACCCACTTGGTCCTGTCCAATAAAAGATGAGTACGAGCACGGAAACTAGGCCAAGTCCGAAAAAAACGAAGAAAGGGTGGTAGAATGCCAGAAGAATAAGGCCAAATAGTATTTGAAGTAGCGCCCCAGATAGGTCCACCAACAGTTTTGGTAAACCCTTCTGAATAGTCAAAACATCAAAAAACCTGTTCATTAGTTCCGGGACGTGCTGGTTGAGTATGGATTCTACTCTCAGCCTCGGCACTCGAAAGGCAAATTCAAATGCTGCTTTTGTAAATACACGTCGTTGAATAACCTCCACGATGGATATCTGCATGATTTGCAAGCCTCCAGCCACCAATATTCCTATGAGCACAAATGCGATTAAGAACAGGACGGTATTAAAAAGCATACCCGAGCTGACCAATTGGACAATGGCCTGAATACCCAATGGCAGTGATAAACTCACTAATCCAATAATCACGGCATAGATGTACACATAAAGGATGTCCTTGCGCTCATTGGCCAGCAGTCTTACTAAGCGACTCACTGGCGATAGTTCTGCATACTCTCCTGTCTCGTCCTCCTCTTCACTTACAAGGCTTTCATAGCTAAATGCCGCCAGATAGATAACCTCTCCTTTGTCATTAACCTGCAAGTTGTTGATACCATTTAAGTCAAAAGTCTTAGTCGCAAAAGTGTCTTCATGATGCAAATCTCCATAAGCTTTGCCAGCCTTTGAATACAATATGACAGGGTCTATATTCTCAGACTTATTTCTCGCAAATGCCAGTATCGGAAAACCAATAGTTTCTAAGAATTCCGGTAGGGTGTCTTTGTCTACAGAGTGCTCGAGAAAAACTATTTTCACCCTGTTGGCAAACTCATTTAGATGATGAACGAACTCACGGAAGTCATCCTCGCCGTATTCCTGGGGATTCAAGTCGACTTTGCGGAGTTCTGTCTCGTTATAATCATGCCCCATCCGCTCAGAGAGCTCAGAGATTACCCACTTGATATCAGCCTGATTCATATTTTCGTGATAGTAATACTATCGGGAACGATAGCAAGTAAAAAATGTTTGGTGATGCCGTTGCTTTTAAGTGATAGTGTACAAGTTAAAGTCTAATAACCAATCCATCATACAATTGTTGACCACACCCTCAAAACACCTGTCCACAATTGAGACACACATATTGTACGATTATGAACATTTTATTCTAAATTCAGATTCCATTAGGCCATAGAGGCCTTATGGCCATTATTATTAAAATGGCATAATAAATGACTCCTGATGTTAAACACGCTTAAACTCTATTAGAAGTGGACGAAAAAGAACTTGGAAAAATATTGATCATCGACGATGACGAAGATGTACTACTAGCTGCGAAGATGCTTCTCAAAAAACACGCGCAAAGTGTGCTTATCGAGAAGAACCCAAAGAAAATACCCTTCCTACTTAATAACGACACATATGATCTCATCCTACTGGATATGAATTTCAGTAAGGACATCACTAGCGGCAAAGAAGGATTCTATTGGTTGGAACAAATTCTCGAAAAAGACCCTCATGCAGTAGTCATACTGATCACAGCCTTCGGAGATGTGGAAATGGCCGTACGCGCTTTGAAGGAAGGAGCAACTGATTTTGTACTTAAGCCATGGCAGAATGAAAAGTTGATTGGCACACTGTCAAGCGCCATCAAACTCAAGCGGTCCTACAATGAAGTAGACAAACTGAAGCAGGCAAAAAAGCAACTGGAGCAGGAAATCAACCAGCCTTTCAAAGATATCATTGGCGATAGCCCTGCTATCAAAAGGGTCTTCAACCTAATAGATAAAGTAGCTGGCACTGATGCCAATGTGCTAATCCTGGGCGAGAACGGCACTGGCAAAGAGCTCATAGCCAGGGCTATACATCAGCGCTCATTGAGAAAAGACAATGTATTCGTGACTGTAGACATGGGTGCTATCACCGAGTCACTCTTTGAAAGCGAACTCTTCGGTCACAAGAAAGGGTCTTTCACTGATGCTAAGGATGACCGTGCGGGTCGCTTTGAAGTCGCAAATCAGGGTTCGCTATTTCTGGATGAGATTGGTAACCTCAATATGCCATTGCAGTCTAAGTTGCTGACGGCTATTCAAAAGAGAGAGGTGACGCGCATTGGTGCTAACCAACCTATACCCATAGATATTCGACTGATCTGTGCAACGAATATGCCCATCTATGATATGGTAGAGGAAAGTACTTTCAGGCAAGATCTACTTTACAGAATCAATACGGTAGAAATTCACCTTCCTCCGCTTCGGGATCGGGAAGAGGATGTGGATCTGCTTGCCGAGCACTTTATTCAGACCTATTGCAATAAATATAGGAAGCCAGTCAAAAAACTGTCAGCGAGTGCGGCTAAGAAGTTACAGAAGTACCACTGGCCAGGCAATATCAGAGAGCTGCAGCACGCCATTGAGCGAGCGGTGATCATGAGTGAGGACAATCAGCTTGATCCTGATGATTTCTTTTTCCTGCAGCAAAAGTCTGAAAGTGGATCAGAGCAATCACTCGATAGTTTCAACCTGGAAGATGTCGAAAAGACGGTCATCCAAAAAGCTATCAATAAACACAATGGAAATATTTCCAAAGCCGCGAAAGACCTTGGCTTGACGAGAGCTTCGCTGTATCGCCGATTAGAAAAACATGGGCTTTAATAATTTCAGAAACAACTTAATCTTTAGGGTGGCCGTCTTGGTGGCCACCATCTTTCTATTTACCCATTTGGTCTATAATGAGTCCTATGATTTGACCAAGTTTCTGGTTTTTGTCCTGATTGGATTTGAAGTGCACTCGCTTTTCAAATTTTTAGATAAGACGAATACAGAATTGAAGGGATTCCTTAATTCCATTAAGTATGATGACTTCTCTCATACCTATACTACCCATGCTACCGGCACGCCCGCCGATGCTATCTATGAGGAATTCAATAACGTAATTAAGAAGTTTCGCGAAATACGCGCCGAAAAGGAGGCACAGTACCACTACCTCAAAACTATTGTACAGCATGTCGGTATAGGTATTATCACCTTTGATCGACAAGGTGAAATTCAGATCATCAATAGTGCTGCGAGGAACCTGCTCAACATCACCCAGGTCAAAAACATTAAGCAGCTGGGAACAGTAAGTCCTCAGCTGGTCGATAGCTTCAATATGCTCAAAACCGGCGGCCGTGACTTGGTCAAAATCTCTAAGCAGGGAGATGAGGTACAGCTTGCTATCTACGCCATAGAACTGACCCTGCGCGACAAGGAGTTTAAGCTCATCTCTATCCAAAACATCCAAAGTGAGCTGGAAGAGAAAGAAATGGAGGCGTGGCAAAACCTTATTAGGGTACTGACCCATGAGATTATGAATTCCGTGACGCCCATCTCTTCGCTGGCGGCAACTGTAGAAGACGAGCTCGAGATACAGCTCAACAATGATCAGAATATTAATCATATCACCAACGAGGAGGTTGAGGATATCCATCTGGCGGTCAAAACCATCCATCGCAGAAGTGAGGGGCTAATCAAGTTTGTAAGTGACTTTAGAAACCTTACCAGAATACCGATTCCAAATATCGCGGAGGTCTCGGTGCATGACATGCTACGTCAGAATTTACTCCTGCTCAAATTTGAGATGGAGAAAGAGTCGATAGCACTTGACTTCAGAGTAGAGCCGGAAGACCTAAAGATCAACGTCGACAAGGAGCAGATAGAGCAGGTGCTGATCAATCTCATTAAGAATGCCATACAGGCGCTAGCGGAAGATGATATAGAAGGAAAGGATCGCAAGCTGACCGTCCTGGCAAAGCAGATTGACGGGGGTGGTGTGATGATCAAAATAGAGGACAATGGCCCGGGAATTGAGGAAGAAGCACTGAAGAAAATCTTCATCCCATTCTTCACTACCAAAAAAGGTGGATCAGGTATAGGGCTAAGCTTGAGCAAGCAGATCATGAGGAAGCACAAAGGCTCCATTTCTGTTAATTCGATTATGAATGAGGGCACTGAGTTTACGCTGAGGTTTTCAGCATAAGGCAGTAACCCAAGAAACGATAAGGTCACCAATTGCACTTCTCATATACACATATTAGCCTTAGTACTTTCTTTGACGTAAAAAGTCTCTACCCACCACAGTAAAAGATGATTCAAATTGAGTTTTACTTTGGATTAGGTCTAGAAGAATAATTCCAGGATCGGACGGCTCAAAACTCCCTAGCCGCAAATATACTACGCCTCCAGAGGGTCGATAACCGTACTTGTATACCAGCGTTCCATAGTCACTGTCATGGGTCAAAATCGTTCTATTGTCTGAAGTGGCCATTTGCATGACTACCTCATCTGAACTTCCCGGTTTTATTTCAGATATCGATAGAACGTCACAACCGTTGTTTCGTAGCATGTCAATACTCGGCTTTGGGAAATTTTCATTAGCCAAAAATTTCATCAAGACTGATCAACCTTTAGGTTTAGTAGAAGACCATCTTTAACACAATCATTGAGATAAGAGAACACGGCTTGAATATCTTCTTTGGTTAAGCGCGGGTATGAGGATAAAATCTGCTCCTCTGTCCAGCCGTCTGCTAATCGGTCTAAAATAAACTCGATTGATATTCTTGTTCCTTTGATGACTGGCTTACCTAAAAGGACGGCCTTGTCTGAGACTATTCTGTTTTCCCATTCCATATCGATTATCCATTAGTCTAATAAAGATAATTCAAGTCAGAGATAAGACATCCTCTGATGCTGTTCATCTGGTATTGAAATGTTAACACATCGTTAAAAACCCCGATTTACGCGGCTGAACCATATTATATAGTTAATCATCATATAACAGTTCCGCCATATTAATTATTCACCTTTGTTCAAACCAGAACAAAGTGAAAGAGCACCTCAAGACAATCGTGATCTCAGATCTTCACTTGGGCACTAAAGGGTCTAAGGCTAAAGAGGTCACCAACTTTCTCAAGCAATATAAATGTGATAACCTCATCCTCAACGGCGATATCATAGATGGCTGGCGTCTAAGGAAATCGGGCAAATGGAAGAAGAAGCATACAAAATTCTTCAAGCGGGTCATCAAAATGATGGAAGAGGATGGCACTGAGGTCACCTATCTCAGAGGCAATCACGATGACTTCCTGGATCAAGTGATGCCACTAGATCTGGGTAAGATAAAAATCAGGCGTGAGATGACCTACGAGTCGCACGGCAAACGCTACTATATCGTCCATGGGGATGTATTCGACTCTATCACCTCCAACCTCACCTGGATCGCTAAACTTGGGGATGTGGGCTATACTTTCCTCCTCTGGCTCAACTACCAATACAATCAGCGTAGAATGAAAAAGGGGCTGCCCTACTACTCGCTATCGCAAAATATCAAGTCCAAAGTGAAGGCCGCCGTGAGCTTCGTCGACGATTTTGAGGAGCAACTCTCAGACCTGGCCAGAGCCAAAGGCTATGATGGCATCATCTGCGGCCACATCCATCAGCCAGCCATGAAGACCATCAACAACACACAATATTTCAACTCGGGCGACTGGGTAGAGAGTCTGAGTGCGCTCACAGAAGACCTCAACGGGCATTGGCAGATCAGCCACTACGCTCAATCCAACTCCTATCTCAAATCCATCAATGATAGTCACTATCATCTTGATGATGAGGATGACGATGAGGACGAACCGATACCTTTGCATATCTTGACCCAGAGATATAGCAAAGAGGCATAAGCCAATGAGTACTCCCATGCGATTCGTATTTCTCGTTCAGGGCGAGGGTCGTGGACATATGACCCAGGCGCTGGCGCTACATCAGATGTTAGTCGAGGATGGTCATGAGGTAGGTCATGTCTTTGTTGGGAGTAGTAGCCGCCGAGAGATTCCGGCCTACTTTACCTCTAAGATCAAGAGCTCCATCACGCTACTCCAGAGTCCGAACTTTGTATCAGACAAGCACAACAAGTCAATCAAACTTGGACCTACCATCCTACAAAACCTGCTAAAAGCAGGCACCTACCTCAACGAGCTGGGCAGAATTCATCAAGTGATTAAGGACTATCAACCAGACGTAGTGATCAATTTCTACGACATGTTCGGAGGGCTCTACTGCATGCGATACCGTCCTAGTATCCCTTGGGTAGGGATCGCCCATCAGTTCCTGGCAGAGCATCCTGACTTCAAATTTGTGCCCAATCGGAGGTTCGACACCTTCACCTTTCGCATGCTCAACTGGATCACCGGATATAGGGCCAGGATGAAGCTTGCGCTATCCTTTAGACCCTATCGGGAATATAAAGGGCTGACCATCGTGCCTCCACTACTTCGGCACGAGCTGAAAACGCTATCGCCGAAGAATGGTGATTATATCCATGGCTACCTGCTCAATGATGGATACAGTGAAGAAGTTATGACCTGGCATACTAAGAATCCCCAGGTGCCGCTGGAGTTCTTCTGGGATAAAAAAGGAGCCCCGGAGGAGACAGTCATTGATAAGCACCTGACTTTTCATCAGATAAATGATGTGAAGTTTCTTCAAAAGATGGCCGGCAGCAAGGCTTATGTCAGTACTGCCGGGTTTGAATCGATCTGTGAGGCGATGTACCTGGGCAAACCCATCATGATGGTGCCCGTCGAAGGGCACTTTGAGCAGGCATGCAATGCCATAGATGCGATTGACTCTGGTGCTGGGACTTCACATGACTCATTTGACCTGGATATACTGATGAGCTACCTGCCTGATCATCAGGATCAGTCCGCACAATTCCGGCAATGGGCAGACCAGTCGAAGGACATGATACTTGCATCACTTCGGTCGCTCAGGGGATCGTCGACCTAAGCACAAATAGCTGGTAGCGATTCCCGGTAGGGTAAAAAGAGAATAATCTCAGCACCATTCTATAAATTGATGGTACATAGCGAAGGTCATGGCCATCATCAGCAAAAAAAAGATACCCTATAAAATCTCTAAAACCCTCCGCTCCTATCTCAAGCGGTATGAGCGCGTGATCGATGTGCCCATCCATTATGAGGATCTGCTGAGGTATGAAAACTCCATACCGCTCTACGACAAGACAGGAAGCGACACCCTGTGGGAGACGGTGTTTTACTCTCAGGATGATATGGCCCAGATCCATCACTCGCTGAAGAAAATCTACTCGATCATCAAGGCCAGTGGGGACATGGATGTCATGCAGCACCTCTACATCGACCGCATCGACCTGTGCGTTTATGGTAATACACAGCCCTTTCGTATCCGAATAGTCAATAATATCAATGACAACTTCGACTACTTCTACATCAAGAATGCTGATGCGTCGAGGCTCTATGGTCTGGAGCTGGAGCATCTGCTCTCGCCCAATCGCATGAATTATATAGTCCATGAGGACACCTTGATCGAAGAGCATATTATAGGGATACCCGGGGATCAGTTTATCAAATATCACCTCAAGGATAAAACCCTCAATGAGATCCGGCTAGCCAAAGAGTTTGTCAAGTTTAATGAGCGCTGCTTTGTGCGGCTGCTTGGGGATATGCACTCCAGCAATTTTGTGGTGGATGTGACTCCTGATTTTGAGGAAGTTTCCTATCGGATCAGGGCCATAGATTTTGACCAGCAGTCCTATGAGGGGCGCAGGGCGATTTACCTACCGCAATATTTTAAGCAAAACAATCCATTGATTGAGCTCGGCTTACGACACATGACCCCCGCCACTGTGAGGCAGTATCAGCGGGAGGAGCGGTCACTCATCGCCAATCGTATGAGCTCGGCACGGCATAAAATCAAAGATCTGATGGAAGCTATGTGCGTGGATACCATCTCTCGCCCGGAATACATCGACAGTCTTAAAGATGATCTTTATCGCTTCTATGATGATAAAGATTTTCTGAAATGTCGGAATATGGGTGATCTCGTCAAGCTGAGTCTGATGATGGTTTTCAGGAGGCCCAACTTGTATAAGTGATTGGCGGGTATGAGGTTAAGGTTCGTGAGACACGAACCTTGGCTAAGAGAGACAAACTTCGGCACAGGATAAGGTTGATGGAGACTCAAACCTTGGCTTGAAATAGGACACTAACCTCGACAGGGGCGGATTGATCAGTATTTCTGAGCCTATCAGCTATTGCCAAGATTCAGATTCCCGCCTTCGCGGGAATGACGGAGTGGCTATAATATTGCCTTCATGACGAGGTTAAGCTATAGCGAATGATTTCGACAGGCTAACCTGCAAGTGAGATTCGTGAGGACACGAACCTTGGCTAAGTGGGGCGTTCAGATGGTAGGATAATGTTTGTGAGGATACAAACCTTGGCGAGAAAGAGACACAAACCTTGGCTGGTTAGTTGTTGAACCCGGCGACAGTTAAGTCTTAATCGTGCAGTTGGATGTCGACCTTGTCGGTGATCTGCACCTCTACATAATCACTTATGGTCGTGGACAGATCATAGCCTTTGTACTTGGCGGACACGGGAAACTGCTTGTGGCTTCTGTTAACCAATACGGCCAGTTCGATCTTTCGAAATTTGTATTTGAGGAGTGCTTTGAGGCAGTAGGCGAAGGTCCTACCGGAATTGAGCACATCATCTACCACAATCACTACCTTATCATCAAGGGCGGCATTTTCCACACCCTCAAGAACAATATCACTGGCATAAGGTTGGCGCTTATCCATCTTGACTCCTATCAGGGAAATGTTCATCGGGGAGATTTGCTCCAATTCTGTCTTCAGGAGTCGGGCTAACTCATAGCCTTGATTTCTAATCCCTGCAATGACAATCTCCTTTTCGTGGAGATTGTGCTCATAAATTTCAAAGGCCATCCTGAGGATGGTATTCTTTACTTTATCTGCACTGTATATGAGGTCTCTCATGGGGCAACTGCCGAATTATCGCCTAAGGTATAGGCATTACTTTGCTGTCCTTGAAAGTAGATAAGATGATCATTGATTGCAAGCTATCGACTACCTCTATCTCACTGACCTTTTCCAGCATGAGCTTCTGGTACTCGGTAATATCTTTGGCGATCACACGAAGGATGAAGTCTCCAGAACCGGTGATATGATGGCATTCGATTACATCCTCTATCTTGTTAATCTCATCAAGGAAGAGGTCAATATTCTTCTTGTTGTGTCCTTTGAGGGTAACCATCACGAAGGTATTGACACCAAGTCCGATGGTACCCGTGTCCAATTTGGCATGATAGCTTTTGATTACACCCGAGTTCTCTAATTTCTTGACACGCTCGAGGGTAGGTGCCGGAGAAAGTCCAATCTCTTTGGAGAGCTGTGCATTGGTAATCTTTGCGTTGGCCTGAAGAATCTCCAGTATTTTCCTATCTGTTTGATCAATTTTTATGTTACTCGCCATCTCTATTGACTAATTACAAAATATTATTTGCCGCAAATGTATCAACATTAGTAATTATTCTAAAATCAATTCATTGATAGATACAAATAATTACATTCTAGAAGTAAACAACCGATTTGCCAAATATCCTTATATAGAGTCTGTCTATAATGTCCGATCTCTTCGTTATGCTAGTTTTGAATAATGATCATGTACACCTGTAAACTCACATTTTCAAAACGTCGCAAGCCTCGATATCGAACATTCTAAACCGGACTCTTGACTTTACGGACAGGCTCTAGGTAGGGCGAAACATTATTCCGGTAGGGGGCAAAAGCTGCACTGTGCTTACCAGAAAAAGAAGTCTCGACCAAATAAATCAATTGAATACAATTTGATTGGCAAGTCACAAAACTAAAAACTCGGGGAGTACGTTTTCAAAACAGATTTATATGTGCTTTGTAGGGAATTTTGAGGCAGTGTTTGAGAAATTTGTAGAATGCAGTTGAGGCGAGTGATTATTGGTGTGTTATTATGCTTTCAGTTTCTGAATGTTCAGGCCACAGAAGGTGAGCATACGACAGGATCACGCACCTTGTCGAATCCTCCTGATTCGATCCCTTTGCTCCTCCTGGATGAGCAGATACAGATGGACGCCAATCAGGCAATCAACGACATGTACAACTTCCAGTTTGGGGAGGCCGACAAGCAGTTTCGCTGGTTGAAACAGAAGTACGGCTGGCATCCACTACCCTATTTTCTAATGGGCCTCAGTCAGTGGTGGAGAATCATGCCTGATCTGGATGTGACGCGTTACGATGATGAGTTTAAGGCTTATATGGATACTGCATTGGTGCTTTCCGAGCGCATCTATGAAGAAGGTAGTGAGGTAGAGGGAGCCTTTTTTTTAGCTGCTACTTACTCCTTTATCGGAAGACTGGAATCAGAGCGTCGCAATTGGCGCAAAGCAGCTGTAGCCGGCAAAAATGCGCTCAACTATCTCGATGAAATCAGGGACAATGAGGAATTCAGCCCGGAGTTGCTTTTTGGGGATGGACTCTTCAACTACTACCGTGAATGGGTGCCGGAGAACTATCCGATATTGAAGCCGATGATGATATTCTTCGAAAAGGGCGATAAGGAGCTAGGTATACAACAGCTCAAACAAGTGTCGCGCAATGCCTTCTATACCCGTACAGAAGCACAATACTTCCTGATGAGGATATTATCGACTGAGCCCGATGGTTCTCTGGAAAGTCTCCAAATCTCTCAATACTTGGCGGAGACTTATCCGATGAATCCCTATTTTCACCGCTACTATGCAAGGCTCTTGTATCATACCGGCCGCTACAGGGCCTGCGAAAAAGAGGCGCTTTCGATACTTCACCGGCTCGATAGTGCTTACACAGGTTACGAATTCAACAGCGCCCGCTACGCTACTTTCTTCTTAGGAGAGATCTATAAGAACTGGAACAAGCCTGAGAAAGCCAAGAAGTACTATCAGCTTGCTGTAGAGTACGGAGATGCCACGGGAGATACAGAACGAGGATATACGGTTTATTCCCTGCTCAGTCTGGGCAAACTTGCTGAAAATGAAGAGGACGATGCACTGGCTAAAGACTACTACAAAGAGGTAAGAAAGCGAACAAGCCGTAGCGATGACGCGAACAAAAGAGCTAGAGCGGCAATGAAGGAAATGTGAGCTGTTGGCTGTTGAGCAAACGGGTTGATGAAATTCTGGTTTAGCTAATGCCAAATAATGAAAGAAATCGCTCCTTCCGCGCATCAACCGAATAATGTTTGATGATTCGCTTTCGACCGGCTTGTCCCATCTTATGGCGTAGGTCTTGATTAGCGATTAAGGTTGATATGGCGGTTTCCCAATCCTTATCAGTATTGCAATGGAATCCCGTAACACCATGTTCGACTATCTCCTCATTTACTCCTACCGGAGAAACCAATGCGGGTATTCCAACTGCTCCATACTGAATGGCCTTAAAGCCACATTTACCTTTGGACCATTGATCATCTTCGAGAGGCATCAGGCCCATGTCCAGTTCATTTAAGTCTTCTATCTCCTTATCCTTTGACCATTTGATAAATCTATAGTGCTTCAATGGCAGCCCAGGATCCTGGTCGGCTATTACCAAAAAGGTGAATACTAAGCTTTGCTCAAGGCGTTGAAGAATCGGAATTAATAGTGTGAGATACTTAAGTGTTGAATGAGATCCCGTCCAGCCAAGAACTGGTTGGGAGTTGAGAGATGAGAGATGAGAGTTAATAGTAGATATGTGAACTGAGGTATTGACGACTGTAGGGGTAATCGCTACATGTTCGCAATATTGCCCGGCATAGTCAGCCAGGTATTCATTTCCTACCGATACTTTCCAGCTCCATCGACATATTGCGCCTACCTTGCTGTGCCACTTGAGCCGACCCGCGATGCTGTTATGGTCAGAGGTGTTGGGTAGCCAGATCGCATCATCAAAGTCATAGACGATCTTCTTCTTGAGCACTTTGGCCATGAACCACTCAAATACCGGTGGGCCTATAGGAGCGGCTTCACGATGGATAAAAATAATGTCATAACCCTTGAGGTTAAGCATAAGCCATTTGCGGCTGCCAAAGCCTTTGATCAACCCGATGGTTTTTATCCAATTTGAGCCTCCTTCATAAAGCTTGTGCCATGTCTTCTCATCCCAGAAGCTTTTGACCTGATAGCTCCATCCCTTTGCTCTCAGCGCTTCAAAAAACAGCTCAAAACGAAAACGCTGTGAGGGTGCTGAACCTTTCGGGTACGGAGTGAGGAAGAGGATGTTCATGCATTGAGCGATTTCAAGGCAGAAAATTCAGCTATCAGTTCAAAATCCTTATCATTATGAAGGAGAGGAAGATTGTATTCAATGGCATACCATGCTATTGAACAATCGTTGGGTTTTCTAATGGTCACTCCCCTTTTTCGTATTCTTCGATAGAGATCAGCAGCTCCTATACTTGCATTGAGCCATTGGTTGTCCAGGCATGGGAAAAAGGCCATTTTTTCCTTTACCAAGCCAAATTGACCATCATTCCTAATTCCTTGGAGTAGTTCCTGAATAATAGTTGGGCACGTATAGATTGGATTATCATATGAAATCGAATCTATCAAGTAATTGACTTTTTCAGTGTCCTCCCCATGAAAGTAATCAATCCAAATGTATGTGTCGCAAATCAGTCCTGCCATTTATCATAGGATCTCACAGCATCAAGATTGCCTTCCCATTTTATTTTCCCCTTTAGAGAGAGTATATCCAGCCTTGAATAATAGGCAACAGCTTTCCTTAAAGCATCATTGACAGCCTCTTTTTTCGTCTTGGCACCACTCAACTTGATGTATTCCTCTAGAAGCTCATCATCTATCTCGATATTCGTTCTCATTTCATCTGAAGGTTGATACATAAAAATAGCCCAATTTATACACATAGCGTCATGTTAAGTCGATCAACCTCCAAAGATGATGTCTACACCCACTTTGGTTAAGGGTCTTAGCGTCCTCTTCGAGTGACACTGAGGGGGAAGGGCCCTGTGCGGGGAAAAATACTTGGTAGAAATCCGTGACCTGTGTGGTTCCAATATTTTGCGAGCTGTTCGAGACATCTCAGCTCACGCTCTATGTGGCGAGGGCTTGGGGGCTATCGAAATCCCCCATTGATCATTGTGTAGAGGTTTGTTCAAGAATAAAAACTGAACAACCCACCCCTACCCCTCCGAGGAGTGGAGACCTCCGGCACCTGTTCATATCTCACGAACCATGGCGAAAGTGATGCTGGGCGGATATAGTACCAGGCTTGATCATATTTCTACAAATAGTACAATTATTCACAAAAGTCTATAGAGGCAGAGCAAGGCGGAGGCAAGGCGGGGCTAGGGCGGAAGATCGATTCCTTACCAAAATTAGATAAGTACAATTTAAAAGATTATACGTAGAGTAGTTCACAAAATATTATTTGTTAAAATATGTTAAATAGAGATTTTTTGTGAATCCAAATGTTAAAAATAGCAGTTAAAATAATTGAAGATGTTATGAAAAAGGCCTTTTGCAAAATTCTCTTCGTTTCTAAATTTTGTTTCACTCTTTAAATTCTACTAAAATGGCATACGTCAAAAATAACCCCATTACCAAGGGCCTCAGTGGCACCTTTGGAAAATCAATCGTTTTTCGTTCCGTTGGTGATCGTACCATTGTCTCGATCCCTCCTAAGCACAGCGGGGAAACTTCTCCAGCGCAAACGGCTCATCGCTCCAAGTTTTTGGAAGCAGTGAGTTTCGCCCGCAGCATTCTTACCGATCCTACGATCAAGGCTAGTTATCAATTGATTGCAAAAAGCCATGGCTCTGGTAATGCCTACTCTATGGCAGTAAAGGATTATTTCAATCCCCCGATCATTGATGCAGTTAAAGTCGATAATTACTCCGGACAAACTGGTGAGCTAATCTCTGTTTCTTTGGCCGAGCGGTTCCCAATCGGCTCTGCTGAATTGAGTATCAAGGATGGATCCGGTTCAACCTTAGAATCAGGTGATCTAATCAAAAATCCTACTTCCGGGTTTTGGGAATACACCTCCACTTCTGTCGTTGCAGACTTGACCGACCACACGGTAGAGGTTTCTGCCAGGGACTTAGCCGGTAATACAGCCACTGTGATGGTGAATCTGTAATTTGAATAGCTATTAGGTTCCATTGATTGGATGAGAGTCCGGTGCACTGCATCGGGCTTTTTGTTTTTGGGTGATAAGGTTTAATCCTCAGTGCCCCTGTCCGCCAGGCAGGCGCTACAAGTGACTCTGAGGTGGAGTGCCGTGTAAAAGGAGAAATACTAAGTAGGAATCGGTGATCTGCTTGGTTCCAACATTATGCTAGCAGTTGGGGACATCTCGGCTCACGCTCGATGTGACGAGGGCTTGGGGGATTTTGATGTATCAATCTATATCTTTGATTTGGATATGACCTATCAGGACTTACTCATCACACCCATCTATCTGGCCATTTTTTACTTCCTGGCTTATATCATTCGTCCAAGTGTCACTACTCCTGAAACCAAGAAGTACTTTATTCCGGCGCTATCGGCAAAGTTTTTTGGAGCGATTGCATTGGGCCTGCTTTATCAGTTCTACTATGGCGGAGGAGATACTTTCAACTATTTTACTCATGGTAGCCGATGGATATGGGAAGCATTTCTTGATAGTCCCGCCACAGGTTTTAGATTGCTCTCTGAGCAAGGTGGAATTCGTCAGGAAGATACTTTCAACTACAGTCAGAACATTTGGTATTACAGAGATGTTCAGGCCTTTTTTGTTGTTCGGATTGTATCTATTTTTGACCTTTTCACAATTCACACCTACTCTGCCACGGCATTATTCTTTGCGGCTTTCAGTTTCACTGGTTCTTGGGCGTTGTATAGTGTGGTAGTTCGCCTATATCCTAATAATCCAAAATGGCTTGCCATTGCTATTTTATTCATACCCTCAGTAGTCTTCTGGGGGTCAGGGATACTTAAGGATACCTTGACCTTTGGCGCCCTAGGCTGGTGTACTTATGCTCTTTTTCAATTCATTGAACTTGACCGAAATAAGGTCACATCCATCGTCATATTTATTCTTTCATCTTATCTAATAGTTAGTATCAAATCTTATATTTTCTTTTGCCTAGTCCCTTCGGCATTTTTGTGGTATTACTTAAAAAGAATCTCGCAATTAGCCAGTCCTGCATTGAAAATTGTCATAGCGCCTATACTATTTCTTCTAGTTGGGGGACTTGGCATTATTGCCACCCAGCAATTTGCTTTAGTAGACGAAAAATACTCACTAGATAATGTTGCTCAAGTAGCTGCAGTGACAGCCTACGACATTAGATATGGATGGGGTGCTAGGACAGGTGGAGATGGTGGCTATGATCTAGGCACACTGGATGGATCCTGGGGCAGTATGATCAGGTTAATGCCAGCAGCGATCAATGTAAGTCTTTTTCGCCCATATCCCTGGGAAGTGCGGAACCCATTGATGTTGCTGAGTGCTCTTGAGGCGATCCTCACTTTAATACTGACTTTTAATTGGGTTAGAAATGGAAATTGGAAAGGAATAGCAGGTCAACCTTTTATAGCATTTTCATTAGTGTTCTCTCTGATATTTGCTTTTGCCGTGGGAGTAAGCACCTATAATTTTGGTACCTTAATGAGGTATAAGTTACCACTATTGCCATTTTTCTATTTAGTCGTAATTCCCAAAAAGCATTCTTCAACTACATATGAATAGGCTTAAAGTTGAAAACGTTCTCAATCATATAAGAACAATTTACTATAATGCTTCAGTATTTATAGTTTATAAGCCTTGCATATCTAATTTAGCTTCATGAGTTCAAAATACCATCTAATTGTGGATGCAAGTAAGAAGAATCTATTTCCGAACATCAATAACCTACTTACTTATAAGGATTTATTTCTTGTCTTGGCATATCGTGATTTTAGAGTCAGATATGCTCAAACCATACTTGGTTTTATATGGGCGTTCATTCAGCCTGCAGCTACCTTGTTTATCTTTGTCTTGGTTTTTAATAGGGCCGCTGGCATAAATGCCGGAGATATCCCCTATCCCGTATTTGCTATGGTAGGCATGGCCGCCTGGACGTATTTTTCCTATGTTATGAGCCAGGCAGGTTCCTCAGTTATTGCGGCTCAGAACATGATTAAAAAGATCTATTTCCCAAGACTAGTGATCCCGTTGGGCAAAGCGTTAGTAGGACTGGTTGATTTCATGATTGTTCTGGTGTTTCTAGTCATACTCATGGTCTTTTTTGGTCAAACACCGTCATCCAATATTGTTTATCTACCACTTTTCATTATTGCCAATCTTCTGGCCGCAGTAGGAGTTGGGTTCTGGTTGAGTGCTTTGACGGTCAGGTATCGGGATTTCCAACACTTAATTCCGTTTGCTGTTCAGATTGGGTTATATGTTTCTCCAGTAGCGTATCCTTCAGATTTGATTGTTAGTCGGTTGAATGGCGTATTGACCACCCTGTACTACTGCAATCCGATGGCTGGTATCATAGAAGGATATCGTTTCAGCATCTTAGGAATTTCACCTAGTGAGTTTATGCCAATATCCATCGTGGTTGCCGCACTGCTTTTCGTTTCAGGCATCATCTATTTTCATAAGGTTGAATCGATTATGGCTGATATCGTATGAATACTGATCTTGCCATTAAAGTAGAAAGCATCGGTAAGAAATATCGAATAGGAGGAGAAAAAGCTTCCTCTATTAATGAGCTTATTTCTGGATTATTTAAAAAACGTGAAGAAGCAATAAGAGGATTTTGGGCCGTTAAGGATCTTTCCTTTGATGTAAAACAAGGTGAAGCCATCGCATTGATCGGTAAGAATGGTGCCGGGAAAAGCACCTTGTTAAAGATCCTTTCTCAAATCACTAAGCCCACCACTGGACGATTCGAAATGGTGGGTAGAGTTTCTTCATTACTGGAAGTAGGAACCGGGTTCCATCCAGAACTTACGGGAAGAGAAAATATATTTTTGAATGGGACGATCCTAGGCATGAATAGGCATGAAATCAAATCAAAATTTGATGAAATTGTTCATTTCAGTGGCGTTAATAAATTTCTAGATACGCCGGTGAAGCACTATTCTTCGGGCATGTATGTTCGGCTGGCTTTTTCTGTAGCTGCTCACTTAGAACCTGAGATATTGATCGTAGACGAAGTGCTGGCAGTGGGTGACACGGAGTTTCAAAAGAAGTGCCTGGGTAAAATGGGAGAAGTGACGGAATCAGGCCGTACGGTACTGTTTGTTAGCCACAATATGACCGCAGTGAGAAACCTTTGCCCTAAAAGTATTTGGATCAAACAAGGCGAAATCTATCGGATGGGTGCCTCTAAAGAAATTGTCAGAGAATACCTGCGAGGAGGCGAGGATTTAGGAGATAGCAAGGAAAAGATCCATAAGATGATTGATGAATTACCGAAAAATAAAGCTGTAAGATTGATAGGAGTTGATGTGCAACAGAGTGGAGCGTTCAATTTGAATGTGCTGAATAGTTTGTCTATGGAGGTTCATGTTTCCTATGAAGTGAAAGAAAAGATTCGGGGTTTGCGCGCTTATTTTGATATTGAGGATAGGGATGGAAACATACTAATTCGTACTTTCCATGATGAAAGATCTGATCAAAATATCCCTTCCATGAAACCTGGTAAATATTTTTCCAAGGCTACTATTCCAGCGAATTTATTTGCACCTATTTCATACGATTTGGTAGTTAGACTAACTCAATTCAATGGGGAGGCTTTTACCGGAGATGGTATCCGAATACCTTTTGATGTCAAGCATAATAACGATATCAATAAATCATATCCTGAGGATACATTCAGGTCGAAACTGCTGCCAGAAATATCATGGAAAACAGAACTTCTCTAAATTGAGCTACAGGAAAGCCGCTGCAAGCGACTGAGATGTGCACGGGTGTCAGCGGGCGGT
>CAYGOT010000080.1:0-23042 GCA_964351595.1 uncultured Roseivirgaceae bacterium | reverse complement strand
TTTGTTTCTTCTCGGTTATAAAGTTCTCCTTAATCTTAAACTTAAGAGCAATACCCTCTTCGGGCACTTCTTGATTTTCGATCAGATATTCACCTAATTTTACTTCAAGTCCATTTTCAGCTATAGCTATTGCTGGCTTATTATACACACCCGCATTGACGAGTCCGATGATTTCCCCACTCTTCTTCCTTTTGTCTTCTACAGTAACAATGTAAAATGGTGAGCCTTCAAGTTTTAAGGGTCGTTTTTTTATTTTTAGTTGATACACATCAATTGGTAAGTTGCTAAAGTCAACCTCAGGTTTATTTTTAGGGAAGTAAATAACCGTGGGTAGGTTGTTCATGATCTCATTCATATCGTGACACACATCAACAAAGTCTTCGGATGAGACTTCCTTAGTCTTTCCCAAATAACTGTACTTAAATTCGACTTTATTGTCATCCGTCGTTCTAAGTCTTTTAGTGAATTTGAAAGCAGCATTATCATATTCTTTCAGTTCATCCGCAGCGGATATTGTTTCGGGCAATATTATTCTGGTCGTCTGTGATAAGCGGGATGGATATTCAAATAAGACAGGGTGTTCGGTCTTCTCGCAGTTCATTGATACAAAATACCCATAGACTGCTGTGGGTTCATAACTCAAGACCCATTTACCATCATAGCCTTCCATTTCACCATCCCATATTTCAGGTATGGTGTAGGACTCATCTACTTTCATTACGTTAAGGCTAGGATCATCACTGACCCTAATCTTAGACTCTTCGTATAGGCTTGGATACACGATACCATAACCATGTCTGTAGATTTCAGCCAAATCTTTGGTGCTATAGTACTCCAACAACTGTCGTGTAAAATCAGCTCGGTTGCCGGATAGCGTTGTATGAACCTTGAGGGAAGCCGGATCGGAATAAGAAGACGCATCGAGTATCTCTACGAGACTTGACATACTAACAGAATCAACCAGATTCATAGATACTAAACTATCTTGGTTTGGTTTTACTACAAGTGCTCGCTGATAATCATAAGTGGTCATACTTTTAAAATCACCACCCTGATAGGAATAGGTCGCATCTACCCAGTAGGATGAACTGTCATACTCGAAATAGACAATACAGTGATCAAACACGTGACCACTAGGTATAAATTTGTCAATATAATGCTGAAACCTGGAACTTACTAAGGCTGGGTAGGCTTCATTGACTCCTATCGCCCTGAGCATTTCGGATATCAACAAAGACTTGTCTTTGCAATCTCCAAACCGCTGCTTGATTACCTGATTGGGCGAAAATGGTTTAATACTTCCTATTCCTGTTTCAATTCCCATATAGCGGATTTCATCCTGAACAAAATCAATTATCGCATTGATCTTATCCTCAGTTGAGAATTCAGGTTGGAATAATTCTGATAAAACGGAATTCACTTGATCAATTGCATGGTTATCGAATATCTCAACGGCCCAATCGTTAACCTGCTGCCAACTATCCGTGCTACTGACCATCAAATACGCATAAGGAATATTCCATGGAGCCATAGTTTCTTCTATTTCAAAGGCCTCTAAGTTTTTGCGATCGATTAGCAGCTCAACATTGTTGGCATTTTCATAAACTACTAACTCGTTTTCAAGGCATTTTTCGCATTTATAAGAAAGGGGTTCTTCCTTCGGGTATATGACTCGTACTGAGATTCGATCTAAGGGATTTATATCTTCAAGTGGAATACTATAAAACACCATATCGTCGAAAACAGGGTTTGATCCAATCAACGTATAGGCGTACTCAATGATATCATCTCGTCTTATATCCTGGAGTATAGCCAGTGCTGTAACATCACCCGAATAAATGTTTGATTGCAGATCTTGCTCGTTTTTAATGAACTCAAAGTTTATTTCGTTGGTTCTATCAATTTTTTGACCCTTTCTCAATATTGTTAGGTGGTGAAAAACCACATTCTGATAGGATGAATCATATGTAATTTCTATCTGAGATGCATTAGAAACTCCGGCACCTGAAACCACATGTTGAGCAAAATGTGAGTAGTACTTATCTTCCTCAACCAGAACTTGATAGTCTATGAGCTTGAAATAAACGCCTGAGGAAACATCATATTTGGAAATAGCACTTTCCATAGGGATCTCAACTTCATTTACCCAATTATATACGGGCTCCTTTTGGATTGGCTGGGAACTTACATTGCCATAAAAAATTGAAATAACAGTCAGGATTATTAGAGTCTTGAGCATATTACTAAAAATAATTGGGCGCTAACAAAAAAGTAAAGAACTAGAAGTGGGACAAATACTCAATAAAAATCAGTTAAGGCATCTATTTTGGTATTTCATCTTCACGACTAACAAGCTTTATACGATGTTGATTCTACAAATCGAAGAAAGATAACAACATCTAGTTTAAAACAAGACATATACAATAAGATGCTAATTACTCGTTAGCACAAATTATAGAATACCAGCCAAATGGGTAATGGTCGGTCATACGGATAATAGCGGAATCGGTGGGCACATCCTCCTAAGGAGGATGTGCCATGATCTGATTGTGTGACTTATTGTAAGTACACAGGGACAGTGAACATGACCTTATCCCAGATAAAGTCAATCTTGGCACTTCCTCCCGCATTGTTAATAAGGATCGTGAACTGCTCGGTTGGGTTGGTTTGCATCGTGACGGGTGCTGACACTGTAACTACATCAAGCTCAGGATCCGGCTCTGCTACTCCAAAGAACACATCTACTTCACTATTGAGTGTAACTTGAAACGCATCTTTGCCAGGTACTGCATACATGCGATATGTTCCGGCAGCCACTTTCTCATCACCAAACTGCACGTCAGCGTTGAAGGTGATTTCTGTAGCAGCATTTGCCCCTAGCCTCCAATATTGGCCATAAGGCTGAAGTGCACCTTCAGACGTTTCTCCAAAAATGACTCGATCACGCTTAAATGGCCTGCTATACTCAATCGAGATATCTAATCCATTTCTTGAATATTGAACAGTATCAGGAGGACTGGCTGGAGTCGCGAAAAATAGTCCATAAACCACCCAGACGATGAATATTAAGAGAATGGCGCCAAGGCCAAGAAGTACTTTTTTGAGCATAGCTTTTAGTTGGTTAGTGGTATAGTAAAAGGGTAATTTAACTTGAAATATGAATATTAAACCTATCGCATTCATTAATCAACCGGAAATAACCAGCTCATAAGACTGATTTGCTATCTCGAGTTCCTCATTCGTAGGTACGACCATTACACGAACCGGACTATTAGCTGACTGTACCTCTCTTATGCCTTTGGCCGGTAGGTCATTCTTCCTTGGATCAAGTTCAACACCCAGTATTTGCAATTCTTGACAAACCTGCGCTCTGATAAAACTGCTATTTTCCCCTACTCCGGCTGTAAATACAATCGCGTCAAGTCTACCCAGTACTGCCGCATATGCCCCGATGTACTTTTTGATGCGATACACGTAGAGCGCTACCGCCAATTTGGCAGCAGAATCGCCCTCGTCATATTTGGAAAGCACTGAGCGAAGATCATTGGTTCCTGTCAATCCCTTCAACCCACTTTGCTTATTGAGCAATTGGTCTATCTCATCAAACGACATCTGCAAATGATCTCCTAAGAACAACAATAGCGATGGGTCAATATCGCCACATCTTGTTCCCATCATTAGTCCGCCCAGTGGTGTAAGTCCCATGGAGGTATCTACGCATTTACCCTCTCTGATGGCCGTCATACTGCATCCATTACCCAGGTGGATCGTAATGGCATTAAACTCATTTTGCGGTAGCTCAAGGAAACGAGCGGCTGCACGCATGACGTACTGATGGGAGGTGCCATGAAAGCCATAAGCCCGCAATCCATGTTCTTCATAGAAAGAACCGGGGATGGCATAGCGGTAGGCATAGTCTGGCATAGTCTGATGAAAAGCAGTATCAAATACAGCCACTTGAATGGCATGATCAAAGTATTCCTGAGCTACCTCAATGCCTTTAATACCGGCTGGATTATGCAGTGGTGCCAGGTAAGATATTGACTTTAATTGACCTAATATATCGTCCTCAATAACAGTAGGTTGTGTAAACTTATCACCACCATGAACAACCCTGTGTCCGACAGCTTTGATCTCATCTGTCGAAGTGACTACACCCTTCTCGGCATCAAGGAGGAGACTGACTATTTCTGCCAGTCCCTCACCATGATTGGATATACTTTTTTCATACTTCCAGGTATCATTCTGCTGATTGGAATTGGGTCGCCGATAGCTCACCACGCTCGCTTCCTCTCCTATCTTTTCCAACAATCCAGCGCCAATCACTTTTTGCGCTGGCATATCAAAGAGTTGAAATTTAATAGATGAACTGCCTGTATTGAGTACTAGTATTTTCATGAATGATGAGATTAGGCACCTGCCGCCTGGATGGCTGTGATGATGACCGTATTGACTATGTCAGCAACTGTGCAACCACGACTCAGGTCATTAACAGGCTTATTGAGGCCCTGCAATACCGGGCCAATCGCCATGGCGCCTGTTTCTCGCTGAACAGCTTTGTACGTATTGTTTCCAGTGTTGAGGTCAGGGAAGATGAGCACAGATGCTTTTCCGGCTACTTCTGATCCAGGCATTTTCTTTTGACCAACCTCCAGATCTACAGCTGCATCATATTGAATCGGACCTTCAATTTTTATACTGCTATCCCGCTTTTTTACTATTTCGGTAGCTGTACGAACCTTCACCACCTCTGCCCCTTTGCCAGATGTCCCTGAAGAATAAGACAGCATCGCTACCGTGGGCTCAATACCGAAAGACTTCACGGTCTCCACTGTGCTCAAGGCTATTTCAGCCAGCTCTTCAGCACTCGGGTTGGTAATGATCGCACAGTCTGCATAGGCCAATACCCGATCATCCAGACACATAAAAAAGAGTGATGAAACCACAGGGCAGCCAGGTTTGGTTTTAATGAACTGCAATGCTGGTCGGATAGTATGCTGAGTAGTATGCACCGCTCCAGACACCATACCATCCGCATGACCTTTATACACCATCATGGTTCCAAAATAGGACGCGTCGAGCATGGTATCATGTGCATGCTCCATCGTCATTCCTTTTTCCTTTCTTAGCTCATACAAGGTCTTCACATAATTGTCAAAATTGACATCATGCTCTGGCTCGATGATGGTAATATTATCTTCTGAGAGACTCAATCCAAGTCTCAGTATTTGCTTTTCGATCTCTTCTCTACGTCCGAGTAAAGTAAGCGTAACAACATCTTCCACTAGCAATAGCTCTGCAGCTCGGAGTATTCTCTCATCTTCACCTTCAGGCAATACAATATGCTTCTTATTAGTCTTGGCTCGCTGTGTCAAAAGGTATTGAAACATCCTTGGTGTAGTGCCTCTGGCAACCACTCTGGATGTGATCTCTTCAAGCGCTCGTATATCAATGTGCTCTTTAAACAACCTGAGACACTCGTCAATTTTAGCTGTACTGTCTGTATTGACATAGGATTGGATATGTCCAAGCTTAGAGGCTGTTTCAAAAGTATTGTCCTTGACGGAGAGGATGGGGATAATATCTGATATGCCCTCCAGCAAATTAGCGATAGATGCATCAGGTGCTAATCCGGTCGTAAGGATCATAGCGGATACCTGCGGTGCATTTTGGGATTGATGAGCTGCTAATGTACCAAGAATGATATCACCCCTGTCTCCGGGGGTGATCACCACGGACCGTTCTGTTACCTTGTCCAGGTAGTTGTGAAGCTGCATGGCGGCTACAGAGTATCTATAGACTTGAGCGTCGAGTTTGTCGCCACCATAAAGAACATCTGCATCAAGATGAGCTACGATTTCTTTCACCGTGGGGCTCTTCAATAAATCATTCGTAGGGATGACCGATAGGAATAGTCCCGTAGGCAACTCTTTTTTCATGGCCTTGAGCAGTGGTTGTATTTTATCCGGGTCTGCTCTGTTAACGACAGCACCCATGACATCATAGTCTTCATCATGGAAGCTTTCGATAGCCAGCTGCATCGTACCAATGACATTTTCCACTGTCCTGCCATTGTCTCCTCTACCGACAATCAACACAGGGCTGCCTATATTCTTGGCGACTTGTACGTTGATCCCAAATTCAAAAGCACTGCTTTCGGTTAAAAAATCAGTACCCTCGCAAAGAATGAAATCGCTCTTGGCCTCTAACGCCTTGTATTGCTTAATGATCTTGTCCAGCAGCTTTTCAGTCTTGCCTGCCGAGATCAGTTTTTTGGCTTCCTTTTGATGATATACATAAGCTTCATCGTAGGTCTGATCCAACTTGAAATGCCCAAGGATCAACTCGATGTTCTTGTCCCTCATACCAATATCGGCCGAAATAATGGGTCTGAAAAAAGACACACGCTTAGTTCTGCGAAGAACATAATCTATGATTCCAAGATCGATCAGCGACTTGCCACAATAAGATTCAGCAGTAGTGATATATAGGGAGTTGGCCATTTGAGTGGATAATTTTAAGGCCGCAAATTAATGGACTATCAGGGAATAATGAAGCTGACACAATGCGCATTGACCCTACTACCGATAATTTCAAACATTCGGAATAGTTGATCAGAATAATGAATAAAGGAATGATTAATACGCTTGTTGCTATCATTTTCCCAACGGCCAAACCCTCCCATATTTGAATGGATACCTTAGATTGCACGCAGATGATCAGAAAATACAAGCCCTCGGACCTCAACGTAACCATGGAAATATGGGCGGCAGCCACCGAACTTGCGCACGACTTTTTACCAAAAGACTTTGCTAAGAAAGTAGAGGCAGACATGCGGAATATCTATATGCCACATCCTGACGCCTTGACGTGGGTTTATGAGGTCGATAATAAAGTGGTCGGCTTTATTTCGATGATTGGTAATGAGATTGGAGGCTTATTTGTTTATCCCAAAAATCATGGTCAGGGTATCGGAAGTACACTTGTGAACCACGTGAGGTCACAACACGATCAACTGGAAGTAGAGGTATTTGAGAAGAACCATATCGGCAGAGCCTTCTATGACAAATATGGCTTTCATCTGATGAAGCATTTTCTTCATGAAGAAAGTGGAGAAATGGTGATGCGCATGACGACTGGTACTGCTGTCGAAGGGTACTCTGAAAGTTAGTTTTTATAGCTGCCGCCTGATAATCACTACTTCGACTCTTCTATTCTGTGCCCGTTGCTCTTCAGTGCTATTGTCATTGAGTGGTAGCGACTCACCCCTACCGGAATAAATGACCCTAGCGGGATCGAGACCAGCTTCCACAAGGATATCGCGGAGTGCTTTAGCACGCCGCTCGGACAGGCGCTGGTTGAAAGCTTCTGAGCCGACATTGTCGGTATGACCGATGATTTCAGCTATGCCATTGGGGTATTTTTTGAAAGCTGCTCTGATTTCCGTTAGAATCTGCTCAGTATCTAGCTGAGGATCTGCACTTGCAAACTCAAATCCATAGACTAAGGTGATTGAAAGTGGAGCTTCCTGAGCTTCGATAGGTTCAATTACTGGCTGGATTGGAGCCGCTTCCTCGACTATCGCCTCGACGACACCCACCGTGTCAATTGGTATGCTGTCTTGTAGGTTCTTGGCAATATTGTCATAGCGGGATGTATTTGGCCTGCGTGTAGGCGTATTCTTTTTCCGCTTGCTTCTCTTTCGTTTCTTTTTCTTACGCTTCTTCGACTTGTTTTGACTTTCGATGAGCTTGCCCAATTCGAACCCAACTTCAAAAGCCCCTCGATGGGCTTCTCCATCATTGATGGGGATGTCATAGCTGGTGCCGATGGAGAAGTTGTCCCTCTGCCACTGGATGCCGAACATGACCCCTTCGTCTAGCAGGTACTTGGTATGGAAGCGCAAAAACTGTCCACGGAAATCGCGATTCACACTTCCCAGATCGTAGCTGGTCACTGCACCGATGTTGAGGAACTGCGTCCCACTCGATCGGGCATACAATGCTTCACCGTATACACTGATGGTTCGATCGCTGTAGAGCCTGTAGCCGGCCTCTCCTACCATGGTCACCGGCAGAGGCACCATTCCCGGTAAGAGGCTCTCGACGGGTGTATTCAGGTCAAAGAAAGACAGACCAATGCGCGCAATACCTTTGTCATCATCATCGAGTTGCTGCCAAACCAGCCCAGCACCCAATGAAACATAGTTGCCATTGAAAGCTGTGAAATCTTCACCTGAGTCTAGTCCCTGATCAAAGCCCTGCCCTGGCACAAACTGGCGGCCAGTCGTAAGATTGTCTGTGTTTACCTTCCTTGATCGGTAGTCCCCTGTTAAGCCGATATTGAAAGTCTGATTATTGGCCAAATCAAAATTGAAGGCATAGGTCACTCCCAGTTCGTCGGTCTCGAATACACCATCCAGGCCGGCATTGTCCTGCGCAAATGAGAACCCTATCGAAGACCATCGGCGACCGCCATTGCTCTTGATCAAAGGGTACTTAGCAGAAAGGAATAAGGAATTGAGCTGTACATCAGTGACGCTCTGCTGAGATCTGTAAATCGAAGAGACGATCGCATAATCCGATAAAGAGATAGACGCGGGGTTCACCCGCATCAGGGCATAATTATACTGCGAATACTGATAGCGCTGGGCGATCATGGAATGCCCAGCCAGCATGAATAAAGATATGGTCAACAGCTTCTTTATCATGATCATCTTAGCAGATGGGATACCCCAGTTTTCTCTCCGTTGAGCAGCATCTCCTTGCCATTATTATAGCGGCCAGTGACTTGCCAGAAATAGGGTCCTGAAGGTTGCTCCTGGCCTTTCCAGGTGCCGTCCCAACCCTGCACGCTTACATTTTCGGGGCTTTCCGTCTCATAAACCAGATTTCCAAGTCGGTTGAATATCCTCAATGAGAAGCTTGCTACATCCTCCAATCCATAGACGAGCAATCGCTCGTTTTGACCGTCTCCATTCGGTGTAAACAGGCTTGGAATGTGCGCGGTAGTCTCCACATAAACGCGCACAGTTGTCATATCTATACAGCCGATAGAATCCATCATTTGCATTGTATAGTCGGTGGTACTGAACGGTGAGGCATTGGGAGTAGCGCTTGCTGGATTATCAAGGCCGTCTGGCGGCTCCCATAAATAGCTCACACCACCGCTCGCCCCTAGTCGCACGCTTTCTCCACGGACGATGCGATAGACCGAGTCTGGAGTTACTACTTCCGGTCTGCTGATATTGATCAAGAAACTGTCCTGAGCTACACATCCTATACGTGAGTTGGTACTAACGTAAATTGTATCTTCTGCGTCTACCTGATAAGTCAAAGGATTCCCGGTCCCTAATAGTCCGCGGCTAGCAGATCGCCATGTAGCATCAACCCATCGATCATCGACCTCCAGGTTAATGAATTCATCTTCACAAGCCCAGAGGTCCGGTAAGTCCAGGAACTCTTCTACGTTGATAAAAGAGGCCACATTATTCTGGTAAGAAAGCTCTGCATATCCACTGGGTGGAAACTCAGTTTCGAAGCTATAAACATTTAAATCGGGCGCTGGGAAGCTAATAGGAAAATCCGTTGTGCCAGTATCATTGAAGACGATGAACAATGGATCAAATGCATCTATTCCGGGTACGTGTGTGCTAAAACCTTCACTATCGACTCCATAGACAATCCGTGGCAGTCGGTAAGTCTTAAGCAGGATGGGCTGAGGGCTGGACTCCCGTGGGTCGGAAGTGTAGAACGAAACTGGCATTCCCACATTGACGGTATCATAGCCTGGATTGAATATCCTAAAGTTGACCAATACACTGTCGTCGTTGTGGCAGAAAATACTCTCAATAGCAGGAATACCATCAATCGTAGGATCGACCACAGGTAGTAGGAACGTCCTGGTCTCATCAACACAGTCTCCTGTAGACGCTTGCAGGGTAATGCTGTAGTCGCCTGGCTCTGTGAATTTATAAGTAAGATCTACATCATCGGAGGTGAATTCGGGTAGGTTGGGACGGCTGTTGTAACTACTATGGGTGATTGTCCACTGATAATCGGTGGCATTTTCAGAGTTATTGGTGAAGGTGACAGAGTCAAAAAGAAGCGCCTTAGGCTGCTTACTAGCAATAATGCGTTTGTCGGGATAGAATCTGGCGTCCACACCGCAAGTGACCCGCACAATCTCTGTAGAAGAGGTAAAGCAGGTCGGATCATCGGATCGATAGGCTCTCAGGTAGACTCGATACTTACCCACTTCGGGGAACGTGTAAATCAAGTCAGGTGTAGTAGCGACAGGAACGCTATCACCTGGTTGATCACCAGTGAGCCAGCCAACCGAATAATTAGCTGTGGTAGGTCCCAACCTTTCGACATACCACTCGTAATTGGCGGAGCTGTCCGCGGTGATCGTGAAGTTTAGAGGAACATTTGGAATAGGATACAGATTGTCAAAGCTGAAGTCAGTCGATAGATTATTGTTGCAAGGCGCGCTACAAACATTCAAGGAATCATCACTTTGTAAGAATAGTGCAATACGATACTGCTCCAAATGAAACCGCATTCGTTCTGCCTGCCCCTGGCTAAAGTCATTACTACATTCAAAATTGCCATAGTCCATGAAGTTGGTACCCATGTCGGTGGTGTCTGTGAAGAATGTATTGTTACTGAAATTGGAGAGTGTGTCGGTGTTGCATGAATTGTCACCGCAAGAGAACTCCGTGCTGCTATCAGGCGGTGTATCGCAGACCATATCACCATCTACCAGGCAGTCGTCATTCTTACATCCACCCTGCCAAGTGTGCAGCAAACCAAGGTAGTGACCCATTTCATGTGCTAGCAGTTCAGGTGAAAGCCCTGCCACCACAACCCCATCCGAAAAGTCACCCGTTCTAATTGTGTCGCCTGGTAGCGTGGCAAATCCACCTAAACCAGCTCTTGTCCACCAGGTTCGTCCTGTGTACGTGGCGATCAATTCCGAGTAAATAAAATCCACCACCCATATATTCACATAGTCCGTTGGATCCCACTGTATCATGGTCTTCAGCTTGGCCGTCTCAAGATCAAAATCGAAGTTGTTGTACTTCGATACTATTCTGGTGATGCCATTGGTCGCACCTCCATCAGGTGCTCTTTGCGCCAGACAAAACTCAATCTCCGTATCCACGCCGTAGATACTCATACTGAAATCCTGTCCCAGCGGTTTATCACCTGAGTGGGCAAAAGCGTTGTTCAGTGACGCCAGTGCCTCTTCAATATCCTCATCTGTAATTTGGGGGGCACCTTCGATTAGGTGAAATACTACCGGAACCGTGTACTTGACTTCTGTCGTACGTGAAGTCGCTGAGTTGGTGAATTGGCTTGCTTTCCAAGCATTAAAGGCGGCTGTTTGTACTTGCCGCTGAGCAGGTGAAAGGTTTTCACCGATAGCACAGCTGGTGTTGATATGCTGAGCAGCAAGTTCATGAGAAATGGAAACCAGCACAGCGACCAGAAGGATATTCCCGCAACGGGACATGCTTAGAATTAGCTGCTTTATTTCCTTTAACATTTTCAAGCATGCATAATAGGGAATTAAAGATGCTTATCATCTAGCACACCGATAAAAATAGTATTGAATTAGAAATATTGATTTACTAACTGTTATCACCCTCAGAGTTACTCATCGAGAACTCTGAGGTAACGAGGTGCCAATCAGTCAGTATTGCAATACGATATCAGCGTCACTTTTGTATAATCCCGAGAATGTGTCGGGGTTCGTAACGCAAGGCCTATTTTTACTCTCAATTAATCCCTCAGTTTATTAGCAAAAGCAATCTTTTCATATAGTTGGTCAGGGTCAGACCTGTTGTCCCAAATAACCAGAAGCTTAATAAAATCCTCTTTGTCGGCGTAAAAGAGAGATACCGTCATGTGTATGACCAGCCTATGAACATTCGAGTTTTCAAATGTTGGTCCAAGTTCAGGATTGCGGTTTAGTTGATCTATTCGATATTGCAGTTGATCTAAGAAATTCTCATTGACCTGATCGTTCCAAAGATCAATAATAAAGTGAGATGTTTATTTAAGCGTTAGCTTGGCTGTTTCAGTCCAGCGAACCTCCTTCATTTTAAGAGGTCCCTGACGCTTGTATAAACAGTAAGGTTCTCATCTGGTTCAGCCTCCGCTATTTTCAAGAGTTGAACGATTGAGTCCGGAAGTTCATCTAAAGATAGTTGCTGGATTTCGGCAATTCGATCCAGTACTAATTCATCATCTAGATTGGTAATCCAATTGATTAGAGAAATCTTTTTCTGTTCAAACGTCATACATATCAAAGTTAAAGGTTTTTACCATTTTCATCACCCTCATGGTATGCATCGAGAACTCCTAGGTAGAGAAACGTAACTCTAACCCTCCAAAGGTTTTTCATTGGCGACTCACCACTAGCCTCAAGTTATCAAGACGCTCCAAGGAGCGGAATTCCTCCCTTGGGGGAGGTGCCCAAACGGCGGAGGGGGTTACTACTAAAGATAACAACTTTGCCTCCTACCCCCCTCGAATGCTGAGATTCCCAACGATATTAAGATTGCTTCAGTCAACCACGCTCTGCGCTGTTTCCTTCGCAATGACGGTAAATGAGAAAGACCGTTATCATAAACCTATTAAGCAATCAATTGAAAATTAGGGATTGGTGTTAAATCGAACTTTATCTCCCTCAGAGTTACTCATCGAGAACTCTGAGGTAATTAGCTGCTAATCAATCGGTATTGAAATAAGAAACCAGCGCCCCTTGCAGGTGACGCTGATAGGTGGAAGTGCTTTTTCTGTCCTGTGATCAATTTGCGGTAGTGCCTACCTCCTATCGTGATAAATCATCCGACCTGGGTAGCAACTGGCTGTCACAAGGTTATTGCTCCGAAAGCAACACCAGATCAAGTGTCCCGGCATGGTGCGGCTGTATGAAATCAAGGTGATCCTCCAGTGAGATGAGTTTTTTGTCAATACGGTTGAGGTATCGGTACAGGATCATTTCAAGGTTGAGTACCTGGGAATCAAAGGAATGCACGCCCGATGCACTGTAGGTTCTTGATTTGGTACTCTCCATTTTTCGCCAGTCTGTACAGTTTTCTGCGAACACATTATTAAAGTCCCGCATTGAATGCTTTCGTTCAAAAGCGGCTATTTCTTTCGTGATCTTTTGAGCTTCTTTGGACCTGAGGTTCGATGATGGGTGATTGATTTGCGCTAGCAATACTGAGTCGTACCGATGGATGGTACCCAATACATATCCCGTGTAGGACTTGAAGTCAGCATTCTGGCAGTATTCGGAGAGCCCTTCATAAGACTTGAGCTGCCCGGAGATCTTCAGCCATTCATTGGTCAGCCGATTGTAGTTCGCTTCCACCATACTCATGGTTTGTGCTAATCCTTTCCAGGGTGATACGCCCAGTACTACCACTACCGCAATGACTATTTTTAGCTTTTTCATAATCGTTTCTTTGAATCAAAGCTAGAGGGTAGCTTGAAACGAAGTGTTCAGAAGAATTTGCCATTTTTAGCTAAGTAGTACGCCCCGTCAAGACCCGTATAAACACTGATGAGCGGAGTACGGGTGATTCACAAGTCACGGCTAAGTGGATGAAAGATTTGTAGTTGGTGCCCAGGGCCAGCAGCGAAATATTTTTCACCAATAGCTGCATGCTGGCCGCTGGGACTTAATGTTCTGGAATCAGCAAGTCAATCTACCCTTTGACCTTGAGTCACAAAAGAGAATGCTTGCGCGCCTGTGTGAGATACCATAATACCCTCAAAAAACGGAGCATTGACACCCTGTGCTATCGCCCAATCAAAATAGAAATTGGCCCCTGTGCCACCTTCTAAGTCCATCTGGCCTATCACAATTTCCACGGTCTCCATCGGTGCAATAAAAATGGAGTTATCGATATAGGATTTCACCAATGTGCCGTGTGTATTGAAGTATTCAATCTTATTAGCAAAAACGGTATCCGTCCTGTTGGTATTCCTCATGCTGATAGTAGCTGTCATCGGCCTAAAGTCGTTTTCCGAATAGGTATAGATCTCCGAATAGACTGATAAATAGGTACTTCCGTTGGCTAGTGAATCGTATGACGCAATATTCACGAATCTACCCTCCCAGTTTACCGGTTTTGCAAGCACTCGTTCTTTGGTTTTAAAGCAGGCAGAGGTCATTATCATCATGACAAGAAATATCCATAAAACAAGCAAGCTGGTACGTCTACCCCTCGATTGGAAGTCTCTAATGTGATTTCTATCTCTCATACACGATAGTTTAGCAGCTCATCACTTGAGGGTTGGTAGGCGAAAATCATGACCTGTAGGATCAACCCAACAAATATCAGAAGCCCAATCTCAAGTCGCGAGGTGAGGTTACTGTTTGCCACTATGTTATCAGAATCTCGAATGAGTCCTTGAGCCTCGGTTATTTGAATGTCGGCTAAAGTCACTAATTCAATGGCTATTTCAGCAAGCGTTTCGCTGATCCTGTTACGAACTATCTCCTGCTCGGCTTCATTGGCATACATCGTATAGATCTCCATCGACTTGAGTGCTTGTAAATTTTCTTTCATGGACGCGAAATGCATGGCTTCTGTATTGGTGAGCTTTGTAAGCTCATATCTTTCCAGTACCTCAGTAACAGCATCATCCAATGCGTGATAGTCCGAAGAGTTGAGCTCTGTTAACCTATCGACCAGCTTCTTTTTCTCCTGCAGTAGGGACGAAAGCTGAAATAGATAATACTCAGCCATAAGCCTGTCTTCATAGACCGACGTATAAAAATCCTTTAGCTCAGAGAAATGCTTCTTGTACATCACATTGATTCCAAGCACAATAAGGAATATTAAAACCAATGCCACGGCGGCCTTGATTTTCAGAGTCATCGAGTTTGTCCATTCCATGGCGTCATATTTTAGTAGTAGTTAAAATCATATTCCTTCCTTAGAGGTGCCAGACAAAGCAGTTGACTGCAACTGACCTGAGCATCCATAAGGTAATAGTTAGTATAACCTCATTAGAGATCAAAAATACGCCCAACTCAAAATCTGGGATAAAGCTCTATGCCCAACAGGTGTCCTAAGGACACAACTGACAACAACATTAGAATAGTACTGATAACAGCGTAGACGATAGTATTCCCCTGATACTTCAACCAAAATGGAACAACGGCAGCATAACCCAGTACCCATAAGTTTTGAGACATCTCAGCTATAACATCGCCGCTTTCAATCTCATACCGATGTAGACGATAGTAGACTGCTGTATTCAGCAGAATTCGAGCAAAAAATGCCGTAGTTATAAATAACACATGCCACATTGTTTCTAATTCCATATCCCACCTCCATTTCTTTAATTCCTATTTTGGTACACCAAAGGCTTTGAACATAGTGGTTATTCTTCACCTTTCTTTATCCTTTGTTATTATAAATTTAAAAAAATGAATAGCCATTTGGGATAAGTATGATTTGGCATAATTATATAGGTAGTAATCCCCCGGTCGCTATCCGTATAAATACGGACTATCATTCGGAGATTGAATGAAGTCTTAAATGTCGTTTGCCAAGGCAAATACAAAAAATGACCCTGATCTCCCAGGGCCATCTTCCAACAATTCGCCACTATAACCTAACCACCGCGTAGTTATCTGTGACTTCATCTAACCTACTCGTCTTGTTGCGCCAACTCCAGAACGAATGGTTTGAAATGATGCGGCTGTATCACATGGAGATGTTTCTCAATGTCAACTATCTTTTTATCGATATGATTGAGATAGCGTTGTAGCATTGTTTCGAGGTTGAGCACCTGCCCATCATATGAATATATACCTATATCCTTTGCAAGTTCATCCTTATCCTTCTCCAGGGCCCGTCGCTCCAGGCAGCTTTCTGATAGCATTTCGTTGGTTTTCCTAACAGAGTATTTAGTCTCAAACCCCTCTATCTCCTTCACCGTCTTCTTATATTCCTTATGATCGATATTCAACGTGGGGTCTTCCATTAGCGATAGCAAGACAGAGTCGTAGTGATGCAGGGTGCTGAGTACATAGGAAGTACGTTGCTTGGTCGAAGGGTTTTTACAGTATTCCGATAACCCCTCATACGATTTGAGTTGGTAGGATATCTTCAACCATTCTTCAGTGAGCAGTGTGTAGTTCTTCTCTACCTCATCCATCGACTGACTATTGGCACCTACCGGAATAAGCATTCCGAACAATAGCACGTAAGCAAAAGCAAGTTTGATATTTTTCATGATCATTTGTTTGCAACAAATCTAGAGCAGTGATCAGATGTCCGTTCACAGGAAAAATCGGTAAGATTTAGCGATAAAAACACGTATACCCCTATCCGTAAAAACACTGATATTGCTTTTGTTTGAACTTCTGGTTCGTACCTGAGCGCCTTTATTATATAGTTTTGTCACCGTTATCAATCAGTCAAATGGGCATTTTGCTTTAGTCATTACCCCACCTCGAGATTTGAGAAACCATGGCTCTTAGAAATCTGAATATTAGGAATAAGCTGGCACTGCTAATGACCGCCTTATGTATATCCGCGGTACTGCTATTGGCTTATCTTTTTATTCGGCAGACAGAATCTGCACTCAAAGAGCGGGTTTTACTGCAGTTGTCTTCAGTCAGACAGCTCAAGGCCACCAAGATCAAAACGGAGTTAAAAGAAAGAATTGTCGCCTTTCAGTCTATCTACCTCACTGATAGTTTGCCAACCATAAATCATCATCCCCTGTTTCAAAAGATTGGGAGATCAGCTACGATTCCGAAGACCATAGAGCAATGGGAGTTTGGTGATTTCCAACTCTCTTCTGACTTACAAGTGATTGACGTCACTCCGCTCCCAATGAACGAGCCTATCACTGTGGCCATTGTCAGACGACTTCCAAACGATGAATACCTCTATGCCATCGCAGAACTGTTCAGTCCACAGAGCATATTGCTAGAGCGAACAGGTCTGGGTGAGACCGGAGAGTCATATCTCGTTGGCAGTGACTTCAAACTCAAATCCAAATCCCGGTTTAACCATGGTCGGCTCAGGTCGGTAGATGCCAAATCAGAAGCTATCGAAAAAGCACTAAATGGTGAATCCGGAGAATCAATCGTAAGAGACTACCGTGGTACTATGGTGTTTAGCTCATATGGCCCTATCAGCGAGGGTGATGTTCGCTGGGCAATACTCAGCGAGATTGATTACGACGAAGCGATGTATTCCATCAATGATATCAAAGAAAAACTGCTCTACATTGTCTTGGCCATTCTCGCCATCATTGCGCTAGCTTCTTTTGGACTAGCGAGCATGATCGTACGGCCTATCAAAGTGATGGAAAAGAAACTGACCACTATGTCTGATGGAATACTTGATGGTGTACCCACTCATGTGGATCAGCAAGACGAAATTGGTCGTATGTTCGAAGCATTGAACAAACTTGTGAAAGCCCTGGACGATACAGTGATTTATGCTGGACACATAGGTAGTGGCAACTTCAATGCTGAGTACACGCCATTGAGCGACCAGGACAAACTTGGCGCGGCATTGATCAGTATGCGTAACCAGCTGCGCGACTTTAAGCGCGCTGAAGAGCGTATGAGAATAGAAAATCAAAAGTCCGTGATCAATGGTGAAGAAAAAGAACGCACAAGGCTTTCCAAGGAGCTCCATGATGGTCTGGGGCCCTTGTTGACTACCCTGCGACTGAACATTCAATCAGAGATCCAAAACAGTGGCACACGAAAAGCGCTATTGAGCAGGCTGGACGACACCATCGATGAGGTCAGGAGAATATCCAACAACCTGATGCCAAGTGTATTGGCTGATTTCGGTGTAGGTGAAGCAATCAATAATCTTGTATCGGACATCAATAGCAATCACGACATCAAAATTCGCTTTAAACAAGATGTATCTCCAACAATAGCTATGGATGACGCGCTGCACATCACCATGTACCGTATCGCTCAAGAATCTATCAACAATGTACTCAAGCATTCGAAGGCCACAGAAGTCAAAATTTCAGTGACGGCTTTTGAGGATCACTTAAGTTATTTCATTGCCGACAATGGGCAAGGTTTTAACTTAGACAAAGTGAAATATGGAAATGGAATAAGGAACATGCGGGAACGTACCACTTTGGTCAACGGTACTATGGATATTAAGAGTGGAAGCAAGGGCACTACTATCGAAATAGAAATACCAATTGTATGAGCAGAATTAAAATTATAGTGGCAGATGATCATCAACTCTTCAGAGATGGCATCATTTCTTTGCTTTCCAGAAATAACAATTTTGAGATCGTCGGGCAAGCAGATAGTGCAACTTCATTAAAGAAGCTGCTTGAATCCACTTTTGCCCATGTGGTATTGATTGATATTTCTATGCCGGACATGAGCGGTCTGGATCTTATCGAGGAGTATAGAGAAAAATCGTCCGATATCAAGTTTATAGTTCTGACGATGCACGCCGAAGGCCAGTATGTAGTCAAGGCAGTACGCAATGGAGCATATGGCTATCTTATCAAGAATGCCAATGAAGGTGAGCTGATTGATGCTATTGAGGATGTGGCATTAGGCAAGAAGCATTTCAGCGAAGAAATATCCAGCCTGATGATAAACAACATGGCCATACAGGGAGAATCGCATAAAAAACTGTCAGAGCGTGAAATGGAGGTGCTACAGCTGGTTTCAGAGGGAAAGACAACAAAAGAGATTGCCGATCAACTCTTCGTAAGCACGCGAACGGTCGAAACCCACAGGGTCAACATGATGAAAAAGCTTCGCGTACAGAACACGGCCGAGCTTATCAAGAAGTCCGCAAAGCTTTCTCTTATATAGCTCCGTATTTTTACTGATGAAAATGTACCGATAAACAAGGATCGTATAAAGTAGGACACGATTCTAACTTGCTGTCATTAACTAAGCAAGTGAATATGAACATTCTTGATGTCATTGCGATCCTCGTCTTTTTATCGGGTCTTTTCATTTATATCAACACCTTTTATCTCAAGCTTCCCTCGACCGTAGGGTTGACTATCCTGGCTATGGTTTTGTCGCTGATTGTGTTCATTGCCGGGCATTTGTTTCCAAGCCTCCATTTGGCCAGGCATGTGGCTAGTTTTGACCCATCAGACATACTCCTAAGGTTTGTGATACCCACCATGTTATTTGCTCAGGCACTCAATGTAGACCTGAAATATGTCAAAGGCCAAATTGGGTTATTAGCATTTATATCATTCGCAGGTGTATTCATTTCGATGACCATCATAGGCACCTTAGTCTATGTTGCAGCACTTTACATCAATATGCCCATCGGCATCATAGAGTGCGGTGTGTTTAGCGCACTCATATCGACTACCGATCCCATATCCGTGACCGGTACATTGAAGCACTACGCCATCCCCCGAAAACTCAATAGACAAATGGAGGTCGAAGCACTCTTCAACGGTGGTATGGCAGTGACTATGGCATTTCTTCTGATCAGTTGTGCAAGTTTCATGAACGAACTAACCTTCTCCACTTCTGGAGCGATGGTAATGATAATACAACAAATCATTGGAGGATTGGTGGTAGGCGCTATCGTCGGCTGGGTTGGCTACAAAGTGCTCGATTTTGTTGACAATGATGATGTAGAGGTCGAGGTGATCGTCACCCTGGCGCTGGTTCTTGCCGGCTCCTATATTGCTCATCTCATCGGTGTGTCACCGGTACTTGTCGCGATATTATCAGGGCTTGCGTTGGGTAATTTTGGTACCTCGGCTCATGGGGAGCATGCTGTGGGCACCTACGTCTACAAGTTTTGGCAGCTGATCAAGGAGTCCTTTGCAGCAATTCTCTTTGTGCTCGTTGGGTTCGAGATGCTCATGATCCCTCTCCGGCTGGATACACTCGCGCTGGGCTTCATCGCTACCAACATAGTGATGCTTGCTCGATGGGTAGCCATCTACCTACCGGTAAAAATGGTTGATGCCGATGACGTCATTGATCCTGCTACAGTACCGGCATTGGCATGGGGTGCACTGCGCGGTGGACTGCCTATCGCGCTGGCCCTGTCATTGAACCCACAGGTCTTCAATAAAGAAATCATAGTGGCCATGACCTACGTGGTAGTGGTATGTACGGTACTTTTTCAGGGCTTGACCTTAGAAGGAGTCTTAAAGGAGTATCATGTAAAATTCATTAGCACTGCTGTCAAAGGTAAGCCGGTACTATGACCCAATTGATTGCTTAACCAAAAATGGCCTGATCAAGTTTTAATTGAGGCAGATTAGCCTTGCTTTAGGTGACTCGCTCCCTTGCCTGAAATATTCTAATAAACATCATGTGGGACATATTGCGAGCCCTTTCTTTGGCCAGATGTTGCTTTGGGCCTTCGAATAGTTCATCCAACGTCTCGAACCACAATTGAATCCATTGTCCGAAATGGGCTTGCTGTATGGTGCCATCAAAATGCTTGTCGACATCCAGATGCGCCTGGACAGGGTTGCCTTTGTACCTCGGTTCGAACAACAAATTTGTTTGCCAGAAGTCTACCAGCTTTACCAGGTGCTCCTCCCAATCCTTGATTACTTCGTTAAAGATTGGACCCAGAGATTCATGCGCTCTGACTTTGCTGTAAAAGCTCCTTACTAGTAGGTCAATATCTTCCCTGGTAGAGATGTCTGATTTGCTCATGGCACAATTTTAGTTTTTAACAACTACACCTATTATGATTGAGATCATCTTCACCCTATTTCCTTATAAGTAGCCCAAATGTCTAACAGTCAGGTTATTATATCTATCGCCATCTATTCAATCATTTGCGGTAGTGAGTGCCGAGCCATCTCTCCTGGGATCGGCTACACCTACCCATCGTCCATTCTGATAAGCGATAGCGTGGACACCCCCAAAATACGCGTTGCGTTGTGCCTTGTCAAAGTCTTTTCTGAAAGTACCCCACTGATGGCCTTTAGTCAATATCCAACCATTGAGATCAGTTGAATCTGTCATGTGTTCGGCATAAGCTTTCCCATTACTCACATGATAGCGTGGTTGCTCGACGGATTGAATGATATTTTGATTGGCAGCCCAATTCGAAATGACCTGTGCAACTGCGGAAATTATTCGGGCACTACCCGGACTACCCAAAACGACTACATTTGTGCCATTCTTTTGAACGATGGTAGGTGACATTGAACTATAAGCCATCTTGGAAGGGCCTATGCTCCAAGGATGATCAGGGTAGCCAAAAATAAAGTCATCCATATAGGTGTTGTATAAGAAGCCAAGGCCTGGCGCAGCAGCCAACGCACCAAAATATGCATTAATACTTGCAGTATAAGACACTGCCATACCTTTTGCATCTACAATCGAAAAATGAGTCGTTTCTCCACCATCCGATGTTTCCTTGGAATAATCACCACTGATTGCACTAGCCAATAGTGCATTAGCGTATGCGTCACTGAGCTTGGCGGCAAGGAGAGAATCACTATCGTCGATATCTAATACCGGTCGTTGCGATCTATCCTCATGGGCCAATCGCAAGGCTTCAAGTATTGCCAATCGGTCTGCCTCACCATCGTCCCCTTTTAATTGCCGGATCAGGTTGAGTGCCAGCAACATCGTCCAGCCACCAGTCGGAGGAGCAGTAGTATAGATGCTGTAGTCCTGGAAAGTCGTGCCAATCGCAGGTCGCTCCTCAGGGTCAGGAAAACTTGCCAGATCTTGTAAACTTATCCACCCTCCATTATCATGCATGTCCTGTGCGATTTCTTTTGCTATTTCACCTTTATAAAATGTTTCTGACCCACCTTTAGCGACTCTTTTGAGTGTTTGCGCTAGCAAAGGCTGCCTTAAGGTATCTCCTACCTGAGGAATACTGCCATCAGGCATCAACCATGGTTCTACATGATGCGTGCTTGCCATTATTTGAGCGGCATATCTGTGATAAACCTTGGAACGAAATTCTCCTATCGGAAATCCCTGTGCTGCATACCTGATAGCCGGTTGTAACAATGCCTCCCAGGAGACCTGACCACTTCCATACTTCTCCCATGTATAGTAGGTCGCTTTTAGCGAAGATGGTATCGTCGAGCGACGATGATAGGTCAACGTATCAATATCCATCTCCTTAGGAGTACTCGCAGGTGATAGCGTAGTGCCGTTGATCATGATTGGAGGACTTCCAGGTAGCCCGAGCAGTATCTGGCAACCTCCACCAAGACCCGACATAGCTGGTTCCGTGACGCCTAGTGCAAATGAAACCGCGACCATCGCATCTATGGCATTTCCACCCATATTAAGAATCTCTATCCCGGCAGCTGTGGCTTCAGGACTGGCACTGGTCACTACTCCATAGGTCGACGACAACTCTTCCTGAGGATCGGAGCACGATGAAATCATGGTCATAGCAGTGGCCAGGAGTAACAATGAAAGGTCGGACCTTCTATACCTACCGTAATCGATAAGGGTCATGATTTTAGCCATTCTACCATCTTTTCTAATCCGAGTTTTACCTGAGGTGCTAACGCAACGACGGTATTTTCGTCCGCACTCAATGGTGCATGATCGGCAGCATAATCAAGTGCCGCCCGGCCATCAAAATCTACATAGGACAATCGAGCCGTGAGTTCCTCTTCCAGCCTGCCGAATGCGCTACCCGGCAATAGAGCCACTCCTGTTTTTTCAAGAAGCTGGTGGCATAATTGATCGCTTGTGGCAATTCCTTTGGCTAATAGAGTTACGCGATATTTACCAAAATCAGGAAAAACATAAAATCCACCTGTGGGCTTGGCCGTCAAAACATCATTATCAGTCAAAAACTGATGTGTAAACAAGCCTATCACTTTTAGCACCTGCCTTGAATTACTAAGGTATCGAACAATCTGGTCTCCACCCTGATACGCACTAACGGCAGCATGCTGTATCGGTGCACTTACTGATGTAAAAGTCTCACTCGCAATGATAGTCATCGCCCGTCTTAGGTATGATAACTCTGGTGGCATGATGAAAGTACCAATGCGCCAACCACCGGCTCCACACCATTT
>CAYGOT010000079.1:0-23445 GCA_964351595.1 uncultured Roseivirgaceae bacterium | reverse complement strand
CCGTAATAGTTCCCGCATTGTTAATAGTGAAAGCACCATCATTGCCTTCACCTAGGGCAAAAGTCAGGGCATCACCATCACCATCAACACCGTTGAGTTTACCTACCAGGGTACCCGCTGGTGAGTTCTCTTCAATAGGAAAGACACCTTCATCCACAGAGGGCGGCTCTGACACATCAAGTAAAAACACAGAAACCGTCGCTGTATCCGTCAGTAAGCCATCGCTGGTTTCTATCACAAACTCAAAACTTGGGTTCGTTTCAAAATCAAAAGCTGATGAATCGTTGACGCTCAACACACCCGAAGTATCTGCTAATGACACAATGCTGAGCTCGTTCCCGGTGAGCACCCTATAGGTCAACGGCCCTTCGATCGTATCCGTAGCGATCAAAGTACCAATGGGTGTTCCGACAGGGCTGTTCTCCGGTACATTAAAACTTTGATCCACGAAGTTGGGCTTGTCATTCACGATCTCGAAAACATCATTGATGTTAATCGTCACCGTAGCGGTATCCTTGAACGTACCATCTGTAGCTTCGACTGTCAATGTGAATACCGGGTTGATTTCAAAATCCAACAGCGCAGAATCACTTACGATCAGATTGCTAGCTCCATTGATACTAAACGCACTGTCCGGCGTGAAAGTCAATATCTTGAAAGTTGCATTGATTCCCTCAGGATCGTCCGCCACCAGTTGACCCACAAGTTTGTTGGTCGTACTGTTTTCATCAATTGAGAGAATAGTATCAGCAAAGACCAATGGCTCATTCACATTGAGCAGCTTGACAAAGATCGTATCACTATCGCTGAACTCGGCATCCGCTGCAGAAACGATCAAAGTATCCGTTGTAAAAGTCTCAAAATCAAAATAGGCCGGTGTATTCGCCCGGAGCGTATCATCAACGATCACATAGTTGCCTCCTCCATTGCCAGAAGTGATGGTATAAGTCAAGTCATCATCTTCAGGATCAGTGGCAGGTATTGCACCTATCTTACCTTGTGCAGCAGGATTTTCATTGAAGCTAAGTGTTGCTTTGGTCATCACAGGCGCCTCATTGACATCTGTCACGGTGATAATATATGTTGCCTCGTCAATCTCTGATTCATATGATGCCTGAACCACAAGTTCGAACTTCTGATTAAGTTCAAAGTCAATTTTACTACTATCCTCGACTATTAACTCTCCATTCTCTCCAATTTCAAAAGCTGAGTCATCATTACCAGACTTGATAGCTAATGTCCATTCAGCATTCTCATTAAGATTCATTAAACTGGCAACTACAGACCCATTCGGACTATTTTCAACGATTTCGAATTCATCATCTTCTATTACCGATTCAATCAATTTGATAGTAATGGTTCCTTCTGACTGCAATGCGCCATCACTGACACTCACAATCAACTGAAATTCAGATTTGGACGATTCTACAATAGACGTTGAATTGGCAAGAATAAGGATTCCATCATTTGTAACAGAAAATGCCCCATCCAAATCGGTGGAAACGATTTCAAATGAAAGATCATCTTGTTCAGGATCATTGGCTTTCACGGTACCCAACTGAAAACCATCTTGGCTCGTGACAGGTAAAGAGAATTCCTGATCTTCATTTATTGATGGCAACTCATTTACATCATTGATTTTGATCGTTATATTTTCTTCAATAATGTCTCCTTCAACATTAATTAGAATAGTCAATTCAATTTCTGGATACTTTTCATGATCAAGGAGATCATTATCCTGAACTGTAACTGTCCCTGCATTATCTACCACAAAAGCATTTTGAAACTTATCTTCTTGATCAATTTGAAACCCAAGAGCCGTCAATGACTCACTAAGCTCTAAAATCGCAACGACAGTACCGACTTGGCTATTCTCGTCAACCTCGAGTTGATCATTAACTATTGCGGAAAACTCGTTTTCATATGAGAATTTCCAAAGTTCAGTTCCATAAGTCAAGTCGGTTCCAGGAATAAGGATTACTTCTTCGAACGGAAAAAGATTCTCACTTGGGCTAGTACCTACTATATGAGTATCGTTAAAATATTGATTGAAATGACCCAGCAATTCACCTTTTGACTCATTTTTGTCCAGTCTCCAAATACCTTTTCCTTTAGTTCCATCAGAAGCCACATAAAACAGTTGATTTTGATAATTAAACATGTTGACACTACCGGTAATCTCAATTAGCTTTTGAGTACCAAATTTGGTTCCGTCGGTAATCCAAATGGCTCTATTATTAAAGCTTTCATAGGCACCAAAATAGATATCATTACCTATTTGAGTTAGCAGAAATGGTTCGACGGAATAGCTGCCTATTTGTTCAACAAAAACAGTCCCTTCCTCAGTCCCATCACTTTTCCAAAGACCAGCAGAGCCGGCAACATTTACTCCCAAAAATAACTGATTGTCTATTGCGGTGAGACCTTCGATGGTTACATAGCTACTAGCCTCACTAATATCTTTGACAATGTAGGTGCCTTCCTCTGAGCCATCTGTACGCCAAAACTCGTCACCATATGCACCTCGAGACGCCATAAAAAAAAGCAGGTTACCAATGCTTACCAGCTGTTCCGGTTCGGATGAATTTTGCCCTAAACGGATATCTTTCAGTAGACCTGTACCTTCCGCAGTACCGTCTGAGACCCATAACTCTTCTCCAAACAGTGAATTTCGAGCCGAGAAGTAAAAATGACTGTCTGTAGAAAAGAAATTAGACTCAACAGACGCATCTGCAATATCCAAGACCAATTGTGTCCCAACTACTGAGCCGTCAGTTTTCCAAACTTGATCCGAGTGATAGAAGCTGGATACCAAAAAGAATAAGTCAGCCTGCAGCGAAGAGTTTCTTAGGAGCACTGAGTTCGCTTCTTCGAATACCTTGAGAAGAATTGTGCCTGTCGCAGTTCCATCTGTCTTCCAAAGCTCCGTTCTATCATTTATGAAATATAATTCTCCGTTGTGTTCATTGATCCTCGTGACATCATTCAATTGGTGATCAGCTATTTCATTAAGAGATATAGTGCCTTGAGTAGTTCCGTCTGTCATCCATAAAGAATAATCAAGCTGACTACTCAAAGAACCTTGACCATTTGATTGAGCTCTAAAAAAAACCCTGTCTCCCACAACGGTGAAATCTCTAGGTCTTGAGCTATGATTAAATGATATTGAGGTCAACTGTTTACCAGATGAGCTACCGTCGACTACTCTCAATTCCTGATTGTTAAATATAGGATCGGCCAAGAAATATATGTTATCACCAGAGCCCATTAAATCCTTTGGCACCCAATAACTCCCATCATTATCCATAATTGAAGCAGTACCAGAAGCAGTACCATCACTTCGATAAACCTCAAGAATTCCTTGATCAGATTCACCAACGAAATAAAGATATTCATTATGTGCAGTCAACTCTTGTGGCTTAGTATTATCAGAAATGTCTATTAAAACGCCAGTCCCTTCTATGGTGCCGTCACTATACCAAACTTCATCACCACTTGTGAAGACCGTATTCTGTTGTGCACCTGAGAAATATATTCGGCCACCAACTACTGTGAGTTCTAGCTTTGAGTGAGACGGTAGAAATCTATCTATGACTTTGTACGTTCCAGCAGCTGTACCATCAGACCTCCACAACTCCGTGTTGTTAATATCCGAAGGAATCGATATTAAGAGAAGCCCATTAGCCACTGCATAGTCATCTATGACCCAAGATGAAGGTATCTGATTTACGGCGTTTGTACCTTCAGCCGTTCCATTGCTAACCCAGACTTCATATCCCCTCTGAGCATCAAATCTGTCCAATACAACATTTATCATAATCTTATCACCGGTTGAAAAAGCTACTTGCGGTGAAATGGGTGAAGGATATTGATAGATTTTTTCAGTACCGTCAGCAGTTCCATCAGACTTCCACAAGGAATTATCTGCAAGAATGAATACAAACCCATCATGCCCGATTATAGAATTAGGGTAGCCGTCAAATTCTCTTACTAAAGTCACATTATCAGAAGAACCTGACACCTTCAATAATTGATACTGCTGAAGTGAGCTAAAATCTCTCACGACAAAAAACAAATCCTCTCCTATAGAATTAATGCTTGCAATTTGATGATTGAATTCTCCCCCAATTGTTTCAAACACCAGAGATGTACCCTCAGAGGTTCCATCGGTCTTCCATAATTCTCTACCGGTTTCACTATTTATTGCCGTAAAGTATAGGAGACCATTGTGGGGGGTTAATTTTAATGGGTTTGAAGATGCATATCCCGGGTTAATATCCCTGACAAGCTTCGTTCCTTCAATTGAACCATCAGATTTGTAGAGTTCAGTACCTACGTTTTTGGCCGAAGTAAAATACAGTGTCCCATTTAAATCTGTAAGGTTTTGGACATTACTATTGGTAGAAAGGTTTGGGCTGGTGTTAATGTCCTTAAGCAATTCAAATTGAGCGAAAGCCGAAATATTGATTAAGAAGAAAACAAGTGTAACTAGGAAGCGTGACATAAACTAATGAGGTTTTCTCCAAGGTAGAACAGAGACACAAGAAGTAAAAAGGACAATCCTTTAAATTCACTAGGAGAATTACTTAATATCTAACGTTCTGCTTCTTTGCCAGTAAATCACTCAAACAACATACATTACCTCTTCATAAACTTGAAGGCCTGATGATCTACGACTAATATGTACATTCCAGAGGGGAATGAACTTACATCGATTACTACACGGTCTCTAATCGGCTCAGTCAACTGGGTCATGATACGTCCAGCCATATCGACTATCCTTAATTGCTGGATAGGCTCTAATGCCTCCATGGTCATGTAGTCAACTGTTGGGTTCGGATAGAACTTGGCGATAGGCACCTCATCGATACCCGTAATCTGGATGTTGTCAATGAGGTCAATAATCTTAATTTCAACAATATCCTCAAAATCAACATTACCGTCGAGGGCACTTACTATGAGCGTTATCGTCGTTCGCTGCTCAAAATCAATTGCCTCCTCATTAGCCACGACGATTTCACCATCAGTTGTGATTACAAAGGCGTTGCTCACATTGCCATCTCTAATCACGAAGGTGATTTCGTCACCATCTTCATCGAAAGCATTAAGGTTGCCCACAGAATCCCCAACTACAGGATTCTCCTCGATTTCAAATAGCTTATTGGTGAACCTCGGCGGGTCATTGACATCCAGAATATTGATCGTAGCGGTAGTGTTGATGGTGTCCGTTCCATCTGAGACCAGCACTGTGATATCAAAAACTTCCTGAACTTCAAAATTGAGTTTGGTACTGTTTACTACCGTAATAGTTCCCGCATTGTTAATAGTGAAAGCACCATCATTGCCTTCACCTAGCGCAAAAGTCAGGGCATCACCATCACCATCTACACCGTTGAGTTTGCCTACCAGGGTACCCGCTGGAGAGTTTTCTTCAATAGGAAAGACACCTTCATCCACAGAGGGCGGCTCTGACACATCAAGCAAAAACACAGAAACCGTCGCTGTGTCCGTTAGCAAGCCATCGCTGGTTTCTATCACGAATTCAAAACTTGGGTTCGTTTCAAAATCAAAAGCTGATGAATCGTTGACACTCAACACACCCGAAGTGTCTACCAATGACACAATGCTCAGCTCGTTACCAGTGAGCACCCGGTAGGTCAACGGTCCTTCAATCGTATCCGTAGCGATCAAAGTACCAATGGGTGTTCCAACAGGGCTGTTCTCCGGTACATTAAAACTTTGATCCACGAAGTTGGGCTTGTCATTCACGATCTCGAAAACATCATTGATGTTAATCGTCACCGTAGCGGTATCCTTGAACGTACCATCCGTAGCTTCGACTGTCAATACGAATACCGGGTTGATTTCAAAATCTAGCAGCGCAGAATCACTTACGATCAGATTGCTAGCGCCATTGATGCTAAACGCACTGTCCGGCGTGAAAGTCAATATCTTGAAAGATGCATTGACTCCCTCAGGATCGTCAGCCACCAGTTGACCGACAAGCTTGTTGGTCGAACTGTTTTCATCAATCGAAAGAATGGTGTCAGCAAAGACCAATGGCTCGTTTACGTTGAGCAGCTTGACAAAGATCGTATCGCTATCGCTGAACTCGGCATCAGCGGCAGAAACGATCAAAGTATCCGTTGTAAAAGTCTCAAAATCAAAATAGGCCGGTGTATTCGCCCGGAGTGTATCATCAACGATCACATAGTTACCTCCTCCATTGCCAGAGGTGATGGTATAAGTCAAGTCATCATCATCAGGATCAGTGGCTGGTATTGCACCTATCTTTCCCTGTGCAGCAGGATTTTCATTGAAGCTTAGTGTTGCTTTGGTCATCACAGGCGCTTCGTTGACATCTGTCACGGTCACTGTAAGTGTATCTATCGAAAATACCGTGGTAGCAGCTGTTTCCGTTACTTTGATGGCCAGCTTGAAAACAGGGTTGATCTCATGATCAAAATCCGCACTATCGGCAATAGTCAATGCTCCGGCAGTTGTCAAGGCAAATGCTCCATTTTCGTTCCCGGAGTTGATGGTAAACTCTGCCGCTGAACCCTCCTCATCTGAGAAAGTAAGCGTGGCGATAGCGGTATTGTCCGCAGAATTCTCTGCAACTGTTGCGCTAGTTGTAGTTAGCTGTGGCTTTTCATTGATATCATTAATGTTAATGGTAACCGTCTCAGCAGCACTTGTATTGGTTCCATCACTAACTGTGATGGACAATGCATAGGATGTCGTGGTTTCAAAATCTAAACTGGTGCTATCCGCCACTGTGATCTCACCGCTGGTAGCATCGATAGCAAAGACCCCATTCGTATTACCTGCTGTGATCGTCCAGGCTGAAAAAGTCGTACCCGCGTCATCGTCAGTCGCCACAACTGTGCCTACCACCTCATCATCCCCAGCATCTTCATCCAGATTGAATGCCTGAGATGCTGTCACCTCCGGTGTTTCGTCATTGAGATCATTGAGATTAATCGTAAAAGTCTCCGGTGATGAGGGGCCATTGTCGTCCGATACAGTTAGGGTTATGGTTAAGGATGCACCCAGCTCGAAATCAATATCATTAGGATCGCTAACGGTAATCACCCCCGAGTTGGCGTCAATAGCAAATGCATCAAACCCGTCTGAATTAGGATTGGCATTAATTGTAATCGTCCATGCCTGTAATGTGCCCGTCTCTCCAGTCACGGCAAGAGGGCTCGCGATGGTAGTCGTATTCTCGTCAATGGTAACTGACTGACCTGGAGTGATCGTGGGCTGGGCTAATGCCACAACCGTACTAGCAAGGAGGGCAAGAGCAACTAGAATGCCTTTTTTCATAGTCCTAAGGATCAAATGATTATATTCTACGAAGGTATTATTTCATTAATTTAATAAAAACTGCTCAGTTGCTTTTATTTAAGCTGATTTTCGTGGCTCTCCAAAGTGGAATTATCACACAGTAATTATCAGATTTGGGGGAACATCACGCCTGAATGTGAGGTTTAACACTGAAACACCATTACGAAGTGTCCTTCATAAGCATATTCGCACCTGTTCAAAGACTACTCTTATCCGTGATCGTACTCTGTATGGCTATCTCTGGGTGCATTGAAGAGTTTGATACAGGTATTACCAAACAAGGGGGCACGCTCGTCATTACCGGTAGGATCACGAATAGTCAGGGGCCGCACTATGTCCTGATCAATAGAACCACCATTGAAGACAGAATCTCCAATCCTGTTGGTGGGGCTCATGTCACCATTCTAGATGAATTTGATAATGAGTTTCGGCTCTTTGAAGAGATTCCCGGGAGTTATATTCTTCCGATTGGGTCACTCAACCCCTTCCCAGGAACAGCCTATCGTGTCAATATTGAAATGACCGATGGAAGTCGATATGCCAGCACATTGGATAGGATGCCCACTCATACCGTACAGGACAGTATTTACTACAGGTTTGTAACTTTAGAAGAAACGAGTGCAGAGGGTATTCCGATAGGGACAGACTACTTTGAGACCTATATCGACAGTGAGATCCCCGAAACGGATCAAGCAATCTTCGTGCGTTGGGAGGTACAGGAGTCTTACCAATTCTATCCCGTTGATTTGCCCGACCCGTTTGATCAGCAGCCACTGCCTTGCTACTTCGATGGTAACCCCGACCCACAGCGAATCAATCTGTTCAATAATCGCGAATTTTCGGCCGGCTCGTTTAAGAACAGACTAGTGGCGCGCCGTGGGATCGATGAAGCATTTCAGTCCCGCTATTTTAGCAATGTTCATCAGTATAGCCTGTCTTTCAATGCTTACTCCTATTGGAATAATATATCCTCCAACCTCAATCTCGTAGGGGGAATTTTCGATGTGCCTCCTGCCCTGGTTAGAAGCAATATCAAAAACCTCGATGACCCTGATGAACTGGTGTATGGCTACTTTGAAGCAGCGCTGGAAAAAGTCAGCCGGGTTTCTGTCACTGATTTTGACGTGCCTTTTGAGTTTGACGAGCGTTGTGCCTACGATCCCAGGCTTACCAGAATTGATCAATATGAGCCACTCTGCCAGGACTGTCAGCTTTCCAACCAAACCATTCCCAGGCCTGTCTATTTCCCATAAACGGTTATCTTTAGCGCCATCCTAATCTTAGAATTTCATTGTTTTGAAATCCGCGTTAGTCATCATCACTATTCTTAGTCTGATCATCCCAATTTCCGGGTGTATTGAAGAGTTTGCGGTAGCTACGGAGAGAGAGTCGGGAATACTTGTCATCAATGGCCGGATAACGAATGGGCTGGGTCCTCATGAGGTCACCATAAGTCGGACAACCGAGGAAAACCGCGTCACCCTACCGGAAGGAGGCGGTAGAGTTACACTTGTAGATAGTCAGGGCAATACTTACGAGTTTTTCCAGGAAACGCCAGGTCGATTCATCCTACCGGAAGGATATGCGTCTATATTCCCCGGCCTGTCTTATAAAATCAGCGTCGAATTGAATGGAAGTAAGTACGAGTCAACTTTGACCCGATTAAACGATATCCTGTCTCAGGATAGCATCGGCTATCGGTTCGAAGATGAGGTGAAAATCAATGAAATTGGCAATGAAGTAATTACACCAAAGTATAATGTCTACCTCAAGAGCACCACGCCTTTCGTGCATACCAAACAGTACTTCAAATGGGAGGCGACCGAGGTGTTTACATTACCAAGGGTCAGACCTGATGACCCACCCTGCTTTCTTTCACGGAGAATAGATCCTCAAAGAGTGGTAATAGCTGAAAGTGTGCAGGGAAACGAACTGATCCTCGATGATGTGCTGCTGGCTAGTAAAAATATCGATGATGCCTTTTCCATCAAGCAATTCACGCTGGTGAGCCAGCTCAATATCTCAGAAGAAGAATATACATACTGGAAGAATGTGCGTACGAGTATAGAGCAGGTGGGCTCCATCTTTGACATTCCTCCTGCCAGAATCAGAGGAAACATCACCAACGTAGACGATCCTGCTGAAGTCGTCTATGGCTATTTCAGCGTGGCTGCTGAAAAAACGGTGAGATATTTTATCCTCCGAGAAGAAGTCCCCCGATCGATTGCTTCACTTTGCAGAGGAGCCTTCTTCAATCGTCCTCCCTTTTGCTTCTGTGAAGGCGGCATAGCACGGCCACCTTATTTTTAGCCTCTACCGTGAAATATGGGGAAGACCGATTCCAATTGATCTGATTAGGCATTATCTTATCTAAACAATATGTTAGCTCAGAGGACTATATCGGTTTTGCTCCTGTCTCTATTTGCATTGCTCTTTCAAACTTGCATTTCAGAGTACGAACTTGAGTCGAACAGGACTGCCGGCATACTGGCCATCAATGGCAGGATCACCAATGATGTCGGACCCCACTATGTAACGCTAACCAGAACCTCGGCAAAGGATCGTATCTCGGAGGCTGAGTCCGGAGCAGAAATGCATTTGCTCGATGACCAGGGGAATGCATATCCACTATTTCAAGAAGAGCCAGGGGTCTATGTACTACCCAAGGGTTTAGCACATATTTTTCCAGGTTATGCTTATCGACTGATCGTCGAGTTGAGAGGGCAGGTTTATGAGACACCTTTCCAGACCATGCGAGAGCGGTCTGCAGAGGATTCCGTTAGCTATAGCGTCGAAGATATTACTCAGATCAATGAGTTTGGAAATGAGGTCGTCACCCGTGTGTACAACGTCTATCTGGACAGTCAATTTGAAAATATCGGAGCACCCCAGTATTTTAAGTGGGAAGCAAGCGAAGTATACGTAATAGACACTAAAGATCAACTCGAAGATTGCTACAGAGATGAAAAAATAGACCCACAGAGAATCAATATTCATGAAGCAGAAGGTGGGATTCAGGTATTAGCTACGCAAGAGCTAATCGGGAGGCGCCCATTCAACGACGCATTTTGGGTCAAGTATTATACGGTAGTGGATCAATACAATATCTCCGAAGAAGAATACGACTATTGGCAGAAAGTGAAAAAAGGAATCGAACAAGCGGGCTCCATTTTTGACATACCTCCAGGTAGAATTCGTGGTAACATCACTAATGTGACAACTCCGGAGGAGATTGTTTACGGCTATTTTAGTGTAGCATTGAAAACTACAACTCGTTTTTCACTCGTACGCAAAGACTTTCCTGAACCACCCGAGCGAGTTTGTTTGAATAGGTCGCTCTTCGAACTGCCGGGGTTTTGTCAATGTCGCCGTGGTATAATAGAACCAGATTTTTTCTGGCAAGAATAAACCGCTCACCATTTAATGAATGAAAATCTACTCCGGCGGAGATGAAATAAATAGATTTGATTCTAAAGGTCAAACTATCCCAGCCTGTTAACTTTTCGATGATCAGATTCCTTCTCGTTGTATCCTTACTGCTGAGCCTTAGCGCGTGCATTGAGCCCATAGCACTTAGTCTGGAAAATGAGCCGGGAATTCTCGTGGTTGAAGGAGTAATCACCAATGGCCCGGGCCCTCACAAAGTGAGTCTTTCGCGGACGGTCTCTGGTCAGCGCCTACCGGAACCGGTGAGTGCTGCACAAGTGTTTTTACTGGATGATCAGGGCAATTCTTTTGCCTATTTTCAAGAGGTTCCGGGTGAACATATTCTACCTTTTGGAGCAGTCAATGCTTTTCCGGGAGTTGCTTACTGGATTCAAATTGTGCTGCCGGATGGAACTACCTATGAGTCCGTACCCGAAAAACTAACAGGGTTATTGGCCAGGGATACTGCTTACTACGACTTTACCACTACGACAGAAATCAATGAAAACGGTATTGCTATCACCTCTAACAACATTGAGTCATACATCAATAGTGATATTCCCAGCTCAGATGAACCGCTCTACTTTCGCTGGGAAATGGAGGAAGCATATGAGTTTAAACCGACGGACTTCCCTGATCCCTTTGGATTAACTCCGGACCCTTGCTATTTCGTAAAAAACCCTGATCCCCAGCGTATCAATTTATTCAATAGCCTTGAGGAGCGATCGGGAATGATCGAAAAAAGGCTACTGGCAAGACGGGATGTTGATGCTGCGCTCCTTCATAGATACTTCATAGTCGTTGACCAGTTCGCCCTGACGGTAGAGGCTTACCAATACTGGGACAATGTTCGCAAAAATATAGAGCAGACAGGCTCAATATTTGATATCCCACCCGCGACGGTAAGAGGCAATATCCAGAACATAGCTGATCCATCTGAGACTGTCTATGGATATTTTGGAGCTTCCTTAATGACCACCACACGTACCGAAGTGAGAGGCTCGGATGTGCCCAACTTTGTCGCAGACCAATGCGCCTTCCAAGGTGGTGCACCATTTACCCGTTTCCCAGCGATATGTCTGGATTGTTCATCAGCTAACTTCAGTACAAGGAAACCAGATTATTTCTAGCTATTCGATGAGGTAGTTGTTGGCCAAAACGTTGATGGTGACATCATACGTCCCGCCTGACACTTCGATATTTCCGCCACCATAGCTCAGCAAGATGTCAAGATCAGGATCTCCCCAGCTTACCTCCCAGCTTTGATTGGCACGGAATCGAATATTGCCAGACTCCAGTGCTATGTCGGACACCTTCCATATCCATGGGTTGAGCGGATCCTGAGCCAAAGGGCGGTCGAGTGACCAGTCCAGGTCTCCGACAATAGAAATCTCATTTATTCTGGTGATCACCAGCTGCTTGGTATCAGCATCAAGCGACAGATGATACAAGCCTTCCTCTATGCTGATGGGAGCTCCACCCGATACCAGCTGACCATCACCGCCCAAGCCACCCCAGGTTGTACCAGAGCCATCGTTTTCTACTAGTTCAAAAGTGCCATTCTCAAAGTAAGTGACCAGTTGATCCTGCTGATTGGTGATCTTAAAGTAGTCAGCTCCGGGAAAATAATTGGTCACAGCAGAACCTGCCACTTTCATGGGCGCTCGACCCAATTCACTGATGCACCCATCATTGGGGATAATGACCAGCTCATTGGAGATATCATCAAACCTGAGGCTGTACTGGCCTGAAGGAACTTCAGACTTGAAGGGTATTTGAGTATTGTATACATAGTTGATGCTATCGCAAAACACAGGTAGCGCTACCGTGTCGGGCATAAGATCGATGATCCCTCCTCCTCCCCAATAGCAATCGCTATTGCTTAGGTTCGAACTCAATATAAACTCTTCTCCAGGAGCCAGAGAAACACATTCGGCCTGCCATACATGATTGTCTATTTGATCAAACTTGATGTTGTTTTGCCACTGGTTGGAAGTCCCCTTGAACCAAAGGTCTTCATAGCCTTCCTGAAAGGCTACCGCAGGTATTGCGACATTCGAAGAAGCTGCTGACTGGAAGTCATTCACATCAGTGACTGTCACTATCACCGAATACAACCCTGCTTTAAAGGGTGGTAAAGTCAGACTAAAGGATGTAGCTGAACCCGGGTAAGGCTCTTCAATAAATAACAATGGTGTTCTGGTCACTGCATCGAGCACCCGCACATTGTACGTAGTAAGCTCTACTCTTATATTTTCAATATTGATAAGGATATCTACTGGCCGATCTTCGACAAACTCATTGCTGAAATTGGGTAGAATGGTCAATGTGACATCCAGCGGACTCTGGATCAGTTCGAGCTTTATAGGTTCATTGTCGCATCCTGTCAACCCGATCGACAGCAGTAATAGATAAAATAAATTTTTGATTTTGACCACAGTGCCTAAATTGATCACTTAATTCGTATTATCCTCAAGATGTTATCTTCAATATTAACAACTCAATGACCAATCCTACGCATGTTAATTGTAAAAAAGTTGTCATCATTTGATAAGCTGGATCTACATGCGATGTAAGTTAACCAGTTGCTACAGATATACCTACATCCTCATTGTTTGCGGATTGGGCGGCTGTATTGAACCCTTCGATCTAAGTATTGAGCAGCAGGCAGGCATTGTTTCTATTAACGGTCGCATCACCAATGCGGACGAGCCACAATACGTGTTCATTGGATCAACCTCCGCCGAAAACAGGGTGGCCAACCCTATTGGAGGTGCGGAAGTTGTGCTATTTGACAACTTTGGCAATTCCTGGCAGTACTTTGAGGAGCTTCCCGGCACTTACGTGATTCCGGTAGGTGGTGTCAATGCCCTACCGGGAAATAGCTATCACATAGAAGTAGTCCTGCCTAACGGAAATGTCTACACCAGTGAGCCGGAGCAAATGCCCTCGCTGCTTGTGAAGGACAGCATCTATTATAGGTTTAATACTCTATCGGAAATCAATGAAAACGGCATAGAGGTTTCCCAGAATGTGTTTGAAGTATACATTGACAGTGAAATACCTCAGGCTACCGAGCCGCTATATCTCAAATGGGAAATTGAAGAGGCATGGGAATTGAAGCCCACGGACTTCCCGGACCCATTTGGAGTAATCCCGCCACCCTGCTTCTATTCGAGCTATCCTGACCCTCAGCGTATCAACCTTTACAATAGTCTTGAAGAGAGGTCAGGATCATTCAGAAGTCGGCTCATGGCACAAACACAAGTGGGTAGACCTTTCGTCTCACGATATGCCTCCAATGTGTATCAATATGCGCTCACTGAAGCGACGTATACTTACTGGAACAATGTGCGTAAAAACATCGAACAGACCGGATCTATTTTCGACATCCCCCCCGCCTTGATCTCAGGTAATGTTACAAAAGTTGAAGATGAGAATGAGATAGTATTTGGGCACTTCAGCGCGGCGATGGTCAAGGCGTCAAGAGTGATCGTCAGGTTGGAGGAAGTCCCATTCTTTATTACCGATGACTGTCTCTACAATTCACAAGTATTCCGAAGAGATTACCCGGCCATTTGTCTGGATTGTGAGGCGTTTACCAAGAACCTTATATTGCGACCTTCCTATTTTCCGAAGTGAGAAAACTAATTACCATAGCATCCCTACTCCTGGTCCATGTGACTTTGGCGCAGCATCACAATGCCCATGCGCATAACGACTATGAGCATGCCAAACCGCTCACTGATGCACTAAAGCATGGGTTCACTTCAATCGAGGCTGACGTTCACCTCTCGGGTGATGAGCTTTTGGTGGCGCACAACCGTCCAACCGCATCCTCCAAGTCTTTGGAGGCCCTCTATCTACAACCAATCTCCGATTTAATAAAAGAGCACGGTGCTTTGTACCCAGGATATAATGGCGACTTCTATCTCATGCTCGATATCAAGACTGAGGCTGAAGCGACCTACTTGGCAATTGAAGTTCTACTCAATAAACATCTTGAGATCATAGATACACCGCTAGACGATGGTGACGATGACCATCCGGTCAAGGTCTTCTTATCAGGTAATCGTCCCATCAGTCAGCTATTACAAAATACTCATCCGCTGGTGGCGCTGGACGGAAGGCCCGAAGATCTGGCTAACAACATACCAGCCTCACTGATGCCCGTGGTAAGTCAAAATTTCGGCAGGTACAATCCCTTTACGCTTACTGGTAAGGTCAATTCTGATAAGGAGTTGAAGCTCCGGCAGTACATCGATGCTGTGCACGAGCAAGGAAAGAAAGTCCGATTTTGGGCGCTCCCTGATGAGCCTAAGACCTGGGACTACCTACTTTCGCTGGGAGTAGATCTGATCAACTCAGACAAACTAGAGGAGTTGGATATATTCCTGACGGAGAGGGGGCTTTAGTCATGAGTCACTCCATTATCCAAAAAAGACCTGATACAAATATCTGCCGGGAACAAAAGTGAATCCTCCGGCTATCAGCATGGCTCCTACATAGAGCAATATCATTCTCCGCTTATGCGATGCTATGTCTCCGCACTTAGCAGCGTAGTATGCACCTGGAACAGTATAAATAGTCAAAATACAGAGGAGGTGAATCCATCCGAAATGTCCTAAAAACTGTGTGCCTACCTTGGCGGGCATAAACAGTGTCAGCACGCCTGTGAAGAGCATCAATATCATGTAAATCCTGCCGAGCTGTTTGTGAATGGAAGTACCTTTCTTCATGATCAATACGACCGTACCAATCAGGAAGGCAGGAAGGATAGTGGCGAGATGGACAAACATCAGAAGATCGTAGGACATAATGCGCGATGGTATTAATCGGTTGAGCTTTGAATATAAACTTCAAATGTGAGATTAATTCTAAAGTGAAGCTCCAGTGACACAATTAAGTCTAGAAAATTTGTAGTCATTGGTTAGTTTAGACCAGACGAATGACTTCTACTCCTCGCACAAAAATTCTCAAGCGCCTTACCACAGTGCCCCATCCGGTGGTGCTGCTGTTCGTCATTATCATCATTGCGACGCTGATGAGTCATTTTCTCCCAGCCGGGAGCTTTGATAGAGTGGAAGTAGACGGACGTCAAAGGGTCGTTCCCGGATCGTATCATACCATCGCCCCTACCCCTCTCAGCTTTCTGGATATGTTCACCGCCATGCCCAAAGGCTTTGATGCAGCTATCTCGATCATCTTTATCGTATTGTCCAGCGGAATCATGTTCGGCGTATTGGAGAAGTCTGGAATGATCGAAAATGCGGTCGGCACTTTCGTGCATAAGCTGGGGGAGGAACGCCGCAATTTTATAGTGGTGATGCTCACCTTCCTTTATGGCATGCTCGGCGTGATGATCGGCTATGAAAACAACATTGCGTTAGTACCCATAGCGGCGGTGGCCGTGTTGGCCATCGGGGGTGATGTGATGCTCGCAGCGGCCATCGCCGTGGGTGGTGTGACCGTAGGGTTTGGGCTATCCCCTATCAACCCGTACACTGTGGGCACGGGACACAAGATTGCAGAAATGCCATTATTTAGTGGAGCCCTTTTACGAAGTGCCCTGTGCTTTGGTGGGCTCAGCATTTTGGCGTTTTTTAACCTGAGGTATTACAAGCGCCTACTCAAAGACAGAGCTTCCAGCCTGGTCAAGGATGTATCAACCGACGGACTTGCGCTTACCCACCCGCTGGATTATTATCGCTTGACACCCAACAATTGGGTGATCCTCTCCATTTTCATTGGTGGGTTGGCGATCATGCTCTACGGTCTGTTCCAATATCACTGGTACATCGATGAGATCTCAGCCATCTTCGTGATGATTGCGATAGCGGCGGGCATAGCAGCCGGAATGTCCGGCACCACCATTTCGGATACGGCACTCAAGTCAGTAGGAGTCGTGGCACCAGGTGCATTCATGGTGGGATTGGCTACCACCATCAAGGTGATACTCGAGCAGGGCGGCATTGGGGATACCATTGCCTTTTTCCTATCGGAAATGCTCAAAGACCTCCCTCTGTATGCGTCAGCCGTCGGGATGTCGGCCGCACAGTGTGTGATCAATTTCATGATCCCTTCCGGCAGTGGACAAGCACTGGCCACCCTGCCTATCATGATTCCGCTTGGGGATGTGATCGGTCTTACCAGACAAACGACAATACTCGCCTTCCAGATCGGAGATGGCGTCACCAACTTATTTAACCCTACACTCGGCGGGCTCATCGCCATGCTCAGCCTATGCAGAGTGCCTTTCGATCGTTGGCTAAGATTTATTATGCCTGTTATTGGCGTTATTATCATCCTTGCCTGGCTTTTCTTGCTGTTCAGTGTGTTCATCGAGTGGGGCCCGGCATAAACCATATACCATGACCAAAGTAGAAGAATTACTCACCAAGCTTGTTTCATTCCCCGTACTCGGAGGTCAGTCCAACCTGACCATCATCCACTGGATCAGAGACTATCTCAATGAACTTGGGGTTGAGACGCACATGGTGCCCAATCCCGAGGGAACGAAGGCTTCACTGCATTGCAGGATAGGACCAGCTGTGGATGGAGGCATTATTCTGTCCGGTCATACAGACGTAGTGCCTGTCGCTGGTCAGGAATGGACCACTGACCCCTTCGCATTGACAGATGGTGGTGATGGCAAACTCTACGGTCGTGGAAGCTGTGACATGAAGGCCTTTGTCGCCTGCTGCCTAGCGACTGCTCCGGATATGCTCAAGGCTGACCTCAAGAAACCCATCTATTTTGCATTTTCCTATGATGAAGAAGTCGGTTGTCTGGCAGCTCCTGAGTTGGTGCAGGCGATCTCAGATCACTACAGTGAGACACCAGCCTATGCCATCATCGGTGAGCCGTCTATGCTCGAGCCTATAGTTGGTCAGAAGGGCATTTGTATCTTTGAGACTACCGTCAATGGCTCAGCCGGACATAGCAGCAGGATCAGACAGGAGGTCAGTGCCATCCATGAGTCAGCAAGGCTCGTGTTATGGCTTGAAAATAAGATGAACGAGTTGGTCAGCAGAGGCCATATCGATGAACGCTTTCATCCTCCGCATACCTCTATTCATTGCGGTACGTTCAAAGGTGGTATTGCACCCAATGTGATCGCGGATCGGTGCGTCTTTCACTGGGATGTGCGCACCATCCCGATGGATTCTGCTGATAAGATTTTTGCTGAGTTTGAAACGTATTGTCGCGAGCGGGAATCAGAATTGAAGAAGGTGTTCCCGGAATTTGAGATCAGGACAGTGAAGCATCATCCTGTGGTTCCTCACCTCGATACCTCCGAGGATGCTGAGATTGTAGCCATCATCAAGGAGCTATCGCAAAATGATAAGCTGGATACGGTGGCCTATGCAGCAGAGGCCGGTCAGTTTGCTGAAGGCGGTTATCCGGCGGTGATCTGCGGTCCTGGTGACATTGCCCAGGCGCACAGAGCGGACGAGTTTGTATCCAAAGAGCAGCTGGCCGGAGGGGTAAAGATGCTAGAGCGGTTGGTGGAGAGGTTCAGTAAGTAGCACTCAAGCCGCTCGCTACTCATACCTCAGCGCCTCTACGGGATTTCTCTTAATCGTCCGATGGTTAATGATCCAGAGTGTAGACACAGTTGCGACTAATATTAGTGCCAGGGCAATAAGAAAAGGAATCAGTCCGATATCTGCTCTGTAGGCAAAATCATTGAGCCATTGGCTTCCTGACCACCAGGCTAGGGGAGCTGCCATCAAAAATGCTATCCCCAAGAAGTACAAGAATGGTTTTGCCTGATTGAGCAAGAGGCTCTCATAGTTTGCTCCCAGAATTTTGCGGATGCCGAGCTCCTTGGTCTTAGCAACCACACTGAAGGAAATTAAACCGATGATGCCGATCAGACTTATGAAGAAGGCAACAGCTGCCGCTCCTGCAAAGATATCCCTGGTGATCAGCTCGCGCTCATAAGCTCGGTTGACCATATCATCCAGAAACTCCCATGTCATCACACCATTCTCATCATACTTATTGTGGGTGTCTTCTATGAACGCCAATGTTTTACTTAAATCACCCGAATTGATCCGAATGGCCAGATCATCCAGCCCCTGAAAGGGGTTGCTTAAATGACCGAGGACAACAGGCCCTATGGGCTGATGAAGCGAGCTGTAATGGAAATCCTCAACAATACCCACCACTCTGGCCCTGAGCCGATCCTGTGCTTCTTCACCTTGAAGATCAATCCACTCACCCAAGACGCTCTCACCTCCATACCAAGCCGCTGCAGTCTCATTGAGGAGTACCGAGGTACTATCAAGTCCTCTGACACCCTGAAAGTCTTGACCTGCCAGTAACTTCAATCCGAGTGTACTTATCCCATCCGCATCCATACCGTAAAACTGAACTGATTGCCGCCGCTCGGAATCCTGGTCATCCTGAGCATATACACCCACACCCTGTCGGTAGCCACCGATCATTCGTGTCAAGCCCGATACTGAGCTAATCTCCGGATTAGTCAGTAGATCGTTCTTCAACATGTCGAAACCTGAACGCACACCGCCACCGTTGACTTCCACCACCAGCAGTTGCTCTGCATCAAATCCCAGCGGCTTACTGCTCATGTACTCAAATTGTCGATTGACGATCATAAGACTCGACACCATGAGAATGACCAGCCCATATTGAATCACTACGAGAAGATTGCGCAGGGACCACAGCTTATTTCCGGTAGGTCTGGCGGCTTTCAAGGCTCTCGTAGTATTGTATCGACTCAGCACCAGGGATGGATAGATTCCGGATAGGAAGGTCACCAACACCAGAATAAGCAGTGCGTAAGGAGCGAAAGCACCGAGTGATGCACCGTCTATGTCTAGCGCAATGCCCGTGAGGCGCTGTAAGTAAGGGATCATCAGATAAATCCAACCAGTAGCCAGTATGAAGGCGAGCGTCACCTGAAAGAACGATTCGGTCATGAATTGCATGAATATCTGACCTTTGACTGCCCCCACCGACTTTCGGATACCGACCTCTTTACTACGCGCAATTGACCGGGCGGTGACCAGATTGACAAAATTGAAACAAGCCATAAATAGAATGAGCAAGCCAACCAAACTGAGAAGTTGCAGTTGTCGCATATCGCCTCGGCGATACTCGTTGATGCTACCGTCAATACTAGACAAGCCAAAATGCAGCTCCTGAAGGTTCATAAGTCGGTGAGGATTGATCTGTTCAGGCTCGAGATACTTGGACAGTAAACCACTGACCTCTGCTTCAAATCGCGCTGCATCCGCAGGATCATTGAGCATCACAAAGGTACCAGCAGGATCACCCTCCCATGATTGAAACCATCCGGGAAATCTTGAATGCACATTTTGGAAAAAGACATCATAGTCCTGTGTGAGGATAAAATCAAACTGGATAAAGGAGTTGGTTGGAACCTTCTCTATAACGGCCGTTACTTTGAAAAGGCCATAGCGCTCTATGTCGACAACCTGACCAATGGGATCAGCCTGACCAAACAGCTTGTCGGCCATTTGCTCGTCGATTACCACAGAACGGGTACTGGCTAGTGGAGATCCGGCATTACCACGAATAATAGGAAAGTCAAAGAATTCGAAAAACTCTGGTCCTGCTACGATACCATCTTCTTCAAAGAATCGCTTCCCCTCTACCTCCATCCAGGTAGAAGCCGCACTGTGAATGGTGAGCGCCTTAGCTACCATGGGCATATCATTTCGCAGCGCCTCGGATAACGGCAATGCCGTGAATATCTCAGGATCTAAGCCCTCAGTATTCTGAAACTCTTGTATGACATGGAATATCCGGTCGCCTTTGGAATGAAAATGATCGAAAGTGAGTTCATGCCTTATCATCAATACTATCGCCAGAAAAATGCTCAATCCGAGTGATAGGCCAATGAGATTGATGGTCGCGAATTTGTAATCCTTGATGAGATTGCGATAGCCGATTTTAAGGTAGTTAGAGAACATCGGTAGCTGACTATTTGCCAGGTGAGGCTTTTTGATATTCGTCCAATTGCAGGAGCGGAGTACATCCCAAAGCAAGCGCCAGCCGGCCCAGCGACTGGAAGTTGACCGACGCGACTCATAAAGCTCAAACAGGTCACCTTCCACCTCTTCCAGGCGATCCTCCGCACAATAAAGATGAAGAAGCCATTCGGCGATATGAACTAACCTTGATCTCAATTGAAGGAAATTTTGGGTATCTGCTGGTAGATACTTGTGCGTAAGAGGTAGCGATTGTCCAGCACCTTTTTGCCAGCTACCGTAATGACGTAATACTTCTTGCGCCGGCCTCCTCGCTCAGTGGTAATACCTCCGTATCTCGATTGTGCGAACCCCTTGTTCTCCAATCGCTTGAGCGCAACGTGAATCGCACTGATATTGACCTTCTTGTTGAGCTTGGATTCGAGGTTCTCCAGGATGGCTACCCCATAAGCCTCATCATGTAAGGCTGCTATCATTAGAAGTACCAGCTCCTCAAACTCCCCTATTGATTGTTCACTCATCGCATTTTATTTACTTAACAAAAGTAGATAAAATCTATTACTTTCATAATTGTTAAGCAAATAAATCAAGAAGCCGATGTAATTGCCGAACCTGACAAGTTATTTGCATAGTATGGTCCAATGCCATAGCTTCATAATAGCATCAACCTAGTTGTCATGAGCCACGATCGAAATGAAGACGAAGCTCTACGCTTCGAGAATGAACTGAAAAAACTTAAGCTTCAAGCTGAAAGAGGTGCTTCGTTTACAGAAGGTGAAGGCAAGCTATCAGCCGAGCAAGAGTCAAAGTGGCTGGACTATATTGCTGCTTTCGAGGAGGCCGCTGACAAGCGACAAACTGCCAAAGTATGGGATATCCTAGACCAACCTCCCATCATACTACCTGATGATTTGAATGATGAACAACTGGCTCAAGTACTCGACATTACGCTTGACCTAATGCAATCGCGCGGCATTGATTTATCGGTAATCTACGATGTAACTGATAGAGAGTTGTATCGATTCATCGTAGAAGAATTGTATCACCATGAAATGGATGTTATCGATATACCAGGGATGATGACATGTTTCACCTATGAGGAATTTCACCCCAACCATATTGAAGATATCAAAGAGAGTACCTCAGAGTTCATCGATATGCTTATGAGCCGCAGTTTTGAATTTATCGATTATCAACTTGATAAGAAGATCCGTTATGAAAACAGGGGAATTTCTGACAAGAAGTTTGTGAAACTCATCTCGGGCAAGATGGAGACCTGCCCGCTTACACTAAAGAGCTTTGGTCATTGTGAAGTGACTATCACGGAAGACAAGGCAAAAGCAAAAGCCAACATTCTTCTAACTGATACAGCCAATCAAACCGTCAGTGCCATAGCAGAGCTTGGCTTTAAATCCCAATATGGCTATTGGTATATCGACGCAGCGACACTACCATGGATTGATTAATAAAATCTACTAACCGCGTCAGGCTATTGAGTTCCTATACAGCTAAATCTGAGGTTGATTTTTCACATCCACAATCAAACACCTTCTTTATGGCTTTTTCCAACTCATGGAGTTTGCTGGAACCCACAAAGTATTCGGTACCATTTTTAGTAATCAAATGAAGGCCATTGCGGCCACTGACGGTATAGCGACGCTCATGGTTAAAGGTGATGTTTCCACCTTGCCACTGCGCAAGCTCAGGGGTCTGTATGATTTCACAGCATGATACATCGTCCCAGGCGATCTTCTGTTTCCGGCTTTGCCAGGGCTTCATTTTGAAGCTGATTTTCTCTTCCGACACGGTCACTTTCAATCGAAGATTGTACAGGTACCATAGCCATCCGCCAATAACGGAAATTGCTATGAACGCGGCTATCATAACCATAGCGAACTTATCACTTGGGTTGAAAAACTCGTTGATCACACGAATAACTACCAACAATCCCAATACAATGAGTGCTGAAGTCAAGAATTTGTTTTTAAAACTCTGCTTCTCTTTGAATATCTTCTTTGCCATATCTATCTACCCTTTAGAAACATTTGAATAACATTTCCTTAACATTAAGGTAACATACAAAATTACGGAAAATTGTCAAATTAGCAATTTCAGCACACTCACTATTATTCTTCAGCGACTTCACTGGTCTATTCAGCATGTCCTTCTCTCTCTGCATCGATAGGTAAAAAGAAAAATCATTATCTTCCAAATAAGACAAATCACTAACCCTCTCTTATGCAAATCATAGAATCACGCGAGCAATTTGATGCCATCATAGTTGGATCAGGTGCTGGCGGTGGCATGTCGGCCAAAGTACTCGCTGATGCGGGACTCAATGTGGCCATCGTCGAAGCAGGGCCACACTTTGATCCCACCAACCCTGATCAGATGACCCAATTGAAGTGGCCATGGGAGTCTCCACGGAGAGGTGCCAGTACGACGCGGGCATTTGGTGACTTTGATGCTGCCTATGGTGGCTGGGAGATCGATGGTGAGCCGTACACACAGGGTGAGGGTTCTCAGTTTGACTGGTTTCGTTCGCACATGCTCGGTGGCCGCACGAACCATTGGGGGCGCATTTCCCTGCGGTTTGGTCCGAGAGATTTCAAGCGCAGAGATCAGGACGGGCTCAGTGACAATTGGCCGATAGGCTATGAAGATGTAGCACCATACTACGACAAGG
>CAYGOT010000078.1:0-23686 GCA_964351595.1 uncultured Roseivirgaceae bacterium | reverse complement strand
CGAGCCAATTCCACATGTCAAAACAGCCCCAAAGGTATATGTTTTTAGCTTTTTGTCAGGGGTGCTTTCCTATTAATTATGAGGCACTTAAAAGCCTCATTTTGGGCCTTCTACTTGATCCCGGGAAGGGAAATCCCCTTGATGGTCTGAAAGAAATTGAGGGCCGCAGAATCAGTCATTCCAGATACGAAATCGGTGATGACCAACAGTCGCTGATATAGGGTCTCAGAAGACTCCAGGGCCGACTGATATTCTACCGGAAGAAGTCGAATAATATTTTTGTGTCGGCTGGTGGCCTGAGTGGGTTCGTGATAGCTGAAAAAAACTGCCTTAGTAAAAGCTTCCATGGTACCATCCAGCACCTCAAATCCCGCCGCTTCACGTTGCAGTACCTGGTGGGATCTATAGATACGATTGACTGAAAGCTTCGTAATCTCTTGAAGGGTTTCATTGCTGTCAATTATGTCAGTCAGTGCTGTATCAAACTTACCGGAAAGTATCTCGGACTCATGAGCCAAAAATATGTCCGCGGACTCATCCACCAGCTTGTTGATTGCTAAGGCGCGGAGTACACCCACGCGCTCTGCATCACCATTCATCTTTTGAAGCTTTTCCGGTTGAAAACCCTCTTTCAGTATAGCTGCTAGCAGTTCTTCTGTTTGCTGGTAAGAAACCAGACCAAGCTGATGTCCGTCCTCCAGGTCTATAATACTGTAGCAAATATCGTCAGCTGCCTCTACCAAAAATGCCAAGGGATGTCTCATCCGAACAGCCTTGTCTCCTTCATAGCTTAGCAACTGAAGTTGCTCCGCCATCTCACCAAATAGCGTTGCTTCTGACTGGAAGTAGCCATATTTCTTGTGGCTTTTTCGTGTCTTGTCTGCATTCTCAAACAGCGAGCCATGTGGGTATTTCGTAAATGCTGCCAGCACAGGATAGGTCAGGCGCAATCCACCGTTGATCTGGGTCAGTATCCTGAATCCCTGAGCATTGCCTTCAAAGTTGGTAAGGTCTGCCCACTCATTTTCCGATAGGTGCTGAAGCAGCTGGTCATGCAGTGCGCTGGACTTGAAATAGTCGGAAATACCCGACTCGCCCGAGTGCCCAAATGGAGGGTTGCCTACATCGTGGGCCAATGCCGCGGCAGCCACCACAGCGCCCAAATCGTGATAGGTGAAACCAGCCTCGGTAAGATCCGGGGCTCTTTCGATTACAGTGCGGCCGACCTTTTTACCCAATGACCTGGCCACACTAGATACCTCCAAACTGTGGGTCAGGCGATTATGGACAAAGTCGTACTTGGGCATGGGATGGACCTGGGTCTTGTCCTGCAACCGACGAAATGCCCCAGAGAAAATAATCCTATCATAGTCTCGCTCAAATGCGCTCCTGATATCCTCATGATCACTAGCGCCAGACTTCTGCCTTACCGGCTGCATGAGATCGATCCACTTCATACTATCCATAATCAAGCATCTAAATTAATCTGAGTTCGATTAATGAATGCTTTAAAGGCACCACAAAATTGTCATATCGCAATGTAATGGAGATATCTTCTTAAAACAGAAGCAAGAAATATGCTTTTATTGTAGTTGTAACCATTAATAAGGTTTCTCCTATCGTCGAAAAGACAATTTTGTGGTGCCTTTAAAGTCAAACTCAGGTCAAATTATACAATTTGACAGGATCCTGATTGAGCAACTTCACGAGCAGCCGGTAAGTGGTTGGCATAGCCGCTAGCAGTTCTTTTGGACGTTCAAAAAAATGCTCCACAGCGACCGCAAAGAACTCATAGATATCCTCAGAAGCATAGGCTCTTAAGAACTGGTTTTGCCCAAGTTTGATCGCCTTCATTTCTTTATGTGCTTGCTCATGCCAAGCCTTGAAGATCATTGGTTCGAAAAAACCGAACTCCTGGTTAGCTATGCGGTTTTCCAAATGCAGCGCATGTGCCATCTCGTGCAGACCAAGGTTTTTTCCTGAGTCATGCTCGATGTAGCCTTGGACGAAGCTGGGCCATGACAACACGATCAACTTCAGCCTTGGGTTGACCTCCCCTTTGTGGTAGCGATTATTAATGGTCGAATAGTAATCATTGGGGTATACCAGCACCTTGCTAAAATGTGACAGATACACATTGGGTAACCCAAAGGTCAGCTGAGCGGCTGAGGCACTGATCAGCACTTTTACTTCATCCGTGATCTGCATCCCCCTACCAACAAATTGCTTGGTATGGAGAAATCTAATCAGCTTGCGCTCAAACCGCTTCCGATCCTCGGCAGACAGGTATTGATAGTAGGTGAAATGCCGCTTGAGTATTGCCCGGTAGGTCTTTTTGAGCGGCGGTAGCTTACCAGGAATTTTGATGCCCAGATTGACCCTTCCAGTCGCCTGAAGCACATATAGCAAGGCAAGGCTCATGAAAAGGATCAGAACATACTCGCCAATGACTAACTGCAAGTGTTCAGCCGGATCCTTCATCAATATGAGTATCTACAGCTGCTTAAGCAGGTTGGTCATCGAGGTAGACTCACGAAGTTCCGCCTTCAGCTGAGCCACAGAAATTCGCTTCTGCTCCATGGTATCACGATTTCTTACCGTGACTGCATCATCATCCATCGAGTCATGATCTATGGTGACACAGTAGGGTGTGCCTATGGCGTCCTGCCTCCTGTATCGCTTGCCAATACTGTCTTTCTCCTCGTACTGAAGGTTAAAATCAAACTTGAGGTCTTCCATGATCGCCTTGGCCTTTTCCGGTAGGCCATCCTTGGCCACCAAAGGCAAGACCGCTACTTTGACTGGCGCCAAAGCAGGTGGTATCTTCATCACTGATCGTATACTACCGTCTTCAAGTGTCTCTTCTTGTAGGGCACTACTGATCACTGCCAAGAACATGCGATCCAACCCAATGGAGGTCTCCACTACATAAGGCACATAGTTTTCATTGGACAGAGTGTCGAAGTATTGGAGCTTCTTACCAGAATGCTGTTCGTGACTCTTAAGGTCAAAGTCTGTGCGGCTATGGATACCCTCCAGTTCTTTGAACCCCATCGGGAATTTATATTCAATATCACACGCGGCATTGGCATAGTGCGCCAGATTCAAGTGATTATGGAACCGGTAATTCTCTTCACCCAGCTGCAGGTTTTTGTGCCATCTCATACGGTGCTCTTTCCAGTACTCGTACCATTTCATTTCTTCGCCTGGCTTCACGAAAAACTGCATCTCCATCTGCTCAAATTCGCGCATGCGAAAGATAAACTGACGCGCGATGATTTCATTTCTAAAGGCCTTTCCTATTTGGGCTATTCCAAAAGGAATTTTCTTTCGGCCTGTCTTTTGCACATTGAGGAAGTTGACAAAAATGCCCTGGGCCGTCTCCGGGCGCAGGTAGATTTTACTGGCACCTTCTGCCAAAGAACCCAGCTCAGTAGAAAACATCAGGTTGAACTGACGAACATCTGTCCAATTTTTAGATCCACTAACCGGATCTGCAATGCCGACTTCTTCGATCAACGCTTTGAGATCATCCAATTCGCCCGAATCCATGGCTGCTTTCAAGCGACCATTGGCCTGATCTATTTTTTCCTGATTAGCGGTCACCCTTGGGTTGGTCGCCCGGAACTGCGCCTCATCAAAGGCATCTCCAAAGCGCCCTTTGGCCTTTTCGACTTCCTTGTCAATCTTAGCATCTATTTTGGCCACATAATCTTCAATAAGGTTATCGGCACGATAGCGTTTTTTGGAGTCCTTATTGTCAATCATCGGGTCGTTGAAAGCGTCCACGTGACCCGAGGCTTTCCATGTCGTCGGATGCATGAAGATGGAAGCATCAATTCCAACGATGTTCTCATTGAGGTGTACCATGGATTTCCACCAGTACTCCTTGATGTTATTCTTTAACTCTGAGCCGTATACCCCATAATCGTATGCAGCACTCAGTCCTTCGTAAATCTCACTTGAAGGGTAGATGTAGCCATATTCTTTGGTATGAGCTATTATATTTTTTAATGGATTATCGTCAGTCTTCGCCATGGCCGCAAAGATATATAAAATGCTATCTGAACGGTTCTCTAGGCGAATATTTGGGCTATTGATTATCTTTATCAAACGATGCATTCTAATCATCCCGTCTGACTAAATATGAAACCGTATAGCTCCATCATTAACGACCCAGGCATAATGCTTGGAAAACCGGTGATCAAAGGCACCCGAATTACGGTAGAGTTAATTCTCAAAAAACTCGCCGAAGGCATGTCCGCTCAGGAATTGGTTCTGGCTTATCCACAACTGAGTGAGGGGGATATTTATGAGTGTTTACGGTATGCTTCTGACACCATAGCCAATGAGGAGATCATCATGTCATGATTCTCGCAGATGAGAACATTGATTCGGACATTGTTGCAGAACTGAGAAGCAATTCGATAGAAGTAGACTATATCAAAGAATCTTATCTTGGCTCATCTGATGCTCAAATTATTCAAATGTCAAAATCCACGGCAAGATTGATTTTGACAGAGGATAAGGATTTTGGAGAATGGGTCTTTGCCCATCGTGAAGATGAAATCAGTGTTATTCTGCTGCGCTATAGATTTCCTGATAAGGAACAAATCAAAACTAAATTGTTAGAAATTCTCAAAACTCGAGGATTAGAGCTTTTCGGCAAGTTTACCACTATTACTCCCGCAAAGATCAGAATCCGGTCCTTGCCATAATCACCTAGTCAATTATCAAACCTGAGCGTCAGCTCATCCAGACTTTTGTTAGATCCAACGAAGGTCACCACATCGCTGATCCTAAGTCTGGTATAGCCGTGGGAGATGATTACCTGCCCACCTCTCTTAATAGAAAGTATCAATACGTCTGCTGGCAATCGTAAGTCCCGAAGCGTAATCCCGTGCAGGTTGGGGTCGAGCACTTCCAGGTCGCGTGTATCCTGATCCCCCTCCATACCGAGGAGCAGAGAAGTGGCTTGTGGTGAGCGCACAAAATGATCCATTAAACTGACCATAGCCGTTGAGGGGTCGATGATTTTAGCTCCCAGCTTCAAAAAACGATCATAATTCGCGCGATCATTCAGTCTTACAATAACATCACGCGTGCCAAGCTTTTCGTAAGCAAGCTCCGCGATTTCAAAATTGACCTGATCAGAAAGCATACAGACAATGGCCTCCGTCTTGTCTGCGTCCATTTCCATAAAGGTTTCGAAATCGATCTTGCTGATATAGCGAACAGGTATGCCATCCGGTTCTTCAATTGAACCCTGCTTTTTGAAGGTAGCTACTTGCACCATCCAGTCTTTGGAGATAAGCTGCTTTGCCAATGCCACGGACTGAGGTTCAAATCCGAAAATAATTGCATCCCTGATGCCATCAAACTCCGGTGTTGAAGCGCGGCTATGATCCTCTCCAACCTTACCCAAAGCCCACTTAAACAGAGGCGGTCCCAGAAATTGATTAATTACGATCACGGCAATGATGACTGTGGAAAACTGAGTCCCCCAGTCCGGAAATTCATTGGCTACTACCGTAGAAAGGCCCAGGGCCACACCTGCTTGCGTGACGTAGGGCATCCAGCCAAGGTGACGATAGTTCATAGGATCACCAGCCAATGTGCCGCCGACATAACCGCCCAGTACCATTGTGATCAGTCTGATACCAAAAAGAATCAACGCCACGAACCAAACCACAAAAAGCACATCGATAGACATTGATGCGCCGGTGAGTGTGAAAAATGCTACATAGATTGTTGGGCCAGCATCATGCAATATTTTTAGAAACTCCGGCCTGTACTTGGTGTAGTTCGTAACAAAAACACTGGCAATGATGCAGATAAGTAATGGTTCCAGTATCACTTCATGTCCCCAATAGTCCATGGTTAGTGATCTGAACTCTCCCGAAAATAAGTAAGCAGAGTAACCCAGAAGCAGAACAAGTATCAACTTGTACATCGTCCCGAATTTTTGCGATAGCACCAATGCGATCAGTCGACCCAGTACATAACCCAGGCTGGCGGAGAGTAAAAGCTCAAGGATAATCACCAGAATATTCCAAAACTTGAATTCATCGCCATCGATCAAAGTTTGAGCGATGGATAGGTTGATGGCGAAGAGTATAATCACCAGGAAATCCTTGAGTACAGTGACCCCCATCACTGTCTGGGTGAATGGTCCTTTTGCACGTAACTCATTGACCACCGCAATGGCAGAGGCTGGGGAACGAGCTACGAAGATAGTGCCGGTAAGGATGGCCACAGAGACCTGGGCGGGTACACTCATGCCTGCCATATACTCGATGTGTGGAGACATAAAGAAGACCCCAAGGCTACCCAGCACGAAGGTCACTACCAGCTGACCAAAAGTATTCCACTTGATACTTTTGATCCTGGAGCGCAACTCCCTCAAATAAAGCTCAGCCCCTGCTGCAAATGCAATAAAAGCAAGGGACATCTCATTGATGAAGCTCAGTTTCTCACGTGAGACCACAGGGATAAGCCCTAGGACATAGGGTCCCGCCAGTATCCCGGAAATGATGAGCCCCGTGATTAGCGGTAGCTTAATTCGCTGAAAGACTTTAGCTATCTGATTAGCCGCTACGGCGATTACCAGAAACCCTCCAACGAGGATAATAAGCTCCTTATGTTGATGAAAAAAATCCAAATACAGTATGCTTCAGTGTATTAATATTAAGTCGTAATTGCCTCAATTGCAATGTATACACTTCAGGCTTCACCTCACCTTTGCTAAGTGGCTGTATGCCAGCCGACATAAGTTTTCCATATATTGGGTTATTAACAACCTCCCTGAAAAATGTGCGTCTTACAGCCTATGAGGTATTTCAATATTGTCTTTTTGCTAATCGTATTACTAGGCTGTTCCAACGTGGCGGTGACGCAAGGTGGAGGGGAGCCTGTCTCACATGAGATCTGGGATTCATTGCTCAAAAAGTATGTAACCAAAGATGGATTTGTAGACTACAAGGGCATACAAAGTGACCAGGAGAGGTTTGATAGCTATTTGAGGTTACTCGAAGCTAATCCTCCAAATACAGCGACCTGGACCGAAGAGGAGCAAATCGCCTACTGGATCAATGCCTACAACGCCTACACCGTAGACCTGATTCTCCAGTACTATCCGGTGCAGAGCATCAAGGATATAGGAAGCACGATTCAGATTCCCTTCGTAAATACACCCTGGGACATCAAGTTTATTAAGATAGGTGGTGAAGAGTATGACCTCAATAATCTTGAACATGGCATCCTACGGAAGGATTTTGAAGAACCGCGCATACATTTTGCAGTCAACTGCGCATCATTTAGTTGCCCGGAGCTAAGGGCTGAAGCCTATACCGGGGAGAAGCTGGATCAACAGCTGGATGAGCAAGCCAGGATATTCATCAACGATACCAGGAAAAATCGTATTACTGCCGAGAAGGCCGAGCTCTCAAAGATATTCAGCTGGTACAGCGGTGACTTCAACGATGATATGTCCGTAGAGGAATACATCAATCAATACACCGACATCAAGATCACCAAGTCGACAGACGTGGACTACATGGATTACGATTGGGAGCTCAATGACCTACCGAAGTAGTATTAGATGGTCACCACGGAATTTTGGCTTATTGCCTATTGGAAAGAAAGTGGGATTTTGACTTCATTCCTGCCAATAATACTCTCTATAAGTTCTATTACCCATGCTGATTGAAAGTATGTGCTCATTTCAACTTTGGCACTCCTAGGGTCTTCTGAGAGAATGTAATGAGTACTAACAAAGACGGACCCAATAATTGTTAAATATGATTTAGCTATGCTCAATAGCAAGAAATAATCATCCCAAAAAGTTGGAAGGTCTATTGGGCCAATTAAATTCTCATTGTGGGCGATATGCTTATCTCTTATCTTCTTGATGCTTTTGATGGCATTAGTTACAGTAGTGGACTTCAATACTCTGAATAGAAGGTCTGTGAAAGAATCCTGGTTGCTCAAATGCCTTTGTTCTACACCCACTTCGGCAACATCGCACAGATAAGAAATACTTGGATAGTACTCTAAATCCAGTGGAAAATATGCGGTCTTTTGATTTCGGCATCTTAGAAGAACTTCTTCGAGGCATCTAGATGAGTACTTACCTTTTTTATCAAAAATTCTAGTCAAATCCAGTATACACAAATCCATCGACGAATTCTGAAGATACACAGCCGCCTTTTTTTGGAAATCGTCAGCTGAATTATTGATAGAATCAGAGTTAGACCCGAGGGTGCGAAAAATAAAATAATGCCTTTCTGCTTCGAAGAAATCACTTGCTAACCCCTGCTCAATAAACTTTCCTAGCGCGTTGCTCATCAGTCTAGATATTTCAAACTTCTAGTAACATTTTCAATCAATTAGTAATATACGTTTTAACCTGTCATTTTCTATTTCGCCGATAGGCACTTTATCTTAGGCCAAAATTCAGCCTATGAAAAGTGTTTGTGTCTTCTGTGCCTCCAGTCGAGGTTCTGAGCCCTTCTTTATTGAGCAGTCTTATGCGCTGGGTCAGTACCTGGCGGAAAACGATATTAGACTGATCTTCGGAGGATCAAAGGTGGGTCTGATGGGTGAAGTGGCCAGGGGGGTAATAGAAAATGGAGGTCAGGTGACCGGCGTTATTCCAAAATTTCTTGCCCGAAAAGAGGTGGCACATGACGGCATTCAGGAGCTCATTACGGTAGAGACCATGCATCAGCGCAAAACGAAAATGTCTGAATTGGCTGAAGGTTTCATTGCCTTGCCCGGCGGTTTCGGAACATTGGAAGAGCTTTGCGAGATATTGACCTGGGCCCAGCTACAGCTGATCAAAGCTCCGGTCGCCGTACTCAACTGGAAGGGCTACTACACACATCTGGTATCCCAAATTAGCAGAATGATGGAAGATGAGCTCCTCAAGAAGACCAATGCTGATCTATTGATTGTCGGGGATGATCACAAGGAATTGATCCCTGTCATGAACCAATACGAGCCCCCTCGAGAAAGCTTCTGGGCTAAACTGGACCTGACCTGATCAGAGCTTTATTCTTTGTCCGGTTCGGGCACTCTCTTTGGCAGCCTCTAATATTTCGACGACCAGCATATTATTCTCAAGGGAGGATAAGTCGAAGCGCTCCATCTCAAGGTTTCCCCTGATTATGGCGGCCATGTGCGCGAACGGGTCATCTAGCGGCGCATTCCTTTCATCAAGTGTAAGCGACATAGGCTCCTCGCCTTCTGCGTACTGGTAAGTGAGTTCGTTGCGATTGTGCACCAGAATCTGACCAGAAGCACCGTAAATTTCCATGTCCTTCCGAGAAATGGGCCAGTTCCAGCTAGCCTGAATGATCGCCTGGGCTTTAGGGTACTCCAAAAGGATCGTGGCTTCATCATCCACCTTGGGATAGGTATCCGGCTTGATTTGCTGGGTCAGCGCCATTACTGATAAGGGGCGCGCTCCGTCCATGAGCCAGGTAGCCAGATTCGCGCCATAGCAGCCAAAATCAGTCAACGCACCTCCACCGTTTTGTACTGGATCGGTCAGCCATTCCAGAAATTCGTCATTGACGCCTATCTCTTTCGGGCCGGGATGACCATCGTGAATGACGAGTTTTCTGAGTTCACCAACATTCCCTTTTTCCACTTTATCCTTCGCCCAAAAGTGGGTCGAATACCATGTGGTTTCATAATTTGTCAAAAGAAGGACATTGTGTTTCTCGGCCAGCGACTTCATTTTCACCGCATGCTCGTTGCTGACAGCCAGAGGTTTCTCTACCATGATGTGTATGCCCTTAGGCGCACAATGCTCTACAACCTCCAGGTGTTCATAAATGGATCCAAATGCCGTTACAGCTTCAGGTTGGGTGGCCTTTACCATTTCTTCCATGGTAGGATACCATAGGCTCGGGTCCAATCCATGCTGAGCAATGTATCGGTCGGCCAAGTCCTTATTTGGCTCAGCTATACCTACGATCTCGACATCTCCTCTGTCCGGTCGGCCTAGCAGCCAGTGAACATGCGTGTGTGTGAGGCCTACAATTCCGATTTTGAGAGGTTGTGCTTTCGCTTGAAAACTGACCATCCAGCAGGTGATTATTAAAAAGGTAAGTCGAATCATAATTCTTTTATTGACGTCATAAGCAATATAATCACGGCAGCTGAAGGCTATTTTCTTTTTTGTCTGATTTTGAAGCTCCGGATAATCGCTCTTGGCAATACCCGTAGACACTAAAATGAAGTTTGATCAGTGCACTGCCCATATGTCCCAACACTGACATCATTTTTCCTAACTTGTCTTCCAGCCCAACGTATCTAAGTTTGAACTAGCACCAACTCTATGAAAACACTAATCTACCTCTCCATTTTATCAGCCATGATCACCTCATGCAGTCCTGAAAGGCAGAAGATGATAGAAGAAGAAAAAGCTGCCAATGCTGACACTTCACAGGTATTTATCGATAACGCTATCATCGTTCATGGCGGAGATAGGTTTGTAGGTCGTACCGTCGAGTTTGATTTTCGTAAAATTCACTACAGCGCTATACGGACAGATGACAAGTTCACCTATACCCGTACATTCCAGAGTGATAGTCTGGGCTATGTACAAGATACACTGGTGAATAGCTCAAACTTCACAAGACACAGGGACGGACAGCTCCAGGAGCTAAATGAGGAGTGGCAAAGACGGCTTGGCAACTCGGTCAACTCGGTACTTTATTTCACCCAGTTGCCTTTCGGTCTCAACGATCCCGCAGTAGTGAAAAAATACCTTGGTGAAACGACCATCAAAGATGCGCCATACCACAAGATTCAGGTTACTTTCAAACAGGCCGGTGGTGGGGATGATTTTGATGATGTCTACATCTACTGGATCCACAAGGACGAATTCACCGTAGACTACCTGGGATATGAGTTTAGTGTCGATGGCGGGGGCACGCGATTTAGAGAAGCTATTAATCGGCAGATCATCGATGGCATCATCTTTCAAAACTACATCAACTACAAGGCTGAGGATAAAGACACCCCTATCGGGAAACATGATGAGCTCTTCAACAAAGGTGAACTGATTGAGCTATCGCGAATAATCAATACGGATATTACGGTAGTACCTAACGGAATTTGACTTGGGTAATTAATGTGATTCTATCCACAAAGCAGGTCATGCCGGAGGCATCTTATACTCCAAGTTGAAAGGCCACAAGCCAAAAGATTGCCATTTACCTCACAAGCCTTTTTCTTGGTATAAGACTCCTTCGGAGTGAAGTGTGCGGTGGGTAGTGAAAGGCACTGAGTGCTTATCAAGATTTTCTGAGACCAAAAGACTCTCCCTCTCAGAAGGCATCCCAAATAAAGCCCTACTCAAAGCATTTTATACTTTGAGGTCTATACTATTAGCTCTTGCTTACCTCTTTTTTAGGCCCCAAAGCTCTGATAAAGACAATCAAGCCAATCGTGAACATCGGGATACTGAGCCACTGCCCCATATTGAGGGGAATATCAGCCTCCCAGGCCTCCTGGTTTTCCTTGACAAACTCATCCAGGAATCGCAACGACCAGAGCATCATCATGAACAGGCCAAAGATGAAACCATCATTGAGCTTGTCCCGGTGGTAGTACCAAATATGGGCAAATAAGAAGAACATGATCAGGCAATAGAAAGCCTCGTACAATTGTGCGGGGTGCCTGGCAATGCCAAGCGTGTGTATTTCAGCATAGTAGTGACGCTTTAGTTGATAAAAATCCACAATTAGTGGTTTGTCAGGATCTTCATAAAGATGGTCACTGGCTTCTTTGTAGTTGATAAAGGCATTTTTGACACTCGTCTCTAAGTAGTCGACCGTTTTAATTTCGTCAATCGCCAGTCCACGCTTATACTTAATAATAACCTTCATAGGGACATGGCCAGGCTGCTCTGCTACCGCCCTACCCCCTCTTTCAAAGGTGACCTCTTCGATATTCTCACCGCTGCGATAAGTCAACAAGTCCTCGACATTCTTTGCGAATACCACTCCAAAGCCGCTATCGGTTGGCATACCGAGGATTTCAGAGTTCATGAAATTACCCATGCGGATACAGGCTCCTGTGATACAAGTCACTATCGCAATCCTGTCGAGAATCCAGAGGTATTTGATCTTTTGATCTCTGGCAAAAAGCCAAAGTGCGACAAGCATACCAATCGCACCCCCGTGACTCGCCAGTCCACCCTTCCAAACTTTCAATATCTCCAGCGGATTGGATAAATAATAGCCGGGATCATAAAATAGGCAGTGTCCAAGACGCGCACCTACCACTACCGCAATGACCAGATAAAGCGTGATTTTGTCGACAGCCCTTTCGTTCAGCCCTTCTTTGCGATAGACGAAAAACATAATCTGCTGGCTAATGATAAAGCCAAGGGCGAAAAAGAATCCATACCAACGTGGCACATCCAGGCCGGGAAAGATGTTGGGATCAGGACTCCAGATCAAAAAAAAGGAAAGCATAGAAGACATGGATCAGTATTTTCTCCAAAAATAGGGTGTCATTATCATTAATACTGTAAACAACTCTAGTCGGCCGATTAGCATCAAAAACCCCAAGAAAACCTTACCGGTTTGTGGGATATGAGCAAAGTTGTCAACCGGACCTACAGTGCCAATGCCAGGGCCGATATTACCCAGACAAGTCGCTGTAGCTCCAATAGCCGTCATGAAATCTACTCCAAGTAGTGCCATGACCAAAGAGCCGAGGGCGAAGATACTAATGTAGATCATGATAAAAGCGAGGATGTTGAACGTAATGTCACGGCTCACCGCCTGACCATTGAATCTCACGGGAATAATTGCCGAGGGGTGAAGCTGGCGCTTAAGCTCAAGAAAAGAGTTTTTGATCAGTATAATATGCCTTACCAGCTTGACCCCACCGGCGGTAGAGCCAGCAGACGCGCCCAAAAACATCATCAGAAAGAAAAGCACCGTAATAAAGCTCGTCCATTGCGTGTAGTCAGTCGTAATATAGCCCGTCGTGGTAATCACTGAAACTACCTGGAAGAGGGTGGTACGAATGGTCTCTTCCACACCCATATCTGCGTCGATAAAAAAGAGCGTGGTAGCAATCAACACTGTCAGGGCTATACAGACGCCAAGGTAATATCTGAGCTCCTCGTTTTTGGAAATTTTGGCCCAATTGGCCTTGAGGATGAAATAGGCCACCGTAAAATTAGTGCCTGCAAATAGCATGAATACGATGATCACGTACTGGATAAATGGAGAGGTGAAATAGGCAATGCTGCTATTCTTGGTTGAAAAACCTCCGGTAGCCATGGTGGTCAACCCGTGATTGATGGCATCATAAAAGCCCATGCCGCCCATCCAGAGCAGGACTGTTTCGGTTAATGTCAAGCCCAGGTAGATCAGCCAAAGTCGCTTTGCTGTTTCCTTAATTCTGGGCTGTAGTTTGTCAGGCGAGATGCCAGGTGCCTCGGCGACAAACAGCTGCATGCCTCCAATGCCCAATATGGGGAGTATCGCTACCGCCAATACAATGATTCCCATGCCACCAATCCATTGTGTGAGGCTCCTCCAAAAAAGTATGCCCTTGTGCACAGCTTCTATATCTGTAAGGATACTTGCCCCCGTAGTGCTATAGCCCGAAACAGTCTCAAAAAAAGCATCTGAAACCGATGGGATTGCCCCACTTAGCAGATAAGGCAGCATTCCAAAAAGAGACATGGCCAGCCAACCACCTGTCACGATGAGGTAGCCATCCCGCTTCTTCAGTTCTTTGGAGTCGGGGTTTCTGGTAAGGAAATAAAGCAATCCCCCAAAAGCCAAAGTAATCGCTCCGGCAGAAAGTATTGGCAGAAAATCCCCCTCTGAATAATAGATGCTGAAAGGGATACAGAGCAACATAAAAGCCCCATTGAGCATCAACAGAAGGCCCAGTACATTGCCAATTACGGGATAGTTAAATCTCATTTGAAGAAGCTTTCCACCTTGTGGATACACTCGGGTCGAGATAATACGACTACTCGATCTTTAGGCTGAAACATAAAATTACCTCGGACGGTGTAGCCTTTGCCATTACGAATGACTCCTCCCACGATAGCTGTTTCTGGAAACTCGATATTTTGCAGCTCGTGTTCAAGGATTTTCGACTGCTCTTTCACCTCAAATTCCAGAATTTCGGCATTCACACCATGAATAGAGGTTAGGTTGAGCACCTCACCCTTTCTGATATATCGGAAGATAAAGTTGGCCGCAATCAGCTTTTTGTTGATCATGGTATCCACGCCGATATTCTGCGAAAGATGGATATAATCCATGTTTTCCACCAATGCGATGGTCTTGCCTACACCGTGATTTTTAGCCACCAGCGAGGAGATGATATTCGTCTCTGAGTTGCCGGTGACCGCTATAAAGGCGTCCATATCCTTGATGCCTTCTTCTGATAGGAGCTCTACATCGCGCCCATCTCCATTGATGATCAGTGTATCCGGCAGGCTGTTAGCCATTTCAATGCACTTCTCCTTGTCCTCCTCGATCAGCTTGATATTGTATTTTTTGCTGAGGTTCTTCGCAGTATTATATCCAATCCTGCTACCCCCGAGTATCATTATATTCTTAATTGGTACCCTTGTCTTTCCGGTCAGATCCAGTACGCGATCAACTCCGTCAGGCTGTGCCACGAAATAAGCATGATCCCCCACTTTAAACTTATTTTCGCCGTAGGGTATAATGGTCTCCTGATCGCGCAGAATGGCCACTGTAGTAAAATTATGATCTGGGTTGAGATGTGCAGTTTCGGTGAGCGTCTTGCCATTCAGCTCACTGTCCTCCTCTACCGTGATTCCCATCAGAGACAAAGTGCCTTTCTCAAATTCGAAGGAATCAGTCGTAGCAGATTCTTTTAGCAATCGCTTAATCTCACGTGCAGCTAGCGACTCGGGAGAGATAATCTCATCTATACCTATGTCCTTAAGGTCAAGCTTATCTTTCCGATGAAGGTATTCTGTATTCGAGATTCTGGCGATTGTACGCATAGCACCAAGATTCTTACCGATGATGCATGTAGCTATATTGGTCTCCTCAGACTCAGTCACTGCGATCAGCAGGTCGGCCTTAGCCACCTTGGCCTCCTCCAGTACCCTGAATGAAGTGGCGCTTCCCCGAATCGTACTTACGTCAAGGTGATTGGCTGTATATTCAAGCCGGTCGGTATCCAGGTCTATGATTACAATATCATGCGCCTCGTAGGCTAGCAACTTTGCGAGATGAAAGCCAACATCACCTGCCCCAGCAATAATAATCCTCATGCAATTTTGCAGCTAGTTATAAGCGTGCAAATATACGAAAACTACTACCTGTCCAATGTCGGGCTTGCTATTTTTCGATGAGCTGAAGTGTTGCCCATTCTGGTACAACATTCAGATCATTAAATCATCAGGAAGCCAGTATCTTTAACCAATGCCTCAGACACTTCATATTCTCAATGGGATGTCCTCCCTCACTATTTTCAACAAAAGTGGGGTCGACGGAGAGGCGATAGCGTGGAATGAAATACTTTGTGAGGGCCCCTGCCTACCGGAAATCTCCAGCCCCGAGCAGGAGGTGCTGCGCAAAACCTACACCGAAGATCAGTTTTCGGGGCATGACTATCATGAGATCGTCTGGGGTATTTGGGATTTGTTGGCTGGTGAAAACCATTTCGACGAAATCGTCTGCTGGTATGAGTACGACCTGTTTTGCCAGATCAACTTTATAGCTATGATCCATTGGTTGGCCAAAAACCGGCCTGGTGATAAAATTTCCATCATTTGCTCTGGTGTAAATGTCTCAAGTAAGCTCAAAGGCCTTGGTGAATATGTGCCTGAAGACTATCCAAAATTTTATCAAAGCAGGCAGCTACTGACATCCTCTCAAAAAGAACAGGCTTCAGCAATCTGGCGCATATACTGCTCCGGTGCGCACGATCAACTTTTGTCATTTTCACGAGCAGCAGATTTACCTTATCTCGCTGAAGCTATAGGAGCCCACCTTCGCAGATTTCCATGGACGACAGATCACCTCAGTGAACATCAACGGCAAATTTTGAGTTGGATAAGGGATGGTACTACGTCGGATAGACAACTGGTCGGCAAATGCCTTCGCAACAATGGATTCTACGGTTTTGGTGATCTGCAATACTTCAATATGATCAATGCATTGACGCCTTGCATTGACTGGAAAAATGGACAACTGACCCCATACGGTAATTCGTTAATAGAGGGTGGGGGCGATATCGATCAGCTACCCGCATCAACCTACGGAGGTACTTCATCGAACCAATTCAAGTATGATCCTATCAAAAAACAACTGATCACATGGCCACAGTAGAAGTCTTCCTTTATTTGCTTGTTGCGGCACTCCTTTTCATGTCAGTCTTCTACATAGTAGCTGTCTTCAAGGACGACTACAGTATTGTTGATGCGGCGTGGGGCCTAGGCTTTGTAGTGATTAGCAGGGTCAGTCTGGGCACATTGGATGAGGTCAACACATTCCAGTTTATTGCCAATATACTGGTGTTGATATGGGGACTTAGGCTATCAGTATATCTCTGGTCTCGCAATCGCAAAGTAGGAGAAGACTATCGTTATCAAGCCATGCGCAAAGACTGGGGCAGCAGTCACCGCCTGCAAGCCTTCTTCAAGGTCTTCATGCTGCAAGGGATACTCATGTGGGTGATCTCCTTCCCGATCATGATGATCAATTCCCAAGTCGATCCTGTACCAAGTAATGACATTGTCCATCACCTCGGACTGGGGCTGTGGCTGATCGGCCTTATCTTCGAAGTAGGTGGTGATTGGCAGTTAGCAAGGTTCAAAGCTGATCCAGCGAACAAAGGTTTGGTCATGGACAAAGGCTTTTGGCGCTATACTCGTCACCCCAACTATTTTGGTGAGACCGTGCTTTGGTGGGGGTTTTCCCTATTCACCCTCACTAACATCGATGACCTTTGGACGATCATAGGGCCACTGCTAATAACTTTCCTCCTGCTTAAAGTCTCCGGAGTAGGCCTGCTCGAAAAGAAGTTGGGTAAAAATGATAAGTACGCTGAGTATCAACGAAAGACCAGCGTATTCTTTCCGCTACCTCCAAAGGAATAATGATTACTTACTTATAATGGGGTAGGAACACCAGCCAGTTGATACTTCCACTCCAAGCTCACTTTTTATCTGGATAGCCATTATGAGGTTGAGCTACCTAAGCCCTGAGCCAGCGCTTACTTACCAGAATTCATCTTCTGAAAGTAGACCTTGGTTGCTTCCATCACTTTTGGCGCTAGCAATACGGCTGAAATCATCGTAGGAAATGCCATCAAACCATAGACCATATCAACAAAACTGACGACTACTGCCAGGCTGGAAACCGATCCGATTAGAATGAGTATGATGGTCCAATAATTGAACAAAAAGCTCCACTTGACGCCAACCATGAAGGCCAGGCACTTTCGACCGTAGTACGCCAATCCAAAGAGCGTAGTGAACGCGAAGGTCAATACACAAATCACCAGGATATATGGACCAAAGCCCGGCATAGCCATTTCGAAGGCTTGGGCGGTTAGGGTTATACCGTTGCTTTCTGTAGTCTGCCAGACTCCTGTGATCAATATGGCCAATCCCGTCATGGTGCAAACGATGATCGTATCAACCACAGGTCCGATCATAGCAACCAAACCTTCCCGAATCGGCTCATCGGTCTTAGCTGCTCCGTGCATCATAGGTGCAGTACCTATTCCTGCCTCATTGGAGAAAGCTGCTCTCCTTGCTCCCGTGATAATCAACGCACCAACAGCTCCTCCCAATGCCGCCTCTGCAGTAAAGGCGTCCGTTATAATCAACCCTAGTGTGGGCAGTATCTGAGTATAGTTGATGAGCATAATGTACAGGACGCTCGTAACATAGATGATTACCATAAACGGCACCATCTTGCCGGCCACTGCACCTATGCGCTTGATACCTCCGAAGATTACAACTGCCACTAAGATGGCGATCACCACTCCCTGGATAAGGTTGTTCATGAAGATATCTTCTCCCACCCAGCCATTGGGTTGCATGACTACATCGTTAAAGACCTGGACGATCTGGTTAGTTTGAAAGATTGGCGTCATGCCAAAGAAACATGTGATGGCGAAGAAATAAGCCAGTGGCATGTACTTCTTACCCAAGCCTTCTTTGATGACATACATTGGCCCTCCTTGCATCACGCCTGCTGAGTCCTTGCCTCGATACATCACGGCCAGAGAGCAGGTGAAAAACTTGGTGGCTACCCCGAAAAAAGCACTCACCCACATCCAAAAGATCGCCCCAGGGCCTCCAGTGGCAATCGCCACAGCCACGCCGCTTATATTGCCCATGCCAATCGTAGCTGCCAGATGACCTGAAAGTGCTTCAAAATGACTGATCTGGCCAGCACTATGCTTTTCGTCATACTTGCCACGGATGATGTCTATGGAATGCTTGAAATACTTGAAGGGTAAAAACCGTGAATAGATAGCAAAGAAGATTCCTCCTCCAAGGAGTACTATAAGTAGTGGAGTGCCCCAAACGAAGTTGGCACCTTCGACAATCAGGTTTTCTAGCATGCTCGTATATTGGTTTTTCCCTAGCGGTCAAAGATAGTAGAAACTCCGAGCTGCCCCCTGGAGCTATGACTAGCGGTAAAACTAGACGCGCTTAAAAAACGAATCTACGAACTCCTTCTTGTTGAAGACTTGTAGGTCAGTGACCTTTTCGCCCACACCGATGTATTTGACAGGGATCTTGAATTGATCGGAGATTCCGATGACCACACCCCCTTTAGCTGTACCATCCAGTTTGGTAATGGCAAGGGAGGTGACCTGCGTAGCTTTGGTAAATTCTTGTGCTTGAACGAAAGCATTTTGGCCGGTAGAGCCATCAAGTACGAGCATTACTTCATGGGGAGCATCTTCAATAAACTTTTGTACCACTCGCTTGATCTTGGTGAGCTCGTTCATCAAATTGACCTTAGTGTGCAGTCGCCCTGCGGTATCAATGATGACTACATCGGCTCCCTCTTCGACACCACGCTTCACCGCATCAAATGCCACACTTGCCGGGTCCGTATTCATACCGTGAGAAACTACAGGTACACCTACACGCTCGCCCCAAAGTATGAGTTGATCCACGGCTGCTGCACGAAAAGTATCGGCCGCTCCTAAGATGACTTTCTTACCAGAATTCTTAAACTGAGCAGACAGTTTACCAATAGTAGTGGTTTTACCCACACCATTAACACCTACTACCAGGAGTACGTAGGGTTTCTTGTCCGCGGGAAGATCGAAATCCTTCAAGTCCACGGTATTGTTTTCCGATAGGAGGTCGGCGATCTCCTCTCTAAGGATCTCGTCAAGTTCCTCCGTACCCAGGTATTTATCTTTCGCGACCCGCTCTTCGATCCGCCGAATGATCTTGAGTGTAGTATCGACACCAACATCCGAGGTGATCAGCACCTCTTCCAACTCATCCAAAACCTCATCATCAACCTTAGTTTTGCCAACTACCGCTTTTGATAGTTTTCCAAAAAAGCTCTGCTTGGACTTTTCCAGCCCTTTGTCAAGCGATTCTTTTTTCTCCTTTGAGAATATCCCGAATAAGGCCATGATGAATTTAGTTTAAGGTGGACTAACAAAAAAAGTCCCTTACAGGGACTTTTACTACTTCTTTAAACACAAGTATCAGGATTACTTGGCCAATACTTCCTTTACCTGATCTTCCGTTACCATTTCTTCTCTAAAGGTATAAGCGCCTGTCTTATCAGACTTTACAGCCTTTATTACCTTAGCGTATTTGATTCCGCCTTTTTGCTTTAGCGATGCAACTACTTTCTTTGCCATGGTTACTTAATTTCTTTGTGTACTGTTACTTTCTTCAATACAGGATTGTATTTCTTAAGCTCAAGACGCTCAGTGGTATTTTTCCTGTTCTTGGTAGTGATGTATCTTGACGTACCGGCCACACCTGTTTCTTTGTGCTCGGTGCACTCAAGTATTACCTGTACTCTATTACCTTTCTTAGCCATCGCTTGGTATTATTTATAATATTAAACTAGTACGTTACCTTCCTCAGCAGCTTTCTTCAATACGGCAGTGATACCATTTTTGTTGATTGTGCGAAGGGCAGTTGTAGACACCTTTAGAGTGACCCACTTATCTTCTTCAGGGATGTAGAATCTCTTCGTGTGCAGATTCGGATAAAACTTTCTCTTGGTCCTATTTTTGGCGTGAGAAACGTTATTTCCAACCTGTGGACGCTTACCTGTTACCTGACAAACCTTAGACATTTCTGTTGATTTTTTAAAACGGACTGCAAATATCGCAAATCCGGTTTGATTTACAATAGGGCGGCAATATATTAAGCTACTTTTTTTGATCCTGGATGCCGTATGGGCAATGCTTGCAGCCCGACTTGCAGCAATAACCTCTTTTGAGATGGTACTTAGCAGTAAATACGATGAAACCCTGCTCATTGAAATAGTACTCATCCTCTGACAATCCCCTATACCCTGATTTTGAATTTTTCCCTGCCATTTCCTTGCTGCCCTCCCAAACTGCACCCATTCGGAATTGTTCGAAAATCGCCTTGAATTTTAAAATCAGGGCGATTTCATTAATTTTGAGGCTCATTTTGACATAAACCTACTTTAAACAGAATAGACATGATTCACAACGTAGCGACAAGCAAAGAAGCGATGCAATTGGAGGATAAATATGGTGCGCATAACTATCATCCACTGCCCGTAGTACTCTCCAAAGGCGAGGGTGTGCACTTATGGGATGTTGAGGGAAAAAAATATTTTGATTTCCTTTCTGCTTATTCTGCGGTGAACCAAGGTCACTGCCATCCGCGTATTGTAGGTGCGTTGAAAAATCAGGCCGAGACACTCACACTAACTTCGCGTGCCTTCTACAACGATGCGCTTGGCAGTTATGAAAAATACATCACCGAGTATTTCGGATTTGACAAGGTGCTTCCGATGAATACTGGTGCCGAAGCTGTAGAGACAGCCATCAAAATCTGCCGTAAGTGGGGCTATGAAAAAAAGGGCGTACCCGAAAACGAAGGGGAGATCATCGTATTTGATCAAAACTTCCATGGTCGTACCACCACTATTATTTCTTTCAGTAGTGATGATAATGCCAGGAAAAACTTCGGCCCCTTCACGCATGGTTTTATCAAGATCCCATACAATGATGTCGAGGAGTTAGCGAGAGCGCTCAAACGTCCGAATGTCGTAGGTGTACTCGTTGAGCCTATCCAGGGAGAAGCGGGTGTGAATGTACCCAATGAAGACTTCATACCGACTATCGGTGAGCTTTGTAAAAAGCACAACGCCTTATTTATCGCCGATGAGATACAGACTGGCATAGGCCGGACGGGAAGTTTCTTAGCTGTTTGTGGTAACTGCAACTGTGAAAACCACTGCGAGCGACAGTCCACATATACCAAGCCTGATATGCTCATCTTAGGTAAAGCTATCTCAGGTGGAGTATATCCGGTCTCGGCTGTGCTAGCTGATGATGAAGTCATGAGCGTAATCACCCCCGGTACACACGGCTCCACATTTGGTGGTAACCCAATCGCCTGTGAAGTGGCCCTGGCCGCACTGAGGGTCATTGATGATGAGCACCTCACTCAAAATGCTCGTAAACTTGGAAAAATATTCAGGGAGCGAATGGGCCTATTCGCGGAGAAGTCCAGCCTTGTAAAGCTTGTCAGAGGCAAGGGCTTACTCAATGCTGTATTGATCAACGATCACCCAGATAGCTCTACTGCATGGGATATCTGTGTAGCCTTGAAAGATAATGGGCTGCTTGCTAAACCTACTCATGGCAACATCATTCGCTTTGCGCCTCCTCTTGTGATGACCGAGGAGCAAATCCACGAATGCTGCGATATCATAGAGCGTACTATTACGGAGTACGAGAAAGCCAACGCCTAAATGACGGATCGGCAATGGATTATACTGGCGCACCTGGGCACTCTGCTCGGATACGCCGTGGCTTTTGGGACATTCATTGTCCCGTTGGTCATCTACCTGTCCAAAAAGGATGAAAATGAAGAGATCACTCGACACGCAAAGGCCTCTCTAAATTTTCAGATTTCCATGGCCATCTACATGATTCCTGCTATTTTCTTTGCCTTCATACTTGTAGGTATTCCTTTCCTTATTTTTTTGGTAGTCACCAATCTGGTTTGCGTGGTGGTTGCGGCTATCAAAGCAGATCAGGGCGAGCTCTTCAACTACCCGCTGACTATTGCTTTTATAAAGTGAGCCCCTGTCTCTAAGATACGAGGATGTCGATCCATCCCCTCCTATCTAGCAACACCCCAGTGCTACTCTCTTCGTTAACCACTAACTTTATTTCGGTAACAGTTTGAAACCGTATGAAGTTATTCTTGATCTACCCACTATTAGTCTTTTCGTATCTAGCGGCATCTCAGCCCTTAGATTCAATTTATTACCAATCACTCCTTGATTCTGCTGAAATGGCTGTTGACTCGGATTTAGCCATGCGTTTTGCCAGAGAAGCCTTGTCATTTGCGGAGGTGAGCGGTCACCATCAAGGAGTTGTAGACGCCTCCGTAGTTATAGGAAACCTCTACAGGTCGAATGGGAAATATGAAGAGGGTATTGAATTTGTGAGTGGTCTGATATCAAAGACCCAGTTTGACGAAAAAGAGCTAAGCACTTACTACAATCTTATCGGGATATTCCATGTTTATATGGGGCATTACGATAGTACTGAGTACTATTTTTTAAAATCACTCACTTTCAGAAAACAACTTCAAGATAGCACAGGCGTCAGTGCGGCTCTTAATAATCTTGGTAATGTCAGCTTGAATATGGGCGATCTTGAAAAAGCGACATCCTATTTTTTGGAGTCACTTCAAATCCGTGAATTCCTTAATGATTCTGCCGGCATAGCATCAAGCACCAACAATCTTGGCCTTGTGTTTTACAAAAGGAAAATGTTCGTAGAAGCAATTGAAAATTATTTGAGAGCACTGAAGTTGAACAAGCTTCTAAATGATGATTCAAAAGAAGTCCTTATATATACTAATCTCGGTAATACTTATGATGAATTAGACAGTCTCTCAAAAGCTGAGTTCTATTACACCCAAGCACTAGACAAAGCCAATAATCTTCAGAACAATAGACTTGTTGGAATTGCTACACTCAACTTAGGCGCACTAAAGATGAGATTAGGGGAGTTTGAAGCTTCGGAAAGCCTGCTTCTAAAGTCCCTTGAAATAAGAACAGCTTCAAACGATCAACAGGGTCAAGCCGAAATACTAAGTGACTTGGCTTCATTAGAAATCAAAAGAGGGATTCCTAGAAAGGCGATTCCGTACTTTCTCCAGAGTATCGAAATCACAGAGCAAATAGGGCTTAAAGAGGTTACACAACTCAACTATTTAGGCATGTCAGATGCTTACGAAAAAGCTGGAGACTTTGAATCTGCTTTGAAGAGTCATCAAAGATATGTGGCTATGAAAGATGAGATGCTTAATGAGGCAAACCAAAGAAGCATCAATGAGCTAATAGCCAAATACGAAACTGAAAAGAAAGAGCAGCAGATCGCATTGCAGGAACACCAAATTGAAGAGAAACAGGCTCAGGGTCGGCGGCAGCGCAGG
>CAYGOT010000077.1:0-24188 GCA_964351595.1 uncultured Roseivirgaceae bacterium | reverse complement strand
AACGCCCGGCTGATTCATTGAAGAATAACACTACAGTATCGTGTGGCACTACAGAAAAGTCGAGACAGGCCTTGGGGAGATTCGTACCCGAGAGCTTACCAGTCATCTCAACTATCTGGCAGGCAATAAAAACCTGCAGGTGCTAGAAGGGCATATGGTCGTCGAGATCAAAAACTCGGAGATCAATAAGGGTCGGGCCGCTACGCAATGGGTAGACAAGTATAAGAGCGCATTTGTGATGGCCATAGGTGACGACTGGACAGATGAGGATACATTCGAAGCTATGCCGGATCATGCGGTGACCATCAAGGTCGGCAGTTCTGCTTCGGCGGCTAAGTACAGTCTAACCTCACCAACGGAAGTAAGAAAGCTACTCGCTGATCTTGGTAAGGTCTAAAGAAAAGTAGGTTTATCTAGTTTTCTTGCGATCCTGTTGGCTGCATTGAGCAGTCCAACGTGACTATACGCCTGAGGGAAATTACCCCACATGCTTCCGTCCTTTTCAGAGACATCTTCACTAAGAAGTCGAAGGTGATTTGAATAGCCCACGAGATTGTCAAATATCTTGATAGCTTCATCTATACGATCAACGCAAGCCAGGGCCTCCACATACCAGAAAGCGCAAATCAGGAAGGTCGTTTCAGGCTCACCAAAGTCGTCCTGATGCTTATAGCGATAAAATAGGCCATTTGATGCGAGCAACTCTTTTTCAAGCGCCTTTAAGTGATCCCCTGCCCTCTTTTTGTCGTCACCAAAATAGTTCATCATGATGAGCTGTAGGGTACTGGCATCCATGCGATCTGTCCCCAGCGCCTGGGCATATCCCTTCTTCGATGGCACATAGGATTCTTCAATTCTCTGTGCGGAAATATCTCTCAGCTTTACAGCAAGTTGACCCATTTCATTGTCCTTGAGAGTCTTGGCGATCTTGATGGCGGCACAGCTACCCGCCCAATGAAATAAATAGGTATAGGTATGTTTTTGTGCCAGATTGCGGAATTCCCACAGTCCGGCATCATTTTGATCCATCGTCTTCTCTATGAGTTTTAGCGTCTTCATGACCAGACCCGCCGAATCGAAGCGCTCTGTGAAAATAATTCTTCCATCCGCATAAAGTGGTAGTAGAGAGATCAAAACCTGACCATAAACGTCATTCTGGATGTGTTCATAAGCCTGATTGCCTACCCGCACTGGCTGATTGCCGAGATAGCCTTCCAAATCGATCTCATTTTCTACAATGTCAGCACTACCTGTGATCTTGTATAGTGGCTGATAGCGATCCTGAGCAGTATAGGTAGCATTTAAAATAAAGTGGAAATACTTCTCCAATTCCTCAAAATGACCAATATTATTGAAGGCATTCAAGGTGTAAAATGTATCGCGCATCCAGCAATAGCGATAGTCCCAATTGCGGGTACTACCCGGAGATTCCGGTAGGCTGGTAGTCATCGCTGCGATGATGGCACCTGTGTCTTCATACTGATGAATCTTCAGTGCAAGAGCTGAGCGAATAGCATAGTCCTGATAGAAGTCTACAATGCTCGCTGACTTCACCCAGTTGCGCCAATAGGCAATGGTCTTAGACAAAAACAGCTCCGCAGTTTCTTCGAGATTCGCTTCCAATGGAGGACCGTATGTAAGAACCAGGTACTTGGTCTCATTAAGTACAAAGTTCTGGTCTTCAATGACATAGTTTAGCGAAATATTAGTCGTCAGTCTCACATGAGCGTCGAGATTGAGATATCTGATGTGGCTGCTACCCATGCTCCTCTCCGGTCTTTTATTACCATAATCTGCCACGGGATCGCATATTACTTTGACCATTGGGTTACCACTAAGAGGTTCTATTTTTCTGATCAACATGAGCGGTCGATAATATCGCTCGTATTGATAAAACCTTGGCGCAAAATCAGTGATACGATACTTACCATCGTTGGTCTCTACATCTGTACAAAGAACGTTGGTATTCTCAATGTAAAACTGGTTCGAATCAAACTTTTCTCCGACGGGGGTCACTGAGAATTCTCCACCCTTTTTCTTGTCGAGCATACCTCCGAAAATAAAGCTACTGTCGAATCTCGGCCAGCACATCCAAGACACATTCGTCTGCTTGTCAATATGAGCGCTGAAGGCACAGTTACCAATTACTCCAAAGTCGTAAGTATGTCGATTCATAATGGGGAATTTCTATTCGCAAGGCGCAATATTTCGAAATCTTATCGACTATACAACATAAGGTCGAACTGATTTGAAGAGCTACTTTATCATCAGCAAAGTGGCTGAGAAAGCGGACTTGTTAAGATTGAAACTGAGCTGCCTATCAGGCCTCACATTTTGCCGAAACTTCAACTTTCCAGGGTTAATTTTAATAATTGATAATCCTCAACTCGAAATGGTCTCCAGGGAATCCAAAGTCTCGCTAAGAAGAATTTCAGATATGCAATCAAGTTCCACTCATCTATTGGGATACACTTGTTGATCCTAGATAATTCATGTGTTTTGCAATTTTGCCAAAACACAAAATTGGCGGTATGCCGCTTTTGCTTATATTTAACGATACCGACCTGAGGTTGACATGATTGAATTTATAAAGCAGAGGAAACTCCTTCTTATCTCCCTTCAAATCCTAGCTGGTTTGATTGTTTATGTCATTCTCATAGAGCGATTAGTAACCTTCGAGTCCATAAGTGACCAGTCGTCGATTACTGATTACCAGAATGCTATTTGGTACTCTGTGATCACCCTTACCACTGTCGGTTACGGAGATCTCTACCCAGCCACCACCTATGGAAGGATCATCGGTTATGTATTTGTATTCACGAGTTTGGGTATCTACGGGCTCCTCATCGGTAAGATCACCACATTCATGACCACATTTGAAGAGAATAAAAAACTAGGATATAATGGAACAAGCATGGAAGATCATACAGTAATAATTGGCTGGAATGAGTTTAGTAAGCTGGTGACGGATCAGCTGCATGGTGTAGGCAAAGAAGTTGCCATCGTTACTGATGAGCGAGACACCATAGATATCATTCGAGAGCAGTATGACAACTCGTCCAGGATATTTACGCTGTTCAGCGACTACAATAGCTTTGAAACGCTGAAAAAATGTAATATCCCTAAGGCGTCTACTGTATTTGTTAATCTTGATGATGACACGGAGAAGCTTGTATATATCCTTAACCTCAAAAAACACTATGGTGAAGATATCTCTTATGTAGTAACGCTGGATAATGCGAACCTCAAACCCACATTTATAAGTGCTGGCGCTGCAAATGCCGTTTCAAAACATGAGATTTCCTCCAAGCTACTTGCCAGTTATATTTTCGAGCCAGACGTAGCGGCCTTCAGCGAAAGCATTATGTCTTTTACGCAATCGGAGAATGACTATGACATCAAGCAGTTCTTAGTTACACCCGACAACCCTTACATCAACAAGCCCTATCAAGACGCTTTTTTCGACCTCAAGAAGCGATACAATAGCATCCTAATGGGCATCAGCAAGGTTGATAAATACGGGAAACGTAGAATGATCAAAAACCCGATGGGTGATATCAACATTGGACTTGGTGATTATATAATTATCATGATCAATGGTAAAGCTTTTAAGGTTATCCAGAAGGTATTCAATGTACAAGAGGGTTATTTTAAGTCTAAGGCACAATGACAATGAGACTATTCGTATACCCATCACTGCTAGTATTCTTAATAGCATTTACATTCACTTCTTGTGAAAACAGGGAAGTGCATGCCAACAATGAAGAAGAGGGCGGCACGGAGACTTTTAAGGATATGCCAGTAGTAGGCATTGAAAGCCACTTCAACAGAATAGTAGTGGATGGTGTGGAATACCTGATTCTTGAACGTGATAGAAACAACCCTCACGAAGGGTTTGGGTTCATGGCCTTCAGGGCGAACAAATTGCTGGCAAAGCAGGATTCAATTTTAGCGTATCTGCAGGTACAACTTGATAATCAAGCGCAAATACTGTCCTTGCTGAACGAGTCTTCAATAAACCATGAGAGGAATCTAAATAACGCAAAGATCAAGGCTGCCCTTAAAGATAAGAGCCGACAAATAGAATAAGTTGATACTATCCCAGCGCTGAGAAGTACTCCTTGAGTGAGTCGAGCGCATTGGCAATCTCAGGGGAAACAAAGCCTTGATTGCTCAAATCCTTAACATACTTCACAGCATCAATCAAATCATCTTTGTCTTTGAACACCTCATCCATTAAGTGGCAATAATGGATCAAAATAATCAGGACAACTAATGAGGCCGGAGGTTTAGCCCCCTTGATGGCGATCGCATGCATATTGTTTCTAATCTCCTGTTCGAACGCGTAGTTGGCATTGTCCATTCGTTCAGACACTGGAATCCAAAGTAGTTTAGTAGCCTCCTTTTTTATGATTCCTCTATTCATCAGCAGGAAGGTGATATCCTGTCTGATATCCGGGTAATGTTCACAAATCCAGGTAATCATGTCCTTAATCGGCCGTTCCTTCTGACCCACGAACTTGATGATGTCATCTAATATTTTATTGCCAGTACCCTTCTTGTCGATCAGTTTAACGGTAGTATCTGCCCCTATCTCTACCTTTTTTCTGATGGATAGTTCAAAAATACAAGATGCTACGAGACCCTGATTTACCGAATGCTCAGCTGCGGAAAGCAATCGTCCCTCTTCATCATCCAACGCTATTAGATATAGCCCTTCTGCTAAACTTAACTTCATCTTAAACTGGTTATATGGTATTCAATCGAGCTAAAAACTGCTAGTCTTTCAGCAACTTTTCTATCGTCATACCTTGAACTAATATCGAGAATATCACGACACAGTAAGTAGAGGTAACAATAATATCCTTACCAGGCATGGCGTCTGGCAAAGAAAGAGAAAGCGCAACAGAAATACCACCTCGAAGACCACCCCAGGTTAGAATTTGAATGGTCTTAGGTTCAAATTCGCGAAACCTCTTCATTATGGTAATCGGTAGGCCCACTCCTATCAATCTGGCAAACAGCACTACCACAATAGCCATCAGACCAGCGAAGAGATACTCTAGCTCAAAAGTTTGAGCAATCACCAACATCTCCAGACCAATAAGTATGAACAGAATGGCGTTGAGTGCCTCATCCAGTAGATGCCAAAACTTGAAAACGTACTCGCCCGTTGCGTTAGCAAGATGCTCATCTCGACCCTGATTACCGATAAACAATCCCATAACCACCATCGCCAATGGAGCAGAGACGTGAATCAACTCAGCCACTCTGCCTCCTACGAGTACCAGAGAGATGGTTACAAGCACCTCTAGTTCTACATGATCATTATCAATATGCTCTAATAACTTAAATCCTAGATATCCGAAAAGTGCCCCCATTAGAAGGCCACCCCCAACTTCAACTCCAAAGAGTGTCAATACCTCCATAGGGTCAAAATTTTCCATGCCCTTACGTGAAATCCCGAGTAAGGTCAAAAAGACTACAACTCCTACCCCATCATTGAACAAAGACTCTCCGGCAATTTTGATTTCCAGCTTTTGAGAAAGACCGAATTTTTTCGTCAACGCCAGTACCGCAATCGGATCGGTAGGTGAAATCAAGGCACCAAAAAGGAGGCAATAAATGAGATCAACAGGATAGCCAACTAGTCCAAAAGCGAATTGCATTATAAATCCGACCATGAACGTCGACATCAGTGTACTTCCTACAGCCAATATGATGATCGGTATTCTCTCCTTAAGCAATGCACCCAAATTGACCGAAAGTGCACCCGCAAATAGCAGGAAGTTCAGCATGATCTGGAGCAATGTCTCCTCAAAATCGAATTCTTCAACGATATGTTCAGCCCCCAGCATCACCGAAGGAAAGGCGTATCCTAGCATCAAAATACCCAAAGACATGGCCAAGGCAATGGCCATCAAACCGATGGTAGAAGGTAATTTGAGTAGGGTAATGTTGATCAGCGTGAATACTGCCGCCAGGAAGATCAGGAGAGTAATAAGGTCAAGAATTCCCATGTTGCTAGAAAAATATCAGTTAGTGGTTCATATTGAGCGAACTCAATATTTTCCCTAATTAAGCACAAAATTGATTCAATCGAAATAGAAAATTACAAATTAGTCCATATCACAGGATCAACGTGTTTCAGTTCCAGTCCATCTGGCTTCTTTCTTTCCAATATCGCCTGCTATCTAATTGCAAATTATCCAATGCGCTTAACTCCTTTTTGCTTAGCTCAATCGAACACGACATCAGATTAGAGTTTAGGTGCTCTTCGGTCGCTGCTCCACTCAAAATCACATGGTGGTAAGGCTTTGACAATAGATAGCTGAGAGCGATAGCATCCATACCCACATTATGCTCATCGGCCAACTTCTTCAGCAAAGTGAGCACCTCCGAGTAAATGGAATCCGTATTTCGGGAAGTTAGTCTGCCATTGGCCAGTCCTTCCTTAATAATGACGCCCATCCCGCGATCGGTCGCTTCCTCCAGTACCTGATCAGTAGAATGCTCGAATATATTGCTTGTCACCTGCACAGCATCGAATAACAGCTTCCCCTCTACGCTGATTTTCATTGCTTTCTTCAGCACCTCCGACTGTTGTGCTCCACTCAGGCTTAGGCCGATCAATATCCCCGTATCCTGGATTTCGGCGAGACGATCCAAGACCTGAGAGTTATCTAAGATTCCACTTTCAAAAGTGGCTGAATGCACCTGGTATAGCTTCAAGGAAGGGGCTAATTTTTTATGACTTAGTCGCCATTGTCGGTTAAGAACGATGATCGAGTGCTCCTTAACCTCATGCTGCTCAGCATCAACCTGCCAGTCAGCGGTGTAGGTATAGCCCCACTTGGAACCGACTACAACTTCATCATCCGCCTTACCTTTCAACCATGAAGACAGAAAATTCTCCGACTTACCATAGGACTGTGCTGCGTCGATATAGTTGATGCCATGCCCAACTGCGGCATCCAGCATATCATGCGTCCGCCGCTCCATGTTGTCAATGTCATAATCCCTCTTTAAGTCATTGGCATGCCCCAAATTGATGTAGCCTGGTCTACCTAATGCAGCGAGCCCCAGTCCTATTCTACTTATCAGAATTCCAGATTCTCCAAAATATGTCCTCTCCATGTTGCTCAACTATCTATATGACCATCAACTTAATATTTCAAGCAAATATTGGTCAATATTTAATATTTTCGGCATGGTTTAGAATGGACCGTTAAACGTGCTTGCTGCGGTCAATAAAACCTATCTATATCACAAATTGACAAACCTAATGAAGAGAATTACACTGATGACTGTCTTGTTGGCTGCCTTTACGGTAGTAACAATGGACATGTACGGCCAACGCAAAAAGAAGACTACCGCAACTGCTCAGGGATATACCTATCCCGAAGCTGCCTTTGAAGGACTTAAGTACCGGTCCATTGGGCCCTACAGAGGCGGCAGGGTTACAGCTGTAGAAGGTATTGCCAGCAAACCCTATACTTTCTTTATGGGCTCAACGGGTGGCGGAGTTTGGAAAACTTCTGATGCCGGTGAAACATGGGACAATATTTCAGATGGCTTTTTTAAAGTTGGATCAATCGGTTCCATAGAAGTAGCTGATGCTGACATCAACAAAATCTATGTTGGTACCGGATCTACTTGCATCAGGGGCAACATATCAATCGGACGTGGGCTTTATGTAAGTAACGATGGCGGCCAGACATGGATGCTGTCAGGCTTGGAGGAGGCCGGCCAAATAGGTCCCATATTGACGCACCCTGAAAATGCAGATGTCGTTTTTGCCGCCGCTATGGGCAACCCGTTTGGAAAAAATCCGGAGCGCGGAGTGTTCAGATCCAAGGATGGGGGTCAAAATTGGGAAAAAGTACTTTATCACAGTGACTCTGTAGGAGCTATTGACTTGGTCATGGACCCCAGCAACCCAAGAATCCTGTACGCAGGCATGTGGCGCGCTGAGCGAAAGCCATGGACTATGATTGACGGTAGTACGGAAGGCGGTCTCTACAAGAGTGTGGATGGTGGCGACACCTGGAAAAAACTGACCAACGGTTTACCGTCTGGCCTAGGAGGTAGGATTGGTTTGGCGATAGCCCCGACTAACCCAGATCGAATCTGGTATTACCAGGAGACTGCAGAAGAAACCGATGGAGGTATCTACCGATCTGAGGATGGAGGAAAAAGCTTCGAAAAAATCAGTAGGGAGCACCTGCTCAGACAAAGAGCATGGTACTATACGCACATTCATGCCCATCCTACCGATGACAATACGGTCTATGTCAATAATACCGGATTCTATAAATCCATAGACGGTGGTTCAAACTTCAGCAGATTATCGACACCACATGGCGATAATCATGGTCTTTGGATCAACCCCAACAATCCTGACATTATGATTCAAAGTAATGATGGGGGAGCGAATGTTTCTTTCAATGGAGGTTTGACTTGGTCAAACCAGTTCAACCAACCCACTTCTGAGTTTTACAGAGTCACTGTTGACAATCAGTTTCCTTACAGGGTCTATGGCGCACAACAAGACAACTCAACGTTGACCGTCCCAAGTAAAACTCCCGGTGGTGTCACGCCTAAGGAGCACTGGTATGCCATAGGTGGAGGGGAAAGTGGACATATTGCCGTCGACCCAAGAGATCCTAATATTGTCTATTCGGGCAACTACATAGGTCAGATTGATCGTGTAGACCTCACCAGGGGACATCAGCGAAATGTAGTGGCTTACCCCCAGATGCACGATGGTGTGGCACCAAGAGACATCAAGTACCGCTTTCAATGGAACGCCCCTATCAGGCTGTCTCCACACAACCCTGATATTGTCTATCACTGCTCACAGTTTGTACATAAGTCCACTGATGGCGGGCAAACCTGGGAGGTAATCAGTCCAGACCTCACAACTAATAAAGACGCCTATCAGGATCTACCCGGTGGCCCTATCCAGCATGATCATACGGGTGTTGAGCTCTATACGACGATTTTCAGCTTTGAAGAATCACCACACAATGAGGGCGAACTTTGGGCTGGAAGTGATGACGGACTACTCCATCTCTCCAAAGATGGCGGAGCGTCCTGGAACAATATCACACCTACCGGAATACCTTTTGAAGGTACAGTGAATACGATCGATCTATCAGCTCACAAAGAGGGTCGCGCTTACGTCACGGTTTATAAATACCGTGACAATGACTTCACGCCTTATATTTTCTTCACGGAGGATTGGGGTACCACGTGGAAGTCGATCACTAATGGTATCCCAAATGATCACTTTGTGAGAGTGGTAAGAGAAGATCCCAATAGAGAAGGCCTGCTCTACGCTGGCACGGAGTTCGGCATGTACATATCGCTGGACAATGGCACAAACTGGCAACCCTTCCAACTAAATCTTCCCGTGACACCCATCACCGATATGCTCATCAAGGAAAAAGACCTGGTGATTGCGACACAAGGCAGATCATTCTGGATACTGGATGACCTCAGCCCGCTGCATGAAATGAGCCAGGAGTTGGTGGGTAAGTCGCTGCATTTGTTTGAGCCACGTACTGCTTACCGCACTCAGATGAGAGGTTTCTTCAGAGGAAGCGGAGCACCTGAGCGACCACCATTCGGTGCGCTGCTGTACTACTATCTGGAAGAAAAACCAGAAAAAGACGATACGCTGAAGTTGGACATAATGGATGCGAGAGGCAATGTCGTTACCACCTATTCTACTCACCCTGATAAGACAAAGAAGGAGAACAAACTCTCCTCTGTTACTGCAGGTCTCAATAGGTTCCAGTGGAACCTGACTGGTGCCAAGCCGGATATCCTGCCAGGATCATTCATGTCCTTGTCTTATACCGGCGGTCATTCTGTGCCTCCGGGTAACTACGGAGCACAGCTATCGCTAAATGATGAGACCCAATCTGTCTATTTCGCGGTAGAGAAAGATCCCAGATGGGAGCAAACCAATGAAGACCTCATCTCACAGCACCAGCTGGTCGTAGACGTGATGGAAAAGCTAAATGAAACTCATGACGCCATCCATCAGATTCGCTCTGTAAGGTCACAGGCGAAGGAGATTGCCAAGCTCGCTACCGATGCTGGCTACAGTGAGGATATTTCGACGAAGGCGGATGATCTTTCTAAGAAGTTGACTGAGATTGAAGAAGAGCTGATTCAGACGAAAAATGAAAGTGGGCAAGATCCAATTAACTACCCGCCAAAGCTGGATGATCAGTTTGCCTACCTCTACTCTACCGTGAATGCGCAAGACTCAAGGCCCACTGCTGGTGCTTATGAGCGCTTTGAGGACTTGAAGAAGGAGTTAGCAGTCCATTTGAACAACCTGGACAATGTCATGGCGGATGATTTCAAAGCTTTCAACACAATGCTCGATAATGAAGGCGTGAGTAGAATCTTGATTCCAAGTAGATAGCATCAACTAAAATGCATACAAAGAAGCCCATACTGCTGAGTATGGGCTTCTTTATTTTATCCTTCAAACTAAGGTGGGAGTCTTATTCAGTTCTTTCTGACCCCTATCCTATCCAATATTACTATACCAGGTTTTTCTGTGCTCGACTTGATGGATACGCCGATGATTTTGGAGATATCTACTTCTCCTGTATCAAAAGCCTTCAACGGGATAAACATACTCTCCAACACAGGCTCCCATTCATTGCTATAGCGGCCTGTAGTAAGTCCCTTGGTCTTCAAATATCGGATTTGAAGTCTAGGTGCCACAAGTTTGAAGTCAGAAAGAGGTAAAGCAGACTGACCACCCAAGCTATCACTCAACACGATTCTAAAATCGTTCAATACACTATCCTCATCAACATCGTCCAGCATAGATGGATTACCAGAGGTTACGGAGAGTGTTAGCATGTCGTCAATAGACAGGCTCACTGGATCAGCCAGTTGAATAGAAAAAGAAGCGCTCTCCGGAATGGAGTCACTGTTCCAACCCAATACCAAAGCGTGGTTTTCCTGATGCAAGCCAGCTCTGAACTGTAGATAGTCCTCAGCCCACACATCATAGCCGTCGACAGTTACATCACCGCTCCCAACAGTTGTAATATCAATATCTTCTTCGAAATCCGCCCAATACTCCGTTTGGCTGTCCTCGTATAGCGATAAAGCCAACGTATTATCTGGCAGCCAGCTGTCCGCTACCCTCAGGTCTCTGAAAATGCTGGCATATTCCTGATTACCTCGAATTGACACTTCCAGAAATGAACTGATCAGCACTTCGGCATATTTGCGCTGCTCTTCACCGGTGATCATTGGTTCTGTATTCAGGAATAGTTTTCCAGGGAATCCGGAATCATGTCTGCCCCAAATAGAGTTGAACTGACCATGATTAGCGCCATGGACATAAACACCCGTCTTCAGATGAAAGGAGCTATCAGTAAAGTCCGTCCTTTGGAGCTGTCGCAATCCATAAAAACTGTCCTCATCACTATCATATGAGCCTTGTATGCCGAGGAAGTCAACATTTTCAATGCGTACACGGCGATCATACCTATAGTCTGTAGGCGCTATCGCAATGACAGACTTTATGCCAAAGTTGAAATCAAATTTCTCCCTCGAATCATCCGGAAAATAAGGAAGTGTGTTGAAAGCCGCCGCTATCGGTACGGCCTCTCCGCCTCTTGAATGCCCAACTAAAGCGACTTCATCCAAATTGGCTTTGCCGCTCAATTCATGAGACGTATCATTATTCCAATCTCTCCATTGCTCTAAATGTTTGAGAAGTAACCATGCTCTGGCTGGAAGTTCCTTCCCACGAAAATCTCCAGCCCAGGAACCGTTGATAAAGTTCTCATCTACAGAAACCGTGATATAGCCCCTGCTCGCCAACAGCTGCCCAAGGTATTCGTATCCAGGATCAGAGTACTCCTCCATGCCATGATTACCATGCACAATGAGCACAATAGGGAAAGGACCATCACCTTCTGGCATCCAGGTAATACCGTTGAGTGCCCACTCGTCTACACCAAATCCCCAGTACCACGACCGTTTTTCTGCCTGTTCCCCTTTCCATGTTGGCAGTATGTATTTACCATTTACAGTCTTGGACTTGTAATCAACATTCTCCCCAAATTCAGGTCTCATTTTGTTGACACCACTACCGTAGGTAAACTTCCTGACCCCAAAAGTGCCTTTCAGCGATGGGTCGGTAAGACTGACCTGATATGCAGCGTCTAATGGCTTTTGCTCAAACGTGACAGGATAAGGATCCTCACCCTCACTAATCAACCAATAACCGGCATAAGACAAATAAGCAATACCTACTACTAGGCCTATAGGGATGGCCAACTTTGGTATGTCATCGAACTTCCCCAATTTTCCCGATAGGATGACTGACAACCCTCCAAATAGGAGTACAATCGCTACCAAGGCCAAAAGGCCACCGTAGTAGAAAAATTCATTTGGGATACCAAAGCGTACATTCTTCAATACCATCAGTACGCCAATCGCACCCCCCATTGCACCTACAAAATAAACCGGGTAAAGGCGTATAGATCGAATCACTAGCTGTGAAAGAATCGGGAATATAAATAATGAGACCAGTGTCGCAGCAACGGCAATCAGCACTATCCACATCTGCGCAATACCGTAGGAGGAATTGAATGCGGCAAGCATGGCAAGGGTAAATGCAAAAAACATCACACCAATACTGGCACCTATCCAGTAGGTGTCACCTGTTGAGCGTTCTCCCTTATTTGGTAAAATCAGCTCTTTGAAGAAGTTGGAAAATTTGTTGCTCACGGAAGTAGTTTTAGAATTAGGATACTCTCAAATATTGAAAACAATTATTCCATTCGGCCTACCGTAAATCATTTTTCATATCGAATCAAAATACGATCAAATTGATGTAATATTCGTAAAAAGGGCCTGCTGAACGAAGTGTATATTAACGATTTTTCAAAACTTCCTTTTGGTAGAAAATATACAAACGGTCAATCCACTATGCTAATGATTAAAATTACCTTTGCTGGCTGAAATCCTATTTTTAAATCCTTATGGATAAGCATTTTGTTGTCGACTTTGACAGCACCTTCACCACAGTAGAAGCCCTTGATATATTAGGTGAAATCTCACTAAAGGGGCGATCAGATAGGGATGATCGTCTCAATAAAATAAAAGAGATCACGGATCGAGGCATGAGCGGCGAGCTGTCATTCCGTGAGTCTCTGGAAGAACGGATTGGCCTATTGAACGCGCACAGGGATCATTTACCTGCATTAATTGAACGGCTTGAGCAGTATGTTTCCAAGTCATTTAGCAGAAACAAGCCGTTCCTTACTAAGCATACCGAGCGGGTTTATATTGTTTCCAATGGTTTTAAGGACTTCATTGTACCCATTGTCACGAGATATGGTATCAAGCCAGAAAATGTATTTGCGAATCAGTTCGTTTATGATGAGACTGGAGAGATCACAGGTTTTGACAAGGAAAATCTATTGTCCGTTAGTCAGGGCAAACCTGCCTTAATCAAATCACTTAATCTCAAAGGAGAAGTATTCGTCGTTGGAGACGGCTACAATGACTATGAAATAAGAGCGGCCGGGCTGGCAGATAAGTTCTATGCATTCACAGAGAATGTAGCACGTAATAAAGTACTGGAAAAGGCAGATCATATTGCCCCGTCGTTTGACGAAATCTTATATTTGAATGATATGGAAGAAAGAGCACTCTCCTACCCAAAAAACAGAATAAAAGTTCTTCTCCTTGAAAACATCCACGACAGAGCGGTTGAAATGCTCAAGGAAGAAGGCTATCAGGTAGAAGTATATGGCGCAGGTCTCACTGAAGAAGAACTGTGCGAAAAAATCAAAGACGTATCCATTCTCGGTATTCGATCGAAAACACAAGTGACTGCCAAAGTTCTCAAGAAAGCCAAGCGTCTATTGGGAATTGGAGCTTTTTGCATAGGCACTAATCAGATCGACTTGGATGCGGCTCAGAAAAAGGGCGTAGCTGTGTTCAACGCCCCGTTTAGCAACACCAGGTCAGTGGTGGAACTAGCCATCGGTGAGATCATCATGCTCATGCGCAACTTGCCTGACCGATTTGCTGCTATCCACGAGGGGCAGTGGAACAAGTCAGCACAGAATAGCTTTGAGATTCGAGGCAAAGCACTTGGCATCATAGGTTATGGCAATATTGGAGCTCAACTCTCCGTACTGGCGGAATCAATGGGATTGAGAGTTTATTACTTTGATATTGAAGAGAAGCTTGCACTAGGCAATGCCACCAAGTGTGAATCCCTCGATGAACTTTTGGAAATAGCTGATGTCATCACGCTACACGTGGATGGCAGGCCTGACAACAAAAATATCTTTGGCAAAGCTGAGTTTGACAAGATGAAGCCAGGGACGATATTCATCAACTTATCCAGGGGTCATGTTGTTGATATTCTGGCGCTTAAGTCAGCACTTGAATCGGGTCACCTAGGAGGTGCGGCAGTGGACGTGTTCCCGGAAGAGCCCATCAGCAATAATGAAGAGTTTATTTCAGAATTAAGGGGACTCAAGAATGTCATTCTTACGCCACACATTGGCGGTAGCACGCTAGAGGCTCAAGTGAACATAGCGCAGTTCGTACCCGCAAAACTGATGGAGTACATTAACACGGGCTCTACGAACAACAGCGTCAACTTTCCTAATATCACCCTTCCAATACTCAAGGATGCTCACCGATTCATTCACTTACATCGCAATAACCCCGGTATCCTGGCCAAAATCAATAATGTACTCGCCCGGCATGATATCAATATAGTGGGGCAATACCTCAAGACAAACGAGCTGGTGGGTTATGTGATTACGGATATCAACAAGGATTACGATAAGGAAGTGATGGCGGATCTTAAGAGCATTGAAGGTACGATCAAGTTTCGGGTACTGTACTAAAAAAGAAAGCTTCTCGAATGAACGAGAAGCTTCTATATCTCCCAACAGGCCAGAAGGTATTATTGAACCTCTTAAAATACAGGATTTGAGCTGTTTCATCCTCTCAACCCTCCACTGTTATCCTTTGTCCTGAGACACGAGGTTCCAAACAAGTTTGGAATGAGGCCCGGTTTTAAAGCAAAACTTCACTCGGTATTAATTAACTGTTAGGTTCAAAATCTATATCTGACCTGCGGGAATTTCTTCCAATACCTACCGGTAAAGCTAATTTTTATTGGGATCAAAAATCAACAACCGCGAAATAATTCCAGGAGGTTTAGTCTAGATCCGGATGGCACCCTGACATCAATTTATATGACCATAGACTGAAACATATGTTAGTCTCGTAGACTCAATGTAATTTCGCCGAATGGCAAGAAAGATATATTTCACTCCCGGGCCATCTGCCCTGTATTTCACCGTGGAGGAGCACATCAAGAGTGCATTGAAGGCACAGGTTCCTGAAATTTCACACCGAAGCAATGCCTTTCAGAGTATTTATCAGGAAGCTGAGAGCAACTTAAGAACACTTCTTGATCTACCGGAAAACTTTCATATCGCCTTCTTATCGTCGGCCACAGAAATTTGGGAACGCTTGCTTCAAAATTTGGTCAAGGAGCATTCTCTCCATTTGGTCAATGGAGCATTTTCTAAACGCTTCGCTGAGATCGCCACCGAGCTCGGAAGGAAAGTCACTATTGCCAAAGCACCTCAAGGGCAGATTCCTGATATAGCAGACCCACTGACAACAGAGGCTCCTGAATTGGTCGCTATCACACAAAACGAAACCAGCACTGGTGTCCATTTCCCAATAGATCAGGTCAGGAAACTCAGAGCAGCATATCCTGCTGCCCTATTGGCCATGGATGTAGTTAGCTCAATCCCTGCCACACCCATTGATTATACTGCTATTGATTCAGTTTACTTCTCAGTACAGAAATGCTTCGGGCTTCCGGCCGGACTTGGCGTTTGGATATACAATGACAGATGTCTTGCGCGTGCCAATGAGTTATCAGGACAGGGCTTGTCTATCGGTAGCTACCACTCTTTGCCAAAGCTGCATGCCTCAGGGCTTAAGTTCCAGACTCCAGAAACTCCAAACGTTCTAAATATCTACTTGCTTGGCAAAGTAGCCGGAGACATGATAGACAAGGGACTGGATATGATCGTGCGAGAGACAAATTATAAGGCTGCTGTTCTCTATCAAATGCTTGATGAACATCCCTTGCTCTCACCCTTTGTAAAGGAGAAGAGTATCAGGTCAAAAACAGTAGTAGTAGCAGACGTACTGGGTGATTCTCAATCGATTATCGATCCATTGTCTGCCAAGGGGATGGTCGTAGGAACCGGTTACGGAAGCAACAAGTCGACGCAAATTAGAATTGCCAACTTCCCAACTCACTCTAAAGAACAAATTGAGCTCCTTGCAGATCAGATAGCCCTATTGAGTTAAAAATCGTTTGCAGAATTTTTTATCTGTTTTTAAAAAAATTATCCGCTCCTTTTTGAAACAAATTTGTTGAAACTAGCATTTATGCTAATATAATTTTGGCGCCTCGGATAGAACACAACTCGATAATGAGTAATTTCGCGGTGATTTTTAAGTAACGAGTTCTATGAACACTTTTGAAAACATATTAGTAGGTTTAGACAACACCGCTATGGATCTTGAATTGATCCACAGCGTAAAGCATATAAGCTCTAAAGCGAGCACCAAGAAAATCCTATTCACACATGTGATCAGGACAGCCAATATCTCTGATTCCTTGCTTAGGGAATTTCCTAATTTGATCGAAGACGCAATTCGAGAACGTAAAGAAGGTCTTTGGACCTCCATATGTCAGGAATTCGGTGATGCTGACAAATCCAAGTTAGAACTACGCGTAGTTCAAGGCCAACCTACCAAAGAAATCATGAAGTTAGTCTCCAAAGAAGAGGTGGACTTGGTGGTCGTCGGTAGAAAAAGAAGCAAACCCAACGGAGGGGTGATCATCAATCGATTGGCCAGGAGAGCAGCTTGTTCTCTACTGGTTATACCAGAAGGTAAGTCAGATTTCCAGCTTAACAAGATTCTGGTGCCCATAGACTTCTCTATCCATGCGCATATGGCCTTGGATTGCGCAGCTTCCTTGTCTAAGCAATGTGATCGTGATGCTGAGATTATCACGCAGAACGTTTTCAGCGTACCTGCAGGCTATCACTATACTGGCAAAACTTACGATGAGTTTGCAGAGATCATGAAAGACAATGCCAAGAAGGACTATGAGCAGTTCATTAGCGATATCGACATTGATTTGTCTAAGGTGAAGAATTTTTACACGCAGGATAAGAATGACGATATCATCGAGACGATCTACAAAACAGCTAAAAAGCTAAAAGTAGATACAATCATGGTGGGTGCAAAAGGCCGAACGGCCACTACTGCACTCTTCATTGGTAGTGCGGCCGAAAAACTGATTCAGTATGATACTGATATACCATTGTTCGTCATTCGGCCTAAAGGCAAGAATGCGGGTATCCTTGAATACCTGAAAGAACTTTAATCAACATCAGACGGCTTCCTGAACTTATCCAGGAGGCCGTTTAATTGTATACACTCCTCTTCCGTTAGGTTTTGGATATCTGATTCCCAAGCCTTGAGTGCATCATCTATTTGACCTAATAGGTCAAGGCCCTTCTTGGATATGGTCACATCGACTGCCCTTCGATCATCTTTACACTGAGACCTTATCACCAAGCCCTTCTTTTCCAGTTTGTCTACGATACGCGAAGCGTTAGACATCCTGTCCAGCATCCGCTCTATAATAAGGTTGACAGTAGAGGGTTTGGGATACTGTCCTCTCAGGATTCTAAGCACATTGTATTGCGGTAGTGTCAACTCATACGGCTTGAAGAGCTTGTACTGCCGCTCATTGACCCAATTGGAAGTAAATAACAGATTGACGACTGCCTTGGAATATTCACTTCTCCACTTTGACTGAATGATATCTTCTTCTATCGACATTTTATCTACGGTTGTAACTAATGTAACAACATCCTAGAAATTAAGTTCTGAAATTATTTTTTCAAATTAAACCTTCTGGCGTAATTGTCCTCTAATGGCAAATGACTGCTTGATTGGACGAATTCGAACTTCTTAGCAAACTACGTACACCGGAAACACGCAATTTTGCGTTCAACCAGCTGGTCAGAACTTACCAGGAACGAATCTATCATCATGTTCGAAAGATGGTCATTGATCACGATGATGCAAATGATTTGGTGCAAGAGGTTTTTGTGAAGGTCTACAAGCATATTGATCGATTCAGAGAAGACGCAAGTCTCTACACCTGGATTTACAGAATTGCCACAAATGAATGCCTTGGCTTTCTGAATAAGAAAAAACGTAGGTTTTTCATGCCCATTCATGATTTGCAATCAGAGCTGGTGGGTAAGCTTGACCAACAGCTGGATCTCTCTGGCGATGAGATACAACTAAAGCTGCAAAAGGCGCTCCTCACGCTACCTGATAAGCAAAGACTGGTATTTAACATGAAATATTTCGACGAAATGAAATTTGACGAAATTGCAGATATCACGGGGACATCAGTAGGTGCATTAAAAGCGAGTTATCATCACGCTACGAAAAAAATTGAATCATTTTTAACGACCGATTAAACCAAATAGTATTTCTATAGTCAAAGCAGCAGAATGAAAAAGATAAATCTTAACGAATTAGACAGAAAGCAGCCCTTCAAAGCTCCGGATGGATACTTTGAAGAGCTGCCTTCTATCATACAGTCTAAGGCTGTCGATTCTGATAAGAGGGCCCAACCATGGGAGATGCCTGTGATCAGGTGGGTGGCCGTACCCGCAATGATCATTGCGATAGTAATCTTCTCGATATTGCCAAACGATGAAAATAACAATCCGGATCAGCTGCTGGCCGAGGTATCTACCGAGGAGTTGGTCGCCTATCTCGAATCCACCGATATGAGCACCGCGGATCTACTTGAAATGATAGATGAGCCCAACAGACTATTTGATGATACGGAAGTGGATATTCTCGGAGATGAACTCACGGATGATGATATGGAATTATTGTTGGATAACTACGATGTACTGTTATGAACCTGAATACAATGAAAAAGCTATATATACTACTGCTCTGCAGCTTACTGGTAGCAGGAGCACAAGCGCAAAATGCTGAAAACCTGAAGCGAATTGAAAGTGCTCGAATTGGCCTTATCACAGAGCGATTGGGCTTATCTCCTGACCAAGCCGAGCGATTCTGGCCCTTGTACAAGGAATTCAGCCAGGAAAGAATGGCCATTAGACGGGACTTCACAGAAGCCAAGCGAAACCATGATCCTAGCACTGCAACGGAGGAGGAAAACAGACGTCTGATCGCCATGGGCATGGAGGTAAAGCAAAAAGAGTTGAATCTCGAAAAGACGTACTCCGACCGACTGCTACAAGTCATTGATTCCAGACAATTGGTTCAGTTAAGAAGAGCTGAGGATGATTTCAGAAAAATGATATTGAGAAAAATACAGGAGCGTCAACAGATCGAGCGTGTACGTCAGCGCAATAATGATCGCCTAAATCAACAGCGAAACTAGTTAACTAAACCTATTCACCTTGAGATTGATTACCACAATAGTGTTGGTGTTATCAATCGCTTCTCTCACCACGTCAGCGCAAGATATTGAACCGGCACTATTCACTGAGGAAGAAGAAGCATTGTTAGCAGAGCTTGAAGCGATGGATTCCACATCGCTTTTTAGCCTTATAGATAATCTACTGACTTATGAACCGATCAAGTCAACACTCAATGTACGTCTTGGCTACAACGGCCAGGTGACCACTGCCGGACGTGACCTTGGTGTCAATCAATATGGCCTATCTCCGGGTGTCAGTTATTACCATAAATCAGGTATATACGGGGATCTTAGCGCCTATTGGAATAGTGAGTTTGACCCGCAATACCACCTGACAGTAGCTACGCTTGGGTATTTAGGCATTGTTAGCACTGAATGGTCCTACAATGTTTCCTATGATCATAGCTTCTTTAATGGCGTAGAATCGTCTATTACTAATAGCCTTTCCACCGGCGTTTCCTGGACAAAGAAATACCTGAGCGCAAATGTGAACTACTCCTACTGGTTCGGTACGGAATCAGCGCACAGACTTGTACCAAGTTTATCCGGGTATTTCAGGGTCAAGCCTAAGAACTCTTTCATTACGAGGGTAGTAATTATGCCCACCGCTTCTGTTCTCATGGGAAATCAAAGTATTATTAATGTCAGGTTTAACGACAATGAGACCGTAAGGCGCACTATAGCGCTCACCAACCTTAACGATAATCGAATTCGTCAGCTAATCGATCGTGGCATACTCACTCGCCAGGAAGCCCTGGCAGTCTTTGTTATCAAGAATTCGGACAACCTCAATCTTACCCAGGAACAATATGATCACATTTACGACTTTCTGTATACCGAAGAAACGACAGAGGCGTTCGGAATAATGAACTACTACCTAACGATTCCCGTGAGTGTTTATATAGACAAGTTTAGTGTAATGGCCAGCTACACCTACAACATTCCGGTAGCACTGCCTGGCGAATCAATCGAACTGGACAACACAGGATATTTAAGTCTCGGCTTTAGTTATACCTTTGGTAACTAAACAGAATTGAATGGATCCGATTTCGCTGTTAGAGCTGAATCAAGTAATAAAAGATACCCTGAGTAAGACCCTTGCACCCTCCTACTGGGTCGTAGCGGAGATTGGTGAATTGAGAGTTACGCAAAAAGGCCACTGCTATCTGGAACTCGTCCAAAAAGAGGATAGCAGCCTACTCTCTAAATCAAGAGCCACCATCTGGTCTTACACCTATCGGAATCTAAATGGATGGTTTGAGGCCATCACCGGCAGTCCCCTACAGCAAGGCATGAGCATCCTGGCCAATATACAGGTAAGCTATCATGAACTACACGGACTTAATCTCAACATTCGGGATATTGATCCGAAGTATACACTGGGCGAACGTGAGCGAAAGAAGCAAGAGACCATTGCCCGACTTCAAGAAGATGGAGTATTCGACCTCAATCAGACGCTGGAATTACCACTGGTTCCCCAGCGTATTGGCATTATAAGCTCACCAACTGCTGCCGGACTCGGTGATTTTATGGATCAGCTGGAGCAAAGCCCTTACGGGTTTGAAACGACCCTCTTCAAGGCTACCCTACAAGGTACCGAAGCAGCCGAGTCTGTCACCCAGGCTTTATTAGAAGCTCACGATCATGATTTTGACTTAGTGGTGATCATACGTGGTGGCGGAGCTCAAATTGACCTGGACACTTTCGATGATTATGAACTCTGCAGTCATATTGCACAATACCCTCTCCCAGTTATTACAGGCATTGGTCATGAAAGAGATTCGACCATTGCAGATATGGTGGCGCATACCTCGCTAAAAACACCCACAGCCGTCGCGGAGTATCTCACTACCGCAATGAGGAACTACGACGAACAGGTCTCAGCATTCAACTTTCATATCCGGCAAAATGCTCGAAATATCCTTCAGCGTAACGAAAATGAGCTAAGGTCGCTGAAACAGTCCATTTCATTTGCCGGTAGGCAACAACTGGTCAGACGTCATTCGCAAGTCAGGCAACAATCTCTACAACTCAGAACCGTTGCTCTCGCTGTATTAAAATCGATGAGAGTTGCTCTACGCAGTAAGTCGGGGCAGCTTCCGGTGAAACTATCCTCCTTAATAAATAGAAACAGAGCTAGTCTTGAGCTGATTAACAAGACGATCCAGCTCTCTGACCCTATCCACATCCTGGAGAAAGGGTACACGATTACGCTAGTGAATGACCAGCCACTTCATAAGTCGGGAAAACTAAAAAAAGGTGAGCAACTGACGACCATTACGGATAAATCGAGGATTGTCAGTAGCTTCGCTAAAGAGATAAAAGACCATGGCTAAAAAGACACTATCCTACAGTAGCGCACTGGCCGAATTGCAAGAGATAATGGAGAAGATCGATAACAACGATGTGGATATTGATGATCTATCCAAGCTCGTCAAAAGAGCCAACGAGCTGACCCAATTCTGTGAAGCTAAGCTGAAGAAAGTTGAGCAGGAGTTAGAGAATACTATCAACGAAAAAGACTGATCAACTAAATTCCGTATCTGTTTCGAAGCGCATGAATAAGCAAGAAGCCAAGAACGAAATCGAGCGCCTTTCACGAGAGATTGACAGGCACAATGAGCTGTATTACCAGCAAAACACTTCAGAGATTAGCGATTTTGAGTTTGATCAACTGCTCAATCGGCTAATAGCACTTGAAGAAGAGTTCCCTGAGCATAAAGCACCAGATAGCCCAAGTCAGCGGGTAGGTGGCACCATTACCAAATCATTTGATACGGTGGTCCACCGCTATCCTATGCTTTCGTTGAGCAATACTTATTCCGAAGAAGACCTACGCGAGTTTGACAAAAGAGTAGCAAAACTTTTGGAGGGTGAGCCTTATGAGTATTTATGCGAGTTGAAGTTCGACGGTGTGGCAATAAGCCTGACCTATGAAAATGGCCTCCTCACACGAGCGGTTACCCGCGGTGATGGCACTAAAGGTGATGACATTACGAACAACGCCAAAACCATCAGATCTCTGCCTTTAAAAATCAACAAAGGGAGCTTACCAGCAATATTTGAAGTGCGGGGTGAGGTATTTATGCCACGGACTGTCTTTGCTGAAGTAAATCAAAAGCGACTTGAGAATGGTGAGGAACAGCTCGCCAACCCGAGGAATACAGCATCAGGGACTCTCAAAATGCAAGACTCGAGTGTAGTGGCATCCAGAAAGCTCGACTGCTTCCTGTATTCCTTGATGGGTGATGATCTGGGGTATCCCACGCATCAGGCCTCATTGGAGCAGTTAGCACAATGGGGTTTTAATGTATCTCCTACCTATGAGCGATGTACCACCATCGATCAGGTACTGACCTACATTAAGACCTGGGAGACAAAGCGCCTGGAGCTACCCCTGGACACTGACGGTATCGTCATCAAAGTCAATCGTCTTGACCAACAAGACGAGCTTGGTTTTACAGCCAAGAGCCCGAGATGGGCTATTGCCTACAAATACAAAGCTGAAAGCAGTATTACCAAGCTCAATGCCGTAACCTATCAGGTAGGCCGCACTGGTGCAATAACGCCTGTAGCAGAACTTCAACCCGTCCTCCTGGCTGGTACTACGGTAAAAAGAGCATCTCTTCACAATGCCAATGAAATTGAAAGGCTAGGACTTCACGAGGGAGATTTCGTATTTGTAGAAAAGGGTGGCGAGATCATTCCCAAAGTAACCGGGGTTGATCTTTCCAAACGACAGCCGGGCTCAAAAGCCGTGGAGTACATTAACACATGCCCTGCCTGCAGTACTGAACTTATCAGAATCGAAGGTGAAGCGGTGCACTACTGTCCTAACGACAAAACATGCCCTCCTCAGGTGCAAGGCCGCATTGAGCACTTCATTAGTCGAAATGCCATGAATATCGAGTCGCTCGGACCAGAGACCATTAAAGGCTTACTTGCTCATGGGTTGATCGGGGATGTTTCGGGACTCTACAGCCTGACATTCGAGCAGCTCAACGGACTAAAGTTTGAGATGGAGAATGAGTCCACAGGTGAAACGAAAGGGCGTTCATTGAAAGAAAAGTCGGCTGAGAATATTATAAAGTCTATTGAACAGTCGAAGAACATGCCTTTTCCGAGTGTTTTGTTCGGTCTGGGAATAAGATATGTCGGTAAAACCGTGGCAGAGAAGCTGGCTGAGCACTTCAAGACTATGGAGAACATAGAGAGCGCAAGCACTGAAGCTCTTATTGAAGCTCCGGAAATTGGAGAGCGCATCGCGGAAAGTGTAGTAGAGTATTTCCAATCGGAAACCAACCTGGGTATTGTGAATGCACTTAAAGCGCATGGTCTCAAAATGAGATTTGAAGAAGACACAAGCCAGCAGGCAAGCAATGTATTGGAAGGAAAATCCTTTGTTGTTTCCGGTGTTTTTGAAGATTACGGTAGGGATGAACTAAAAAACCTAGTCAAAGCCAACGGTGGAAAAATCATCTCCGGCGTATCGGGTAAGCTTGACTTCCTCCTTGCAGGAGAAAATATGGGGCCCGCCAAGCTTGAAAAGGCTCAGAATCTTGGTGTGAAAATCATATAGATCGAAGAG
>CAYGOT010000076.1:0-24254 GCA_964351595.1 uncultured Roseivirgaceae bacterium | reverse complement strand
CATTTTAGGCTCCTTTCTTGCTTTGTATCCAAATTTAATCAATCGCATTCAACTATATTTGTCTCCTGCTTTTGACAGGAATGAAGCAATATCCGTACCAAAAAAATAAAAATGAGTAAAGGGCTACCTACCAGAGAAGAAGACTATTCGGCATGGTATAATGAATTGGTGAAAAAAGCTGACCTGGCAGAAAACTCTGCGGTCAGAGGCTGTATGGTTATTAAGCCGTATGGTTTCGCCATTTGGGAAAAAATGCAGGCACAGTTGGACATAATGTTCAAAGAGACTGGTCATCAGAATGCCTACTTCCCACTGTTCATCCCTAAGTCCTACCTAAGCAAGGAAGCTGATCATGTAGAAGGTTTTGCAAAGGAGTGTGCTGTCGTAACCCACTATCGTCTGAAAAATGATGAGAATGGAAAAGGTGTGGTGGTTGATCCTGAAGCAAAGCTGGAGGAAGAGTTAATAGTAAGACCCACATCAGAAACTGTGATCTGGAATAGTTTCAAGAATTGGGTGCAGTCTTATCGTGACTTGCCATTGTTAATTAACCAATGGGCCAATGTAGTAAGATGGGAAATGCGCACACGACTATTTCTCCGCACTGCGGAATTCCTCTGGCAAGAAGGTCATACTGCTCATGCCACCAGACAAGAAGCAGAAGTAGAAGCAGAAAAAATGCTTGGCGTCTACGCCGACTTTGTTGAGCAATACATGGCTCTCCCTGTATTGAAGGGGGTCAAAACACCAAGCGAAAGATTCGCTGGAGCGCTTGAGACCTATTGCATAGAAGCTATGATGCAAGACGGCAAGGCGTTACAAGCTGGCACTTCCCATTTTCTTGGACAGAATTTCGCTAAAGCGTTTGACGTTAAGTTCTCCGACAAAGAAGGTAAGTTGGAACATGTTTGGGGTACCTCATGGGGCGTAAGTACACGGTTGATGGGTGCCTTGATCATGGCACACTCAGACGATAAAGGGCTGGTGCTTCCACCTAATCTCGCACCAACTCAGGTAGTGATCGTGCCCATATTTAAAGGTGAAGAACAGTTGGCCGCTATTGGTGAAGTAGCCAATGGACTTGGCGCTGAGCTGAAAATGCAGGGGCTTACCTGGAAATTTGATGATCGCGATACACACAAGCCAGGCTGGAAGTTTGCGGAGTACGAGCTCAAGGGCTATCCCATCCGAATTGCGATAGGCCCAAAAGACCTGGAGAACGGTACGGTAGAGATCGCAAGAAGAGATACGCTAGAGAAAGAGACGTATGCCCTCGACGATGAACTCCCGCAGAAGATTGCTGGCATCATCGATGAGATGCAAAAGAATATTTACGCTAAGGCGGACAAATTCAAAAGCGAGATGACTAGCACAGCAGACTCATATGATGAGTTCAAAGAATTGTTAGACACAAAGGGAGGGTTTATCTATGCTCACTGGGATGGTACAGCCGAAACTGAAGAGCGCATTAAAGGTGAGACCAAAGCGACTATCAGGTGTATTCCTCTGGACAATCCTCAGGAAGAAGGTCGTTGCATTTTGACAGGTAAGCCATCAACCCAACGCGTGGTTTTTGCGCGTGCCTATTAGTCGATTCTTTATTTGGCTACCGACTCAAGTCTGACCAATATCCTGTAAATTGTATGTCCATGGAATGGCTTTTTGTACTTGGATTAATACTACTTGGAATTGGCATCATCATCGTAGAGGTGATCTTCATTCCGGGTACGACCGTCGTGGGTATACTCGGCTTTATCATCAGCATATACGGGGTATACCTCGGCTATGACTACTTTGGCACTCCCACTGGTCATTATATCCTCGCTGGAGGGTTTTTAGCTACCGCAATCGCCATCGTGGGAGCATTCAAGTCCGGCGCTTGGGAGCGCTTCTCACTAAAGGGTAGTATGGAGGGCAGGGTCAATGATGATCATCAAGTCGATATCAAAGTGGGAGATGTTGGAGAAAGCCTTTCGTCGCTCAAGCCTATCGGAAAAGGAATTTTCAACGAACAAGTCATCGAAGTACGTACGAATGGTGACTATATTCGTGAAAGCAATAAGATCAAGGTTATCCGTGTGGACGGCCGAAAAATATTTGTTGAACCACTAACGTAATATCAATGGCAGGACTGTCACTCATCTTTATCATTTTCGCCGGAATCATAGGGTTCTTCGTGTTCCTTTATTTTGTACCGGTCAACCTATGGATCACAGCGATCTTCTCAGGTGTGAAAATTGGCCTTTTCGAACTCGTATTCATGCGTATCCGAAAAGTGCCCCCATCAATAATCGTCAACTCTTTGATTACTGCGACTAAAGCTGGATTGACTCTGGCTGATGATGTCGACAGTCCACGAAGAAGCTTAAAACCTTCAGACCTGGAGACTCACTATCTCGCTGGCGGTAACGTTCCCCAAGTGATTAAGGCATTGATCTCTGCTGACAAGGCGAACATCAACCTCACTTTTAAGCAGGCCACTGCGATCGACCTGGCGGGTAGAGATGTGTTTGAGGCGGTACAGATATCGGTAAACCCTAAAGTGATTAATACTCCCTCGGTAGCGGCTGTAGCTGCTGATGGTATTCAGTTAGTAGCTAAGGCAAGAGTAACCGTAAGAGCCAATATCCAGCAACTCGTGGGTGGTGCCGGTGAGGACACGATCCTCGCCCGGGTAGGCGAAGGTATTGTTACCTCTATTGGTTCGGCAGCCTCGCACAAAGATGTCCTGGAGAATCCTGACAAAATATCGAAGCTCGTACTACAGCGGGGTTTGGATGCTGGTACAGCGTTTGAAATTCTATCAATTGATATTGCTGATGTGGACGTAGGAGCCAACATAGGTGCTAAACTTCAAACCGATCAAGCAAGTGCTGACTTGAAAGTGGCTGAAGCGAAAGCGGAAGAGCGAAGGGCCATGGCTGTCGCTGAAGAGCAGGAAATGGTCGCTAAAGCCCAGGAAGCTCGTGCCAAGGTGATCGAAGCGGAAGCCGAAGTACCAAAAGCATTGGCCGAAGCATTCCGCAGTGGTAACCTGGGTATCATGGACTACTATAAATTCCAGAACATCCAGGCAGATACGGACATGAGAGATTCTATTGCGGGCACCAAGCCATCAAAAGGTGGGTCTAAAACCACCAAGAAGAAGGAGTAGCGCTAAAAATCGACCATCAAAACCCACCCTATATTTTAATATTTGGTGGGTTTTTTTTGTTGTCACGTACGGAGCGGATAGTTATTCAATAGGAAGCTTGTCCTGAAGAATCTTCATTTCCCCCTTGTCCAACTTGCAATCCTCGCCGATCATTTTAATCGTCGGTCTGCCCAGGGAGAAAGCGATGAGTACGAATACATAAACTACTATGAAAATGGAGGCCTGTGTACCGTAAAAGCAGAGTATGGTGATTAATGCCGCCGCACCCAAGACCAAATATTTTTGGAGTGCAGATTGATAGTATAGATCGAGTTTGGCTCTGAGGGTGGGAAGATCAGGAGCTCTTGCTATCCTTTTCCGGTAGGTCTTGAAGGCTAAAATCATCAGCGCTCCAGCCGCTACAGGAATGGTATAGCTAAGTATCATGGTTAGTGTTTCATTAAAGACTCGTGCCCCAGCAGTACCACGATCCAGCTCAAGATAGACTATCGCAAAAGGAAAAAGCGTAACAGCGATCAAGCCGTTGAAGTACAGATGAAGTCTGTTGTAATACTCCTCCCCATTGTGATAAGAAAACTTCCAACTCATAACTCTAAGACTATGGATGCGAATCTAGTACAGATGCTCGATCAACCCGACAAAAGCTTCATAATACTACTCCCTTATCCAAAAGGCCTTCAGAAGAAGTTTTTGAGATTGGATATAGGTAGTTCGAGTTGAAGTATTTTGAATAGTATACCGATCAGGGAAAGCAGGTCACCAAAATTCTTAAATGCAATCGTATTCATTCATAATTGAGAAAGAATTAGAACCGATTATCAACTCTCACTAGACAGCATCCATAATATTCTTCAAATTGCTAAAGTGACCCGTCAAATTCTCAAGCAACTACTTATTCTTTTGCCTTTCGCGATAGCGCTTCAGGCGGGAGCTCAGCCTTGTGAGTGCCGTGACGAATTATTTTTCGCTAAAGAGAAGATTGAAAGTAACTATGCCGGCTTTAATGATAAGGTCAATGACTCTAATAGAGCCTCCTATGAAGGTTTTACAAACGAAATAGCAAAGCGAGCTCAGTCCATAGTGGATCGTTATGCCTGTGCTGCACTTATCAGAAAATGGCTAGCCTACTTCAAAGATGGCCATATTCAGCTCAATCATGACCGGCCCGATCTTAGTGACCTTTCTGAAGATGAGATTAGAGAAATGTACGCCTCTACTCAATCTGCTAATAAGTGGTCAGAGAAAAAAGTCAGAAAGTACTTAGATAAGAATACGCTTCATCCTATCGAGGGTATCTGGCAAAACGCCTCGGGAAGCTATAGGACTGCTATTATCAGATCCCCTATTCCCGATGCTACGTCGGACTTTATCGGTATCGTACTCAAAGCAGACAGTATCTACTGGATGCCAGGTAATATTAAAGTCGAGGTAACAGAAACCGAAGGAAGGCTGCTTGCCAACTACTATTATAGGGATCATCACCCGGAGCTGGTAGACGTTAACTTGTATGGAGATGAAGTGATTGAGTTTTCTGGTATATCTCAGTGGAGAAAGCAATATCCGCCTGTGACACAAGCAGCCGGTATCACTGTCGATCCGGATTATTTTTCAAAAAACAATCAGTCCCCGATTCCATCATTTAGCAAGCTCGACTATCAGACTTCACTATTGACACTTCCCTCATTTGGAGGCCAGCATGCTTCAGTCATTGATTCCCTGATCAATACACACATGACGGATATTACTTCTTCTGAAAATCTCATTATCGACCTAAGAGGAAATCCAGGTGGTAGTGATTTCTGCTACGCACCTATCGTCCCCATACTCTACACACACCCGATCTTCACAGCCGGTGTATCCATCTATGCATCCGAGGACAATATCAAAAGCTGGGAAGTACTACTTGATGACCCTAAGTTTTCCCCTGCGATTAGGGTAAGAATTAAAGAACTGGTGGATAAAATGAAGTCCAATTTGAATGGCTTTGTGGAAGTGCCTGGTGAAGAGGTGAGGCATGATACCGTTTATTCCAACCCTCAAAAAATTGGCATCATCGTGGACAAGTCCTGTGCAAGATCCACGGAGCAGTTCATTCTTGTGGCTAAGCAAAGTGATAAAGTCACTGTTTTTGGTGAATCCACAGCTGGCGTACTTGACTATGCTAACATGCGATCCGTTGACATGAAAGAGATTCCCTACAAGCTCTTCTACGCCACTTCAAAGTCTAATAGACTTCCCAATAACCCAATCGACCAGATTGGTATCAGGCCAGACATTGAGCTTCCAGATTCTATTGATTGGGTCGCGGAGGTCAAGTCCAGGTTGAAGAAGCTGGATTAATTCCCTGCTTATTCCATTGTCAATTCTGGTAAGCAGGTCATAGAAAAAGGCCAACCCACTAATGTGAATTGGCCTCCTACTTACTGGATAATTATCTGCTTAAATACCCCAGTTCTTAAGTTTGTGTCCCTTTGGAGCAGTTGCTTTCAGCCTGTCGGCAATTTTCGGTAGGTACATTGTATTATATCTGAGGCGAGAGATATAATTAGGGTTTTCCTGATCACCGTTCCAGCAGTGCTCGGCCATGTCGCCATAGTCGACTTCTCCGCCGTAGTATGGATCTGTCGTACTCTCAAGGAATTGCTCCGTAAGCACCACAGCATTGTTGAGATAGTAGTTGTCCATGTCACCGCAGTAGATATTGACTTTCCCTTCAAGGCTCTTACCTATCTTGGCCCAGTCACGCTCCATGATGTAGCGCAGGTCAAAGTTCTCTTTCCAATAGTTGGCAACCTCAGGGTCTATCTCTCCGGTCATTTTGTCCCAGATTGGCTTTGGATAGCCATCATCACCCGCAGGGGAGTAGACGGCCTGCCAAATATCCCATTGGTCACCCGATCTTCCTTTTGATCCCAACGCCATCTCTCGATGGTTCATCATCTCAAGCGTAGCAAATAGTCGACCTTTATTGTCTCTTCTGCCCGGTCTGGCCGTCTTTCTGAATGTGCCTTCAGTATAGTAAGCATTCTTATCTTCATACAGGTTTACCTGAGTATAAGCTCTAAAGTCAATCGGGTCAGGGCATGCAGCAAAGCAACCGTTGTACTCTTCAGGGTAGAATACTTGGACGGCCAATGCTTCCCAGCCACCGGTACTACCGCCATAGAGGAATCTACTCCAGCCTTCTCCTGCTCCATTGAACATCTCCTCCACGTGAGGAATCAACTCATAGGTGATGGCATCACCGTAAGGGCCAATGTTCGCCGAGTTGACGGCATAGCTATCATCATAGTAAGGATTTTGATGCTGGATTTCGATAGCGATAAACCTGGGAAAGTCATCACTGATCCACTTTTGGTAGAGATCGTAGGCTTCCTTTTCCTGGATGTACTTATATCCTGTGATGCCAAATCGTGCCGTATAGACCCCATCATCGGGATCAGCAGTAGGTTCTTCAGTTCTAAATCCTCCGAAAGTATCTGGAAAGTGACCGTGAAATACCATCAATGGATACTCAGTATCTGCATCCTTGTCAAAGCCATGAGGGACTAACACATTCGCTTGCAAATACATCGGGCGACCCCAAAACTCGGTCAGCAGGTCACTTTGAATCCTAATGTGCTTGATATACTCACTATCAGCCACAGGCTCTATCGCAGGTATCTCCTGATCAATTTTGATCTCAATAACTTCATTTTTAGAGGGATCGATACGCACCTTTTTCGGAGTACTGTAGATGTTCTTAGGTGAGATATTCCAGTGCTGGCCTTCCCCTTGATCCATAGGCAACTTCACCGTGTAGCCAGTAGAAAGGTTGAAAGTCTCGTACTTATGTAGCAGCGCCTGCACATAGTACTCACCTGCTGGCAGCCCCGTGATACTCTTGATGGGGTAACCAATCTCTCCAGCTGTGAAGACAGTCGCCTGACCAGGCTTCAAGCCTTCCACATCCAGGCCAAAGACCTGCTGCGTATTGTCATTATCATTAATCTGAAATCGTGGCTCCCGATCATCATTGTCAGAGATCAAAAGTAGCATTCGACCATCAAATCCCTCCGCACCGAGCGATTCGTCATAGGTCACCGAGAATGTCAATGGTGAGGCACTATCTCCACTGCTGGGGGCCTGACATTGAGCAAACATTAGAAGTGATAGGAGGGCTCCTATCGGAAATAGTTTTTTCATAGTATTGATTAGTTGGATATTTATTGAAGGTAGGAAATAGTTTGAGACGATTTTCAACTCCATTGATGAATAGTCTTACTACATGATAAATGGGCTAAAAATCAATTAATTGAGGTCTTAAGGTTTTGCTTATATTGGAAGTATGAAGAAAGCATTATCCATTCTCGGCATCATCATTATGATAGTCGCCGTTTTCGTTGGTTATACTTTTTATTCCACAGGATTTTTCAGGCCCATCGATCCTATCAATACTGATAAGATCATCGCTAAAGTAGCCTTAGCTGGCGTTGAAGATATTGAGATTGATCGTGAGCAGCGTTTTCTGATTCTTTCCTCGGATGATCGTGCTGCCCGCCGAGATGGTGCTGCAGTACAGGGGGGCCTTTATCTTATGAGATTAGACGGCCTCACATTTACACCCATTCTGCTATCGCAAAATTTCAAAGAACCCTTCTATCCACATGGCATTAGCATGCTGAAACTTGCAGCGGACCAACATAGGATTTGGGCAATCAACCATGTCAGTGGCAAGCATACTATTGAGGTGTTTGATTTATACCATAGTGATAGCCTGGTCTATGTCGAGACCTTGCAAGATGAGCTGATGATCAGCCCAAATGATGTGGTCGCCCTTTCGGAAAACGAGCTTTACTACACCAATGATCATGGCAAAACCAGCAACCTGGGCATCTTGGCCGAAAACTACCTGGGACTAAGAGCTTCAAATGTCGTGCATGTAAAAAACGAAGATTATAGAATAGTCGCTGAAGACATTGCCTACGCTAACGGTATCAACTATGATCAAGAGCGATCACTCATGTTTGTCGCTTCCCCGAGAGACTTCATGGTCAAAGTTTACAATCGACAAGAAAATGGAGATTTAGACTTTATTGAGAATATTGACGCAGGCACAGGAGTCGACAATATTGAATTTGACGAGGAAGGTGCGTTGTGGATCGGTTGTCATCCCAGTCTGCTTTCCTTTACCTCATACGCAGCTGGCAAGAAGCCCTTTTCCGCTTCGGAAGCAATCAAGATCAACTATAATGGTACTGGCGATTATCAACAAACTACATTATATCTCGACGATGGTAGCAATATGGCCGCTGCTACGGTTGCGCCCATTTATCAAGGCAAAGTGTTCGTAGGCAATGTGATGGATGATCACTTCCTTGTCCTCGATCTCAATGAGTAGCAACCCCGTAGTTGTGCTCACGGGGGCAGCCTCGGGCATAGGTGCTGCGCTCTTACCTCTCCTCGTGCGAGAGCGCTATCAGGTGGTTGCTAGCGACCTCTCCTCCCTACCGGAAAATGAAGAATATCGCAGTTTTAGCTGTGATGTCAGTGATCACCAGCAAGTTGATCGGCTATTTGACTTTGCCCTTGAGCAATTTGGCCGAATAGACATTTTCATCGCGAATGCAGGGTTTGCCTATTTTGAAAAAACCAGGACGGCCGATTGGGAGCGAACGGAAAGGATCTACAAAGTAAACACTATCTCACCAATTTACTCCGCTCACAAGATGAAAGCATTGCATGGGAGCAGACCCTTTCAGGTTTTGATCACCGCCAGTGCTATGTCACTCTGGCCCTTACCTGGCTATGCACAATATGCGAGTACAAAAGCCGCGTTACATGCTTTTGCTGTCACCTATAGACATGAACTTGATCAAGGCCAGCATCTCCAACTCGTCTACCCTATTGGTACGCGCACCTCGTTTTTTGACAGTGCTGATCATAGTCCAAAACCATTGATGACCCAATCCGCTGAGCATGTGGCAAAAGCATTGCTGAAAGGAATCCGCTCCAAACAAAAAGCCATCTACCCATCACTGATCTTTCAGGCCGCTTTTAAGCTCAATCGAATATTTCCGATATTTAAATCGATTGCGGTAGCTATAGAAAAGCGAAGCTTTAAGAAATGGGTTGAACTCCGATGGGTGCAAGAAGAATAGTGAAGAACCATCTCTCGTCTACCCACATGATCTTATTATATAAGGCTTGGAGGTCACAAGTCAGTAATAACAAATATATTGATCAAGAGGTGATGTCTATCCGATTTCGATGACCACATCATCTGTCTCGGGGTGAGCCTGACAGCAAAGCACATAATCGTCATCCAACTCGCTCTGTGACAACCCGTCGTATTCGATCATTTTGACTTTTCCACTTATCAGCTTACCCCGACAGGCCGTGCAAAGGCCGCTCTGACAAGAATACGGCATATCTACACTCTGTTCCAGGCCTTGCTCCAGGATCGTCTTATCAGCCGGTACAGAGAGTGAAAACTCCTCATCATCAATAATAATTTTTACAGGTCGGGTTTCACCGGAAGCTACGTCATCACCCATTATTTCTTTGGGAGAAGTTTTACCAGCTTCGAAGCTTTCCAGCTTGATATGATCTTTTGGTACCCCAATCGCCTCCAATCCTTCTACGACAATATCCATCATTGGGCCAGGGCCACAAGTAAAGAATTCTGTATTAGTTGCATCCAACTTGGGTAGTTCATCAATGATAGTCTTCACTTTGTCAGTAGACATCCAACCGGTCTTGCCATTCCAATGCTCAGGAGGGTTGTTAAGAACATGCACCACATTGAGGCGGCCTTCATATCGCTTTTGTAATTCTGCTAAGGCGTCCTTGAAGATGATATCCTGCTCAGATTCGTTGGCGTAAACCAGCGAAATGATACTTTGAGGCTCCTCAAAAAGCACCGATTTGGTAATGGCCATTAGTGGGGTAATACCGCTACCACCACCGAATAAAATGAGATGTCTCTTCCTACCTGATTTGTAATCGGTAGTGAACTGACCCATTGGCTCCATCACCTCTATTTGAGCTCCGGCCAGTAGCGTGTCATTCACATGATTGGACATGGCGCCACCTGCTACTCTTTTGACTGTGACAGCTGGAAACTCATCGGTGAAAGGTGAAGTACACAATGAGTAAGCCCTCCTGATTTTTTGACCATTGATCGTCTCGATCAATGTCAAAAACTGACCTGCCTCATAAGGCATCTCAGTGCTATTGGTATCAAAGACGATACTCACCGCTTTATCAGTTTCCTTGATTACCTCTTTGACTGTGAGGTTTAGGTACTTATCCTTAGTATTCTTTACTTTTTTCTTTCTCTTAAATAACCCAAATGCCATGAATGAAAATATTTATGGTAATAAACCATCCGCTGAGCGAAAATGTTGCGGTGCAAAGTTAAGAAAGGAGGGTCAGATATTTAGCCAATACGACAGCTTCAGTACCAGCGCACGGTTCTTAGACCCAAGGGTTTCTGGTAGGTAATTATCAGTATAGACGATAAAGAAATCCGACACGGGCTTGAAGCGGTACTGCAGCCTGGTGTTGAGGTTGATATTGTCGATCTGATTGTTGTACTGGATGAAAGTGCTCCAGAAAATCTTGTCCGTAAATGAGATCTCCAGCCTCGGCCCTACAAGGTACAAATCTGCGGAGTTGTATGGAGCCGGAAGTGTCACTTTGTTGTACTGGAAATTGGCCGATATACTGCCAAATGGCTGGAAGCGATACCTCAACTCACCGCGTAAGAAGAACCTGTCTCCATTGAAAAAACCACCATTGAACACGTCCAGTGAGTAAGAGATCAAACTGCGCCTATCGGAATCATAAGAAACACCGTAGCGGATGTAGTCAAAATCTTCGCCTTCCTCTAACTCCAACCCATCTGAATTGGTCGGGTCAAAGCTATCTCTCAACAATACGTATTCGTTGAAACCAATAAATGAAAGCTGCGAAGTATTCGCAAATTGGAAGCTATACCTAAGCCGCTGGCGCTGATCAGTCAAGTTGAAATCCCTATCTGTGATCCACTCAAACTCAACACCAGGACCATGGCTGATGAGTCTTGTTCCTCTGGTATAAAATCTATATTCGATCTCAGGATTAGTCCTCCAAATATCCTTTCTAGGAACAAAACCAACCTCTGCGTTGAAATTCTCCCCAATATATTGGTGACCGCCCCTTACTGTAAGGTTTCTTGAGCTATAGGATAGAAAAGAACCATGTGATGCCTCTTCTGCCTGATTTTCCGGCGAGAAAGATTGATGGTAAAATGCCTTACCGCGCCATTTGTTATCGTTAGAGGCCAAATTAAAATCTAATCCTGCTACCCTGTTATAGGCACTCAATTCATCTTCATCATCAACATTCTCAAAGCTCGCATCGCTAGTCGTTTCCCTATTGACAAAAATGAATCCAATATTGGATCTTCCAAATACCTGTCGTTGTACGGTAGCTACAGTGAAGTTCTGACCAGGTATACCGATGGCTTCATCCTGCTCAGTTTGCATGTTGAGTAGGCCAACCCTCCAGTTTTGATTGATTTTGCCACTTAGCCGCGCCCCTGCAAGAATCCTGTTGCTTACCGTATTGTCAGCTGTATCCTTCGCTATGCCGATCCTTCGTGAGAAGAATGGATTAGCCCGACTAAAACCAAACTCAGCAAATAAGTCACGGTTTTCCAGAAAAAACTGCCTCCTTTCAGGGAAAAATAGCTCGAATCGATTAAGGTTGGTCTGCTGCTGATCTACCTCCACTTGTGAAAAGTCCGGATTAACTGTTAAGTCCAGATTCAGTGAAGAGGTCACTCCTATTTTAGCATCAAAGCCAACCGCTCCATTGACCTTGGTAGGCACACCATTTTCGTAATCACGAGCAGCATTACCAGCCACATAAGGTATTACCGTCATGTTAGGCCCATTCTTCTTTAGCGGTTGATCAAAATTCATTGAACCCGTGAAGTTCAGGGAGGATATCCAAAAGTTGATCGGTACAGGTATCCAGGAAGATCGCTCGTTGCGTTTCAAATCGTTTCTTCCAAAATTAACTTTCCAAAAATCAGCTCCGTCCTTGAAGCGAAAAGTTTTAAAAGGGACACTCATCTCGACAACCCATCGGTCATCATATATTTTAGTTTCACTATACCAGATGTTATCCCAGTCCGAGTCGACTCGCTGACCATTAAAAACCAGTCCTTCTCGCTGTACATTATAAGGAGTCACGTTAAATGTGAAACCGTTGGTCGCGTCATTGAACGGGTCAATGTAGACGACAAAAAGATCGTTCTGTCCAAAATCATAATCTCTACGAAGAGAAGTATTGATAAAATCCTCGTCCATCCGATCATCGTAAAGCACCGCGGTTATGTAGAGGTTTTGATCATCATACGCCACCATCACCTCTGTTTTAGCACTGGGTGCCATGGTATCATTGGGGAAGTTGAGCATAAAGCCATCCGCCTTATCTGCTATTTGCCAGATGGCTTCATCTAGTATACCATCAAGCTTTATTTCCTCATCTATACGGGTAGCGCTCAATTGATAAGCAGCAAATGGCTCAGACTTATCTTTTCCAGACTTGTCTCTATCATTTGCATTAAGCAAAAAACTGCTGAGCAGGCTCAACCCTATGATTATCAAATATTTCACTAGTAGGTTCAGGTTGTTAAAAAAATCGTTCGCAAAGCTAACAAGCCATTAGACGCTAACGTTTTGGAAAAGATGCTTTTTATAGGATTATTCCATGGACGGTTTTAACGGAATGCAGTCAGTCCAACTGGGCTTTATGCTTTACTTTTGCGGCTTAATTACACGCTATGAACTTATCAGCACTTACCGCGATTAGCCCTGTCGATGGGCGATACCTCAAAAACACTACACCTTTAATGCCGTACTTCTCTGAGTTCGGTCTTATCAATTATCGCGTTTTCGTGGAGATTGAGTACTTCATCGCGTTGTGTGAACTTCCGCTACCGCAACTCAAAGGCTTTAACAGCAGCGACTTTCAGAAGCTAAGACAGATTACTATAGATTTTGACGAATCAGATGCACAAGTCATCAAGGACAAGGAAAAAGTCACTAACCACGATGTAAAGGCTGTTGAGTATTTTCTGAAGGATAAATTTGACGGACTTGGCTTATCAGAATACAAGGAGTTCATCCACTTTGGCCTGACCTCTCAAGATATCAATAACACTTCCGTTCCGCTACAGGTCAAAGAAGCACTGGAGCGTGAGTACTACCCAAAACTGGAGGAGATCGTACACCTGCTGACCAATCTCGCCAAGTCCTGGAGGGATATACCCATGCTAGCCAAGACTCATGGACAGCCCGCCTCTCCTACCAGTCTTGGCAAGGAGATTTTCGTGTTTTGCGAGCGCTTGCAGCAACAAATAGAGTTGCTCAAAACCATTCCTTTTGCAGCAAAGTTTGGAGGTGCTACCGGCAATTTCAACGCGCATTATGTGGCCTACCCTGAGATCCAGTGGGAGCAGTTTGCTGACGATTTTGTGAGCGACTATTTGGGGCTTACGAGGAGCAGTCCTACCACCCAGATCGAGCACTACGATCATATTTCAGCTCTTTTTGACAACTTACGAAGAATCAATACCATCTTGATTGACATGTGTCGTGACATCTGGCAGTATGTCTCCATGAACTATTTCAAGCAAAAAATCAAAGCCGGAGAGGTGGGCTCATCAGCCATGCCACACAAGGTCAATCCCATCGACTTTGAGAATGCAGAAGGAAATCTTGGTATGGCCAATGCAGTATTTTCCTTCTTATCAGAAAAGCTGCCCATCTCCAGACTACAACGCGACCTTACCGACAGCACTGTCCTGCGCAATGTTGGATTACCAATAGCTCATGGCTTCATTGCGCTCCAGTCTATTGAGAAAGGATTGAACAAACTTGAGCTCAATCCTGATGCTATCGAAGCAGACTTGGAAGCCAACTGGGCGGTAGTCTCAGAAGCGATACAGACTATCCTGAGAAGAGAAGGTTATCCTAATCCCTATGAGGCTTTGAAAGGTCTCACCCGCACAAATGCTAAAGTGACCCAGTCCACACTCTCAGAGTTTATAGATACATTAGATTTAGATGACGCTATTAAAAAGGAGCTTCAAGCCATTACTCCTTTCAACTATATCGGCATATTACCTGAGGCATTGCGGTAGCTAACCCACCCGATCGCCACTCTTTATTCCACATTCTTTGAGACGCTTATTGAGCGATATCTTCCAAAATGGGCCGTGTTTGAGCGTGAGGAGTAGTTTAACCTTAAAGTTGTTCCAGAGTCGTCTTGGCTCTATTGTGCTGCCGGGCAGCAGAGGTGTTTGAACTGCATATTCAAAGCCCATTCGGCGCGTTACCTGTAGCACGCATGGGTTACCATAGAGTATTCCTGAGGTGCCATTTTTTATGATGTACCTTATTTTCTTCTTCTTAGGCCTGTTGGCCTTGCTATCATCCTCCACCTTGAATCCTACTTTTTCGGTAGGCAAATCTTTCTTGATCTCATCAGACTCCTGAGCCAGGCATTCTGCACTAGCCAGGCTTATCATTAGCATCATAAGGAGACAGAAACGCCAAGAATCAATAGGCCTCATATCAGGAATTTAGCACCAAATTAAATGAATAGCCATTGCAATGCTATCTTTGCAAAAATTCATTCCACACGATAGTGAAAAAGATCATCAGCCTACTGATCAGGCGAATTCCCAGGAAATACTTGCAGATTATCAGCCCTCCCTTTTTGAAACTCCTGGGCCTGATTTACAGCGGCAATGCAGTCGAGTGTCCCGTTTGCAGCAAGACCTTCAAGAAGTTTTTACCCTATGGTCGCGTATCCCGGGCTAACGCGCTTTGCCCAAATTGTCTGGCCCTGGAAAGACATAGGCTGATGTATCTATACCTCAAAGAAAAGACCGACTTTTTCACCGCAAACCTAAAAGTCTTACATGTGGCTCCCGAAGCTTGCTTCATCGAGCGTTTTGAGGCGATGGAAAACCTTGACTATATCACCGCGGATATAGAGTCTCCTCTCGCTAAGGTCAAGATGGATATACATGATATCCCTTTCGAAGCGAACACCTTCGATGTAGTCTTCTGCAATCATGTGATGGAGCATGTCAGGGATGACATCAGATCAATGAGCGAACTGAAGCGGGTTTTGAAGCCTGGCGGCTGGGGTATTATACAGATACCGATTTTCCATCCCGTACCTGATGTGACTGATGAGGACACTTCTATTACAGACCCCAACGAGCGCGAGCATCGCTTTGGTCAATCAGATCATGTGCGGCTCTATGGCAAGGATTATCCAGAGAGGCTCAGAACAGCTGGCTTCAATGTGAAGGTGGACCAGTTCGTCACGGAGTTGCCAGCAGAAAAATCTAAGCGCTTTGCGCTACCCATGGACGAAGAGGTCTTTTTCGTCTCGAAGCAAGCCTAGCTGTAGAAGCTATCGCGAAATGCGAAATCTTCCTGTCCCAGGATGTGCACCTTGTAAAATCCATAGACAAAGCCACATCCATATCCGACGAGCTGTGTGAAGCCAGCCCAGACTGCCGCTACCGCAACAAGCAGATTCCTTTCCGTTACTAGTGCGTGTAGGAAAAGAGCAATACCGTACATTCCATAAAGGTTAAAAAAAACAGATAGCCCCAGAATCTTCGCTATAGAGCTTACCGCCAATCCTATCGTAAAAACCATTGGGAATAGGTGTACGAGTTTGGTCGTGCGGGGATGTAGTTTACCCAACACTATACGCGCCATTCCCGAATTAAAAACCTGTTTGAAGAATTGTTGAAATTTCGTTCTTCGCTTGTGATATACCCAACACTCTGAAACGAGTGCGCTTGTAAAATTTTGGCTTTCCAACCTAAAGCTTAGGTCCATATCCTCACCAAAGCGCAAATGGCTAAACCCTTCCAATTGACCAAAGACCGAGCGCTTAATTCCCAGATTAAAACTCCGGGGTTTGAATTTTTCCGCAGATGATTTTGACCCTCGGATACCACCAGTGGTGAGTAGGGAAGTCATGCTGTACGATATCGCTTTTTGAATAGTACTAAAGTCTTTGTGAGCTCTATCAGGGCCACCAAACGCGTCAATTTTATGGTTCTGAAGGTAGTGGGCAAGAAGCGAAAAATATTCCTCCGGAATGATACAATCGGAATCAAAGAACACAAGCCAATCACCTTGGGCTAAGCTGGCTCCTTTGTTTCTGGCAGGCCCAGGACCTCCATTCGGGATATACTCATAAATGAGCTTTTTAAGCTGATCACAATAGCCCTCTACAACTGATTCACTACTCAGATCGCTACCATCTTCGATGATGATTACCTCGAAGTTTTTGTTGGATTGTTTTGTCAGACTATCGAGAAGTTCATCTACCTCGTCTGGTCGATTAAAAACAGGGATGATGACGGAGAACTGTGGGTTCAAATTCCTATTTTCTCGCTTATCAGATAATCGTTCTTTCTTGCAGTCTGTCTGATCATCATTTCCGCTAGGAAACCGCCCAAAAAGAGCTGCACTCCTACTAGTACGGCAGCAAGCGCAATAAAGAACAGCGGCTGATCAACTACCTCTCTGACTGGCTGCTCCGTATATATCTTATATACTTTCTCGAAGACCAACCAGATGGTAATAGCACTTCCTGTCAGAAATGAAAGGGTTCCCAGACTGCCGAAGAAATGCATCGGTCGCTTACGAAACTTAGATACGAAGGAGATCGAGAGTAAGTCCAGAAAGCCATTGATAAACCGTTCCCAACCAAACTTGGTGACACCATATTTCCTCGCACGATGCTCTACGACCTTCTCGGTGATTTTGCCAAAGCCCTGGCCTTTGGCGATGAAAGGAATATATCGGTGCATTTCACCATATACCTCTATGCTCTTGACTACTCTGTAGTTGTAAGACTTTAGACCGCAGTTGAAATCATGCAGTTTGATCCCTGAAAACCAACTCGTGATGAAGTTGAAAAACTTTGAAGGGATGGTCTTTGAGATTGGATCATGGCGTTTCTGTTTCCATCCTGATACCAGGTCAAAACCTTCTTTGTCTATCAAGTCATAGAGTGCTGGGATCTCATCCGGACTATCCTGGAGATCGGCATCCATCGTAATCACGACCTTACCCTTGGTATTTCTGAATCCAATATCTAGTGCAGCTGACTTTCCGTAGTTTCTGTTAAACCTAATCCCCTTGATGGCGGAGTTTGCCTTGGACAATTCTTCTATGCGTTCCCAACTGTCATCAGTGCTGCCATCGTCAATCATGATGATCTCATAATCGTATTTTAGTGGCGTCACTACTCTTTCAATCCACGCGCATAATTCGGGGATGGACTCTTCCTCATTGAGCAACGGAACTACTATGGACAGGTCTTTCTTGGCTTTTTCAATCATCAGCAGAGAATTCCGGTCGTTTTTTCTTGATAAAAATGGCGGTGATCGCCCCCAATATACCTGCGCCCAAGACAATAGCCCAGGAAGACTTCAGCTGTCCCAGGGGTGTATATTGTGTCGGCAAGTCTCTTTCCATAGTTTCCAGTGTATCGTCTATCATGTCATCGGATGCACCAAAATTAAGAAGCATCTTTTCCTGAGCTTCCATAATGAGTCTGGTCAAAGTCTCAGGCAACTCCGGATCGATGATATTGAATAAAATAATGTTGAACATGAGTCCAATCAACCCGGAAACCGCTACAACCACAAAAGCATACTGAAACGACTCACCGTAGCTCAAATAGCCTCCAACCTGAGTACGATACCCCCTTCCAAAGATGACTGTCAATATCGCAAAAAGCAGGAAAGTGAATAGTGAGAACGTCCACTCAACCATGATGCTGATATCCACCATGTAAATCAACAAAGTAAGGACTATGCTGATAAAACCCATCAGGAGTCCATTTCTCGCAGCATGGGTCAGTTGGCTTGACACCTGATCGTTTTCCTCTGACATTCTAGATGGGTTTTTTTCTTAAAATTACCGAAATCATAATAGTCAGCATGAGCCCGATTATAGATTTCTTGAGAAAGTCATCAAGCGCTAAATCCAACGAGGTAATTGTTTGTATTTCTTCCTTAGACTCCAGATACGCTTGCTCACCCATTTGTTCCACTATTTGAAGCTTGCTTCCTTCAAGCAATTCCGCTCTATCAAGGATATATTTACTCAATAAGTCTGGATCAATGAACTCCAAAAAAGACATAATCCACACTGATGACACTAGCGCCATGAGTAGGTAGATTATCACTCCTACCGTCATGCCTTGCCAATAATGTAAAACCCCAGCATTACGATAGTCCCTAAAGTCCTTGAGTCCGAAATACAGAAACATTGGGATCAATACAAGATCTACTACCCTGGCCTCAACCAATGGATTGACTTCCATCGAGTACAACACCAAGAAGAGGATTATCGTTAGTGCGCCCGCAATAGATCCGAATCGGATGGGCACGGCGATGAGTTGGTTCTTCATCATCAAAGGCTCTTCACCAATTGTGATCCTCGAACTACAGCTGTTATTTTTCCTGTCAGCTCCTTACCCATCAATGGGGAATTCTGAGATTTTGACTGGTTACTTCTCTTATCATAAAGCCACTTCTCATTTGGGTTGGCGATAGTCAAACATGCCTGCTCTCCAACTTTTAACTCTGGAACTGATTGACCCAGGATTTGTCTTGGTGCAGTAGTAATCTTATTGATTGTAATATCAAGAGGTAAGTTTTCTTGTAGGGATACCAGCCATGGCCAGAAGGTCTGGAGTGAAATCATACCATTATCTGCCAGGTCAAACTCGAGCTTCTTGGATTCTTCATCCTGAGGAGTGTGATTAGAAACTATACAATCAATAGTCCCATCGGCAAGACCTGCTATAAGCGCTTCTTTGTCCTCCATTCCTCTCAATGGTGGGCTTAACCGGAAGTTAGTGTCATAGTCTTCAACAGCGGTATCGTCATAGATCAAGTGATAGATGGCAACATCACAGGTTACTTGCAACCCCTTCGCTTTTGCATTTCTGATAAGGTCTACTGCGCCAGCAGTACTGACACAGGAAAAATGAATCTTCCCTCCGGCATATTCCAATAACTTCAGGTCACGGTCAATCATTATTTCTTCAGCCATCCCTGGGATTCCCTTCATTCCTAGCATCACACTAGTCATACCCTCATTCATAGTTCCGAACATAGAAAGCCATTTGTCCTGAGGAAGATTGATGAGCGTACCACCAAAGGGCTGAAGATATTGCAATGACTTGAGCAATATGTCTGTATGCCAAAGAGGTTGATCGCCATCGGTAAACGCCACTGCACCACCATGATGCAAATCCATCATTTCGGTCAGTTCCTCGCCTTTAGCATCCTTTGTCACTGCAGCCATAGGATGAACCTGGCAGACCATATCAGCGGTTCTACCAATTACATAGGCCAAATCATTCTTTGTTTGGAGTACGGGCTGGGTATTTGGCAGTATGGCTACATCTGTAAAGCCAGAGGTCTGGGCCAGCCTGGCACCCGATCGTAAATCTTCTTTGTACTCATGTCCCGGATCGTTGAAATGAGCCCTCATATCAAACCAACCCAGTGTTAAATATTGGTCTTGACAGTCCAGCACTTGTTCAGCGCTGGACGATATCGTCTTGTCAATCTTCTCGATAAGCCCATCCGCACCTATCAATACATCTACTTCTTGCTTATGCTTTTCAGAGTGAGGTATGAGAACAGTGGCTCCTTTGAGTAGTATTGACATTTTCTTCTAAAGAAATCGTAAGATCAGCACTTCGGCTAGCAAAAAAATCAATGACAAAACTAGCGCATATTTCCATAAATTCTTGCCATCGTACTGCTGTCTGAGTTCCTGTGTATACTGCTCAGATGATATCACTTCACTGACTTCAACATTACCTTGCCCTCCATAGGCTACCGCCAATTCCTGATTGGTGAGAGATCCTATCAAAGATTCCCTTTTGTTGTGATTTAGAGCTATCGAGCTTACCTTTTCCTCACCCTGCATGATGTCATAATACCCGACAGAGGATTCGTCTGACTGCAATTCTAAAATCAATCTATTATTAACAATACGTTGATCAGGTATAAGTTCTGCTGTCTCATTTTTGAGCTGATAAACGGTCTCATATACTAGCGAATCAAGCTTGAGACTTATTAATCCATCATCTACAGAAAAACTCAGTTGATCCCCGGTACTTGCACTACTCAAAGCAATTTTATACATCACCGGCACAAAAAGGGCATGCCTGGAAAAGTCGGAGAAGTCTGGGGATAGGGGACTAGCCAGGAGGTACATTGACCCTTGGGCAATATTGATTGATGACAGAAATGCGTCACCATTGCGAAACTCTAGGAGATCGATTCCTCTTGTGGGCCAACTGAGCAACGCTGTTCCTTTTGGTGTTTCATAGCGACCCTCTATTTCCTCGAAGATATTTTCGAAGAAGGGATTGGTGACATCCACAGTGGACAGAGGTGCCTCCCTCGCAGATGAGTTTAACTCCACTGGCATCTGCAAAACCCGACTATAAGAAAGAGAGTCTGGCGTACTTGAAGGAACAATCATCATAGACAAACCCTTTCGAAGCAACTCCGCACAGAGGGGTTCAAGCGCTGAATTAAACCGGTTTATTCCGTTGAAAATCACCAATTGAGCACTAGCCGCTGCACTGTAGTCCACATTGCCAACATCAAAATACTGATACCTGAACAGCTGACCATTAGCAAAAACCGCCTGAAAAGGAGAGCTGGATGAATTTCCAATTTCTACTACATCCACACGATTAGCCAATTTCAATACGAAGTAGTGCTCATTATCAAACACCACAGGATAGTCCTCAATGGTGATCTTACAATTATTGGATGGAGCGAAATTCCCGCTCAGGTCAAAAGCTAAAGTTGTAGCCCCACCCGCCACTACGTCCACAGTGGCTGACGAATATTGATTATCTGCAATAAAAAACTTGACTAGTATGCCCAACCCGTCTACTTCTCCTCCATTCCTGATAGTCACTAGCAATTTGTTTTCCTCATTATTAAAAAGGAAAGGCTTCTCTAAGTAGACGGTATCTACAAAAAGGTTGGTCACACCACTAGCCGGTATCGGTAGAATACGATAGTTATTTAGAGTGTCCGCTGAAAAATTGGAGGAGTATTCTCCAATAGTCGACCTTTGAAAGTCGGAGATAAAGAACACATCAGAAGCGTCTTCACCTATTTGCTCTATCTCCATTCGGCTCGTTATTTCGGTCAATGACCTGGACTTATCAGAAAATGTCAACTCTGTAGTAAGCTCCTTGATTTCATCTCTGCTCTTTAAGCTATTGCTGAATGCCGCGAAATCATTGGTCAGCAATTTGTATTGGGTCTCTCTTGGGTACAAGTCTACAATTTGATTGACCAAACTATAAGCCTCGTCAAAAGCAGTCGCATTACCTAATACAGGTGTAGACATACTCTGGGAGTTGTCCATGTAGAAGTACACTTGTCGGGTATTCAGTCCGGCACTGTTTTCCGATAGGTACGGTTGAGCAAAGGCCATCACCAGGAAAAAAATCATCAGAAGTCGCGCCGCTAGCGCAAGCAGATGCTTAAGTCTAATTTTCGAGCTGCTTTTCTTGTTTACCGAATCCAGAAACCTAACATTCGAGAAGAAAACCTTCTTAGGCTGTCTGAAATTAAAAAGGTGAATGATTATTGGGATGGCCAGGGCCGTCAGCGCCCACAAAAAAGCCGGATACAAGAAATTCATGAGTGGTAAAACTAAGTAAGCTGGCCATATTAAACGCATCATTTATTTAGCTGTTCAAAATTCTTTATTAGCGGACTCTAAGGGCTTCCATGACAACTATCAGAATTAAATCAGCCTATCATTCGTTAGATTTGTATTATGAGTCGTTTCCTCATCATTGTATGCATGGCATTATTTTCTACGGTGTTCAGTTCGCAGGCTCAGGTAGAGCTTGACGACATCAAGCCCAACTATGCGGCGGCACTCGACAAGATTAGCCTCTTCAATTACGATAGCACCATATTCTCTCTGGACACCTACCGGAATAAAAAGCTCACGGTCTACATTTTCCTTGGACATCAATGTCCTATTTGTCAGAAATATGGACATAAGCTGCGCACTTTCCACAAGCAATTTGAGCAGCAAAATATTGATCTAATTGGAGTCGTTCCCTTAAGAGATGTCGGATTATTGACCATAGCTGAATATGCTTCTCTGTATCGTTTCGAATTTCCAGTGCTTTCAGATAAACAGAGGGTTTTGACTGACGTCTTTGGAGCTACCGTTACCCCTGAGGTTGTTGTAGTGGACAACAATGGTGATCTGATTTACCGTGGGATGATTGATAATTGGTTTTATGCACTTGGCAAGTATCGAAGAGTTACCACTGAGTACTACCTCGAAGATGCGCTAAGTGCCTATCTTGAAGGAAACGAGATTGCGGTAAAGGAAACAGAACCCATCGGTTGTTTCATCAATATGACTAGCTACCAGAACAATTGACACCTCAGACTAAAATCCTTCTAAGCCTTATTCTGTTTTTGCTCACTGTGTGTCTATCCGGTCATGCGCAGAATGAGGAAGCTGTTCTCACATTTTATGATGACATACAGCCCATTATTCACACTCACTGTACCCCGTGTCATCAACCAGGCCGTTCAGGCCCGTTCGATTTGATTACTTATGAAGATATGGCAAAAAGAGCAGATTTCATTTCCTACGTCACCGCCATCAACTACATGCCCCCTTGGCAGGCAGACCCAACATATCAAACCTTCCTCAATGAACGTATTGTTCCGGAAGAAGAGCTGGAAAAGCTATATGCGTGGATCGGAAATGGGATGGCCAAAGGAGTTGAAAAAAAGTCAAATCAAAATACACCAGTCTCTTTTGGCCCTAACCCCTACCGAAAACCGGATGCTTCTTTTAGTATGACCAAGCCATTTGATATACCTGGGAATCAAACGGAAGAATTCAGGTTTTTTAATATCCCCACCGACCTACCGGAAGATACATATGTGGAGGCTATTGAGTTCATACCTGGCAACAAGAGGTATGTACACCATAGTCGGGTTATGGCTGATACTACCAATGAGATTCGCGGTATTGATGGCTTATCAGAAACTGACCCCAAGGTTTATGATTATCAAACCAAGCCACTTTCTGACGAATTTATGTATGGCTGGGTGCCGGGAAACTTTCCTGTCTTTTACCCTCCGGGCACAGGCAAGAAGCTTTATGCTAATACGGATATCGTCCTTAATATGCATTACGCACCATCTTCAATTGATACCACGGATCAATCGACAATCAACTTCTATTTCAACAAGGGCAAAGTTGAGCGAGAAGTATACACCTTAGGTTTGGTTGAGCGCCACATTGTCGATAAATTCTTCCTTATTAAGGCAAATACTCGTCCATCCTTTAGGATTGAATACAAAGTCGAAAAAGATATCTCATTGATATCCGTTCAGCCGCATATGCACTATTTAGGGCAGTCTTTTCATGCCTATGCTATTACCCCTGATAGCACTGAAATACCCCTTATTAAAATACCCAAATGGGATTTCAATTGGCAAACCACTTATCAATTCAAATCATTAGTGAAGGTTCCGGCTGGTTCCACGATTATAGCCAATGCCTCCTTTGACAATACCATGTCTAATCCTCTCAATCCATACATACCACCTAGGGACGTTACCTATGGTTGGGGCACAAAAGATGAAATGATGAACCTCATCATCTACTATGTAAATCACAAAGCAGGCGATGAGGATATTGATTTAGTCAAGCTAAGAAAAGAAAAGTTTGAGTCAGTTAGGTCTACAGGAGATCAACAGTAATTAGTTGTTCAATTCTCAAAGTCCACTTCTCAACAGTTCCCGTTGAGGCTTGATCAATGGATTATCTTGCCGTGAATGTGCCTTTTGTCAGAAGGTAAGAACTCATCATTGACATTTCAGACACCAAAACGATCACAAAACTCAGTTTGCAACAACTCTAACTCTCATCTTTTCAGGTTATCGCGGTTTAGAAGTCTTCTTTCTGGGTAAGGCAGAGCCTGATTA